>JAVERT010000048.1:0-9700 GCA_034006985.1 Gudongella sp.
CTTACTCTTTCAGGCCCGCGGCTCTGCGCATCACGGCACGCATGTCCGCGGGCGCGCCTGCCGCATCCCCGGAGGGAGCCTGCGGTGCCCCTTTGTGGAGCTCCGCGAGAACCCCGGCTTTCACCGAGGCCGCGAACGCCTTCGACAGCTCCGACACCCGCGATGCCACCACCGTCTCGTCGTCGTCGTAGCAGTACGGAGCCAGCCCCGCGGGGAGCCCCGCTCCCTGTAGTGTGAGGCTGATGTCCTTCAGGCCCGACGTCCGCTTGAGCTCGGCGTTGGTGCGCTCCAGCTCGGCGATCTTCTCCTCGACCTCGGCCTTAGCCCGTTCCTCCGCGCTCATCTGCGACTTGGCCATCTCGTCCTCGTATCTCTTCCGGAGCGCGTCGGTCTCCGCCTTGTGCTTGGCGGAGACCTCGTTCAACCTTCTCGATATGATCTCGTTGACCTGGTCCTGTGTGAGCGCCGATGGGGTGGGGACCTCCGTCTCGGTCTCGGTCTCTGTGCCCGCGCTGGGCTTGATAGGTGTCTCTGTCTCTTCAGTCACGGTTAACCCTCCGTTATGGTGATTAATTTACCACAAGGCTAATTTTTAAACCGTATGTTAAAAATCATTCCTTGATGTACAAAGAGGAGTACTCGTCGAAGGACATGTCTCCGGAGACCCGGATGCTCCTGCCCTCCGAGTCCCTGGCGAAGCGCTTCCTGCCTTCGCCGTATCCCTTGGGGATGACGGGTGTCAGGGAGCACCGGCAATTCCAGTGCGTCCCCTCCGGACCCGGGACGATGATGTCCGGATCGTCCGCGTCGTACTCGGTCCCGTCCAGGGCGGAGCAGACCGGGCAGGTCTTCTCGTCGAATGTACAGGTGAAGCGGAGGCGCTTGATATCGAGGCTCCGCGCCTCGGCTATCTCCCCCTCGGCCGCGACCGTGGTCATGGTCGTCCGGACGAAGCGCTTGGCCTTGTACGGCGTCATATCGGCGCGGGCGGATATCTCGGCGGATATCTCCCTGAAATCTTTCCCCGAGAGGATACCGGAGATGAGCGATTCGTACTGCGTGGAGAGCGTATCCATGAACAGCTCCACATTGGAGGCGAGGTCCATCTTGCGGAGGAGGCCGTTGAGGTTCCGTTGGTTAGGCATGTCGAAGGCTATCGCCATCCCCGCACGCTTGGAGACCGAGTACGCCGTCCTCGCCATGGCATCCGAGGCGACGGTCCGCGCCCGTCCGGTCATCATCTCCCTGGCGTATCCCCTCGCCCGGAGCGTCGCCATCTGCGTCGAGGCGTAGACCGCCTCGCGGTTGGTGATGCGCCAGCGGTAGGCGGGTGTGGACAGCCGGGTGTACCACTGGGTCCGGAGGGGTTCCGGCAGGGTCTGCGCCCTGGCGAGCAGGACCTCGTAGTCCGAGGGGCGGATGTAGCTCCGCAGGTACATCAGCGCCTCCGACCTGGTCGAGAAGCCCCCCTTCTTGGCGTAGGTGGACAGGATGCGCTCCGCATCGGAGACGATGTCCCTGCTCGCCTGGATCGCGGCTCGGGAGATGGTCGAGGCCAGGAGGGTATCGAAGCGGTGGTAGCGTTCGGCCTTGGTGTCCGGACTATCGTCGTCAGGCATCTTCCAGCCTCATCAGGCTCCCGGTGAAGTCGTCCTCGTAGACCGACTTGTCTATCTGTGCGCGTGCCGCCCTCTGCGCTTCTATCTCCTCCGTCTCCGCGTCCGCGTCCTCGATGAGCGTGCAGTTCTCGCGGGCGGTCCTCTCGGAGATGATGCCGCCGGTGACCAGGGTCGTCAGCGACTGCGACTCGTAGGTGAGGTCCGAGGGGATGTTGAACTTGAAGAGCGCACGCATCTGCGAGATGTCGGGGGAGAGGTTGAGAGCCTTGGCATAGAGCTTGCACCTCCGGGTGTAGCCTATGCCGAACTGGGAGACGAATCCCTGGGCCAGATCCTGGAGGCCCAGGAGCTTGTAGCGTATGGCGACGCCGGAGGCCGTGCCGAACTCCTTGTCTGACATGTCCGGGACGAATGCGGTCTTGTGGACCTCCCGGAGGTACTCGTCCATGAGGACCTGGACACCTGCCTCGTCGTATGTCTTCGTGAGGTAGGAGATATCGGCATCGTCCCCGGATATCTGGAGGAGCTTTTTCTTTTTCAGGCGCTCCATGGCGTCCTCCTGCTCCTCGTCGTCCTCGCCGAGGAGGAATCCTTTCAGCACCATGTAATCCTGGGCGAATTTGTCTTTATCAGCCTGACGGTCCGAGAGGAGCGAGTTGATCGCGTCCTGCAGTGCGATGCACTGCTCGAAGTCGCCCAAGGCGTAGTCGTTGTTCTGATACTCGATGAGGGGGACACGGCCGAAGCCGTGGGGCACCGGGTCGGACATGGCCGTCCAGCCGTACTCGGACCCGCGCATGCTCTGACGATAGCGCGTCACGTCGGTGGACGTGTAGATATCCAGAAGGTGGGTGGTGGTCGAATCGTCCTCTTTGACGCTGTAGTGCACCGCGCCGAAGACCGCAGGGCCGTCCATCTCCGGGGCGAAGGCCACGAAGCCGTCCAGGGGGGACACATAGCTGGATTTGGGGGACCCGCCCTCGTCCAGGAATACCAGCTCATTGCACCTCCCGAAGATGGAGCACCCCCGGGTTATGCGCTGGTCGAGCAGCGGCTTGTTCTGGGTGTGGAAGAGGTCCTCGATCTCCATCGCGTCCTCGTCGTCCACGGCATGCGTGTACTGCGTCGGGAGGCCGGATGTGAAGTAGGTTTTGGTATCTGTGATGTACCGGCATTGGTTGGCCGTCACCAGGGACGGGGGGAAGGCCCCAAGATAGTAGTCCTGGAGGATCCGATAGGAGCCGAGGTGTGCAGACCACTCGGAGTATGCACGCTGGATTGTCCTCGACGTGAGGTCGGCCTCCGGCAGGGCCTTGATACGCGGACGGGGCAGAGTCTTCATGCGTGAATCATCCTCACGGTGATTTTTAAACCCTCATTCCGCAAACGATTAAATACGCCGAAAACGTCCATATATCGGGCCGAGTTGAATTTCTACTATCGTAGATAAAGGTTTCAGAGGCCCCCGGAGGACACGGGACCGTCCCTCGACGATCCCCCTCCGGCCATGCGCCGGGTCACAGGGGCGACAACCTTTTGTAATGAAAAAGTATTAAATCATACAATCGAATGTCCTATGTGGAGGAGGGAGAACGGGTCTCACCTGTTAGGCCCTGCTCCGTAGTTTCTTCTCCCACCCTATACAATGTCCTTCTCTATCACAGGGAGTTCAGGAGCACCTTCGCCTGCCTGTACTGATACTTCGGTGCCCTCTCGGTACCCCGGTATGCCGGCTCTATCAGCGTATATGCGAGATACCTCAATGCATCCAGCGCGTCGTCGTTCCTCTTCAGCGGTTCGGTCTTCCCCGGGGACGCGTGGGTGTTCCACGAGTACAGCCCCATCTCCCTACGGATATTGACGCAGGATGGATGGATTATCAGCGCCTCGGTCGAGAGCATCCGGGATAGGAACGCTATCCCATTAAGGACCGGCTTGTCCGCGGTCAGGACGTGCAGCCCCCGCCTCTGGAACTCGCGTATCAGGGCCTTGCCTCCGCCTCCGGGATCTATCGCCGTGCGGACCGACGACGGCTTGACCCCCCTGTCCTCGCAGATGCGGACGAACTCGTCGCAATAGTCCGCGACCGTCCAGGTCTTGCGCTGGGCATCCGTCGGATAGAACTCCGTCTGGATGTAGTAGCACCCCTTGCGACCCACGATGGACCCGCCGAAGACCATCGCAGTAGGATGGTCGATACCGAAGTCGATACCGCACAGGTTGAAGAAGGTCTTCCCCTCGACGGACCGGAAGACCGTCCCCAGGTCTATGGACCCGTAGACCAGCCCCTCGGCCTTGACACGCCGACCGTAGATCTTGCGCTCCAGCTCATGACCGGTGAACTGGGACGACAGCTGGCGCACACGCTCGGGGGTCAGGACCGGGTTGTCCTCCAGGGAGAAATGGAATTCGTGGTATCCGCCGATGTCCGCCCGGTCCTGCGGGGACATGGCGCGGAAGCGATCGGTGTACTGCGTGTAGATATAGTGGTCCGGGTCCTCCGGGTTGGACGTCCAGATGTTGACACGATGCGGGGATATGGCGGTCCTGGCCAGGGCCTCGGCGACGAAGTCAGGATGGTGCAGGGTGATCTCGTCTGCGTACCACCCCTCCACGGTGACACCCCTGATAGGCTCGTCGGAGCCGGCATTGGCCGCGCCGAAGAGGTAGGCGGTGACCATCCCGTGCGAGGTCGGGAGCATGACCGCGTTGCAGTTGTCCTTGCGTGTGGTGTACGATCCCGGGCAGAGGGAGAGGAGGCCGTAATTGCCTCCGAGCAGGTTGCGGTAGATGGAACCGAGGGAGTCCCCCGACATCATCACGTGGGACACGGGGTTGGACTCCAGGTAGATCAGCCACGCCAGCAGGGAGGAGAGGGTCTTCCCCGAACGGACGGGACCCTCGTAGAACTGGAGGAAGTCCTGGCATGCCATCCTCCGCATGACGCGCCGGGGGAAGGGGCGCACGTCGCACTTGATGGCCATCTTCAGACCTCGAATGGCTCCTCGTCCTCGGAGGGCGGGGTGCGCGAAGCCTCCGCGAAGACCTTGGCGAACTCCGCCAGGATCGGATTGTCCACGGTCGGGGACGGCGGGACCGGAGCCTGGCCCGCAGTGTCGCGGATGAATTCGGGGCGCGTGTGTCCAGATAGATGGTCGCCCGGAGGAACTGCGAGCCGATGAGGGCGTCCCCCCCGGTGGTGATGGTCACACCTTCCCCGGCGAGCTTCTCGAGCTGCTGGCGGATAGGGGAGCCCTTCTGCAGGGCCTGGTCGAGCCACGCGTTGGCCACCTCTTTAAGTTCCTTCCTCTGCCGACGCACGCGGACGGAGGCCTCCGAGCCCTTCTTGGAGATGGCCTTCGTCCTGGGGGAGCCCTTCTGTAGGCGCTTGTCGGGGGGAATCATGCGACCGCCCCGAAGAGCTCGCGGTCGTAGAAGTCGTGCAGCTCCGCACTCTCGGATACCACCGCGAACTCGTGGTTCCGCAAGGACGTCATGTTCGCGGAGGTCTCGATGACGTACTTATGGTGCGCGCAATCGAATATCAGGATCTTGGCGTGGGAACGTGTGAAGCGGACGTCCCATCCATTGCGGTCGGCATAGGCGAGGATGATGTTCTTATGCCGGCTGGTGCCGAGCTGCTGGACTGGATTGACGCATATCGTCACCGGGATCGAGGCGAAGAGGAGGTTCAACATCTCGGCGAGGTCGGAGCTTATGCGGTAGGTCATTATCTTAACGGACCGCACCTCGTCCGACAGCGCGATGGCGCGGATGAGTCCGCCGAGAGACCAGGCGCTGCTGTCCGCATGGAGCATCCTGCAGCTCGCGTTGATTTCGGGGAGCCTGAATTGTTCCGAAATTGCTTTTGCCATGAAAGCCCCTCTCGGCCCCATGGGGGGCATGAGGGTCTTCGTGTCTGTGGGTGCGGACGGTTTCGGAAGCCTCGGAAGCCTCGCATACAGACCGTCTACGCTGTTTCCGGTGCTACCGTCGGTCATGTCTTTATCATCTACCGACTTTTTTTTAAATCGTCGGTTTAAAAAGAGGAGGATAAGAGGTTTAGATGTCTCGGTCCACGGTGCCGGGATAGGGGGGAATCCTCTCGTATAGAGAGCCTTCGAGGTGCTCGCTCAATCCGTAGAGCCTCAACCCCCCCTTCTTCGGTATCTCCACGACGTACACGAGACCATAGTCAAGATTCCGCCACAGGAAGCCCATTACAGCCCCTCTGTCGCATCCGGACACCTCGGCTATCTCTCTCACGGACATAGGACGACGCTCTCCCTGCATCGTGTCTATGATCGACTGTTTGCATATCAGCGTGCAACGATTGCCGCTCTTGTACCTGGTCACATCCCTCCTGAATATCTCGTCTTCATTCTACCGCCTTCTCGATCTTCTTCATTCGCAGTCCGCTCTGTCTTCTGTCGCCCTTCTGTTCCACCCTTTGATAAGCTCTTCGAGGTTCTGACCCGTTGTGGAATCGCTACAGTGGCGGTTATCGATGACATATCTGAATCCGCAATTCGAGCAACGGATGCTGGATTCCGTCAGCCTGTCGACATATACCATCAGATACTCGTCCCCGCATCCCGGGCATGGCTTGAGCTCCATCATACTCTCACATTCTCACATTCCTTTGGTATCTGATTGCACATTGTATCGCGTAAAGGGAGATCGGATGCCGCTTCAAGGCCTCTACACGTCTCTTGTCCCACCCATACAGCTCAGCAATGCGATATGCAAGAATGGACGTGCGCATCACACGAGATAAGCGTGTCCCCTTCATTCCTACCCTTATGCACACGCCTTTATCACTCACGATCACCAACGGGGCGGCCTCATCACTCACGATCGACGCCCCCTATGAGGATCTCTATCCCTTCCTCTTCTCCGTACTCTTTGATAGCTGTGATACCCACGACCTGCGAGTCGTCCTTGTAAGCCACTCCGGTCAATGCGTCCAATACCGTCCTGCATAGCTTGTCTACGTCAGGCCTGACGGTCATGTCCGGGCGCTTCTTCGGTGAGGCGGACTTCGGACGGATGAAGAGGAACCGCACCTTCACGTGCACGGCTCCATCGGTCAGGGTTCCGCCTGCCTGTCTGTACTCGTCCTCGATGGTGCTGCGGAGCGAATACAGCTCATTCTTATGGGCGTGGGTGACGACGGCTCCGTAGGTGCCGTTCTTCCTCTTGACGGGGAAGGCGGAGACGGAACCCTGGGTGACCGGCTTCATGTGGACGAAGAGCGTGATAGCGGTCATTCCCCCGCCTCCGACCGGACCAGGTCCTCGTAGGACCTCTCCACACCGTCGACATACGCCACCGGCAGAGTGCGCCCCATTATCTCGCGGTAGGCCGCCTCCGCCATGCCTTCCACCGTGCTGACGTCGATGTAATCGTATGTCGTCCCGGACCTGTCCAGACTCATGGTTAGGCGCTTGCACCGAGAGCACCCCGGAGCTCCGAATATCTCTATCATCTCCTCGCCTCCTCTATCGCCGCCCTGCCCGTGAGCAGGAGGATCATGTCCTCCGGAGTGCAGGGCACGCCGTGATAGGTCATGCGGATGGACGTCCCCCGGAGGGCGTAGGCCATCTCCAGCAGGGATGCGGTGGGCATCATGCCGACGCCTCCGCGATCATGTACGCGTATGCGGACCCGCCATGCACGCGCACGGGGACGCGGACGGCGATGTGCTGGCGGGTGAGCGTGGAGAGGCGGGACGAGACGCCCTGAAGGGTCCGCGTGTCGCACTGAATGCCCTCGGCGACCAGCAGGTCGCGGGCGGTCACATATGAATCGCGCCCGTGCGTCTGGAGCAGAGCCTCCACGCGGTCGATGGTCATGCCGGTCATCCGACCCACCTCCAGACTTCACAGGGACGACCGCACCGGACGGACTCCCCCCTCTCTACGATCCCGAACTTCCACAGGCTCTTCAGGCTTATGTGTAGATTTGTGGAGTATCCCATCCAGTGCCTCCCCGTGATGCCGGGGCCGTAGTACGCGCGGGCGATGTCGCCTGCGGTGTACCACTCATCGGAGTCGCCGATGACCTGGCGGATGATATCCTCGCGGGACCCCATCAGACCGCCCCCATGAGCGGGAAAGACTGATAGGCGAAGGTCTTGCCATCCTTGGACACGGTCAACCGGAGCGTGTACTCGTCTGGGCGAAGGACCATGTACTCTATGGCGGCCTTTATGCCGGTCTCGGTGTACCCTGTGTATGCGACCATCTCCTCCACCGTCAGGGGCGTGTCCCTGATGGCGCGTAGAATCACCCCCAGATCGGTCATATCCCCTCCCCCCATTCCTCGCCGTCTTCGGCGCGGAATACGAGACCGATACAATAGGGCCTCCCGTCCTCGTTGATGATGAAGCTCTCCGACGGGATATCCGTCTTGTACGTCCATGATATCGTGCCGTACCTGCACCACTCGGCGATGATCTCCCTCCCGTGTGTGCTCTTGAACGCCTTGACTCCTCCCTTGTCTCCGATCCATGCCCCCAGCTCCTCATCGGATGCTCCGCGCATCTCGAAGAGGTCGTCGGAACCGCCGTAGCAGATGACGACCTTGCGGTTCTTGGCGAAAGCCTGAATATATTCGGGGATCTCGTCCCCATACTCCATATCGCCGATCCTCACGGCTACGGATTCCAAGTCGCGACGACTCATGCCCTCACCCTTGTGTGCATACAGTCGCCCTCGGGATCGTAGATGACTTGTATCGAGGTCGCGCATGCGAAGCAGGTGGTCTTGCCCGCGGCGAGGAAGCCCTTCGCCTGGGCGGGGGACATGGGGCCGTAGGTCGTGGTCCCGCAGACCGGGCACTTGGACGCCATATCACCA
This sequence comes from Gudongella sp., assembly GCA_034006985.1. Lineage (GTDB taxonomy): Bacteria > Bacillota > Clostridia > Tissierellales > Tissierellaceae > Gudongella. The sequence continues at coordinate 8,480 of JAVERT010000048.1, forward strand.
CCCCGCGGGTTCCCACCCGTAGAGGGATATCTCATCGGCGAAGACCCCCAGGTCCTCCAGCACCTCCTCGGTGTCCGGGTCCATGATGGACCTGACCGCGACATCCAGACGCTCCTCGTCTGTGCACTCGTCAGATACCTCCACATAGACGGAGACCGGCGGGAGACGGACGGTCACGCGCTCCACGTGCCTGCGGGTGTATGTCTCGTCAACATCCAGGCTCCGGAGGTGGGACTCATGGGAGCGCATCACTCCACCCCCATCGGAGACCATACAGCCTGGCCGTCTATCAGCTCGTGCCAGATGTCGCCCCACCTCTCCAGGCTCCTGCACCTGGTGTAGGTCTCGCGGATGAGGCTGTGGCGCCTCCACCGGTCGTAGCCCTCCAGGGCCTCTGCGATGTCCACGGTCCGGATGCCCCCCGGGTGGGCGAGTATCACGTCCAGGACCTCTGACTGGCGCGTCATCATTCCCACCCCAGGCATCCGCAGTAGTAGCGGTCGAACGGCATGTCCGGCCTCGATTGGAAGAACGGGAGCCTGATGCTCGACGACCGCGTCCTCCCGCAGTAGGAGCACTTAGCCTCCCTGCCCTCGGGGAGCACGGGGGCGTCCACGACCTCGCTGCATCCGCATATCGCGCAGATGGGGGCGAGACGACCGCCGGTCCGGTGTGCGGTGTTGGCCATGTGCCCGCAGGCCATCATCACCCTGGTCATCCGACCACCTCCGCCCCGCAGAAGGGGCAGTACCGGAGGACCATCCACCGGGGACCGATGGATATCTTCAGGATCCGCTGCTTGGACAGAGTGCCGGTCTTGACAGCCTCCAGGCAGAGGGCCTCGGACATGCGGGCACAGCACGGCTCCACGGTCTTCTCCTTCATGAGGAGCCTGCCGTCGTAGGTGGCGGTCATTCGCCCGCCTCCGCGAGAGTGAATACCCGAGGGCGGGTGCGAGTGACGTCAACCGCACCGCACTCCCGGAGGGTGCCGAGGGCCGCGTACAGCGTCGTGGTCCCCGCAGGGACCTCCCGACGGATGTCGAGCATGGTCATGGGCCCCCGGTCGAGGGCCTGGAGGATAAGGGGGCGTGCCTCCTCCTCCGTGGGGCGGGATGCGACCCGGCGGAATGCCATCAGGCCACCTCCCGGGCGACGAACGCATGGAGGTCCCCGTCCAGGAAGACCTCCTCTCCGGGGTGACTCGCCTTGTATCTCTCTA
>JAVERT010000049.1:0-9206 GCA_034006985.1 Gudongella sp.
AACCCCTTTGCGGGTATTTAACCGTCCCCGGCTCAAAGCTGCCATGCGGAGCACAGCGTGAACACCGCCAGGGCCACGGGGGCCGTGGCGCCGAACCTGAACACGACGTGCCTGAATGTTGACTCAGTCTTGAGACGGCCCGGGAACATTGGAATGCGGGTTGTTTTCGGTAAAGGTGTCATTGTAGCTTTTATCCATGCTGAATTCATGAAATATAGCAGGGCATGGTATGAATATCCGATAAGAGACAGCGCATATAGGACGTACTTTTCCAAAAGTGTCCGATAAACCGCGATGATGTCTTTTTCAGCCTGTTCATCCAATACTTCGCCCGGGTGGTAGGGCTTGAACACATCGATGATCTCTTTTCTCTCTTCGTCTGTTAGAAGCAGTTCGGACGATTGTGATTCACACCCTAGAACAGATTTAGGATCGAAGGTCAGCCAATCTTCCGGAGACAGCCTTGTGTGGAAATCGTTCTCGTCGAACCTATCGCTGCCTTCACTTGAATCGTGAGCTCTCTTAGCCGCATCAGAAATTTCCTGGATTATTACAATACTTTCGAGATATGATTCTGCTACAGGGCCATTTGTCATACCTAGAAAGATCGTCGGTGGTTACTGTCTCTCCTTTAAGGGTCTCTTAGAGCCAGCGCATGAACGAATCTCCACTAACATTGTCATTGTAGGCCCATCCCTCTTTACCAAAATTGTATGAGGGATCGATAAAGATGCACTTGATTTTCCCCTCATATTTGGGAAGTAGAGGCTTCAGTGCATACAGATTGTCTCCATGAATAATCACGTTTTCCGAACCGTCATCTTCGATATGTTGGTCCTCGGAATCATAACTATATTTTCTATCAAGCACGCAATATGGAATTTCTTTGTGATGATTGAATATAGCATCCTTTCCTATCCAATTGAGTGTCGGCATTGAATCCCATTAGTGTCTGATAGAACCTCTTGATTTCCGAAGTGAATGTGTAGAGTACAAATCATGGAGATGTGAAAAACTGGTTCTACTGGCAATATCGGCTATCTTAACTAAAAAAACTCACGAAGTTATTGCTTCTCTTTGAACGTCATTTCAATTGAATAGAGTGGATAAAAATCATTTAACTAATTGCGACTGACTTTTGAAATAACTCAAAAAAGTCTGTCCCATCAAACTTCTTCGTCAAAGCTTCCAGGGCGGCTCTATTTCCTCTTTCCAGCTCATCCATGACGATACGTTCCCTTACTGCATCGCAGGCCTTCATGAACATGGATTTCATTTTCATGTCCTTCTTATTGATGCCAATCATCTTGGACCAGCGCTCTTCGGATTTCTTCAGGATTTCTTTCGGATCATATTTGCTGCCGTTGTTCAACATACAAATGAACTGGTTTCCATCGACGTAGAAGTTCATGAAATCCACACTGACCTTAATCATGCTCCTTATGGAATTGCAGTCTCCCCTGACATCTGTATCTTCTAGTACCTCAACAAAGTTAAAGCTCCCTGTGTAAAGAACGTTATCTTCCTTTCCGGAAGCAATCTCCTTCACAGTCACTCTGCAACTGTCGGAAACATCTATGACGGACTTTTCTTCCTCAGATAGCGTGAACGTATTGACGTCAAGATCTTTCTCGACGATGCAGTCGATCGTGCTTCCGTCTGCGATATGTTTGGCAACAACGGTAAGCTCCGTCCTGTTCTTGTTTTCCGAGGCCTCGACGATCGAGGAAGTAGCAATCGAAAAGATCTCCTCATCGACCCCTCCTTCGGACAGAAGAAGGACGCACTTAGCTGGCTTACGCTTTTCCATCTCGGTTCTGATGTCAGAGATATCGAAATAGAACGAGTCGGTCCTGAGATTCTTCCTGTAGACCTTCTTCTTATCATATTTGATGACGAGGCGCGGTTTGGAGAAAAGAGGGCACTTGATCTCGATGTTCGTTCCGAGATCTCCGAGCTCGAGCTTGCTGACGAACATTTCTCCGTAACCAAGATCGTACTTCAGCGACGGAATCGGAACAGCGAATTGATACTCTCTCCCGTCGAATTCCTGGTCCCACCTGACCGCATCGTCGAATGTGTTGAATTCCTTTACCGGAACTATATCAGAACCGAAATCCACTGTGCTCGTACATTCCTCACGGTAGAGCTTTTCGGCGAATTTCGCACGGGCATCCGAGAGGAGGAAGTATCCGTACGATTCGGTCTCTCCCCCAATCCTGATTTTGAGCTCGTACCTTCCAGGAGTGAACTCGACGTTCGGACCAGAATTTAAATCTATTACCTTAAGAGAATTCACGTCATCGTCGTAAGCGTGACCGAGACGGAACGGGCAGATTGTCCTGTCTCCGCGTATAAGTTCAACATAGGATTTCCTTGCGGCCTTTTTGCCCACGTCGAAGCAGACGGTAGGGTGTTTAGAGAGAACGGGAATACTGATTCCGTCGGTCTGGCACACGATTCCGGTATCGGACGCTCCGATGGATGCCCTGACCTTCTCTAGACCTCTCCCTATGAAGTACTGCCTGTCTCCTATGGTCACAGTACTTGCAGGTTTTCCGTGGATGGCAAATATCCTCACACCCTCGATCTTGGTGTACAGGTTGCAGTTATCCGCAACAATCTCAACACCGCTGTTCACGGCAACATAGAACAATTTGTCCACAGGCGAATCTATCTGTTCCCTGTACGAATTGAAGATGAGAAAACGCTCCATGTTCAGGGATGGAGTGATGTTCTTCTCGTTGAGGTAGAGTTCAAACTTCTCGAAGAACGTAAACTTCCTTCCGAACCTGTACTCTCTTATCCTCTTCCCGTTGGTATCGGAGTACACATCGGCTTTGATGACGACATCCTGCTTTCCGGGAGAAGAGAGAACGAGCAGTCCGCTGTCTTTCTTCTCACCGATTATCTGGTCCGGAACTATCAGTCCCAGGAGGTCTTCATCGTCTAGGTAGAACCTCGCACTCTTGTGGCGGCGACCCTTAGAACGTCTGATGATCTCCTGGTTCTTTGTAAACCATTCGTTGAAAGGCTGTTCGAAACGTCCAAGGTCGGTATCCTCATTCCTTGTATTGTTGGTATCAAAGCGTGTGAATATCTTTTCTAGAATCGGACCGAAAGCGTTCGGATCCCTCATCACGCGCTTTGTGGAATTTATAAGCTTGTTCCCTCCCATCGAAGCCGTCTGGGAATTATCCTGCTTCAGGGGAACCCTGAAATTCACGGCCAAGTCTTCGAAATAACCGTAGAGGTCGTTGTACTTCTCGTCATCCCTGACGTCATCGTAAACGGAATACGCGTAATCGAAGAACGAGCTCAGATAATTGACCGGAACGAATGTCTGCATGAGAACCGCGTTGATGTTCTTCTGAACGGACTCCCCTTCAATTTCATAATCGATGTCGAGTCCATACCTGTGGACTGTTCTTTCAACAATCCTGCGGATTTCTCCTCTGTCTTTGTTTGAAAATTCATATCTGCGGTCCAGATAATTACTGAAGTTGTCCCAATACCCTTCATCATTGTACTTGACGAATCCAGAATCAACGGCAACGATACTCGTAAGAAGATTGCAGATTTTCGCATCGGGGTTGAGCTCTTCGTCAAGGGTCGGTGAAGAAAATGCAAAAATTGTGATGTAGTTGTCTTTCAGGCAGTCGAACTCCTCTTCCGATAGATCGATCTGAGACAGGAATGAAAATTTCTCGTTGGAAAGCTGTGCATCCGCTTTCTGGTAGATGGGAACGAGCTTTTCTATGATCTCCTCGAAACCCATCTCAAAGACTCCTGAAAGGTGAAAGCATGTTGATTGCAAGCTTGCGGTCGAGCCCGTCATGATAGAACTGATTGTCGAAAGCCCTCAGACACTTGTAGCAGGATCCGTGACCTTCGGCATCACCGCAATCGCACTTCTCAAGTGTGGGGAAGATGCTGTCGACGGCTTTCTGGAAGTCGGCGGCATTGGTAAGGTGTCTGACGTATCCGACTCCTCCCGGAGTCCTGTCGAAGATGACAAAAGCATAGCTTTCATCCATGTCGACTAGACATCCTCCAATTTCCATACGATTTATACCAAATCCGACAGACAGACCGTCGATAAGGGCATACATGGTCGAAAAGGCTGTCTCTTTGCTCATGCCTGGTACATTCAGTTTGATGACTGCGATGTCTGTCCTGAAATCATGACCGAGATAGCGGGAAATCACCCGCGATTTCTCGCAGTTTCTATTCCAGGGGGTTTTATGTTCTTCCGGCAAGCACTCACTGACGGGGCATGCATATCCGCACGTCAGACAGACCTTGAACTTCTGCCTGTTGATGCTTGCCAGCCTCCCGTTCACCATATGCTGTGCGATGATCTCCGTTCCGTTGACGGCAATCGTGTGTGTAAGCCTCGTTTCCGTCAGACTTCCGCTGAATGACACTTCGCTGCTGTAATATCTGATAGGGATGCTGGTCAATGCGTTCTTCACGGGTTTTGCGCTGTCGTAGACGAATCCGTATTTCGGAATGAGCATCTGCTGCATGAACAGCTTGTCTCCACAGTCGCAGGTTATTCCCTCATCAGGATTGTCACTATCTGATTCAAGACGAATCGTAATCTTCGAACATGTTTTGCACACTCCGAAATTCCATGTGTTCAATTCGATTCCGAACGGCTTCTTCACATAACGGCTCGTTACAAGCTTCTTCCCGACGATAAGTTGTGCTCCCGGAGCGTATTCAGTGACGGCCATCGAAAGGTCTCTGTTCAGATTGAACTCGTCGTTGTATCCCTCGGTAATCCTGGGCATCAGCCTTACGGAATCCACCGGGAACGCGTACTTCGGAATGATGAGATTGTTCGAGAGAAACTCAATGTTCTCGACGTTCAGATCTCTCCTGTATCCATCGATGTCAGGGAACTTCTCTTTTAGATAGCTTATCTGCCCGTCGTAATCGGCAATCGCGTTGACGAGACGTCCGTTCTTATCATCGAACATATCGTCTGTCCAGGAGAGCCCGTCTAAATCGAACTGGGTATCGCCGTCACCCTGCATATGGGCGGGAACGACGTCCTTCAGCTCGTCGATGAGATCTTTCTTCGGATTAAGCATGTAATCTTTAATGTTCGCGAAATTGTCGGAAATATCCTGGACCTTCTTCGTTACTCCATTGTCCGCCCAGTAATGACTGAACGCAATGGCGTTGATGTGCCTCTGGATGATGCGGGGATTGTCCACTTCTATTGTCGGTACCGGAACGGTTCCACGGATCATCAGCTCAGGGTCTCTGAAGAAGTAGGAGTCGTGTGCCTGTGATTTGCAGAATGTAAGAATGTAGGCGAACGAATTGACGCTCCTTCCGACACGTCCTGCCCTCTGGATGTAGTTCGCAGGGGATGGGGGCATGTTCCTCATGAATACTGTGTTTAGGTCTCCGATGTCCACACCCATCTCGAAAGTGGTGGAACAGCTGATCGCATCTATGCACTTCTCCCTGAAGTCGGACTGGATTTTGTAACCGTCCTCTCTCCTGATCTGACCGCTGTGCTCCTTGATCCTGATGTCGCGCATCGGCATCGTTGCGTACTGGCAGACGTAATGGTCGCTGAGGTCTAGAGCGATCTTGTTCGAATCTCCTTCGAACACTTCCTGGGGGATCCACTCCAGGGCTTCTTCACCGCAAAGGATACAGCGGTTCTTCACACCGAATGGATAGTTCTTCTGACAGTTGGTGCAGTGATAGTGTCCGTGGGGAACCGTCACACTGATGTTCTTGACGTCGACGCACCTTCCTTTCTTGTCAGTAACGAGAATGCGTTCGGTTACGTGAATCTCCCTATTTACTTCCTTGATATCTGTACTGTCGCGGGAAAGGACGTTTTCGATATATTGCTTGACCTTCTTTGTGGGATATGCGTCGGTTTTTCCGGGAACCGACTTCATACCGATGTTACTACGGTAATCGAGACCATCATATCCGAAATCGCTCTTGCAGACAACAGCGTTGCGATCAAGGATGTTCTTTACGAGAACATTGTATAGTTCGCGCGTTTCCTCTTCGCTCAAGGTATTCAGCTTGGGCAGCTTTATATCTGGGCTGATCTCGAACAGAATCATGTTGTTGTATTCAAGAGATTTTTTGCTGTTAAGGCTGCAGAGCTCACGCACCAGATACTCCCACGATTCGCGTTCCGCCTTGTCATCATCGAACCCGAGTTCATTCTTCAGAAGGCTCTCGAGCTGAAGTCTGAACTGTTCGAACGAAATTCCTTCGGACCTGAGCTTTTCGTTCTTTCTGACAATCTCGAAGATCATACGGTGCATGAGGAGGTTGTGATGGGATTCCTCTACGATTATCGGGAATTCTCCTGCTGCCCTGCGGCTGTCAGAGAACGCCAGGATACGACTGTCTTGGGATTTGCAGAGCTCTCCGAAGAGCGAGGTCATGAGAACGGATGTGACCGCTCTCTGTCCAAGGTAAAGACTTCTCAGGACTCCACGGATGTTGTTCCTCTGATTGCACCTGAAACATGAGCAGTTCTTTCCTTCCTTGTCGTTTGCCTGCCTGATGACTTTCAGATATTCTTCTCCGCATCCGCATGAAGGTCTGGAATCGGGGAACGAACCTACAGAACCGCATCTGGCACATACATAGAACAGGTCTTTGTTGTTGGTCGGGTCTAGCTCGGCAATCTCCTCCTGGTTGCAGAGGAGGAACGGGTGCGAATCAGTAATATCGTCTCCGGCGGACTTGGGCTGAACGAAGATTCCCTCCTTCCGTTTTCCGAGGAGATAAATCGCACCGCAGTTATAGCAGGTGGAAATCTGGAAAACGTGCATCTTCTCCCCGTTCACCGTACGGTTATCGGATGTAGCAAAGGAAAGGTTCTTGTTCGGGGCCAGTGTGATATAGACTCCGTTGAAACCCCTGAGAAACATGTGGTATTTTGCGTCGAAGAGCTTCACGCGGTCCTTTCCGGATTTGATTGAAGCCATTGAGGAACATGCGATGAAGTCGGTGATATCTTCAACGGGAATTCCCGATTTTCTGGAGAGTTCTTCTACATCAAGAGGACAATCTTCGAGCTGGTCGCGGATTTTGAAGTAAATATCATCCCTAGAGATCATCGAATAGAGCGAATCCCTCGGATCCGTGACGGTCTCTCCGTATGTTTCCTCGATCTCTGCAAGCTCTCCTCCCATGAAAGTGTCGAGAGGTTCTTCGCATGCGTTGTCGAGGTCGTTGTGATTCTCCCTCAGACATTTGGCGATTTTCCTGTAGAACTCCGGCCCGAGAGGTGTCATTGAAGGAGGATCTTCGATTCTGAAAGGAGTCGATTTGATTACGTCTTCAGCATCGAAGGGAACGTTGCAGAGCTTCTGTGCGAATTCGGCAACCTTGTCCTCTTCCCCATCCTCCCCGATAGTGGCACTGGTGAGGATGAAACGGAGGTTGTGCTTGTTCACACGCGAAGCAACACGGCGGAGCAACACGGCGAACTCACTTCCTTTTGCACCGTTGTATGTATGGGCTTCGTCGATAACGACGAACTTCCAGTCGTTATCATCTGCGGTTCCGAACAGGTTCTCGTTCTTCGGGAGAATAAGGAGTCTCTCAAGCATGGCGTAGTTTGTAATGAGGATGTTTGGAGGTTCGTCCTTCGTCATCTCGTCCCTGCAGATCTTCTCGTTGGCGAGAGGTTCAACCGGATTCTTGATTCCGGTATCGGAATCGATTCTGTAGTGGACATTTTGATACTTCTTCAGGGCATCTTCGCGGGTCTGTTCTGTATCTCCGGTGAAACATCCGAAGGTGATGTCCGAGTAATCTCTGAGGTAATCGCGTATCCTGTCGATCTGGTCGTTCGCCAGAGCGTTCATGGGATACAGAAGGAGCGCGTGGACGGTCTTCCTGAGCTTACCCTGTTCCTTTTCCCTCATCAGTTCATTGATGATTGGGAAAAGGAAACTCTCGGTCTTTCCAGAACCCGTTCCAGTGGTGATGACCGCGCTGTGATAGCGTCCGGCGGAGTCTGGAACTGACAGTTTCCTGATGGCGTCCTCCTGGTGCCTGTAGAGGATGAACTTCGAAGCGTCTACTGGGAGGATTTTTGCGAAATCCTTGGAGAGCGTTTCATCATCGATAAGCGACTGGACGGAAGAAGAACGCTCATACCTCTTGCTGATTTCGAGGATCGGGCCTTTTCCGATACTTTCTCCTGCGATTGCCTCGTCAAGAAGTCTGTTGTACTCGGGATCGTCGGTCTCGAAAACGGAATGGATGTATCTGCGATATGAGGCGATTATGTTTTCCGAGGATTCGATTGGGTCGAACCTATCGTTGTCACCGTCCATCATAAAGTTGTAATGGTTATTATATAATAAAGAATGAATCCGTAATCCCTGGATGACAAGCTACAAGCGTGTAGCTACATTTTTCTGTTTTGTTTCTCTTAATAAACCGTATATAAACCACACATATAGAAGAGGCATTGAATGGTTGTGGCTCAATATATGTAATACCATGACGATCCGCTATGAAGATAGAATCGGCAAGAGATACGCCTACAGATCCACATCCGAGAGGGTTCCAGGCAAGAAGTATCCCGTGTCTCGTAAAGAGTATCTCGGAGTCGTGGATCCCGAAAGCGGGAACCTGATTCCTAAGAAAGTCGACACAGATTCGTTGAAATTCAGTCTTCGGGATGGAAAGTTCAAGACCCTGAACTACGGAGGATCCATGCTCGTCTCGAAGATCGCCGGGGACATCCATCTTCGCGAGGACCTGAGAGCATCATTCGGCGATGCTTCCGATGCGATGTTGGCCCTGGCCATGGGCCAGGCCATGGCCCCGACCGCGTTCATGGACACGCGGCTCACGCTCGAATCGTCATACATCCGCGAACTCGTCGGGATCGGCGAGATGGACTTCTCGTCGCAGCGCATGAGCGAGATAACGCGGATCCTCGGCGAAGCATCCGGATGCACGGAGGACCTCTTCGCCCTCCGCGCGAAGCGGTGTTCCGACGGCACGTTCCTGTACGGTCTGACGCCCGACCCTCCGGTCCATTCCCCTTTGCAAACTGCGTCGTCAGAATCTCCTTGATTCTCATGTATCAGAGCTGCCATGCGGAGCACAGCGTGAACACCGCCAGGGCCACGGGGGCCGTGGCGCCGAACCTGAACACGACGTGCCTGAGCCCCTCCCTTCCCGTGAGG
>JAVERT010000003.1:0-166101 GCA_034006985.1 Gudongella sp.
TTCTTCTGTTATAATTAGTTTCATTAGAAGGATCCCTCCGATACTTGTTTTGTTGTCGTGACTAACATTATATCAGAGGTCCTTCTTTTTTTATTGTTTTATGTCACACATGTATTATCTCACTTCACAAAAGTGCCCTAAACAAAAGGGACGGTTCTTTTTGTCCCAATTTCATATTCCCCCTTTTCTTCTTACAGACTAATTATCAATACTTACTTTATAAACGTAATTTTTATTCACTTCCAAAACTTCTGCTATTTCTCTATAAGTAAAAGCATCTTGGCCTAACAAGATTTTTATAAGATTATCTATCTTTTCAGGGTCTCTTTTTATTTGAGAAGCATCTCTAATCCCCTCTTTTTGACAAAATCCTGAGATTGTTCTATTAAAAATTTCATCTTTAATAATTTTAACTTCCTCCTCAGTATCAATAAATACTGTGATATTTTCTTTTTCATGGAATTCTCTAAGTCCTCCTACACCTCCAGCTAGTTCAATAACCATGTCTTTTATTTTATCAGAGATATTTAGGTTAGTTTTTGTGAAATATCCCAAGTAACTTGACCATTCATAATCTTGAATCTCTTTTGAGATTCCCGCTTTAACAGGATTATTATGAATATAACTTACCGCATTGAGTAGATGATTGTCATTATAAATATTCTCGCTTCTATAACGATCTTGGAATACATGCCCCACTCTATCCAAATTATTATTGTAACGCATTGCAAATCTAATATTTATCTTTTTCATAAGTTTAGCAATCTCGAATAAATCACCTTTCATTATCAGATGCATATGATTATCCATTATGCAATATGCTCCAATATCTACTTGAAGCTCTTCAATACTTTGGCTAAGAATCTCAATCATAAATTTCTTATGCTTACTCTTCTCAAATATTTTTTCCTTATTTATTCCTCTAATCATTATGTGGTAAAAATCGGTAGGACTTTGTTCTCTAGCCCTTCTTGGCATATTATCACCTCTTGCAAGTAATGTCAGAATTTTTAGATAAATCAGGGACAAAAAGAACCGTCCCCTTTGTTTTTACTTTAGGACTCCGGCTTCTTTATAGTATCTTGCGGCTCCATCATGTAGTGGTAGATCTGCTAGGTTTTGTACTGCTGTTTCTACTTTTAGTCCTTTTATTGCATTATGTGTGTTTTGTAGTGAATCTATATTTTCCCAAAATACTTTTGCCATTTGGTATACGGTTTCTTCTGGTAAACTCTCGTCTACAAATATTGTTATTACTAAGCTTGTTGTTATTATATCTTCATCTTGACCTTCATATGTTCCTGCTGGAATTATTGCTCTATTATACCAAGGATATTCTGCTACCAGTTTTTCTATAACATCCTCATCAATTGAAATTAGTTTCCCATTTGCTGTTGATGTGATTTCTGTAATTGCTGATGTTGGTATCCCTGCTTGAAGCCATGCTCCATCTAATTGCTTGTTTCTTATTAAATCAATAGACTCTGTAAAACCAACAAATTGCGGTTTAAAATCATCTGGATAATTAAGACCCGCCGCACTAAGATGGACATTTGTCTCAACTTCAGGTGTGCTTCCTGGTGCTCCTGGTGCAAAATTCTTACCTTTTATATCTCTTAGAGTTTCTATTCCAGAATCTTTACTTACAACTACTTGATTATAATTTGAATAGAGTGCTGTTAATACTCTAATACCATCATATTGCATATCTTCAAAAACTCCTGTGCCATTTTTTTGTTCAGTCATAATATTTGTAACTGCTACTCCTATTTGAGCTTCTTTTTCTGCAACTAGATTTAAATTTTGTACTCCTCCGTTTGATGCTTCTACAGATACATTTAACCCCTCAATGTTTTCATTCCACAGATTTGCTATAGCCGCTCCGATTGGATATATTGAACCTGTTGTTGATGCTGTTGGAAATTTTAGATACACTGTTTCTTTTTCTGTATTATTGCATCCTACTAAAAGACCTATAGTTAAAATTATTGCTAAAAATACAACTACTATTTTTTTCAAGACTTGCCCTCCTTATAATTCGTATACGATAATCCTATCAAATATTAATAAAATATTCTAGACTTATGGCTTCTTCTCTTATTATATATTTCAAAAATAGTTACCATGATCACAAGAACTATTCCAATTAAATCAGTGCCCGCTTGTGGATGAATAAGTAAAAGTCCTATCGCTATAAATATAAACCTTTCAATAATATTACTTCTCCTAATATACCAGCCACTTGTTCCTGCTGAAAGAAAATATATCCCCATAGCTGCTCCAGCTATAGCAATCACAATTTTAACTATGCTCACTCCTTCATCCGCAACTCCAAGTAGTAAAATTGGGTTCAGTAAAAAAAAGAATGGCAAAACGAATCCTGAAAGTCCAACCTTAACTGCTTGAATTGATGATTTAAAAAAGTCAGATTTTGCAATTCCTGATGCTACATAAACCGATATTGCAACTGGTGGAGTAATATTTGATAACGATGCATATATCAAGCAAAATAGATGAGCTGCAATAGGCACTGCTCCAACTTTTATCATAACTGGAACTGCTACAGCTGTTACTATTACATATGCTGCAATTCCTGGAACACCCATTCCAAGAATAATACTCATTATTGCAACCATAATTCCTGCTTTTAATAACTCCCCTGGTCCTACAATCTTAAGCATTAAGAACCCAAACTTTAGTCCAAGCCCTGTTAATGAGACGCTTCCTATTATCACGCCTATAATAATACAACTTACGCCTACTCCAATAACTCCTCTAACTCCATCTTCGCAAGCTTTTATAATCATACCTATATCCATTCTAGTACGCTTCCTGATATAGCTAGTAACTATTATAACAAATATTGAGGCTACACAAGCAAATAAAGGTGTATAACCCATTACCATTAATACAAGTAATGATAGCACTGGTGATAATAGATGTCCGTCTTTTTTCAGAACTTTAAATGCATTAGGAATAGATTCTTCGTTTAAGCCTTGAAGCCCTGTCCTCTTTGCTTCAAAATGCACAGATAGAATTAATCCAAAGTAATATAATACTGCTGGCACTGTTGCTGCAAGCGCTACAACTGAATATGATTCCCCTGTGTATTCAGCCATTAAAAATGCTACCGCTCCCATAACTGGCGGTAGAAATTGTCCTCCTGTAGATGCCGCTGCCTCTACTCCCGCCGCAAATTCTGCCTTGTATCCTTGGTCTTTCATCATTGGAATTGTTATTGTTCCTGTAGTTGCTACATTTGCTACTGCAGAACCATTTACCATTCCAAGTAAACCTGATACCATAACAGCAACTTTTGCCGGTCCTCCAGCAGTTTTCCCAACTAATGCCAAAGAAATATTATTTACTAATCTTGAAAATCCACTCCTATTTAAAAATGCTCCAAATAAAATAAATACAAATATATATGTAGATGCAACTCCTATTCCACTGCCAAATATACCCTGACTTCCCCAAAACATATGTCCTACTATTCTAGAAACTGAAAAGCCAGCATGCCCTAGAGTGCCTGGAATAAGTCTTCCTATAAAATCATATAAAACAAATATACCTGCAAGCCAAACTATTCCTCCTGAAGATCTTTTAGCAGCAATAAACACTATTGATATTGCTATTAGTCCAATTATATTTTCATAATCAGTTACAAATCCACCTTTTAAGGCTATCCTATTGTAGTTTAAAATAAAATATAAAAATACGGAAATAGTTATAACTATTAAAATCAAATCTAATTTTGATGGAGACTTTTGAGGTGGTTTTTTTTTGTTAGCTGGATAAATTAAAAAACAAAATATCAAAAATAGCATTGCCGTTATCGCTCGAAATACTATCGCCTCCATTGTTCCTATGGTAGTAAAATAAAGCTGAAAAACAACCCATAAAACTGATAATACAGTTATTGTTTTTTGCCAAAATAATTGTTTCTTTTTTACAGCTTCTTTTTTTGAAATTCTGGTTGTTTTCATTCATCTACCCACCTTTTTATACTGCCTATTATATCAAATTTTAATTGTATGCGTTTAAATATTTAACCCGTTAAGGTCCATCTCCTTAACGGGTTAACTTAACTACTTATCTAGCATTAAAACTCCGCCAGTTGCATAATTTTCTCTTTCCATTTCTCTGATTATAATTTTTACATCTTCTTGTTTACAATTCACTGTTTCAACTAGTACTTGTGTTACTTTTTCTGCCATAGCTCTTTTTTGCTCTGTGGTTCTTCCTTTTAATAATTCTACTTGTAATATTGGCATTTTTGTTCCTCCTTTTTTTATATGCTTATACTTATCATATCATAAGTTATATCAGATAGTTTACTACATCCAGTCATAATCATAGTTTCTTTTAGTTCAGCTTTTAGTTTCTCTGTTAACAAGCTAACTCCTTCTGCTCCACCACCAAAAGCCATTATTGCGTATGGTCTTCCTATAAGAACGGCATCAGCACCAAGTGCCAAGGCTTTAAAAACATCTGCACCTGTTCTGATTCCTCCGTCTACAAACACTTTAACTTTATCACCAACTGCTAGTTTTATTTCTCTAAGTACTTCGGTTGTTGCTTCTTGATTATCTAGAACCCTACCACCATGGTTTGAAACAACTATTCCATAAGCTCCTATTTCTACAGCTTTCATGGCTGTTTTTACTGACATAACACCTTTTATAATAAATGGCAAATCAGTCGATTGTACTATTTCTTTTAACTCCTCCACTGATTTAGATGAAACTGGTTTTCCAGATTTTGCTAAATGCACAAGTCCTGCTGAATCTATATCCATTGCAAAAGCAGGAACATTCAGCTTCTCAATTATTCTGATTTTTTCTATAACATTAGGATTTTTCCAAGGCTTTAGCGTTGGAATAGCTTGTCCACCCATTTTTTCTACTACTTTAAGTGGGTCAAGGAAGTATTGATCGTTTGCTCCATCACCTGTAAATGCTAAAATCCCAGAATCTACAGCTCCTTTGACAATTCTTTGATCATACTCACCTTCAGTTAACTTTCCACCGTAATTAATATCTATTCCACCAATTGGCGCTATAAATATAGGTGCTTCATATCTATTCCCAAATAACTCTATTTCTATATTGTAGCCTTCGTCATGATAAATAGTATCCATAACTGGATGAATTCTTTGTAAGAAGTTATAATTTCTCTTAAAAGTATTCCCTGTCCCTTTTGAACCTACACCTGGTGTCTTCCCAGCACATGCAACTCCATTACATTCTTTGCAAACTAAACAAATTGGAGATAATATTTCTCGTGCCTTGTCTCTAGTCTCTTTATAATCCATGCTAAACCTCCTTAAGCTCATTATATGCTTATTATACCACTAATTTATACAGCAGATAAAGTGATTTAATATTGTAACTGTATATTAATATATAATTTAGGGTATTACTGATATAATGAACTTCAAAGGAGAGGATAAAATGCATCTAAAAAAGACAATATACTCTTTATTTTTCGTATTATTACTGATGCTCTTAATTAGGCCCCTAAAAATAAATGCAATGAGTACTACTGAAGAAACAATTATAATAAATGATTTTAGCCATTACACTCAACATAACTTCAATTACAATGGAATTGGAAAGTTTTTCATCAGAAAAATCGAATCCAGTAAACCCTTTAAATACTGGACTGGGTATTATTTGCCTGGAGAATCTGGTACTTTGAGCTATTTTGATAATAATAAACAACTTGTAACTATACCTCTAAAGGATGGTCCACTCCCTTCTGGGAAAATTCTTTTTTTATCAACAGATAGTTATAATCTAATACTTGGTCAGGGCTATACATACAAAGATTTAGGAAGCGGTACTGTAGATAGCCAAAGTAGTCTTCCTATTAGTATTAAAAAAGTAGGTTCTAGCTATTTAATTAATTACTCATATAATCTTACCGAAAATATTTTTGGGATATTATGGGGACTTGGATCAAAAGATATTCTAGTGGATTTAAATAAACCTAATTTAAACTTAATATGGAGAAACTATGATTTTGATAAAAACGCACGTATTCTATTTGATGGATATCATTTTAAAAGTCCATCAAGTTATCTACCTCATACAGCAAACTCCTACTGGCGAATTCCAAGTTCCTACCTAACAAATTCCCTAATAAGAACTGGTGGGAGTCTAGCCTCCAATATATTGGGTAATGCACTACTTCAAATTGAGAGTAAAAACATACAACCAGAAGGATTTTTACCAACATTACCAAGAAGCACTTGGCTATACAATGATTATGGAATAGGTTCAGGCTTTTTTGATACAAGATTTAACGCAGATACAATTGAAACTAACATAATTGCATGGAGAAAATTTAGAGTACCTCAATATAGAGAAAACTACTTAAAACTTTCTGACTACTATATTAAGCATTTTGAAAATAACCACTATGGTTTCTTCGATTCAATGGGTAACGAAGGCTATTTGGTGGATGATTATTTTTACCCTAGAGCTAAGTATTCTCACGTATCACTAAATCACCAACTACAAGCTATTCATATATTCTATATGCTTTATGAAACTGAGAAAGATATAAAATATTTAAATATTGCTGATAAAATGTTAATTGGAATAAAAGTTACTAGAGATAGATGGATTATGGCTAATGGAAACTTAATATATGCCTATATGCCTGATGGAACAATGGGTCTAACAGATTATCCCTTTTTAACCTATAACGATTTAGTAGCTGTCCAAACTGATTTACAAAGAATTAAGGGCATAAAAGATCCAGATATTGAAGTCCTTATAAATACAAAGAAACTCTGGATGGATAGAAATAATATAACTGGCTATAATCCAGCTTTTTAATTATTTTAAAACAAATTTGATAGGATGATTAATATGAACAAAAAAATAATATTATTTTCATTAATAATACTAATTATTGGAGTAAGTTTTTTTATATTTATAGATAACAGAAAAACAGGTCCAGATGATTCATTTGTATATGTGACAGATGATTATATTGGCAGTTGGTATTTTGACAAGAACTCAATACAAGAAAGAACTGACCTTACTGAAGGCATAAAAGTAATAGATGTTTGGATGAAAAGAGATGTTTACAAGACAGAAAATGCTAAAGGTAGTGATGTTCTACTGTGGCATATAGACCCCGCTAAAATGAGATATAAGATATCTGATTCATTTGCTTATAATCAGGATGAAAAACTATTAGATGCATGATATTTGGAGTATGCTGATGTCTCGTGGAGACATGTGGATATAGATAGTACCGATGAAATAATAATAAATGCTGTTTTAGATTATTATAACAAATAACTTAACCCTCTTAATTTTTTAATTAAGAGGGCTAATTGTGATTTCTGATATTTGTACTGGATTTAAAAATCTTATTGGTAACAAGCTATTTCCAAGACCGCTATCTATATATAATAATGGACCATTTTCTAACTGCATAAGTCCTTTGTCATATTTAGGGAAAATTCCTTGTCCCGGTGCTACAAGACCTCCTATAATAGGAAGTCTTATTTGGCCTCCATGAGTGTGACCTGAAAGGACTAGATCTATCCTATCGTCTAGGTAGCTAATTGGTCGATTTGGAGAATGTGAGAGTACTATATCGTATATACTCTGAGATGCTTTATCCAAGACTTTCTGAAACTCATCTTTTTCTGCGAAAAAAGGTAGTCCTATCAATCTTATCTTTTCTCCTTCTATATCTAGCATAGTTGTCTTGTTATCTAAAATATAGACTCCTTTTTCTACTAGACCTTCTATAAATTCATTTCTATTAGAATTCAGTCCTTCGTGATTTCCTTCCACGAAATATATAGGTTTATTTACTGTATTAAGCCCATCTACTAATGCAAATGCTAAAGATAGATTCTCTGTTTTGGAATCAATAATGTCTCCAGTTAGCACTATGAAATTAGGATTATATTTCTTTATAGATTCAGCTAATTTTGTAATATCTATATTTTTATTTGAATGAAAATCTGTAATTTGCGATATTTTAATTTCTGAATTTACTTTTTTTGATTCAATTGAAACTTGGTTTATTTTAAAATTTGAAATTTGTACTTGATTATATATTAATACTACAATTATTAGTAAAGTCAGTATAAGAATTTTCTTTATATCCATATAATCTCCTATTAGACCATTATTTTCGGGCGATTAAAGCTAGCCTCTGCGGTTTTGTATAATTCTATTGTGAATTGGTTCTTAGTTTTATAAATTCTTTGAAATCGTCAAAATTTCCTCGTACAAAACTATTTGGTTCGAGTAAAATTCCGTTTTTTTTGCCAAACATCAAAACATATGAATGCTCTAAATCATATTGTTTTATTATTTGATCATATTCAATAGAGAGTGAAAATGTACCTTCTGATAAATATATTTTATCTCCAAACTGAACTCGTGTTTGAAGTTTTTTACCTCTATGTATCTTTTTATCGCTTTCTTTTAATTGCTTTAGAGTCATAGATGGTGTCAAGAGTAGCACAGTCACTGTAATAAACAAAACTACTCCATATATCGCAGTATAAACGGTGTTGTTTCTAATTACTGAAAATACTACCATTATAAGCGCTACAGTAGCTATTACAAAGCCCTGTATCTTTATTTTTTTCAATATTACTTTATTAATATACTCAGATAACATATCATCGTTTGAATAATACTTGTTTTCAAACACAATATCCACATTCTCAACTCCCTTAGTAAAATTAAAAATCCATATATAAGGCTCTAGGCCAAATACATGGATCTTAAATGGTGCGGGAAAGAGGACTTGAACCCCCACGTCAATGACACTAGATCCTAAGTCTAGCGCGTCTTCCAATTCCGCCATTCCCGCATGTGGTGACCCATCCGCGACTCGAACGCGGGACACCCTGATTAAAAGTCAGGTGCTCTGCCAACTGAGCTAATGGGTCATGTATTTTTGCTTCTATTCTAGAATAAAATGGGGTGGATAACGGGAATCGAACCCGTGACCTCCAGAGCCACAATCTGGCGCCCTAACCGACTAGGCCATACCCACCATAATACTATTTGGAGCGGGTGAAGGGAATCGAACCCTCGCAGCTGGCTTGGGAAGCCAGTGCTCTACCACTGAGCTACACCCGCAGCAACAAAATTTAATTGCCTTGGATAATAATTCGCTCAAACTCCAAGCGGATTAACCGCTGACTTATATGATTATAACAGCTGCGAATTACGATGTCAATATTCTAATCAAAGATTCTTTAACTTTCTTTACTGTTTTTTTCTGCTCATAAAAAATGATAGTTGTGTTAAATCCCTATCCATCAAATTTGAAATAGAAACCCCTAATAATCTAAGCCCCTTATTCCACTCCATCTCAGAAAAAAGCATTGATGATAATTCGTAAATCTCATCTTCTTCCCAAATATAATGAACAAAAGTACGGCTTTTAGTGTGAATCTCAAAATCTTCATCTTTAATTTTAACACTTAATGTTCTGCCATGTAGATTTCTGGTGGACAAATCATTTGATAACTCTATTGAATAGTCTAAAAGCTTTTCTAGTAATATTTTTTTATCTCGAGTTGCCCTAAATGTTCGTTCTACCCCCATGGATTTTCTTATCCTTGTGACTTGAATCTCTCTATTGTCTATACCTCTAATTCTATTGTATATTTCATTGCCACTTTTCCCAAATAAATCTATTAGTAATTCTTTAGACAATGAATGCAACTCTTCTATAGTATAAATCCCTATTTGATTTAATCTTTCCTTTGATTTTCTGCCAATTCCATAAACCTTTCCAACTGAAAATGGGAAGAGCAACTCTGGCATCATGTCCTCTGTTATTTTCATAAAACCATCAGGTTTATTCCAGTCTGACGCTAATTTGGCAAGAAACTTATTATACGACACTCCAATTGATAATGTTAGACCTGTTTCATCATATATCATCTTTTTTATTCTATCTGAAATTTCTTCAGGTGTTTTGTCAAATCCTGATATATCCATATAAGCTTCATCAATAGAAAGTGGTTCTATTATAGGTGTAATAGTTCTTAGAACCCTAAATACTTCTTTTGAAACTTCCCTATATCTATCCATTCTCCCTGACACATATATTCCATGAGGACATCTCTCCTTTGCCATAAATATCGGCATTGCAGAATGAATTCCATACTCCCTGGCGATATAATTACATGTGGTGACTATTCCACTATTACTCCGCCCTCCAACTATAACTGGATGCCCTTTTAACTCTGGGTTATCTCTTTCCTCAACTGCTGCGAAGAATGCATCCATATCTAAATGAAGAAATTTTAAAGGCGATGACATTTTACAATCTCTGCTGTTATTTCTGAGCCGATATTTAATATCCCATACGTCCCAATATTTGAACCACCTCTTGGAAAAGTTGGACTCCCTGGATTCATAATTAATACTTTTTCTTCCCAATTAAGATATGGAATATGGGTATGTGCATACAAAATTACATCTGCTCTGTTTTCAATCCCATGGTAATATAGTCTTTGCAGACTGTTTTTAACATTGTATTGCTGTCCATGGGTCAATAGAATTCTTTTATCTCTTACCTTTACAAGCTCTTCTTTTTTATAATAGCTTGCCCAGTCTCCATTGCCGGCAATTATATATGCTGGGATTTCCAGTTTTCTTTTAATATCTTCTCCATCCTTTACAAAATCACCAAGAAAAAATAGCATATCTGCTTTTTCTTTTTGAAGTTGAACCATTATCCCTGCCGTAACATTGTGAGTATCAGCTACAACTAGTATTTTCATTGTCTTCACCAACTATCTCCATCAATTTTTCCCTAAACTTATCTAAAGCTCTTTTTCTATGACTAATACTGTTTTTTATATCAATTGGCATACTCGCAAAGGAATGTTCATATCCATCTGGTGAAAATATTGGATCATAACCAAATCCATTATTCCCACTAGCAATCTCTAATATTTTTCCTTTGCATTCTCCATAAACAGTGTATTCTCTTTTATCCTCTGTTATAAACGCTATAACTGATTTAAAAGTCGCTTCTCTATTTTTGCCTTCTAAGTTTTTAAGTAGCACCTTGTTGTTTAAACTATCGTTGCCATCTTCTCCACCATATCTGGATGAATATACCCCTGGTTCACCATGGAGTGCATCTACAAATAAACCTGAATCATCTGCCATTACTATTGCATCTACTAAGCTTGAAATAGCCCTAGCTTTCTTTAGACTATTAGCCTCCAATGTAGTCCCATCTTCTACTACTTCTAATTCTTGTAATCCCACTTCGTCTTTGGTTAAAATTTGGATAGGCAAATCCTTTAAAATTTCTTTTATTTCTTTAACCTTGTTCCTATTCCCAGTAGAAATTACTAGCTTTCTCATTATTTATTCCCCTCAATCAACTTTGTTGCCTCACCTAATATTTCTTTTTGCATTTTAATAAGCTCAGCATTGCCCTTTTCTCCCAAATCCAAAAGCTCATTTAATTCCTGTCTTGAAAAATTTCCATCTTCACCAGTACCTTGCACTTCTACAAATTTGCCATTATCACCCATTACAATATTCATATCTACAATCGCTTTGTGGTCTTCTGCATAGCATAAATCTAATACTGCACCTTCTTTAATCACTCCGACACTTATTGCTGATACAAATCCAGTTATAGGAAATTCTTTTATACTTTCATTTTCAAAAAGCTTTTCACAAGCATTTACAAGCGCAATATATGCTCCTGTTATTGAAGCTGTTCTAGTACCTCCATCAGCTTGGATAACGTCGCAATCCAGCCATATAGTCCTTTCTCCAAGCTTTTTTAAATCTATCACAGAACGGAGTGACCTTCCAACTAATCTTTGAATCTCTTGATTCCTTCCATCTATTCTACCTTTTATCGAATCCCTTATTTTTCTAGTATGGGTACTTGCTGGAAGCATTGAATACTCTGCACTAACCCATCCAGATCCCGTTCCTTTTAAAAAATGTGGAACTCTTTCATCTACCATAGCTGTACATATAACTTTAGTATTTCCCATCTCTATAAGTACTGAACCAAATGGATGCATTAAATAATCGGTAGTTATCTTTACTGGCCTTTTTTCATCATATTCCCTCTTGTCAATTCTCATTAGAATTTCACTCCTCTTTTTTCTTATATCTTTATTCTATCAGAAAAGGATGACAAAATGTCATCCTTTTAATTATCACTTTTTCGTTGAACCAAAATAGCCACCTCTTATTGGACTAATACTATTTACGGTTACATATGCATTTGGGTCAACACTATCTACAACTTTTTTAAGTTTTTGAAGATCCTTTCTATGTAAAGCCACATTTAAAATTTCTCTTGGCCCTTCTATCCCTTGGCCTTCAATTATTGTTACTCCAAATTTTTCTTTTCTTAGTGTATCCACTAAAATATCATTATTTGCAGTTCTTAGAATAATTTGAGCCGACAAATTCCCTAGCGCAATCTTATTTTCAAGTGTTATACCAACATAGTTTCCTGTTGCAAATCCGGCACAATATGCTAATAAGTTCATCGGATTATCTAATCCTGTAACGACCTTGCCAAGCACTGTAATATATATGCCGACTTCAAAAAAACCAATTAATGCAGCAGGCAATTTTCTGCTTTGCACAACCATAAGTGTCCTTACAGTAGATAATGACATATCTAGCACTCTTGCAAAAAATATTATAGCATAACCTAAAAAAACTTCCATTATATACTTCCTCCCATTAAAACACCTAAGAGGAGGCAAGCCTCCTCTGTAAATTTAGTCTCCTAAATATTCTTTTACTCCATTTACTATTCCTTGAACAATCAAATTTTGATAACCTTGTGTTAAAATTATTGATAGTTCTTCTGGATTTGTCATATATCCAATTTCAACTAAAACTGCTGGCATATATGTTCTATTTAATACTACAAGATCAGATCTTTTAACAATTCCTCTTCCTGATCTATTTGTTAAAGCCAATATATTATCATGTATTGCCTGTGCAAAAGGATATTGGTCTTCTAATTTTATATCTACATCGAAAGAAGGACAATATAATACCTCCAACCCATTTACTTCTGACTTTAAAGTTGCATTAGCATGCATGCTAATAAATAAATCAGCATTGATATTATTTGCAATTATTGGTCTATCGTAAAGCCCAACAGCTACATCCTCTTCCCTCGTCATAATGACACGATAACCAGCCTGCGTTAATGCATCTCTAAGCATTAATGAGGTAGATATATTGATATCTTTTTCATGAATTTTACCAACTACTGCACCTGGTTCTGTACCTCCATGACCTGCGTCAATTACTATGGTTCTTTCCCCTGGAGTTATATTTGAGTCTCTGGCTGCTAAAATTGAAATCGTCTCATCTCCATTACTAGATAAGAGGCTATACGCTATATTTTGTTTAAATGCTATTTTAACGTTAGTATATCTTCTTGTTTTTTCTACACTAATTTCCTTAACTAATCTATCATTTATGTCGTATGTCCCTTCAGGTAAATCCGAGGCTGTACTTGGAATTTCAATATGCAGTTCTTTCATTTCGGTATCATAAAAAACTTCTGACTCAATCCTTGAGGTATTTTTAATATTAAATAATGCTTGGTTGTTAAGGTATTCATATTCTATATCTTTCCACATATCCTCTTTAGGGTAAATAATAAGCTTATCATCCTGAGCTACTATGGAAACATCTGGTTTATCTTGCCCACTCTTTATATCTAAGACTACCCTTACTATATTATCAGTAGCGTTATAGTTACTATCAGGAATAAACTGAGAAACTCTAACACTTTCAATAAATTCTATATTATAGTTAAAGCTTTGAAGTTGCTCTCCAAGTAAAACCGAATCCATAATATCTATAACTATTCTATCTGGATTTGAAAGTTTCATTGTATTATAATCTGAACTTTTCACACCTTTTACAATAAGAGCTTCTCTGCCATCGACTTCCTCAACATATATACTATTAATTTGATTTCCTGTGAAATTAACACTATCATTATCTTGAATAATATCTTCATTAAAATAAATTGTTGTCTCTTTATTCTCATTTGATTTTTCAATCTTAGGCTCTATATATTCTGATAAAGTTAGTACCACTCTTGATGTATATGGATCAGTTGTAAATTGAGAATATTGAACCCTTTGGATAGCATTATCCATAACTGGTAAATCATACGGTATACTGAAGCTTGCTAAGTTATTTAACTTTGAATTCTCTATATCAATTACAAGTTTGTTTGAAGCCGATAAGTAAGAAGTTGTATATTTAAGCTCTTTATCACTGCTAATCTTTATACTGTGATTCCCAGCAGGACTTTTTATCAGTTCAATATTATTTATCATTACATTAGTTGTTTCTGGTGGATTTGTTGAAGATGGCGAAGTTATTTCTGCTGTGTAAGATCCATTATCCCATCCTACAGTATATCCCAGAACTTCTGATATAAATCTAACAGGAACCATAGTTCTAGAGTCATTTAATTCTTTAAAGGTTACAAGCTTTGGCGTTGAATTTCCATCTAATTGGACCTTATTGCCATTTACCATAACAATATCTGAATCTATTGACAAATCTACTTGATTCCCATTGTGGCTAACGCTAGCTGTCCTTGTATCATTATCCCAACCAACTACTGCACCAAAACTTTCTGCCACAAATCTTATGGGCACAAGTGTTCTATCCCCCATAATAAATGAAGGCACCTCCGATTTTAGAGCATTTCCATCCATCAAAACAGCTACTTCCCTTACTCCTAGCGAGCTTCCATTTACAGCTATCTGAATATCACTGTTTGCATATGAAACAGTCGAGAATATCAATATAGTCATTATCATAGAGAATAAAATAATTGTTCTTTTCATAGGGTACTCCTCTCATTAGCATCATACTTCTTTAAGCTATTTATATCACTTAAATAGATATGAATCAATCACATTTGGAGAGATGTAACCATAATGTAATATCAATAAATCAAAGTTCTAAAGCTTTATACAACTCATCTGTAGCAGGGGAGAAGATTTCATGCTTTCCTGCCTCGGTTAATGTGAATATTCCCTTTTCTGTTGTCACGCCAATTACTGAAGCAAAAACTCCTTCTTTTTCTAATCTATCTATAAAACTTGATGTGTTTTTTTCTGGAACTACCATAACCATACTTCCACTTGAAATCAATTTTTTTACATCAATAGATAAAATGTCGCAAAGCTTTTCTGTGATTGGCTTAATTGGAAGTTTATCTTCGAATAAGTCTATCCCTCTTCCTATAGCTTTCCCAGTCTCCCAAATAGCTCCATATATGCCACCTTCTGTTACATCATGCATATACTTTACTCCATATTCCTTTGCTATTAGTCCTTCTTTTACAACACTTAGATATTTCCCAAGCGAAATAGCTTCTTCGATTTCTTCATAAGTTAGTTTATCTTTAAGCTTATCGCGAAGTTCACTCCCTAAAATGTGAGTTCCTTCTAACCCAATCCATTTTGATAATACAATTTTATCTCCAATTGAAATGTCCTCATATCCTATAAAGTCTTCTCTCTTCATCTTTGCAATTACTGTTGTGCTTAAGATCATCCTATTTACTGCATCAGTTATTTCTGTATGTCCTCCAATAATTTCTACATTAACAGATTTTGCTGCTTCTCCTGCTTGTTTCATTACAAATTCTAGTTGTTCTTCTGTTGTATTTTCGGGGCAAAGAATGGTTAAAAGAATCGCAACTGGTTCTGCTCCCTTTGTCGCCGCATCATTACATGAAACATGAATTGCAAGACCGCCTAATTCTTTCGTAGCCCCAGTTATCGGGTCTGTACTTACTACACAAAGGTTATCGCCTAGGTCAATTACGCCTGTATCTTCGCCAATACTAGCCCTTGTTAGAACTTCATCTCTTTTATATGCTATATTTCCGAATACTAATTTTTCTAATAGTTCATTTGGGACTTTACCGATTTCCACTTACCTCTCCCCCTAATTATCGTTCCTTGATTTTTTCTGTCAAAAGGGCATTTACTAATTGAGGATTGGCTTTCCCCTTTGTTTGTTTCATTATTTGACCAACTAAAAATCCAATTGCTCTATCTTTTCCCTTTTTAAAATCTTCAATTGATTGTGGATTGTCATCTAAAACTTTCCTTACTATTTCTTCTAACTCGCTTTGATTGCTAATTTGAGAAAGTCCTTTTTCTTGTACTATCTCTTTTGCGGATTTCCCAATCTCAAACATTTCTTTTAAAACCGCTTTAGCTGTATTGTTATTTATTTTACCAGACTGAACTAGTTCTAAGAGTCCTGCTAGCATTTCAGCTGACAATTTAGTATCTTCAATTTCCTCATTTTCTTCTTTTAGTCTTCTTAAAACATCCCCTGTTACCCAGTTGCTTACAATTTTGCTATCAGGTATATAACTTAAAACTTCTTCAAAATAGTCTGCAAGTTCTCTAGACTGAGTTAAAACTCCAGCATCATATTCAGTTAAAGTATACTCAGTTATAAATCTCAATTTTTTTGCATGAGGAAGTTCTGGCATAGTTTCTTGGATCTGTTCTATCCAAGCTTGTTCAACTCTTATTGGTGTAATATCCGGTTCATTTGCAAATCGATAATCCGCAGCTCCAAATTTCTTTCTCATTAGCACAGTTTCTCCAAGTGTCTCATCCCATCGCCTGGTCTCATTTTCTGTATTTTCTTCATTTGAAAGTAATTCCAAATGCCTTTTTTCTTCATATTCAATAGCTTTAACAACAGATCTAAATGAATTCAGATTTTTTATCTCTGATATTTTAGATTTAATCTTTTTTTCATCATCTACTAAGTTTATGTTTACATCACATCTAAGTGATCCTTCTTCCATTCTTACATCGCTTACTCCAATGTATTTTAATGTTGCTCTTAGTTTTTCTAAAAACAACTTAGCTTCTTCAGCTGAGTTCATATCCGGTTTTGAAACGACTTCTATTAATGGCACTCCACATCTATTAAAGTCTAGTAGGGAAGTTCCTTCTTCAGTATGAATTTGTTTGCCAGTATCTTCTTCAATATGAATTCTATCAAGATTTATGTTTTTCACTCCATCAGGTAAGTCTATCTCTAAGTAGCCTCCTTTGCAAAGCGGATGGTCTGCTTGTGTGATTTGATAGCCTTTAGTTAAATCAGGATAAAAATAATTTTTTCTATCCATTCTTATCATCTCTGCAATTTCGCAGTTAAAAGCAAGTCCTGCTTTTATTGCATAATCAACTGCTTCTTTATCAAGAACTGGTAAAGCTCCTGGAAGTCCTAAACAAACTGGGCAAACATGAGTATTTACTTCCTCTCCAAATTCGTTTTTGCAATTACAAAACATTTTATTTTCAGTCATAAGCTCAACATGTATTTCCAAGCCAATTAAAGTTTTAAAGCCCATTATTTCACCGCCCTTTCAAATCCCATAGCAGTTTTTAATACAATTCCATCCGCAAATCTATTACCAATTAATTGCATGCCAACTGGAAGTCCTTCAGCTTCTTCTATAGGCATTGAAAGTGCACATAATCCCGCAAGATTTACTGGTACTGTATAAAGATCCGCCTTATACATATCAACTGGCGAATTTATTAGTGAGTCAAACGAAAACGGTAAAATAGGTGAAGTTAAAGAAAGTATAATATCAAAATCTTTAAATGCTTTTTCAAAATCTTTTTTTATAAGTGTTCTAACCTTTAAAGCTTTTTTATAGTATTCATCTTGATACCCTGCGCTTAAAGCATAAGTTCCCATCATTATCCTTCTTTTTGCTTCTTCTCCAAACGCTTCGGTTCTTGAATTTATATATAATTCATCTAGCGTTTTATAGTCATCCGTTCTATAACCATATCTAATCCCATCAAGTCTTGATAGATTAGTGCTTAATTCGGATGTAGATATAATATAATAAGTCTCAAGTGCGTACTGAAGCGATTTCAGTGAAATATATTCTATCTTTGCACCTGCATCTTCGAATCTTTGAACGGCTCTTTTAAAATTCTCTTGTATTTTTTCATCACCAGCAACTCTTAAGCCTTCATATTCCTTTGGAAGTGCTATTCTGATACCTTTTAAAGAATCTTCACTGCCTAAAGATATATCTATGTCTGCTTTTTTTGATGATGTTGAATCAAGTGGATCATAACCCATTATTCCTTTTAACATCAAATGTGCATCTTTAACATCTCTCCCAAATACACCAACTTGATCAAGTGAATTTGACATAGGAGCTACTCCATATCTTGAAACTAGTCCATAAGTAGGTTTCATACCTACTATTCCACAAAAACTAGCTGGTTGTCTTACAGAGCCTCCAGTATCTGTTCCAAGCGATAGTGGCACTTCAAAACCTGCTACAGCTGCTGCTGATCCTCCAGATGACCCACCTGGAACTTTAGAAAGATCTCTTGGGTTTTTGGTTGTTCCAAAATAAGATGTCTCCGTTGAACCACCCATTGCAAATTCATCCATATTTGTCTTTCCTAGAACTATTCCATCTCTATCAAGAATATTTTTAACAACAGTTGCACTATAAGGTGGTATGAAATTCTCTAACATCTTAGATGCACATGTTGTCTTTAAACTTTTTGTCATTATATTATCTTTTAGTCCTATTGGAATCCCAGCTAATAGTCCAAGCTTCGCTTTTTCATTGATTTTCTTATCAATACTATTTGCACTTTTCAATGCGTTTTCTCTATCTAAAGTTATAAATGCGTTTAAATTTGGCTCTTCTTTATCAATCTGTGCTAAATGAGCATTTAAAATTTCAACTGCTGAAAGTTCTTTATTGAGGAGTTTTTCTTTCATCTCCCATGCTTTTAAACCAATAATTTCCAT
Organism: Gudongella sp.; assembly: GCA_034006985.1. Classification (GTDB taxonomy): domain Bacteria; phylum Bacillota; class Clostridia; order Tissierellales; family Tissierellaceae; genus Gudongella. The sequence continues at coordinate 18,870 of JAVERT010000003.1, forward strand.
ATTATCCTCCTATTCAACGACTTTTAATATTTTAAAATAACCATATTGAGTCTGATGAGCGTTTTGAAGAACCTCATCTTTAGTAAGCGTTTGACTTTCTCCTTTGTCTTTCATCATACCATTATCATCATTTATAGTATAAGTTGGCTCTATCCCTCTTGTATCTACTTCCTTGATTTTCTCTACAAATCCAATAACCTGACCAAATTTCTTAGTGAATTCTTGAAGTTCATCTTCTGTAAACTTTAACTTTGAGATATTTGCAACATTTATAACATCTTCTTTTGTAATCATATACTCTCTCCCTTTCTAATTATTTAAATATTTCTTTTAGTCGTGTCTCATCAATAATTTCTATACCAAGTTCTGTTGCCTTTTGGAACTTACTTCCAGGGTCAGCACCAACAACTACAAAATCTGTTTTTTTACTAACTGAGCCGGTTACTATCCCACCCATCTGCTCTATTTTAGACTTTATCTCCGTTCTCGGTAAACTCTCTATGCTACCAGTTATTACAACTGTCTTCCCTGTAAATAAACCCTCTATAGACTCTAGTTCCTTATAATATGGCTTAACTCCTTCTTTAAAAAGCTTCTCTATCCCCTCTGCTATTTTTATATCGTGTAAAAATTCAATTATACTCTCGGCTACAATAACTCCAATATCTGGTATTTGGATTAATTCATCAAAAGTTGAATTTCTTAATGCATCGAAGGATTTATATCTATCAGCTAAATCATTTGCTGTTTTAATACCTACATTTGAAATGCCCAAAGCGTATATAAAAGATGAAAGCTCTACATCTTTACTCTTTTCTATCGCATTTAACACATTCATTGTCTTTTTGTCTTTAAAACCTTCAAGTTTTATAATATCGTCATATTTTAATTCATATATATCTGGAAGGTCTCTTATATCTAACTCTTCCAAAAATAATTCAGCTGTTTTTTCACTAAAACCTTCTATATTCATAGCGTCACGACTTGCAAAATGGACAAGTCTTGAAACCAGTTGTGGTTTGCAAGATAAAGAATTCGGACAAAATATATGAACCCCATTTTGGATTAATTCGCTCCCACAAGCGGGACAATTTATGGGCTTTTCAATTAGAAAAGTCTCTTCATCATCGGGTATACTAGTTAGAATTTCAGGAATTACATCATTAGACCTTCTTATTAAGACTTTACTATTTAATCTAACTCCTTTTCTTACAATATCATCATAATTATTCAATGTTGCTCTCTTTACCGTAACGCCTCCAATTTCCACTGGCTCTAAGAGTGCTGTTGGAGTTACTTTGGAACTTCTACCAACATTCCACTCTACCTCTTTAACTCTGGTAGTGGTCTCTTCGGCTTCAAACTTATATGCAATTGCCCATCTTGGAAATTTATTTGTATGCCCTAATACTCTTCTGGTCTGAATATCATTTATTTTAATTACCATTCCATCGGTTAATATGTCTAAGTCAGCTCGATTGTCTTTTTGAATATGGATTTCTTCTATAAGATCCTCAATATTACTAAAGCTCTTTATAAACGGATATACAGGTAGCTTATTATCTTTAATAAAAATTATCATTTCCATATGTGTAATAAAATCTATTCCCTCAATATAACCTACATTATAAAAATAAGCTGATAATTTCCTTTTTTCCGTTGCTCTTGGATCTAAATTTCTAAGTGCCCCAGCTGCAGCATTTCTAGCGTTTTTAAGCGGCTCATCTGCAGTTTGATTATAGCTTTCTAAAACAGAAAGTGGCATTAGGCCTTCCCCTTGAATTTCAATCCTACCTTCAAATGGTATTCTTAAAGGTATAGATTTAATTGTTTTAAGTTGAGGTAATATTGCTTCTCCAATAATTCCATTCCCTCTGCTTGACCCTTGAGATAATATTCCATTTTCATATGTTAAATTTATGGTTAAACCATCAAATTTAAATTCAAGAATATATTCAGCAGGCGGCAGTTTATCAATATTTTCATTATTATATTCTTCGATTAATCTATTAACCCGATCCGCCCAAGCTCTTAATTCGTCCTCGTTCTGCCCCTTATCCAGACTCCATAAACGAGATAAATGAGTATGCTTTTTAAACCCTTCTAATACTTCCCCACCTACTCTTTGAGTTGGCGAATAATCACGAATAATTCCCAAACTTTTTTCTAGTGCTCCTAATTCATCATATAAAATATCATATTCTTTATCTGAAAGCTCTGGATTATCTAGGGTATAGTAGTTGTAATTATGTTGGTCTATTAATTTAATTAGGTCTTCAAGCCTATCTTTCTTATCCATATTATCCTCCAGTTTTGTTTTCTATCTATAATTTTACCAGTAAACAAAGCATTATACAATTATTCAGACCTTAATTGATTTTAGGTAACTTTTTATTCAAATCTCATCAATTCTCTCTACGATTATATAGTATTAAAGTTAAAATTTCCAGAAAAATGCTCGAATACAAAGCTTAAAAGCTATAACTATTCCAAAATTAATCTGAATAGTTATAGCTTTTTGTTCAACTACAATATAGAAAACCTCTTCTCAATATTATTAATACTTTTAAGCATTCTAACCATATGGTTAATTACTTTAATGCAGATGTTACAGATATCTCAACAAGTATATTTTCATTAGCCATTTTGGCCTCTACACATGCTCTTGCAGGCTCATTTCCATCTTCTATCCATGCATCCCAAACCTCATTCATTTGACTAAAAAGCCCTATTTCCTTAAGATAAATTGTTGCTGACAATATATGATTTTTATCTGAGCCGTAATTATTTAATAAATCCTCAATTTTCTTTAGAACCTCTTTTGTTTGTTCTTTAACATCTAATTCTTCGTTACCATTAGTTTGACCACATAAGTATACCGTCTCATTATGGATTACTACTTTACTCATTCTTCCATTTCCTTCAAATCTTTTTATCATATTTATCCTCCTAATGTTTATTTACAAATATTATTTTATCAATATATGTTTAATTTTACAATTGTAGAACCTTTATATTTCACTATACTTTCGTAATTGGAGCTAAAGATAATAACAAGGTTTTTAATCCTTGACCATCAAAAGCAATTGTTATCTTCTTGTCATCATTATTTTCTGTATCTTTAATCCTCACTATCATACCTACCCCAAATTGATCATGTTTTACCTTTGTTCCGATTTCTATACCCAAAACAGGCTCTCTCCTAATAATAGGTTTTGGCATAAAATTGTCCTTAGTATATTCAGTTGTACGAATTAATTCTTCGCTATATTTCTTTGCTGGTGGTTCTTTTTTCTTCTCTGACATATCTTCTTCGATAGTCTCACCCATTTCTTTTAAAAAGCTTGAGGGCAGCTGGTAATTAGTATTTCCATATATCGTTCTTTTTTTAGCATTAGTTATATATAGATGTTCCTCAGCTCTTGTAATTGCAACATAACAAAGTCTTCTTTCCTCTTCGAGTTCATCTGGAGATTCTAGACATCTTGAAATTGGAAATAATCCTTCCTCCATTCCAACTAAAAAAACAATCGGAAATTCAAGTCCTTTTGCGCTGTGTACTGTCATCATTGATATTACATTTTCTGCATCATTTGTTTTATCTACATCAGAAAGAAGTGATACACTCGCTAAAAAATCTTCTAACTCCAAACCTGGATTCTTTTGTTCAAAAGCTAATGCAACAGATAAAAAATCCTTTATATTTTCAATTCTCGTCTTTGCTTCAATTGTATTTTCTCTTTCAAGTTCTTCAATATATCCAGTAGTGTTTATCATTTCTTCAATAAATTCCTTAACACCCATCAATTCTTTCTTAGCCATTAAAATCCCCATAGCATCCGCAAATGGAGCGATAGAATTTCTTGCCCTAGCATTTAAGGTAGTCACACTTTCTCTATCAAGAACTGCTGCAAATAGAGACTCATCTTTTTCGCCTGCATAAACTTCCATTTTTTCTATAGTTGTATTTCCTATTCCTCTTTTAGGAACATTTATTATTCTCTTTAGTGCTATATTGTCATTTGGATTTTGGATAAAGCTTAAATATGCAATTATATCCTTAACTTCTTTTCTGTCATAGAATTTAAGTCCACCTACCACCTTATATGGAAGTTCTTCAGCCATAAAAGCTTCCTCAAAAGGTCTAGATTGGACATTTGTCCTATATAATATTCCAATATCTTTTAATTTATATCCCCTGTAGACTAATTGTTGGATTCTTTTTGCAACATAAGCTGCTTCTTCCTCTGAGTATTCAAGAGAAATATATGATACTGGCTTTCCTTTCTTTTTCTCAGTCCATAAGACTTTGGGTTTTCTGCCTGTATTATAGCCTATAACTTCATTAGCTACTTTTAATATTGTTTCAGTTGAACGATAGTTTTGCTCTAACAAAACAACCGTAGCACCTGGAAAATCCTTTTCAAAGTCAAGAATATTTGTAATATCAGCATGTCTCCATGAGTATATTGCTTGGTCTGAATCTCCTACAACACAAATATTATCATGAACTTTAGAAAGTATTTTTACAAACTGATACTGAACCTTGTTTGTATCTTGGTACTCATCCACAAAAATATATTTAAATCTATTTTGATAGTATTTTTTAATTTTTTCATCTGACTTAAGAAGTTCAACTCCTTTTATCAGCAAATCATCAAAATCAAGCGCATTGTAAAAACGAAGTTTTTTTTGGTATAGGGCGTATGCCTCTCCTATATTTCTTTCTCTAAAGTCCGAGTAATTGTTGTTTATATATTCATCCGGAGTTACACCTGTGTTTTTAAGCTCACCAATCTTCGCTAATATTGAGTTTTCCTTGTACATTTCCTTATCTAACCTTAATTCCCTAATAATCTCTTTTACCAAAGTTTTCTGATCAGCACGATCATATATGGAAAAGCTTTTTTCATATCCTATTTTATTAATATCTCGTCTTAGCATCCTAACACAAACAGAGTGAAATGTTCCCATCCACATAGCATCTACATTTACATCTATTAGCTTTGCAACTCTTGTCTTCATTTCATTTGCAGCTTTATTAGTAAATGTAATCGCCAAGATTTCTCCAGGTGAAACACCTTTATCAGCAATTAAATGTGCTATTTTATGAGTGACAACTTTGGTTTTACCTGAACCGGCACCGGCCATAATAAGTAAAGGCCCTTCAGTATGAAGAACCGCTTCTTTTTGTCTATCATTAAGTCCTTTTAAATAATCCATTTCCCACCATCCTTATCTCTGTTTAAATTATATAGCATTAGAGTAGATAATTCCATTAAAAATCTAAAGGTATTTATAAAAGGCGTTGGGGACGGTTCTTTTTGCCTATTCCATACTACATCCATTTATGCTAAAATAATCTTGAGGTGATAAATATGCCCAGAAAGGCTAGAGAACAGAGTCCAACAGATTTTTATCATATTATGATTAGGGGCATTAACAAGGAAAAAATATTTGAAAAGAAACAGCATAAAGAATTTTTATTGGAGATATTAAAACAGAGCAAAGAAAATCTCGATGTAGAAATTGGAGCTTACTGTATTATGAATAATCATTTCCATTTAATAGCAAAAGGTGATTTAAGCGAGGTTAGTCAGCTTCTCAAGAAGATTAATATCAGATTCGCTATGTTGTACAATAAAAATTTAGAAAGAGTCGGACATGTTTTTCAGGATCGTTTTAGAAGCGAAAGTATTTATAATGACAACCACCTTATACAAGCTATTAGTTATATTCATAATAATCCTGTAAAAGCAGGACTTACAACAAAAATAACTGATTATAAATGGAGTAGCTACTCAGAATATTTTACTAAAGCAGATTCTATAATCTCGACTGACCTTAAGTTGTTAATACTGGATATCGTAGGTGGTCAGAAAGCTCTAGAAAAATTTCATGCTAATAATCAAGCTGTTTTATTTATTGATACTGAAGAAGATGTCGAAAAACTAAAACAAGATATTTTTGATCGTGTTATTAAAGATTATTGCGAAGAAAATGGTATTATAGATGCTTCAAAAATAAAAAATGACTCTGAAAGAATGGAGGATTTGGTTATAAAATTACTGGAACAAGAAGTCTTTCCTCATAGAGAAATTGCAAGATTATTAGAGATAAATCGAAATTTAGTACATAGTATAAATAATAAAAAATAGGCAAAAAGAACCGTCCCTTTTGCTTTTTTCTCATATTCTTTTATTTCTTCAACCTCTCTAATTATCTCTTTATTTACATCATGTGAAATAAGATCAAATATATTCTTTAAATCTAATTCTATTTTTTCAACTTGTATTCTATCCTCATCATAACTTACTTGTATATTAAGTTTATTAGCAATAGCTTTATCTTCAAAAATTTTTAACTTATGCATTAAATCAGGATTTTCATTTTCTAAATTTTCTATTTTTGTGCTTATATCATCTAAACTTATCCATTTATTAATCTCATTTCCTAATTCAATTCCTCTATCAATTATTTGCTCATGGATATTATCTAATTTATTCCCTAATAGTTTGTTAAGTAATTCTATCTCATAACTCTCTTCGGTTAACTCCAAATCTTTTTGTCCAAAATATAGTGGGTTTTTTAGAATAGTGTTTATAGATATCTTAGCTTCGCTACCAGAATCATCTATTATGGTTGGATTTCCATTAAGTATCCTTCTTATTTTATACTAGCAAACTATTTCATTGACATTCACAATTAAGGTTTAAATTAAAATAGTGGACCATAATTCAACTGGAATAGCTGAAATAATGGACCACATTTAGAATATCAAATACAATTTTTTGATAGATACTTGTATAAGTGTTTCCTGGACATAAGTAGAAAGATTTATATTCATTAAAATTTAGATGATCTGAAAAGTGATTATTATAATATCAGTTAATCTATTTTTCGAAATCATGACAATTTAAATAACCTTTTAGCTCATTTTGTCTAAAATTTTCTCCTTTTACCCAGCTTTCAAAATCTATTTCTATAGCTTCTCCTCCAGGAATTGCAGTTAAAACCTTATTTTCATCAAAAAGATATGCAAAAGTATGAAGTGTTCCAAAATATTCTTCATATTTTTCATTATATAGAGGAGTATTTTTTTCTCTAAAAACATTAAATACTTCTCGACCATTCATATTATTTAAATCACTACTAAGCAAATAATTCAATCTTCCTTGAGTTTCTTCTAGGGTTTCCCTATTCAATTTTAACATTTCTTCATCTTGAAAATGATTAGTACAAAATAACATATCATCTTTATTTCTTATTTTTATTTTCGTTGGCGATTTCTCAACAATTACTGTATGACCTTCAGTATCTCCAATAGAAAAGTTATAGCTCCAAGAATGAGGTAATTGCTTAATCTTATTTATTGCCTCATCTGTATTTTTACAAGTATCAAGTATTATCCTTATAATTCCTCCAGCAGAGAAACCATTATGAATTTGTTCATTATTAACAAAATGTAAAGCTACAGCAAGTCCTTTTTCATTAGCTCCTTCTGTTCTGCCCATTACGTGTAAGCTATGACCCACACTTGCATATCCTTCTTTTGGCTGAATTAAGATAAAACGAGCATCATACATCTGGGGAGAAAAATCATAATTTCTAACTAGCATTTTATAATTTAACACAGAAGAACATCCCATACCTTGAATTTTAGGAACCCCATAGCCGGTAAACACTGCAGCTTCTTTAATTGTAATATTTTTAGAATCAGCTAATCCTGCTAACTCTGCTAATAAGTGAGGTGCATGTAAAGAATATAACTTAATTAGTTCATCTACATCTATTTCTTCACTTACAATGTTTGAAAACTTATTTATTAAAGAATTTTCCACTTTTAAACCTTGTTGATATCCAATATCATAAGAAGTACCTCTATACTGTTCAATAGATATTTTAAAAGGTATCATTTGTTATCCTCCTCTCCCAAGCTATTGTTTTGAATATAATTTACTTTATATTCAAAATAACTGTTCATTTGCACTTTAAGTTTCTTAACAGATGTCTGTAATAATTATTTTGCCTATCTTAAAAGCTTCCTGTTTCGAACAAATATTTATTAATTATCTCACTTCTTAAAACATTGAACATATCATTAGCAAGTAAAATAATAATAATTACATTAAAATTGTAATAATATCATATGTATCTATAAAATTATGTTAATATACGGATGAGTACCCACTCACTCATAAAATATCATTTCTATCCTAGCTTATCTATCTCCTATTACATATGAGGAGTATTTGTCATGATATATTATATATTTCTACACATCTTCAATTTACTCATATTCTAATTTATCATGTGAGGTTCCTATCCCTATGCGTTAATCTATGTAACTATCTATCCATCTACATTCTACTCAACAAATATTATTATACATATAAGTCAAGATACCCTGAACCGGCACCGGCCATAATAAGTAAAGGCCCTTCAGTATGAAGAACCGCTTCTTTTTGTCTATCATTAAGTCCTTTTAAATAATCCATTTCCCACCATCCTTATCTCTGTTTAAATTATATAGCATTAGAGTAGATAATTCCATTAAAAATCTAAAGGTATTACAAATTGAATTTATTTTATACCCTTAAGTCCTCTAGTGTTGAATTAAAGCTCAAAATGTGTTATTCTAGTGTATGATAGAATTTTGTCAAATCAGAATATTACATAATATGAGGAGGTTTTACTTTGAGAAATTATAAAAAGTTATCTTTATTATTAATCGTATTAATGGTTGCATCATTATTTACGGGTTGTAATAAAGAAGAGAAAGATTTATTAGATGCTTTTGTTAAAAGTCAAGACATTTTAAGCGTAGAGAGCACTAGCGATATAGAATTTAACTTAGTTGCAACTGGTCTTGATGAAGAAACACAAGTTATTTTTGATGGGTTTGCAAGTCAACTAAATGATATGAAACTATCATTAAACCAAAAATCTGTAATCAATGAAGATAAGACTATAGCTAAAGGTCAGATTGATGCAAATATTCAATTAACCGATATGAGTTTTGACTCATCAATTTGGGTTGATATGGATATGAGTGGAGATGAACCAGTTTTAAAAGAAATATTTAAGCTCCCTTCAATGCTAATGAGCATGATACCTGGTGCCGCTGAAAAAGAATATCTCGTTCTAGATTTTGATACTATGAATAAATCTATTGCAGATATGGAAGAAGATATGCCTGAACAAGTTAACATAAATGACACCATGGAAATAGCAATGAAATACCAAGAAAAATTTATGGATGCATTTGTAGAATACATAGAAAACTATGATTCGGACCTTTCTATTGTAACTCAATTAGATGATAAAACAGTTGATGGTGAAAAAATCAAATACTATCAAGTTGATTTTGATAATGATTCATTTAAAGATTTTCTTAAATACACAGCAATTTCAATGTTACAAGATGAAAATATTATTCCAATGTTTAAAGAATATATGACTGAAATAATGGCTTCGTCTGGTCAAGAAGTGCCAGAAGAATTATCTATGACTGAAAATATCACTGAAATGGTTCAAAAAACTACGGAATTCTTTGAAAAACTTGAAGGATTAACTCTACTTGGAGAAGATGGAATCACTATCACTTATGGTATCAATGAAGATGGATATTTTGTAAGCGAAGAAGGAACATTAGATTTTCTAATTGACACAGAAGAATTTACGGCTCTTATTGCTGATTCAGTAGCAGAAAATGAAGCTCTAGAAGGTGAAACTTCGATGGAAGATGAAGCATTAATAGAAGCAAACTATGCTTTACAGAATATGCCAACACCTGTCTTCGAACTAAAGATTTCATATGATACTAATATGACTAATATTAATAAAGATTTAGAAATCACAATGCCTACTACTACAGAAGACAATTCAATAGATTACATGGAATTAATCGAATCTATGATTTCAGAAAATCAACAAGATGCTGAATTAATGATCTTTATTGACGATGACTTTTTAGATTATACTAGTCACCCAATGCTAGTAGATGGAAGTTACTTAGTTTCTACAAGAGATTTTGCTAGAACAATAGATGCAAGCCTCGAATGGAATGAATACACTAAAGAAATTACTATGGTTAATGATGATAATACATTGATTTTTAAAACTAATAATGATCAGTTAATAGTAAATGGCACAACATATCCATTAAATACTAAAGTATTTATTCAAGATGGGGTATCATTTATTCCACTTCGAACAGTATCTGAAAGTCTTGGATACACAGTTGAATGGAATGAAGAATACCAAATGATTTCAATATATAAATAATTAGTTAATTTAAGCCCCAAAGCAAAATGCTTTGGGGTCTTCTATACTTACATTATTCAGCCCATATAAATCTATTTGCTTAAGAGTACTATAAGTAAGCCTTTGGTATGGTCCTTATCGCCTATTTGTTTTTTCTTAACAATATGCTAGAATAATTGTGAGTGAATACACTAAGAAAATTAAAGTGACAAAATCCGATTGTATTTTAGCATTTTATAAATAATAAAAGAAAGGCAAAATAACCATCCCCTTGCCTCTCTACTTAGGGAGTTGTTTGTGTGATACGAAAAAACATAAATATAATAAATAAATATAATAAACATTTATCGACAATTATAGAAATGCCCGAAACAAATGTTAAAGACTTTATTATTATTAGCCATTGCTTTACTTGTTCTAAGTTATATAAATTATATAATGGCATTTCTAAAAGACTTGTGGAACATGGCTATGGCGTTGTAAGATATGATGCTATGGGACTTGGCAATAGTGAAGGAAATTTTAGCGCCACTAGTTTTCAAACTAATTTTGAAGATTTAATAACAATTTATAATTATGTATCAAAAGAATATAAAAATCCTAGTTATTTATTGGGACATTCCCTTGGAAGTTTAATATCCTTAAAAGCGGCTAATAACTTGGATTCTGTAAAAGGTGTTATAACAATAGGAAGTCCTTCAAATTTTGACAACTTAATTAAAATTTTATCTAATTATGAAAATGAGTTGATAAATATGGATAGTGTAGAAATTAAAGTATCTGGGCAAAATATTAGTATAGGAATTGACTACTTAAACAGTCTTAGAACTGAAGATATTTATAAAACCATCAAAAATTTCAAAAAATCAATAATCATGTTCCACTCTAATTCAGATAAAATTGTTGATTATAATCAAGGATTAAAACTATTTACTTCTATTGATTCAGATAAAAGCTTTATTACATTAAAAAACGTAGATCATTTAGTAAGTAAAGATGAAGATGCATCATATATTGGAGAAATATTATACACTTGGTTAGAAAACCATTAAATATATGAACGTTTTAAAAAATGCTTTATATGTAAAACAAGATAGGCAAAAGGAACAGTCCGTCCCTTTTGCCTATCTTATTTATAGTTTTATTTAGCTGATATTATAGTTCCTAGTTTTAATCCATTTGCTGGAGTAGCATTGTCTGTTGTTGTTGCTCCTACAACTTCAATAGTTAATGATGATACTACTGGAGAAGTTAACATAGTGAATGCTGTTTGAACTGCTTCTGTTTTAACAAAAACATCATTAGCAGCATTGTATCCTATAACTCCATCTAAATTGATATAAGTTTGAGTTAAATCATTTAAAACTAGCGGTTCTAAATCTAGTATAAATTTTCCAGCATCTGATCCTATTCCTGCTGTAAATGCTGGTGTCGTATTTAATACTTTCCCATTTATCTTAATAACGAAGTCTGCTACATTTGGAAGAGCTGTTGATATCCCTTCACTAATTCCCACAACTAAAGTATTGTCATTTTTCAATACAGCAGAGTTCATAACTGGTTTTACATTATCTACAACTCCTATTGTAGTTACAAATGCATCTATAGTCTCTCCTGAAAGCTTCATAACATCATCAATAGTGAATAATGCACCTGTATCTGTCATTGCTATTGATTCTGCAGGTAGTGTTATAGTTGCTTTATCTTTCGCTACATTTAAAGTAATTGTAGTCCCTACTGGTAGACTAGTGCCATTCAGGCTGTAATTAGCCAAGGCTGTTGCTGAACCTGCAACATTTCCTCCCTTTACAGGATCTCCAAAATCTACTACAAAAATATTAGTTCCTCCTGAGGTTACATCTGCAGGCACTAGTGAGAATGTTCCTGTAGATGGCGCTGTTCCGAAATCGATTGTTACAGTTTTAGATTTAAGATTATTAGGCATATCTGCTTGATCCATCGCCAATCCAGCATCAAATGTTATTGTATACTCGCCTGATAATGTTGCTGGTACCGCAAATGTCATAGTAATTTTATTATCTCCTGCTGTGATTAGGTTTTGTGATAATCCACCTAACCAAGTTGAAGAATCTAAAAGAACTCCATTCGGATCAATTACTGTTATGTCACTGTTTAAAGGTACTGCGGGTACCATTAATTTTGTATCTAATGTTGAATCAATTGATAATACTAATGCCATTACCTTATCGCTTGGATCTTTCATAGCACCAACTGCCTCAATTTTAGGATCAGTTGTATCTTTTACAAGCGTTACTGTTTTTGTTGTTGTTGCTACCGTGTTTCCTACTGAATCACTAATTCCCACAGGAATTAAAACAGTAAGGTTCCTAGTTGTTAATAAAGCAAATGGTGCAACAACCTCAATTTCAAACTTTGTTGCAAATCCAGCTGCAGGATCCATTGGAACTGCTGTTAAGCTTGCTATATTTGCAAGACTCTCATCTTTAACAATACCATTTACTAAAGCTGCTGTTGCACTAACTATAGTAACTGGTTTATCAAATTCTGCTATGATAACATTGTCTCTATCATTTGAAGTTGAAAGTGAAACCTTTGGTAATACATTATCTACTTCAACCGTAAAAGTTTTGTTGATTAAGCTTGTTGTATTGTTTTGTTCATCAGTCAAACCCACTATTTGAACTGTATGTGTTCCTGATGCACTTAATGACAACCCTACGAAATTAGCGCTATCGGCTCCTGCAATAAAACCTACAGGAATCTCAACTATTCCATCAATTTTGACAGTTGCTATTGCTTGTATTGGTTCACTAAATTGAAGCATTACATCTGTAGCAATGGAACTATTTGTTTTACTCACTATCGCATCTAATTCCGGCTTTACAGTATCTTTATATGTGAATGAACTTGTATATCTATCTGTCATTACTGTAGGATTTTCTTCTGTTTGAATTGGTTCAACTACTAATGCTGCATTATTTACATCTATCGGAGCACTTGCTGTAAACATTAATGTCTTAGCATCTGCTGATAATTCAGGGACACCCACAAATGTTACTCCGCTTATAGAAAGTTTGTAAGGTAATATCGTTATAGCATCCGTTGCATCCAATTTGGTATTAAATTCAATCTCCACTTTAGTTGCGCTAGTAGCTTTTGCTGATATTACTTTTTTACCAACTACTAAAGTATCAAATACTCCTTGAATAGCTGATGGTGACCAGTTCTGATTAGTTCCACTTGCTAATGATTCTAGTGTAGATTTAAGATTGCCTATATTACTAGCTGTAACTCCTGTGATTCCAGCAGCAGTAAATGTTGCTGCATTAATTGTTCCCCAGTTTCCTGAAGCCGCTGCTTCATTAATCATTCGAAGTTCATTAAATAAATATTCTCCACTATTTCCCATTAGCGGAATATTTAATGCATTATAGGTTAATTGTGCAACTAGTCCTCTTGTAGCTAATGTGCCTAAAGTACCATTTACATCCTGTAACAATCCTTCTCTAGCAGCTATCATCAAATGTCCCATTGGATAACCACCATTAGCTTCTGCTTCTGCTTCATATCCTAATGCTCTTACCACTAAAGTAACCGCTTGTTCATAGGTTATATTAAGCTGTGGTCCAAAAGTATTTATGCCATTATAAATCCCCATACCCTTAATAAGACCTGCTTGTACTGACTCATTTATATACCCTGATGCCCAAAAATTAGCTGGAACATCTCCAAAAATCGTACTACCCATACTGCTCGAAGCCGCTTGCTCCAGCCCTTTTATCCTTGCTACTACGGCAGAATACTCTGCTCTTGTTATATTGTTTGATGGTTTAAATGATCCATCAGGATAACCTATTAAAACCTCTAATCCTTGTAATCTTACAACTGCATCTTCAAATGTTGTTCCTACAACATCATATGGAGCAGCAAAAACAGTACTAAAACTTCCTAAAACCATTATAAGTGTTAGAAATAGTGATAAAATCTTTTTATTCATAATTATGTCCTCCTTAGTATATTTACAGTTATCAATATAACTCTTCCTTTTCATTTTACCCTAATAGAGTCTAGTAAAACAGTATTAAACTTTTGTCACATAGATGTAATGTGCAAAAAAAGCACTATCCAAAATTAATGGATAGTGCAACAGTATATAATTATTTTTATTAAGGTAATGGTTCTTCTTCAACTTTGGCTCCACATTCTCCACAGAATTTAAGTCCTTCTTCTACTTCTGCTCCACATGAACCGCAATATCTAACTTGTGGTGCTTCTTGTTGTAACTTTGTCCCACATTCAGAGCAAAATTTCTTTTCAGTATCATTTATAGTCCCACAACTTGGACATTTTACACCTTCTACTGCAGACGTTGGAACAACTGGTTTTGATTCATTTTGTCCCTTAATTTTATCCACTTCCATTTGTAGCTCATTTAGCTCCACCATAAGCTTATCTATTTCAGCAAAAAATTCTAATGCCTCCGGATCTTCTGCCTCACCCATTTTATACTTGTCGTAATAAATAATTCCAACTTTTTGTTTTAATTGTGCTACTTCTCTTTTCTTAGATGATATCTCGGAATTCAACTTTGTTGTTTCAATAGCATCTCCTGTTTTATCTCCTAAGTTTTTTGCAATATCACCAAGTTTGTCAAAAAAAGCCATTTTACATACCTCCTTAAACTTAATAATCCTTAACTTTAAAATCACTCATAATATACATACCCTTATTTATAATAGTTCACTTATTATTATAATTAGCGTAGAAATAATTTCTTTTGTTTTTCTCGAACCTCCGGAAAAAATATATCATCCAAACAAATGAAATTGTAAAAATAAGTCTCTGCCAAACACCGGAATATTCTGGTATAAATATCATTAAAAGCGATAGTCCTACTACAATAAGGCCTACTAAGATTGCAATTATAGACCTTCTTTTAGGGAATTCAATAAAAGCTGCCGCTATGGTGAATATTGTAAAAGAAAATCCAGTAAGAGATGAAGCAATCGAATGGTAATAATCTTCATTTAGGCTGAAATCAATACTTCTGTCTATCGGCATATGACTAAATACTCCTGCAGCTATTAGAGCTACTCCAAAAATTATCAATATGATTTTCTGTATTAAATAGCCTTTTAAATATATTATCGCTTCTATAATGCATGCAAAACCCATGGCAAAAAAAGCAAGGTTCATAATCCAAGAATTTGGGGTGTTTTGAGCACCAAGTTCACTTGTAGTATGTTTAATAATCGAATAACCCTCTGCTGTAAAAAACGGGAGCAGAAACATTACACTGAATAGAAATATGAAAGCCCATTTTATATACCCATATTTTTTCATTTCTAATTCCTTCTTAATTTATTGATAAATAGGCAAAAAGAACCGTCCCTTTTGCCTATTATCTTTCGCCTAGAGGAGATTCTTTTTGTAACTTGTATATAGTTCTCTTAAATTGTCCATTTTAGTGTAAATTGATTTTTGCAGTTCTGATACTAAGTTATAATTTTCTCTGTTTATTGCCTCTTTTATCTGTGTAAAGAGGGAATTTTTGTTTAGACTATCCTTCATTAGTTCTACTCTTAAATCTCTAATTGCTAGCCAATTTGAGATATCTAGATCTGATGCGTTTACTGGATCATGTTTTTGTTTGCATCTTACTATTTCTGTCATTAAATCTGGAATTATCCTGTGTTCTATCTCTGTAACCCATTTATTCACTGTAGCTGACTTAAAACTTTCGACTATAGCTTCTCTAAAAACTTCTCCTTCTTTTAATACCTTCAATTTATTATCGTATAAATCAAATGCCTTTATATTCTCGTATACAGTTGATGGAACTCTACCAAAAAAGCTCTCAAGATCTTGATCTGTATAGTCCTCAAAAACATTGTTTTCACTACGGTAAGCTCTGCCTTTTTCTAAATAGATTCCATCATCCTCAGGTGCTTTTGAAAGCTCCTCTAAAAGGCTATCTGAGTCTCTATTGTTTTCTATAACATGAGTTATCCCATCTATCATTGCCATTAACATAGCTCCCATACAAAGAAATGTATTTGTGTGTGGATTTGGCGAACGAAGTTCAAATCTTGTAGCTAAAGGATTATTTTCATCTCTAATTAATCCTATCAAAATTGTTCTATTCCTCGATGGAATTTCTACTGATCTCCCTAATGATGTTACTATGCATATTGGCGCTTCAAATCCTTTTTTAAGTCTTTTAAAAGCTTCATTTGATGAGGTTATAAATGGATTTAACACTTCATAGTTCTTTAGTATTCCCATCATTGCACCATATCCAATTGGGCTCATAAAATGTTTCTCTATAGGATGAAATAGATTTACTCTTTTCCCTGATTTTAATTTTACTGCAACGCCCATATGAGTATGCTCTCCACTTCCTGCTACTCCCGGTATTGGTTTTGCAAGAAAGGTTACATCCATTCCATTTGACCTGAAAACTTCTTTTATAATGTTTTTTATAAACTTTTCATTATCACTTGATTGCATTGCTGAAGAATATTTCCAATCTAGCTCAAGTTGTTCCATAATTCCTGAAAATGAACCATCATGCTGAAGTTTAGCTTTTACTCCCCCTACTTCTTTATGTCCCATTTCTGGTTCCATTTCATATCTGTCCATCATTATTAAAGTCTTTTCTAAAGCTGATCTTACTGCACCTTTTGTTTTAGCCCAGTATTGTTCGTTTAACTCCTGAGATGTTGAAAGTTCTTCTAATTCTCTTTCATCATTTGGTGTCCTAACCCAAAATTCAAGTTCTGTTGCTGCTGTTATATTTACACTTTCAATATCCTCTGGATTAAATCCATGTTTTTTTGTTAATTCAGGATTTTCAATAAGAAGTGTTTTTATCTTATTCTCAAAATAATTAACTGCGTCTTTTAATATATGTCTTGAATCAACAGATTTACCTTCATGGTACAAAAAACAAGGTATTATAAGTGTGCCCACTGGTAGGTCTAAATATTCATCTAAATATTCATAGTTGTAATCTACAAACCAATTTGCATCAATATCAGACTTCATGTCTATCTTTGCATTATCAAGAGATGCTATTTTAGGCAGATAAACAGAAGAACCATCAGTTTGAACTGCTATCCCATTTAAAAATAAATCTATATCTTCTTTGAAAACTTTTATTGGGATTTTCTCTTCCGTTTCATGTCCTATCAAATCTAAGCCTCCAAGTGAGACAAACTTTATTTGAGGATTAGCTTCTAATATGTCTAACATATCTTTCTTATTATGCTGTTCTTTTTTTATCACATATAATAATTTATGCTCCATATTTATCATCTCCTATCTTTTTATACTTTATCATTTTATTACTATAGAGCAATGTTGTCAACATTTTAGTCATTTGCTTTTAGAGAATCTACCATTTTTATATTTCTTAACTTTTTAATCATAAAAATATCTACAATTACAGAAAACATGAATGTTATAAGACCTGATAATATATAGCTAACTAATGTAATATCTCTGCCAAACATAAAGTCAGGGTTTTCAACTGTTAGTACAATAAACTGATGTAAGTATTTTCCTAATAAGATACCCACCATTATTCCAATAATAGACAATATAGTTATTTCTCTAAAAATATATGAAGATACTTCCTCGTTATGAAACCCTAAAACTTTCAATGTTGCAAGCTCTCTTCGCCTTTCATTAATATTGATATTTGTGAGATTGTATAAAACTATAAATGCCAATAGTCCAGAAGCTATAATTATAACTCCGACTATATAATCTATACTCACTATTAGGTTGTCAAATAAACCCCTTCTATCTGATATAAATTCAGCATTTAAAACACCTTCTTTTTTGTATAACTGTTTGATTAACTCTTCTTTCTCATTTCCCAACATTTTTTCTGTCTTTATATATATCGAATTAGTTTCTTGTTTTTTATTATACGCCCCTTCATATATATTCTTATTCATATAAATATAGTTTCCAAGATAGTTTTCTGTGATAGCATCGATTCTAAATTCTCTTTTCTTTTCATCAAAATTTTCATAGAAAATTATATCACCCTCTTTAAATCCAAGTACCTCTGCCACTTTTTCTGAAACAACAATTTTATCACTTTCGGGTGCTATAATATTGCCCTTCTTCCTATCCCTAAACTTAACATAACCTGTTAAATCTTTTATATCTTCCACTGCTACAAGTGTTGTATCTACAGATTCTCCCTTATACTCTATATAACCCCTATCTGAAAACACTTCTAAAGTCTGGAGTATCTCTGGATAACCTTCAGTAATTTTTTCTATATCATTCAATGGAAAATCTTCTTCTAGCTGTATTTCTAGCTCGTGTTCAAATAGTTCCTCAAATTGTAGCGTACCAATATCTTTTATTGAATCTCTAAGCCCAAATCCTGCTACAAGTAAGGCTGTGCAACCTGATACTCCAATTACTGTCATATAAAAGTGCTTCTTATATCTAAAAATATTCCTTGCGGTTGACTTTAGATTAAAACTCAACACAGACCATAAAGGTTTAATTCTTTCAAGCAATATTCGCTTCCCTATTTTAGGAGCTCTTGGAAGCATCAAATTTGCTGGTTTTTCTCTTAATGCTCCGCTTGCCGAAAAATATGTTGCAGCAACCGTACTTAGTATAGCCATCCCTGATGATAATAATGCAATTCTCGTATTATAATCTGATACAAACTCCGGTAGATGATACATTACACCATATGCGTTCCATAAAACCCTTGGAATTAGCTTAAATCCCACAATCTGTCCTGCTATACTTCCTAAAACACTTGCCATACCACAGTATAATATATACTTAGATATAATAATTGATTTTCTATACCCCAGTGCTTTTAAAACACCAATTTGAGTCCTTTCTTCTTCTACCATTCTCGTCATAGTTGTAAGTGCTACAAGCCCTGCTACAAGATAGAAAAATATTGGAAAGACTTTCGATATTGCCGAAACTTTATCTGCATTTAGCTCAAAACTAACATAACTTATATTAGAACCCCTATCCAGTACATACCACTCAGGTTCTTCTAAGTCTCTTATTTCTTGTTCTGCATCCATTAATTCTGTATAAGCATCCGAGAGTTCTCCTTCAACGTCTTCTTTTGCTTCTTTATAATCTTTATCTGCTTTTTCTATGTCTATTAAGCCTTTTTCATATTCTTTCTGTCCTTTAGCAAGTTCTTTTTCTCCAATCTCTATTTCAAGTAATGCTTTATTTGTTTCATTTTCTAAGGTACTTCTCCCTTTTTGGAGTTCTGTTTTCCCTTGATTATATTTTTCCCAACCATCATTAATCTTTAAAACTCCATTTATATACTCTTTTTTACCCTCTTCAATATTCTGTTTAGCGAGTTCTAGATCTCTAAATCCACTATCCAATTCTAATTTTGCAATTGTTAATTTTTTTCTGTTTTCTTCAAGCTCTATTCTTCCATTTTGTATCTCTATTTCTGCTATTACTAGTTTTTTTTCTGCAGTTTGTAGTTCTTTCAAACCCTTGTTATACTCAATCCAACCAAAATCCAACTCTTGTCTTATTGCTTCTAATTGACTTTCATTTTCTTTAATTGTGCTCCATTGCTGAGTTAAAAATTCATACTCAGGTAGTTGATTTAACTTCTGTTCCAAACTAGATATTGTAATATTTATTTCTAGTAATAAAGCTTCATAATTTTCATCATCTGGGTTCATTTGAATAAGTAATTTTGCAGCTCTAGCATTTGCTAAACCTGCAATCAAATTCTGTTTTGCTCTTTCAAGGTAGCTTTTTAATACTAGCTGTCCAGCTTTTGTAGATATAAGTTCCTCTGCTGATAGATACCCTATATCATCTGCTATAAGCTTGATAGAACTAAAGAAGAATACTTTCCCTGCATTTAATTCTGCTAATCCACTATTATACTTAGCTCCTCCATCCTGAAGTTGTATCCTTACTTTTTCCAAATCACTTTTAGCTTTATTTAATTCATTTTTACCTTCTAAAAACTCTTCTTCTCCAGCTAAAAATTCTTCTTCTCCCTTTTTAAATGCTATCTCCGACTCTTCTAGCTTTGTTTTCCCTTGTTCAAATTCAATCAAACCTTGTTTATATTCTTTTTCACCATCTTCTAATTGTAACTTTGCAGTCTTTAATTCTTCTTCTCCCTCAATTAAATCTATCTTTGCTTTTTCTAATTCTTTTTCGTTTTTCTCTATTTCTTTTATAGCTTTTTTATTTTCTACTTTTAATGTATTT
This sequence comes from Gudongella sp., assembly GCA_034006985.1. Classification (GTDB taxonomy): domain Bacteria; phylum Bacillota; class Clostridia; order Tissierellales; family Tissierellaceae; genus Gudongella. The sequence continues at coordinate 39,372 of JAVERT010000003.1, forward strand.
CTAGCCGCTACCAGTTCTTTCTCACCCAATTCAAGATCGACTAAAGATGCTTTAAGTTCTTTCTTTCCTTTGTTTATCTTATCTAGCGCATCTGAAAGTTCTTCATTTGCCTCCTCTTTTCCTTCATAATATTCCTTATAACCATCTTTAAGTTCGTCATTTGCTTCCTTTAATATTGTTTCTTTTCTAATAACTGATCTTTCTTCTCCTAATTTTTCTAATTCTTTTCTGATTTCTTCTGTATAATCTTGATACCTTGATGAAAAACTATTCATCTTTAAAGCCTTATTTGCAATTATGTAAAAATCTGTATATTCATCAAGCGCATAAGCACTTTTATCCACATAAATAATTGTACCAAGTTTACCACTTCCCACATTCGAAGCTTCTCTTTCCATTGAAAAATGAAAACTATTCCCAACTATTCCGACAACTTCATATTGTTTCACACTATATAGATCATCTATATCTTCATAGTCTTTATTCTCTTTAGATATTTTTAATTTCGTACCTATTTTTATATCTTTAAGGTATGTTCCTTCTCTTTCTACGAGGCATTCTCTAGCAGTTTTAGGCATCCTACCTTCATATAGTTCAATTCTATTTATAGCAGTTTCTTCATTGTATTCTAATAGTGGAATCCCGTAAATTCTAGCTACAAGAGTACCACTATTATCAATCTGTAAAAGTTTGTCAATGACATATGTAGGCATTATATCTTTAACATTAGTAATCGAATTGACCTCTTCTAAATCTTCTTCTGTAAGTCCCATTGTAGCCTTAATAAATACGTCAGCCATGTTGTGCATATCATAGTATTCATCAACTGATGTATGCATATCTGGAGTGGTAACGAGTAAACCTGATAAAAAGCCAACACCAAGTGCGACTATACCAAATATAGCCGCAAATCTTCCGAAACTGCTTTTAAACTCCCTCCAAATAATTTTTAAATATGAGCTTTTCACTACCATTCAATCCTTTCAACAGGTATAGGATTATCATTTTGGATTATTTCTCCTACTTTCCCATTTTTAAGGTGGATTATTTTATCTGCCATTGGAGATATCGCCTGATTGTGAGTAATCAAAATTACTGTTTTACCCGTTATTCTACAGCTGTCTTGTAAAAGTTTAAGTATATTTTTACCTGTTTCATAATCCAATGCACCTGTTGGTTCATCGCATAGCAATAGTTTAGGATTTTTAGCAAGAGCTCTTGCAATCGATACTCTTTGCTGTTCACCGCCTGAAAGTTGTGCTGGAAAGTTATCCATTCTATCTCCAAGCCCTACCTGTCTTAATACTTCTTTTGGATCAAGCGGATTTTTACATATTTGCGATGCAAGCTCCACATTTTCAAGTGCTGTAAGATTTTGAATTAAATTATAGAATTGAAAAACAAATCCCACTTCATAACGTCTATAATCTGTAAGTTGTCTTTCACTAAGATTATGAACTTTCAAATTATCAAGTAGAATTTTCCCACCATCGCAAGAATCCATTCCGCCTAGTATATTCAATACCGTAGTCTTTCCAGCCCCACTAGGCCCAACGATAACGCAAAATTCACCCTTACCTACGGAAAAACTTATACCATCAGCAGCAGCTATTTTAAAGTTTCCCATATAATAATACTTCTGAACATTTTCTAAATAAACAAAATCTTTCATAGCCTATTCCTCATTCTTTACTTGTTTTTTTTGCATTATCTTAACTGCTAAATTAACTATGCGTATAAGCTCTTTTGCATCCTCTTCACCAATCCCATTTATAAATTCTTCAAAATTCGCATCAACAATAGCTTGCTTTTCAAAAATGGAATCTACACCTTTTTTTGTTATTTTTACCTTTAATCTTCGTCTGTCTTTTCTATCTAACTCTGTAGAAACTAGCTCTTTCTTCTTTAAAGCCGCAATAGTTGCAGTTATACGCGGTCTAGTCATGTGAAGCTTTTCACTTAATACCGATGGATTTACTTCACTATCTCTATGTAATGCTAAAAAACGCAACAAATAGAGTTCTCCTTGTAAAAATTCGACAAGCTGACTAAAAGCTTCCATATAATAGATTTTTTCAAGGCTATTTATCAACTCTATTTTTAAATCTTGTTTATTCATAAGAACCTCCTTTGTTTAATTAATACTATTAACTATTAACACTGTTAATTATATCGCCTTTTTGTATGTATTACAATATCTTAAAATCCAATTGTTAACAATAGACTAAGTTAATGGTATAATCTAAATAATAATTCTAGGAGGTGCATAAGTGAAACTTAACACAAGGAGAACTTTTTTTATTGGACTTGCATTTCTATCGATATCAGCTTTTTGGCAACTCTATGACAATATAATCCCCCTAATACTTCAAAATACATTCTTTATTGGGGAAACGTTAGCTGGAACAATTATGGCTTTAGATAATGCACTGGCACTCTTTTTGCTTCCTTTTTTTGGCGCTTTATCCGATAGAACTAATACTAGATTAGGAAAAAGATCTCCATTTATAGTTATTGGAACCCTTATTGCGGTAATTTTCATGTTGCTTATACCTTATGCTGATTCAACTAAGAATTTCCCGTTGTTTTTTATAGCCTTAGGTGTAGTTTTACTGTCTATGAGCCTTTACCGTTCACCTGCAGTTGCACTAATGCCAGATTTAACACCTAAGCCACTTAGAAGTAGGGCTAATTCAATAATAAATCTTATGGGAGCAGTAGGTGCAATCTTCTCTCTACTTATGATGAGTATTCTAATTCCTAAAGAAAATAACCCAAGCTATTTTTATATTTTTTTAACTATTGGAATTTTAATGGTTTCTGCTGTTGTTGTATTGCTCCTAACAATTAATGAAAAAAAACTTTCAAATCAGATGAAGAGCTTTAATGATAAGCAAGATGAGGATGAAAAACTAGCTAAAGATTCCGATGACGATAAAATGTCACCTGATGTTAAGCGGAGCCTTTATTTTATACTTGCTTCAATTTTCCTATGGTTTACTGCATATAATGCTGTAACTACAGCATTTTCAAGATATGCAACAAAGGTATGGCATCTTCAGGGGGGTGGCTTTGCCAATGCACTTCTTGTTGCTACAGGTGCTGCCATATTTAGTTATATACCTATAGGATTTATTTCTAGTAGAATTGGTCGAAAAAAAACTATTATTATTGGTATCAGTTTAATGAGTCTATCGTACTTTTTCGCCTTTTTATTCCTTCATTATTCCCCGCTTATAAATGTAGTTTTTGCATTTACCGGTATTGGTTGGGCTGCAATTAGCGTAAACTCTTATCCTATGGTGGTAGAAATGAGTAATAGTAGCGATATAGGAAAATACACAGGACTTTACTACACTTTTTCAATGTCTGCCCAAATATTTACACCTATATTATCAGGGTTTTTACTAGAAAACGTTAGCTATCGTACTCTATTCCCATATTCAATGCTTTTTTCATTAGCATCCTTGGGTACAATGCTCCTTGTAAAACACGGGGATTCAAAACCTGCTATAAAGAACAAATTAGACAATTTTGATTTAGACGATTAGGAGAGATTTTATGTTTTATAGTATAATTTTAGGTATAGCATTTCTATATTTATACACTATTTATCCAAGCAAAACAGACAATAATAAAATAAAACTATTTTTAAATAGACATTATGCCCATAGGGGATTATTTAACAATAAGAATAATCCTGAAAATACTTTGTCTTCATTTAAATTAGCAATAGAAAGTGGTTATGGAATAGAGTTTGATGTCCGAATTACAAAGGATAATATCCCAGTTGTTATCCATGATATGAATCTTTTAAGGGTTTGCAGTGCAGATAAAAATATATCTGATTTGTATTATAATGAATTGCAAGACTTGTTTTTATTTGGTACATCTGAAAGAATTCCCCTTTTAAAGGAAGTATTGTCTTTAATAAACGGTCAGGTTCCTATTATTATAGAAATAAAACTTGATAAGGGTTCAGATACTACAATCTGTGAAATAATTAATCCTTTTCTCCGTAATTACGATGGAATTTATGCAATTGAATCTTTTAACCCTTCTATCTTACTTTGGTATAAAAAAAATAGACCTGATGTAATTCGAGGTCAATTGGCTTTAAATTATTTCAAAGGAAAGAGAAATGGATTTTTTCTAAATTTTTTATTAAAAAATCTTATGCTTAATTTCTTAACCCAACCAAATTTTATTGCTTATGACTATCGCGATAGAAAAAATCTTTCATTGTGGATTAATAAGAAGCTATTTAATACTTTACTAGTTGCTTATACCATAAAAACTGATAAAGAGTACGAAAAAAACAAGGATCTGTTTGATTTATTTATATTTGAAAGTTTTTTATTAAATCAGGAAAAGGATTTCCCTAGTTAGGGAAATCCTTTTTTTATTTATCCTTTTCTATTAAACCAAGCTTTTCAAAAACTATTTTATAGCCATCTGCACCATAATTTAAGGACCTATTAATTCGACTTATCGTTGCAGTTGATGCCCCTGTTGCCTCTTCAATCTCATTATAGGTCTTATTATTTTTTAATAACTTTGCTACTTCAAGCCTTTGTGCAATAGCTTGAATCTCTTTTATTGTACAAAGATCTTCAAAGAATCTGTAACTCTCATCCATATTCTCAAGTGCTAGCACAGCTTCAAATAAGCTATCAGCCTGTTTACTCTTTATTTTAGAGTTGTAGACCATAATACCCACCCCTATCTTAAATTTAGTTTAGCATACTTCTATATTACAGTATAAAAGTAAAATTGTAAACAAAAAGCTGGGAATTACACCCAGCTAATTTAAAATCTAGAATAAGCCTACTATTTCTCCACTCTCTAATATATCTATATTGTCTGAAGAAGGAACCTTTGGCAATCCAGGCATTGTCATTATATCTCCTGTCAACGCAACTAAGAACCCTGCCCCTCTAGAAACTTTAATATCTCTAACTGTTATTCTAAAACCTTCAGGTCTTCCTAATAATAAAGGATCATCTGATAATGAGTACTGAGTTTTAGCCATACAAATTGGTATTTTATCAAATCCCATTTTTTCAATATTCGTAATTTGCTTTAAGCACTTATTAGTAAAATCTACGCCTTCAGCACCATAAATTTCTTTAGCTATTTTCTCAATCTTCTCTGGTATAGTGTCATTTACATCGTAAAGAGGCTTAAAGTTAGCTTCCCCTTTTTCAGCAATTTCTACCACTTTTCTAGCCATTTCAACTCCACCATCTCCGCCATTTGCCCAAACATCGGATAAAACAGCTGATGCTCCTAGTTCTTCGCATCTATTAAGGACAAAATCAAGTTCTGCTTGAGTATCTGTAGGAAATTTATTTATTGCTACTACTGCAGGAACTCCGAATTTTTTAACATTTTCGATATGCTTTTCAAGGTTTTTAAACCCTTTTGAAAGTTGGTCTAGGTTTTCAGTTCCTAATTCAGCTTTTTTAGCTCCACCGTGGTGCTTAAGAGCTCTTACCGTTGCAACTATAACAGCTACATCTGGTTTTAGATCTCCAAATCTTGCTTTAATATTAAAGAATTTCTCTGCTCCAAGATCAGCCCCAAAACCTGCTTCAGTTACAGTATAATCTGCAAGTTTTAACCCCAATTTAGTAGCTAGCATTGAGTTACAGCCATGTGCTATGTTAGCAAATGGTCCACCATGTATTAATGCTGGTGTATTTTCTAAAGTCTGAACAAGATTTGGTGCTATTGCATCCTTCATTAGAAGTGCCACTGCTCCCTGAGCGTGAATATCACTAACAAATACTGGACTTCCGTCAAATTTATATGCGATTATAATTTCTGAAACTCTTCTTTTCAAATCCTCTAAGTCTGAAGCTAGGCAGAAAATCGCCATTATTTCAGATGCAACTGTTATATCAAATCCATCTTCTCTTGGCATTCCATTTGGCTTACCACCAAGTCCAACCACAATACTTCTTAATGCTCTATCATTCATGTCCATTACTCTTTTCCAAACAACTCTTCTTGGATCAATTCCTAGAGCATTCCCTTGATGTATATGATTGTCTAAAAGTGCTGATATAAGGTTATTTGAAGTAGTTATAGCATGAAAGTCTCCAGTGAAATGTAGATTAATATCTTCCATAGGTACAACTTGTGCAAATCCACCACCTGCTGCTCCACCCTTCATACCAAAACTAGGTCCTAAAGATGGCTCTCTAAGTGCTGTTATTGCTGTTTTCCCAATTTTATTTAGTCCCATAGAAAGTCCAATATTGGTAGTTGTTTTACCTTCTCCAGCTGGTGTAGGATTTATTGCAGTTACAAGTATCAATTTACCATCTGGTTTATCTTTTAATCTTTCAAACACATCTAAAGATACTTTTGCCTTATACTTTCCGTAATTAACTAAATCATCTTCTGAAATATTTAGCTTAGCAGCTACTTCTTTAATTGGTAGCATCTTAGCTTCTTGTGCTATTTGAACATCTGTTTTCAAATCAATTCCCCCTCATATTGGTTATTTATCTGTTATAGAAATACTTACTCATTTTCTTTAAGTTATCTATAAATCAACACTATTATTAAGTATATCAGATAATTTCAATATTTTAAACCATAATCATTGTTAATTATTTATTTAAGTAAAGCGATATCTTTTCTAAAATTCAATCCATCAAAATCTATCTTTTCTATAGTTTTATAGATTTTTATTCTTGCTTCTTCTGTTTTTCCCAAACTTGTTATTGAAAGAACTCTACCACCATTTGTAATGAACTCATCGCCTTCTTTTTTAGTACCATTATGAAATACTATAATATCTTCTGGCAAATTATTTAAACCCGATATTGTATATCCCTTTATATATTCCCCTGGATATCCTTTGGATGTTAAAACCACTGTTACACAAGGCTCCTTATTCCAAGCTATATCTCTTTCTTTTAAATCTCCTTCAATTGCTTTCAAAAATATTTGCAAAAGGTCAGATTCTAGTCTTGGGATAACTACTTCTGTTTCGGGATCTCCAAATCTCGCATTAAATTCCATTACTTTCGGTATATCTTCATCAATCATAAAGCCAATAAATAGAATCCCTGTATAATCATGTCCCTCTTTCTCTAAGCCTATTTCTATTTTATCTAATATCTCAGTTTTAACTGTTCGTTTTAAGGATTCATTAAATAGATGACTTGGGGAGAAACAACCTACTCCTCCAGTATTTGGTCCCTTATCATCTTCATAAATCTGTTTGTAATCCTTAGCACTTTCCATTGGGAATAATTTATTATGTGAGACAAAACAAAGTAATGAAGCCTCCACTCCATGCAGAAATTCTTCTACAACTACCTTTGTTCCCTCTTTCCCAAATACTTTTTTCTTTAATATGTCATCCAGAGTGTTCTCAGCGGCTTTTTTATCCTCGCAAATCACCACGCCTTTCCCTAGACAAAGTCCATCGGCTTTAATTACAAGCGGATATGAGAAGTTTTCTATCCCTTTTAAAGCTGAATCAAACTCATAAAATGTCTTGTAATTTGCAGTAGGAATATCGTATTTTACCATAAAATCTTTAGCAAAATCCTTGCTTCCTTCGAGTTTCGCTCCAAAACTATCTGGACCAAATATCTTTAAATTATGAGATTTAAATAAATCTACTATTCCAAGTACAAGCGGTTCTTCAGGTCCAACTACAGTTAAGTCTATCTTTTCTCTTTTTGCAAACTCTAGCAGCCCTTCTATATCATTCGCCTGTAATAAGATGTTTTCAGCAATGAGCCCTGTCCCACCATTCCCAGGTGCACAGTAAATCTTATCAACTAGCTCTGATTGTCTCAATTTCCAACACAATGCATGTTCTCTACCGCCACTTCCAATTACTAGTATCTTCATATAGCACTCCTCCTAGTGTCTAAAATGTCTGATATCTGTAAATACCATCTTTATTTTAGATTCATTGGCCTCATGGACCACTTCATCGTCTTTAATAGATCCACCTGGTTGTATAATACAAGATATTTCTGCTTTTGCTATCGCTTCTATTGAATCTTTAAATGGGAAAAATCCATCCGATGCTAACACTGCCCCTTTTGCTTTTTTCCCAGCTCTTTGGATTGCCTCTTCAACTGCCCAAATTCTATTAACTTCACCTAACCCTATTCCTAGTGTTGCATTATCTTTTGCAACTACAATACCATTTGATGAAATATGCTTTGCTACTTTCCATGCAAAAATCATATCGTCTATTTCTATTTCTTCTGGAAATTCATCTGTTACAATATTAAGGTCTTCAACAAAAAGGTCCATATTTTTATCTTGAACTAACAATCCACCATCAACTTGCTTTATACTAGGTCTTTTATAATTCCATTCCGATAAATGGTCTATTTCTAATAATCTAATATTTTTTTTCCGAGTTAAAATCTCTATTGCTTCCTTTGAATAATTCGGAGCTATTATTATTTCTAGAAATATCTCTTTTAAGTGTTCTGCCAATTCCTTTGAAACTTCACGATTTAGAGCTACAATGCCTCCAAATATAGACTGTCTATCACATTCATAAGCCTTTTTAAAGGCATTTTCTATATTCGCTGCACTTCCTACTCCGCAAGGATTTACGTGCTTAAGAGCTACTGCAGTGGGCTCTGAGAATTCTTTTAATAAACTTATCGCTCCATTTGCATCATTTATATTATTATATGAAAGTTCTTTTCCATGAAGCTGTTTCATTCCTGCAATAGTCCCCTCTATCTGATTGTGATCAATATAAAAACTTGCTCTTTGATGAGGATTTTCTCCATACCTTAACTGAGCCTTTTTCTTATATGGAAGTGTTAAAAGCTCTGGAAAATCATCTCTTGAATCTTCATTGAAATATTGAGCAATTAATGCATCATAATATGCAGTATAGTTAAAAACTTTTTTAGCAAATTCTTTTTTTGTATCTATATCTATTTCTCCATTTTCTTTGAGTTCAACTAAAACTCTATTGTAATCTTTTGGATCGATTAGGACTATAACATCTTTAAAGTTTTTAGCGGCAGCTCTGATCATAGAAGGCCCACCAATATCAATATTTTCAATAATTTCTTCCTCTGTAGCTGTCTCTTTATGTATAGTTTCTTCGAATGGATATAGGTTGTTGACTACCATATCAATTCCCACTATACCGAGTTCTTTAATCTTTTCTCTATGGCTTTTTTCTTCTCTTTTAAAAAGAATCCCACCATGAATATATGGATTTAAAGTCTTCACTCTCCCATCTAAAATTTCAGGAAAATTTGTAACTTCATCAATTTCCACAACTGGAATATTGTTTTCTCTAAGAAGCTTATATGTTCCGCCCGTTGATATAATATCCCATCCAAGTTCCACAAGTCCTTTTGAAAAATGGACTATTTCTGTTTTGTCGTATACGCTAATCAAGGCTCTTTTCATGTCTACCTCCTGTTTCTAATCTTCATTGCAAAGCTCGTGAAGTGCTTTTACTAGTATCTTATGTTCAACTCTTAGTACTCTTTTTTGTAAAGATTCAACTGTGTCATCTCTTAATACATCTACACTTTCTTGCAAAATAATCTCACCAGTATCTGTTCCCTCATCTACAAAATGAACCGTTGCGCCAGTCAATTTACAATCAGAATCTAAGACAGCTTGATGAACCTTTTCTCCATAATATCCATCTCCACAAAACTCTGGAATTAGTGAGGGATGAATATTAATAATTTTATCTCTAAATGCATTTATAAATATAGGGGAGAGAACTCTTAAAAAACCTGCTAATACTATTAGATCAACTTCTCTTTTTTTTAGTTCTTTTATAATCTCTAAATCATAGTCGGAACTAGAAAATAATTTTGGGGCTATATACAGTGCATCTATACCTGCCTTTTCTGCTCTTTTCAGACCAAAAGCATGCTCTTTATTTGAGATGACAACAACTGTTTCAGCATTTATTTTATTTTCACTGCAAGCATCTATAACAGCTTGCAAATTTGTACCTCCTCCTGATATAAGTACCCCTATTTTTTTTCTAGGCATAATTCGACACCCTTTTTACCTTCTTCAACTATTCCTAATACAATTATTTCTTTATTCTCTTTTAAAACCTTATCTGCACTTTCTTTCGAAAGGATCATAACCATTCCAATTCCCATATTAAATGTAGAATACATTTCCTCAATTGAAATATCTCCCCATTTCATTAAGAGATTAAATATTTCAGGTGTATCTATTTTTTTAACATCAATCTTTGCCAATGTATTTTCTTTTAACATCCTTGGAATATTTTCATAAAATCCTCCACCTGTAATATGAGACATTGATTTGATTTCTACTTTATCCAGTAATTCTAAAATCTCTCTAACATATATTCTAGTAGGAGTAATTAATTCTTCTCCAAGTGTTTTCCCTAGTTCTTCAATATACTTATCTAATGAAAATCCCATTTTATCAAAGACTATCTTTCTAATTAAAGAGAACCCATTACTGTGTACTCCACTTGAAGGAATACCTAAAATTACATCACCAGGTTTAATACCTTCCCCAGTTATAATTTTCTTTTTATCTACAACTCCAACACAAAACCCAGCAACATCATACTCGTTTTCATTGTAGAATCCCGGCATTTCAGCAGTTTCTCCTCCTACAAGTGCACATCCAGCTTTCACACAACCTTCTGCAATCCCTCCAACTACTTCTGCCATTTGCTCGGGCACTAGTTTACCAGTTGCAATATAATCTAAAAAGAACAGAGGTTTTGCTCCTTGACATAGGATATCATTTGCACACATTGCAACACAATCTTCTCCAATAGTATTATGTTTATCCATCATAAATGCAAGTTTCAATTTAGTCCCAACTCCATCAGTTCCAGAAACTAAAACTGGTTCTTCCAAGTCTTTCATATCTAGTTGAAACAATCCTGAAAATCCTCCAAGACTTGATAGAACTCCTGGAGTTCTAGTCTTTTCAACGAAACCCTTTATCATTTGAACCTCTTTATATCCTGCTTCTTTATCTACTCCTGCATCTTTATAATTCAATGACATACCTTCTCCTCCATTTATAATTATTCTCTCTCAACTGGGTAATCAATACTAAAGCAACCTTACAAAATCCATTCCTTCCATCAACTAATTTTACAAGTCTTACTAATAAAATCTATGAAGGACTGGTGCTCAAGCTATCATTTTCTACCACTACAATTTTTCCTAGCTCCTCATTTCTTATGATTTCAACTCATTATCTATCTCAATTGTTTCTTTTGCCATTTTTTGTTTAAACCCACGGAACTTCTCCCTAAGTTCAGGATATTTTATAGATAACATTTGAACAGCTAAAAGTCCTCCATTCTCTCCCCCATCAATTGCTACAGTTGCAACTGGGACTCCTTTTGGCATTTGTACAACTGACAGAAGCGAATCTAAACCGTCTAAAGTTGATGACTTTGCAGGGATTCCAATTACAGGAAGTGAGGATATGCCTGCTAAAACTCCAGCAAGATGAGCAGCCTTACCTGCAATTGCTATTATAACTTCTGTCCCATTAGCTTCTGCATTTTCAGCAAAATCTTTAGCAAGATATGGCGTTCTATGTGCTGATATAACTCGTAATTCATATTCTACACCGAAATCTTCCAGCACCTTAATAACTTTATCTCCAATTGGCTTATCTGAAATACTTCCCATTACTATGCTTGCCTTCATTTTTACTCCTCCTCTTTTAATCCTCTTCGTTACAAAACCCAGATGGATAGGTTTAAAAACCTACCCTCCTGGGATTTAATTAGCCAAGCATTAACTGCTCTAGCTTTAAGGGTTCTACATATTTACCGTCTTTATATGCTCTCATATTTCCCCCAGATATCTCATCTATAAGAGCAATATGATTATCATTTTCTACTCTTCCAAATTCAAACTTTATATCATATAATTCTAAATGTTTTTTCGCCAATTCATCTTTTACAACCTGACCTATTTTCTTAGTTAATTCAGTTAAGGTTTTATACTCTTCTTTACTCATAATACCCAACATTTCCAAGGCTTCATCAGTTATCAAGGGGTCATTTCTATCATCGTCTTTTAACGTAACCTCTACATACGCATCTAGCTCTTGACCTTCTTCTATATACATACCATATCTTTTTAAAAAGCTCCCCACTGCTCTGTATCTACATATAACTTCTACCCCTTTTCCAAAGACTTTTGCAGGTAGCACAGTCATAGTGTTGTTTTCTATGTCTGAGCTTATAAAATGTGTTGGGATACCCATACCATTCATTTTTTCATAAAAGAAGCTTGTTAATTTAAGGCCTGCTTTCCCAGCGCCTTCTATACTTAGTCCAACTGTATTTGCACCCGGGTCAAAAACTCCATCAGTTCCTGTTACATCGTCTTTAAATCTAAGCATATAATTCCCATCTATAAGTTCATATACGTCTTTAGTCTTTCCAGTGTAAACTAATTTCATTTTTTTCCCTCCTAAATGAATATAAACTTAAGCACAAATAATACTGCTAATATCCACATAACCTTTGATACTTCTTTTGTGCGGCCTGTAAGCAATTTTAGTAGCACATATGATACCATTCCAAATACTATACCATCAGCAATACTGTATGCAAATGGCATTATAACTATTGTTAAAAAAGCTGGTATAGCTTCTGTATAATCTGTAAAATCTATTTTTGATATTGGACTCATCATAAATAGCCCAACAATAACTAGTGCTGGTGCAGTAGCTGCCGCTGGAATCATTGTAAATAATGGTGCAAAAAATAATGCTAATGCAAACATACCTGCTGTAGCTAGTGAAGTAAGACCTGTTCTTCCGCCTCCTGCTACTCCTGCGCTTGACTCTACATAAGTTGTTACTGTGCTTGTTCCAAGAAATGCACCTGCTACAGTCCCAATTGCATCTGCCATAAGAGCTTTGCCAACTCTTGGAAGCTTTCCATTTTCATCTAGCATTCCTGCTTTTGATGAAACTCCTGCAAGTGTTCCTACTGTATCAAATATATCAACGAATAGGAATGTAAATACAACTACTAACATTTCCCATGAAAAAATCTCTTCAAATCCTACAAATTGAAATGCAACATCCTTAATTGATGGAGGCAAACTTAAAATTTTAAAACCTTCAGGAACCATTGTTACTCCAAATGGTATTCCTATTATAGTTGTTGCTATTATTCCAAATAGTATTGCTCCATTTATTTTTTTGGCTAACATGTACCCAGTTATAATTATTCCTAACAAAGCAACTAATACTGGTGCAGAAACAACATTTCCAAGTGATACTATCGTTCCATCTCCTGGTACTACAACTCCAGCACCGCTAAGCCCTATAAATGAAATAAATAATCCAATCCCTACTGAAACTGCATGTTTCAAATTCATTGGTATAGAATCAAAAATTGCTTCTCTAGCTTTTACAAATGATAATAGTATAAATATAATACCTTCAATTAATACCGCTGTTAAAGCAAACTGCCATGTTTTGCCAAGTGGTCCAAGTACAACGTAAAATGCAAAAAAAGCATTTAGTCCCATACCTGGTGCAAGTGCAAATGGATAATTAGCATATAGTGCCATTATAAGAGTAGCTAGTAATGAAGCTAATACGGTTGCTGTAAATACTCCCCCTGCATCCATCCCCGTAGCTGATAGAATCCCTGGGTTTACTGCTAAAATATATGCCATTGTCATAAATGTTGTGATACCTGCTAAAATTTCTGTCTTTACATTTGTGCCATGCTCTTTAAGCTTAAAGAACTTTTCCAATGATAATTCCTCCCTTTAATGTTATCGTTGAAAAAAAATATAGCCCAGTCAGGCAGGTCAGCGAAACCTACCCGACTGGGCTTTTATCCCTTCGGTGTGATGCTACTTAGAGCACCTGTACCGCTTGGACCAGCTGAAAAATCTCACGGAACCCTAGGTACACTTTCGCTCATAGTAAAGTGATTGTGGTCACTTTATAGAAATTTCCCAACCATATTATGGGAACTATATGAGCCATATTTAATTTACATACTGAGTTTAACAGTTTAAGCACTAAATGTCAACTAAAATATAGAAAACATAAATTCATTACAATTTAGGTATTTAGCCATTCCTAGCACATATACTTGCTTCCTAATTATCTTTTTCAAGCCTTCTAATCACTATTTCTTTTAATCCAGGATGCTTGTATTCTTTATCTAATTCCCTTGCACTATATGCTAGTTTTAGAGTATGAACATCACTAGATTTACTACCCTTATCAATAATATCTTCCCAACTAGGATACTCTTCTCTTAACTGGAATTCATCTAAACTTAACTCATTAATTGTCAATAGGTGTGATACCACTGAGGTTATATATATATCCAGTGCATTCGGGAAATCCTCCCAATACTTTTCTAGAGTAATCAAGGCATGTAATCCAGTTATGCAATGAAGTGCCACGATATCTCCCGTATTTGCATATGCAGTTATTGTAAGATCCAAAATTGCATTTATTTTTTCATCTGAGTCGCCATTAATAACAAATCCAAATTTCATATAATTCTCATCGCTATATAGTGCTTTTAGCCTTTTCCCTAAACCCTTATTCTCCTTTAATAACTCTTTAATATTTGGATTGCTTATTAGATTATCCATTTCATGGATAATTCTATCTCTGTCAATTCCAGATTCAAACACAGCTGCCTCTCGATAGGCCGTTATGTAATATGCTAGAGCTCTCGCAACCTCAGGCAAATAATCTTTATCAATTTCCAAGCCTTCTATTGCATATGCAACTCGAATAAGAGTGTGAAAAAGTCCTGAGGACATTCCAAGTTTATAATTATTCAGAGTATCAAAAATACTGTAGTTATAATTATCTATAGTAATTTCATCTTGAAATAATGCTAAACAAGATTCATAGAGTTCTCTATCTCCAACACATTCCTTTATGCTATCAGCTTTAATATAATCCTCTTTAACTGGTTTTATTTTCGTTGTTTTACTATATTTTTGCGAATAGTCTAGAGTATCCTCTAAATTATTTGTCATTTTATAAAATGCTAGTTGCCCCATCGGCAAATGATTAACTAGATTTCCTGCGTATGGAGAAAACTCATCTCCGAATTGATTTACAAGACTACCTATACCCATAAAAATTCTCCTCCTTAAAAACCCAATAAAATCCTACTTAAATAATTATAATCCTATATACTATTTTATACTTTAATTGAATAAAAAGCAAAGAGACAAAATAATCTGCAGAACAATGAAAGTTGTTAACTGCAGACTTTATTCATAATTATTCACTTATTTCTTTTTCCCACTTTATTTCAGGAGCTCTAACTTTGAAAATTCCGTTTTCATCTATAATCTCATACTCTGCTATCTCACTATTAAAAGTTCCCAAATCAGATGTATAGGAAACATCTACAATAGCTAAGTATCCTTTTCCTTCATTTTTGTTAATTGAACTAACAGTAAAAGACTTTAGAATAGGATTAATCTTTTTCATATCTTCTACAAATTTATCATAGTCTTCTTCTCTATTTTCAATAGGAGTCAGTAAATATAACTGTGAGTATTTTATACTTCTTTGTGCTTTAAGAAATCTATCAAGAGCCAATTCAGGAGTTCTTTCCATAATATCTACATTGTCATTAGATAATATTGTCTTATCTATTCTATCCTGATAAAAGAAGCTCATAGGATCATAATTATTACTTGCATTCCAAATTACATATTCTTCAACTCCAAGTTCCTGTGCTGCAACCATCTGGTCTGAGATTGCTTTGGCATCATATTTTATATGGCCTTTTACCCATGGTGCGGAAAATCCTTGAAACCAAGGTCTAATAATTGCTGGATCTTTTTGAGCTGCATTTCGCTCAATTGCTTCCATTACTGCTAATCTTGAAATTTCATACGGATGTTTATCTGGCACATCATAACCATATACACCTGTACCATAGTGACTTGGATATATCATTGGACAAATATACTCAACCTGATTTGCAACTTTTCTCCATGTTTGGCCTATATCGTCTGGTATATCATCCCATGAATGAGTAATAATCCCAAAAACATCTGCAGCTATATGCACATTATATGGCTCGAGTTCTTTACTAGCTAAAGCAAGAAAGTCCTCTATGCCTTCATCCTTATCTCGATCATTTCTGCCAGGGAACTCAGTTATTGGATTATAGTAAGCAGCCCTGTCAGGAAATCTAACATAATCGTACTGAATCTCATCAAAACCTCTAAGTGCTGCTTCTCTTGATACTGCAATAACATAATTCCACACATACTCATTAAAAGGATTAACCCATGCTTCTCCATTATTATCTAAATAAACTCCACCTACTTTCAATTGTATTGCATGTTCTGGTTTTGACTTTGCAAACAAGGGATCCTTAAAAGCAACAATTCTTGCAATTGTATAAATTTGATTTTGTTCTAAGTAATCCATTAGTGGTTTGTAATCATCAAACCAGACGTCAACATTTGAGCCTACCTGTTTTACAATTTCAAGTTCGCTTGTCCATGTTACATACCCATGGTCATCTTTAATATCTATTACCAATGCATTTATTTCAGAAGCTTTTGCAATTCCTAATACTTTTTCTAACTTGTTTATTTCATCAAGTCTTGATAAATCCGCTGATTTTCCAGACTGACCATTTATGGCATTGATATAATCTGCATAATAATCTATGTTTTCTTCTTGAAATTTAAAACCTGCAACATTTCCAGTTATATAAAGGGCTTTAGCTTTTACAGTTTGAAGTTCCTTATCCTCGCCTAAAGGAGGTAAAGGGACATAAAACTCACCCATTTCATCTTTTCTTATTTTTTCAAGATCTTCTCGTTCTGCTTGCAAAACTTTTTGCTTATCTTCTTCGCTAAGTTCTGGCTCTTTTGGAGTTTCTTCTTCTTTTTCTACTTCTATTGACTCATTTTCTTTAACACTCTCGTTAGGTGTCTGTTCATTTGATGTACAGCCTGACAATACTAGTGATAGTATTATTAAAGAAAGCAATAAAAAAATATTTTTTTTCAATTGTCCACCTCTTCTTTTTTATCCGTATCATACACATAAACTTCCTTTTGTGAATCCGTAGTTATAAATTCAACTTTTTCCTTAGGTACAGTAATAACTTCGGGCAAACCATCACTTATAAACCTTTCACCTGGGTTATTATCAAAGTACTCAATATAATTATACATCCCTACATTATCAACCTTTATTTCACTAGCTCTTATTCTTGGAATGCTTTCAAAGTCAAACTTTATGTTATAAGGTGAATAACCAGGATTCCAACCTACATTTAAAATAGCAATGTTATTATAATCAATTCCATTATAGGTTCCTTCTTTTAAGAAACTAGTTAAAGAATCATCTTTTGGTCTAGTTCCATATGGTAAGGCTATTGTATCTATGCTATATGATTCGTCGTCTATAAATTCCTTCAAATACTGAGCCTGTGAGCCAATCTCTTCTTGGAGTTTTTCTTTAGAAATATCTGTAAAATTTGCATGCGTTCTCGAATGATTTCCAATGTCCATACCGTTTTCTAAAAGAAATCTGATTTTATCAGTTTCTAATCCCCTTTGCCCAAATGGTACATCACCCGTAAGAAAAAATGTAGCAGCAGGACTAAAGTCTGGATATTCCTTGTTAAAATCTATTAAAATCCCTACTGCAGAATTGTTATCAATTGAATTGTTTTCAAAATACTCAAAATTATTCTTATTGCCATCGTCAAATGTCAATACTATTGGAGTGTACCCTTCTGGAGTCGTTATATTCCCCGCAACATAGTCACGAAGGCTAATTGGTCTATAACCTTTTTCGTATAAGGTTAACAAGTCTTTTTTGAAATTTTCTGGTGTTCTCACCCATTCTTTTTCCTCTTGACCAATATTATGATACATTAAAACCATTACTCGACCTGATTCATTTGGTTTAAGAGAAAGGTCTATTTCATCTTTTGGATCTATAATTTCAGGTTCGGGAAGCTCTTGTTCTTCTTCTTGAATCTCATTTGAATCCGATACAGATAATTCAGTCTGTTCTTCATTTTTACTCTCAATTGGTTCAGTTTGATTACAACCAGTTGCCATTATTGCAATTAAAATTAATAACATTATTTTTTTATTCATCTCTAACCTCACACATTCTTGTTTTAACTAAGACCATTCTTTGATATTTTATCCGTAATTTTAATTGTATCATGAATTTTTGATATTATACAATGATAAAAAAACTTATTTATTATTTTGGTTTATAGTTTAAAACTCTCATAGCATTTAACACTGCCAAGACTGCAACTCCTACATCAGCAAATACCGCTTCCCACATTGTCGCAATTCCTACAGCTCCAAAAACTAATACAATTGCTTTTATTAAAAGTGCAAATATTATATTTTGCCAAACTATAATCCTTGTTCTATTCGCTATCATTATAGCTATAGGAAGTTTACCGAGTTCATCTGTCATTAAAACAATATCAGCCGCTTCTATCGCAGCGTCTGAACCAAGTGCACCCATTGCAACTCCGATATCTGCTCTAGCAAGAACTGGTGCATCATTTATTCCATCTCCAACAAATACAATCTTCTTATTCTTAGGCAATTTATCTTTTAAATCTTCAATTATACTTACCTTATCTTGAGGTAAAAGCTCAGAATAATACTTATCCACACCCAGTTCAGCACTTACCTCTCTGGCTATATTCTCTTTATCACCTGTTAGCATAACTATATTTTCAATCCCATTATTCTTCAAATCCTTGATAGCTGCTTTTGAATCTTCCTTAATTTGGTCAGCTATAACTATATAGCCTGCATATAATCCATTTATCGCAATATATATTATAGTTTTCTCTTCTGATACAGCATCAACTTCTATATTATGTGAATCAAATAATGCTTTATTACCTAAAAATATATCTTTATCTAGTATTTTAGCAGAAACTCCCATTCCTGCAAGTTCTTTATATTTCAAAACTGAAATCCCATTAATATCTTTTCCATAAGCATTGACAACTGATTTCGCAATCGGATGAGATGACATAGACTCAGCTAATGCAGCTAAATACAATAGTTCATCTTCTTCGATATCCCTAATTGAAACAACTTTTTCAACTCTAAATTCACCTTTTGTAAGTGTGCCTGTCTTGTCAAATACAATAGTATCTACAAAATTTAACGCTTCTAGATAATTCCCACCTTTTATCAATATTCCTTGTCTTGATGCACCACCTATTCCTCCAAAAAAACCCAATGGTATAGATATAACTAATGCACACGGGCAAGATACTACTAGAAATATTAGGGCTCTATAAATCCAATCTGAAAACTCTGCCCCTGATAAAACTAAAGGCGGAATTATAGCTAAACCAATTGCTGTAAATACTACAGCTGGTGTGTAATACCTAGCAAATTTAGTTATAAAATTCTCCATTGGAGCCTTTTTACTTCCTGCATTTTCTACTAACTCCAGTATCTTTGAAACTGTAGATTCATCAAATTCTTTGCTAACTCTAACTCTAATTAATCCCTGTTGGTTAATAAACCCGCTTAATACATCATCCCCAACAGTCACTTCTCTTGGAATAGCTTCTCCTGTCAAAGCCGCAGTGTTTAATGATGAAAACCCGGATATAACCTTTCCATCTAGTGGAACCTTTTCCCCTGGTTTAACTATTATCTCATCCCCAATATGAACAAGATATGGTGATACTACTTTTGTATCATTTCCATCAGCCAGATTAGCATAATCCGGTCTTATATCCATCAATTCTGAAATAGATTTTCTAGATTTATTAACGGCATAACTTTGAAAAAACTCACCAACTTGGTAAAAAATCATTACTGCTACACCTTCTGGATATTCTCCAATTGCAAATGCTCCAATAGTTGCAATCGACATTAAAAAATTTTCATCAAAAACATGACCTCTAATGATGTTTCTTAAAGCTTTAAGAAGTACATCTCCACCTATTAAAATATAGCTTAATAAAAATATAGGCAATCTATAAATCCCAGTCTTTGGATAAAAAATTGCAAACACAAATATAGCCACTCCAATTACTAATCTTACACTTATTCCCTTTGATGGTAAACTATGTGTATTAGTATGTGCGTGTGTGTGACTATGGTCGTCCTCTTTGTTGTTTTTTTCAAGCGGTTT
The DNA here is from genome assembly GCA_034006985.1 of Gudongella sp. GTDB lineage: Bacteria > Bacillota > Clostridia > Tissierellales > Tissierellaceae > Gudongella. The sequence goes on from JAVERT010000003.1 coordinate 59,541, forward strand.
TCCTGCTAATTCTTCCATAATTTTTACATTAGGTTCAAAGTAATTTATAATTTCTTTAGATTTTTTTGATATATCAGCTTTTTTAATACCCTCTATTATATTAATTTTAACTGTCTTATTTATAAAGTTTAAGTATACATTTTCAACACCATCTATTTCTTTTATCTTAGCTTCTATCCTAGAAGCACAATTAGCTCAGTCTAAGCCTATTAAATGAAGCTCAATTGTTTGCATATACGCTCCTCCTATTTATGATTTATATGGTTCATCCCATCATCTAAAATATTTTTTACATGGTCATCATCTAATGAATAGAAAACTATTCGTCCCTCTTTACGATATTTTACCAATCCTGCTTGCTTTAAGACTCTTAACTGATGTGAAATAGCAGACTGACTCATATCTAATAATACAGCAATATCACAAACACACATAGATGATTGAATTAAAGCATATAAGATTTTTATTCTAGTTTGATCTCCTACAACCTTGAAAAATTCAGCAACATGGTAGAGTTTATCGTCTTTGGGCATTTTATTTTGTACGTATTCTAAGATTTCTTTATGAATTACGTTACAATCTGAAACATCTTTGTTTATGCTATTTCCCATTTCTTCACTCCTTATATGAATACTTGTTCATATGTTCAGTTTTATTTTACCTTTTTTTTGAACTTTTATCAAGTAATAAACATTTTTATAGTTTCTATAGTATATCCCTCTGTTTCTATTGAATGTAACCTGATTGTTACACATAGGCAACTTTTTTCTTATATAATATGGATAAGGAAGGAGTTTTATTATGAAAAATAGAAATTATCTTTTCTTATTTTTATTGGTAATAGTCTTGGTATTTATATCTGGATGTAGTGCTGAAGATATAATGATGGATGCCACTTTAGAATCTATAAATGAGTCTAATAGTAATGGCTTATTTCCGATTGATATAGAAATGTTGAACTCCAATGAATATAAAGAAGAGATAGAAACATATTTAGAAAAATTAAATCCAGAAGTGGATATTTCAAAGTCAAATTATGCTTTTGGGGATTTAGATGGTGATTCTATCCCCGAACTTGTATTGTATATAGAAAGAGATTCTAAAAATTTAGATGATGAAGGATCTTTAATTGTCTATAGCTTAGTTGATGGACAATATAAGCAATTGGATCTAATCCCTATGAATTATGACAATAAAAATTACCTCCTAAAATTAGGAATGCTTTCAATAGATCAGCCTGGAATCCTACTTAGCAATCAAGTGGGTGTTAAAGCAGCTGTAACTTACGGATATATACTCCAAAACGGACAATTAAAAAATATATTGAATCCAAAGAGAGTAAATCTTGTTTCTTTCGATGCTATGGAAGCTATCGATGATATTGATGGAGATGGGATTTTAGAATTTGGAATTTGGACAGTTGATCCAGAAACAAAAGAAACAAATATAGAAGATGCAAATAAAATCCTTCTTTGGTACAAATGGGATGGAATAGATGGTGCAGTGTTTGTAAGAAAAGATGCTATGATTACAAGGAGTTTAGCACTCTATGAAGCTTCTAGTGATATTGATGGAGTAATTACTTACTCAGAATCATTTATTCAAGATTTAGAAAAAAATATAGATAAGTATTCTGAATCCGAAATTTCTATTTTACTGAGTTCTCACATAACATATTTAGAAATGAATTCAAGCTACAATTCTCTTGATATTGCTTCGATATTTTCTAAATATACTAAAAAAACATCTTTACTTGATTTACTTGATAATTATAACCTAACTAATAATAGAATTAATGATGTAGATTATCTCAAAAGAGATAAGGTTTTGGAAACTGAATATGACTTAAAAGATATGCTAATCTCCAACCTAAATAAAGGCTATTTTTTAAGTTTAGACAATGGAAGATACATTTATGCTCCAGATTACTCGAAATTTGAAACTAAATTTTCAAAATCGATTACAAAAGAACTCCAAGGATATCTAAGTATAATGTCAAAATATACTCTAGTTCCTCATATAAATAAAACTGAACTCTTAATAGATAAAATTGATTTAGCAAAAAGGCTCTATGAAATAGAAAACTATAGACTCACATATAGTTATTCTGATAATCTAGAAAATATAAATAGACTCTATAAGGATTATCTCACTGCCTTATTATTTTATTCCCCTGATGGAGAAATTATAACAGATTCGAAAATAGTCTCTAATAAAGAAATTAATAAGTTTATTGATATTGTAAATTCATACCCTGAAACTTATTTTTCACAAGTAATAAATCAGTTGCTAGTCCTACTCAATAATAATCAAAACTCTTTAAATCCTGAACTTTTGAAAGAAATCAATCAAATGATAAGATAAACCTGCTCAAATTTTATGAGCAGGTTTTCTTTAGTACTTATGAAAGTTCTACTATTCTTAGTATTATAATGAATTATCTGTTTTGAATCCCATAAAGACTTCCTTATAATTCTTCATATAAAGCCTTTTTTATACTATTTTTTTATTTTCTTATTACAAGGAGTTCCTTTTCATTTTGTAACACTTTCTCGGCTTTTGTATTTATGGTTTCATCAAATCTCTCTTTTGCTAGAGATAACATAAGCTTGATTCTATTTTCTTGATTAACTCTAGTTGCACCTGGATCGTAGTCTATTGGTACTATATTAGCATTTGGATATATCCTTTTTATATTTGGGACAACCCCTTTCCCAACTATATGATTCGGTAAACATCCAAAAGGTTGCGCTACAACTATATTTTGAAAACCAGCACCTATTAGTTCCATCATTTCTGCTGGAAGAAGCCATCCTTCTCCCATTTTACAACCAACTCCAATTACATTATCTACTGATTTTTTCAAGCGATTAAATGGTGCTGGAGCAATAAAGCTACTATAATCACTTATAGCTTCCCGCATAGCTTCCTCAATTGAACTTAAGTAATCATTTGATTTTCTCATTATCAAGCTTTTCCAAAAACCTTTACCGTATAATTTGAAATCTATTACTCCATTTTCTACACAATACATTAAAAAGCCCATCAAGCCCGGCACCATAACTTCGCAGCCTTCTTTGAACAAAAACTCCTCTAATCCATTGTTCCCCAGACTTGAAAACTTAATATAGATTTCTCCAACTATTCCGACCTTAATTTTTTTCTCCTTGCTACGAGGTACAGATTGAAAAGATTTTACTATTTCTACCATAGTATTTTCAATATCCCTTTTATTTGCACCTCTTTTATTGTTAAACTCATCCGTAATTCTTTTTACCCACGTGTTAACTAAATCACTACTTTGTCCTTTTACTATTTCATATGGCTTTACCTGATTGTTAAGGAGCATTAAAAGATCCCCATATATAATAATTGCCATAGCTTGCTTTAACATAGCTAAGGAAACTTTAAACCCAGAGTTTTTCTCCATCCCACCAGCATTTAGTGATATTACTGGAATATTTCCATAGCCTGATTTTTGGAGTGCTTTTCGAAGCAAATGTATATAGTTAGATGCTCTACAGCCTCCACCAGTTTGAGTTATCAAAAGTGCAACCTTATCCAAATCATAATCACCAGAGTTTAGCGCATCAATCATTTGCCCAATAACTAAAAGTGCTGGATAGCAAGTGTCATTATGAACATTTTTAAGGCCTTCATCTACAACTGATTGCCCTTTGTTTTTAAGTATCTGCATATTATAACCAAAGTTTCTAAAAACCCTTTCAAGCAATGCAAAATGAATAGGTGCCATATCTGGGCATAATATTGTATAGTCTTTTTTCATTTCTTTTGTAAATTCATTTTTTTTAACTCTGTTAGTCATTTTTTAAGCACCTCTTTTTCACGTTGCTCAACAGCTGCCAAAAGACTTCTTATTCTTATTTTTACTGCCCCTAAATTTGTAATCTCATCAATTTTAATACTTGTATATATCTTGTTGCTATCTTCGAGAATAGCCTTTACCTCATCGGTTGTAATTGCATCTAAACCACAACCAAATGATACTAGTTGAATTAACTCTATATCATTTTTATCCTTTATATACTCTGCTACTGAATATAGCCTAGCATGGTATGTCCATTGGTCTAAAATATCAACTGACCTTTTCTTTGCTAATGGAGCAATTGAATCCTCACTTAGCACAACAACTCCAAAATCTGTCAACATCTTAGCTATACCATGATTTACCTCTGGATCAATATGATATGGCCTTCCAGCAAGTACTATCATCTTTTTATCTTGCATTCGAGCAATCTTTATAAATTCCTCACCTAAATCTTGGATTTTCTTTAGATATGCCTTATACTCTCTAAATCCTCTATCTACTGCAAACCTAACTTTATTTAGTTTTATATGTCTATTTTTTTTATTTAGTGCTTCATAAATTTTTATAGAGAGAACTCGTTTATTTTCAAATCCGATATAGTCATATATAAAATCTATTCCTTTTAATCTTTCAACATTTGCCGCTATTACTTCAGGATAATATGCTACAACAGGGCAATTAAAATGGTTATCTCCTTTTTTTTCATCCATATTATATGTGATGCAAGGATAGAAAATCGTATCTACACCTTTATCTATCAAATACTCTATATGCCCATGAACAAGTTTCGCAGGAAAACATACAGTATCTGATGGAATCGTATGCTGTCCACTAATATAAATTTCTCTAGTTGAAAAAGGTGAACGAATAACTTCAAAATCCAGAAGACTAAATACCGTATGCCAAAATGGAAACATCTCATAAAAATTCAACACCATTGGTATGCCTATAGTACCTCTTTTACCTTTTATTGGTTTATATTGCCTTAAAAGGTCAAGCTTTTCTTCATACAGATTATACTTTTCTTCAACCTCTTTATTTTTAATAGGTCTTTCGCATCTATTTCCTCCAATAAATTTCCTGTTATCACCAAAACTATTTACTGTCAATGGACAGTTGTTTTCGCATAGTCCACACATAACTAATTTTACTGTATGATGGAAATTTTGAAGGGATTCTTTATCCAGTATAGAGCTCTTTTCTCCACCTTGTTCTTTAGCATATAGTGCAGCACCATAAGCACCCATTAGTCCTGCGATGCTTGGACGAATTACATTTCGACCTATTTCATCCTCAAAAGCCTTTAATACAGAATCGTTATAAAAAGTTCCACCTTGTACTACTATGTTTTCTCCAAGTTCTTTAGCGGAAGAAGCTCTAATTACTTTATAAATTGCATTTTTTATTACACTTATAGAAAGACCTGCAGATATATCTGCAATACTTGCACCATCTTTTTGTGCTTGCTTTACCGATGAATTCATAAACACAGTACATCTTGACCCTAGATCCACTGGTTGGCTTGAAGATATACCTAGCTTAGCAAATTCATCAATACCATATCCTAATGCCTCTGCAAATGTCTGTAAAAACGAACCACATCCAGATGAACACGCTTCATTTAAAAATATGCTATCTATTACACCATCTTTAATTTTAAAGCACTTTATATCTTGTCCACCAATGTCAATAATAAAATCGACATCTGGCTTGTATTTCTTAGCTGCAGTATAATGGGCAATTGTTTCAACTACACCATAATCAAGATTAAATGCATTTAACATTAAATCTTCGCCATATCCCGTTACTCCTGAGCTTTTTATCACTATATTAGGATATTTACTGTAAAAATCAAGTATGAAATCTTTTATAATAGGAATTGGATTCCCTTTGTTAGAGCTATACATATCACATAGAATATTCTCTTCTCCATCCATTATTATAGCCTTTATAGTTGTGGACCCTGCATCAATTCCTATATACGCATCTCCAATATAAGTGGCAGGATCTTTATATAATACTTTGTTTTTTCCATGCCTATTTTTAAAATTCTCATAGTCTTCTTTAGAATTGAAAAGCTTTTTCAAACCTCCAAAACTTTTTTCTACTGCTCTAGTTTTCAGATCATAAATTAAATCTTCAATAACTACTTTTTCTCCAATATCAGCTATAGCAGCACCCATCGCTACAAAATAAAGTGAGTTTTCTGGACAAATACCATTTACTAAAAGTGCACTGTTAAAACTCTCTCGAAGTTGTGAAAAGAAAGTTAATGGACCACCTAAATAAACAACCTTGCCTTTTATCTTTCTACCCTGGGCTAAGCCTGCTATCGTTTGATTTGCAACAGCTCCAAATATACTCGCTGCTATATCTTTTTTACTTGCTCCTTGATTTAGGAGCGGTTGTATATCTGATTTTGCAAATACTCCACATCTAGAAGCAATTGTATAAGTCTTTTCATAACCTTTTGCAAGCTCATTCATTTCCAAAAGGTCAACAGACATTAAAGTTGCCATCTGATCAATAAATGCTCCTGTGCCACCAGCACAGGAACCATTCATTCTAACATCCATTCCGTTTGTTAGAAAAATGATTTTAGCATCTTCACCACCTAATTCTATAACTACATCTGCACCATCTATCGTCTTATTTACTGCAACTCTTGTTGCATATACCTCTTGTATAAATGGTATATTAAACCTTTCTGCTAAACCCATTCCAGCGGAACCTGATATGGTTAATATAGCTTCTTTTTCATCTGGGAATTTATTTTTAATCTCTTGTAACAACACTGCCGTCTTTTCTCTAATTTGTGAAAAATGTCTTTCATAGGATTGAAAAAGATTATTATCCTCTGAATCCAAAACAACACATTTCAATGTTGTAGAACCAACATCAAGCCCGATTCTCATACTATCACCTAGTCCTTAATTAATATCTAAACTTATGCATTGATTTTACTACAAATATCGATAAATGTATATACATATAGTGTCTGGGACGCCTTATCTATAAAACCCTAAGTTTTATTCAACGATAAGACCCTTGTAGTCCTACATAAAGTAAACTTTCTGTAATATAAAAAGAACCGAAATTAATCGGTCCTTTTTGGATTATTAGGATCTTTGATAGTTTGGTGATTCTTTTGTAATTGTTATATGATGAGGATGATTTTCTACAAGAGTTGCAGATGATACTTTTATCATCTTAGCTTTTTCTTTAAGCTCTTCTAGATCTGCTGCTCCAACATATCCCATTCCAGATTTTAATCCTCCAATAAGCTGATAAACTACATCTCCTAGCTTCCCTTTGTAATGAACTCTTCCTTCTACTCCTTCAGGAACATATTTCTTAGTTTCTTCCTGAAAATATCTATCTTTACTTCCAGAATCCATTGCCCCCATTGAGCCCATTCCTCTATATTCCTTATATCGTCTACCTTCAAAAAGAACTTCTTCTCCGGGACTTTCTTCAGTCCCAGCAAACATAGACCCTGCCATAATAACACTTGCGCCTGCTGCTATTGCCTTTGTAACATCTCCTGAATACTTAATCCCACCATCTGCTATAACTGGTATGCCTAATTCTTTAGCAGCTTCAGCGCAATTTATAATAGCTGTTATCTGCGGAACCCCTATACCTGTTACAACTCGGGTAGTACAAATTGAACCTGGCCCTATCCCTACTTTAACTGCATCTACTCCAGCTTCAATAAGGTCTCTTGTTGCTTCAGCCGTTGCAATATTCCCAGCTATAACTTGTAAATCAGGATAATTAGACTTTATCAGTCTAACTGCTTCTAAAACCCCTTTAGAATGCCCATGAGCAGTATCCAAAACAACTACATCAACCTGGCTTTTTATTAGGGCCGCAACCCTTTCCATCATATCTGCTGTTACTCCAATTGCAGCACCTGCTAATAATCTATCTTTATGATCTCTAGCCGAGTTTGGAAATTCAATAGATTTTTCAATATCTTTTATAGTTATTAAACCTATAAGTTTGAATTCATCATCTACTAAAGGCAACTTTTCAATTTTGTGATGTTTGAATATATCTAAAGCTGAATCCATTGATATCCCTAAACCGGCAGTTACTAGATTTTCTTTGGTCATAACCTCATCAATTTCCCTATCAGTGTTTCTTTCAAATCTTATATCTCTATTAGTTAGTATACCTACTAATTTATGATGTTCATCTACAATAGGAACTCCTGATATTCTATATCTTTCCATAAGTTCAAGTGCATCTGATACCTTATTGTGTCTCATCAAATAAAATGGATCTGTGATAATTCCATGTTCAGACCGTTTTACTCTATCAACTTCTAGTGCTTGTTTTTCAATAGACATACTTTTATGAATAATTCCTATGCCACCTTCTCTAGCAATAGCAATGGCCATTTTAGACTCCGTAACGGTATCCATACCTGCAGTCATAAGCGGTATATTAAGTTTAATCTTACTAGTCAAATATGTTGTTACTTTAGTATTTCTAGGTAGTACTTCCGATTTTCCTGGCAATAATAATACATCATCAAAGGTTAGACCCTCTCCAACAAATTCCAAATTTATTCCTCCTTTATCGTTTCCCAAGACCATATTTTCTTTATAATGTAACAAAAGCCCTTGTATATGTCAAGGGCTTTATAAATATCTTTAAAATGAGCACAACGATATAATTAACTCTGAAATCAATAATTTATGTAAAAACATAATAAAATAAATTTAAAACTTTCTAGGTGTTATGCTTACATACCCTAGTTTTTCTATGACAAATACAATCATCTTTATCCTTAGTTAAAAAATCAAGATAGTCTTTAAGATCTTCAATAACCTCTCTATCAATACTGTAGTTCATCCATTTTCCATTCTTTTTAGCTGTAACTATTCCTGCTTTAACTAGGATTTTCATATGATGTGATATCGTTGGTTGAGTTAATTCAAGACCATACATAATCTCACACCCACACATTTCACCACATGAAAGCATATCTAGTATTAACAGCCTATTTTTATCTGATAATGCTTTTACAACTTCCACTCTACGATCCATTTTTACAACCCCTCAAGATTAGTATTTATCTATCTTTATGTTAAAATAATATCCCATTTCATCATACTTTGTCAATAAAAATAGAACTTTTTATATTAATTATTTTTGACTTATGTCATAAACGATTAATATACGATCACAATTTATTTTGATGTTGATAAATCTACCTAAATAATTTCAAGACTGCCACAAATAAATTATAAACAATAAAGCCCTTAAACAATAAATTGTTTAAGGGCGGAAAATTCTTCTTAGATTAAAAAAATATAATTGCTAAACTACTAATTCTAAAACAGATACTTTATACTCATTCAAATAACCAGTATATATGAATTCAAGCTCAGAATAACTCATTATATCCATTGGTGAAGTTAATCCTGGATGCTTATCTGTTACATTAATACCACTTTTCAATAAAACTTCTGATACAAACTGAGAGCAGAAATAGTTGTATTTTCTAGGTAACGGAATATTGAACAAAGCAGTAAACAGCCCTAAAAAATTATACCCATATTTATAGCTTTCTGATTTAAATCTACCTATTTCAGAAATAATACTCTCCCTCTGTGCTTCTTCAACTTTTAAAGAATATAGAGAGCAAAAAGTATTTGGAAACCTTCTAAATGTACCATTTTCAACATCTTCTCTAACAAATCCAGCCAAAAACGGATTATAGGGATGAAGTCTTCCAAAACTATAAACCTCTTTAAGTTCTTCATCTAGTGATATAGATATATGAGTATATGAGTCCCCAGTATATGCATTTATAGCCCTTGAAAAATTAGAGCCACTATGTGAAAGCAATATATATATATTACATGTTTTATCCATTTAAACCTCTCCAGTGCACCATAGTAATATCTTATTGTACTATTTTTTTATGATTATTACAATGTATATTTTTTGGAATAAGTAACATATTGCATAAATATTAAAGAGGTTTGAAATATTTAATATTTCAAACCTCTAGAAATTTTATAGCTTATTTAAGAGATACATACTTGGGTTTTAGGCTTACATCATGCCGCCCATTCCACCCATTCCTCCCATACCGCCCATTCCAGCCATTGGGTCATCTTCTTCAACATCTGCAACAGCAACTTCAGTAGTTAATACCATTGAAGCTACACTTGCTGCATTTTGAAGTGCTGATCTTGTAACCTTAGTTGGGTCAACAATTCCTTTTTCTACCATGTTTACATACTGTTCAGTCATTGCGTCAAAGCCAATTCCTTTTTCTGCTAGTTTAACTTTTTCTACTATTATTGAACCTTCAATCCCTGCATTAGCAGCAATTTGTCTTATAGGTTCTTCTAGAGCTCTAAGAATTATTCTAACACCTGTTTTTTCATCTCCAATAACTGTATCAAGAAGTTTAGCGATTTCTGGAATACTATTTAATAAAACAGTTCCGCCTCCAGGTACAATTCCTTCTTCAACTGCTGCTCTAGTTGCTGCAAGAGCATCTTCAATTCTTAACTTTCTTTCTTTTAACTCAGTTTCTGTAGCTGCACCAACTTGAATTACTGCTACTCCACCTGAAAGTTTAGCTAATCTTTCCAAAAGTTTTTCAGAATCAAACTCAGATTCTGTATTTTCTATTTGAGCTTTAATTTGTTTGATTCTGCCTTGGATTTCTTCTTGAGTTCCTTCACCATTTACTATAACAGTATTTTCTTTATCAATTTTAATTTTAGCTGCTTTCCCAAGCATTTCAAGGGTAGTTTCTTTGATATCATGACCTAATTCCTCAGATATAACTGTACCACCTGTTAAGATAGCAATATCTCTAAGCATTTCTTTTCTTCTATCACCAAATCCAGGAGCTTTTACAGCAACACAATTAAATGTTCCTCTTAATTTATTTAGAACTAGAGTAGCCATTGCTTCGCCTTCAATATCTTCCGCAATAATTACTAGAGGCTTGCTTAATTGAACAATTTGCTCTAGTACAGGTAATATTTCTTGAATATTAGATATTTTTTTATCTGTAATTAAAATATAAGGATTTTCATATTCTGCTATCATCTTTTCAGTATCAGTTACCATATAAGCTGAAACATATCCTCTGTCAAACTGCATACCTTCAACTACTTCAAGAGTAGTTCCCATAGATTTTGACTCTTCAACAGTTATAACTCCGTCTCTCCCTACTTTTTCCATAGCATCTGCAATAAGTTCACCTATTTCTTCATCTCCTGCAGAAATAGATGCTACTTGTGCAATAGATTCTCTGGTTTCAACTGGAACTGATGTTTTTCTAATCTCTTCAACAGCAACTTCAACAGCTTTTCTTATTCCTTTTTGTAGAATCATTGGATTAGCTCCAGCTGCAACGTTTTTAAGACCTTCTCTAATAATTGCCTGAGCAAGTAGTGTTGCAGTAGTTGTACCATCTCCAGCTACATCATTAGTCTTAGTAGCTACTTCTTTAACAAGTTGCGCACCCATATTTTCAAACTTATCTTCAAGTTCAATTTCTCTAGCAATAGTTACACCATCATTAGTTATTATTGGTGCACCAAATTTTTTATCTAAAACTACATTTCTTCCCTTAGGTCCTAGCGTTACTTTTACTGTATCAGCTAATATGTTAATACCTCTTTCCATTGACCTACGTGCATCTTCACCAAATTTTATTTCTTTAGCCATCTTTTAATACACTCCTTTTTATACTAGAATATAATAATTTAATCTTAAATTAGTCTTGTACTACAGCAAGTATATCGATTAGTTTTAATATAGTTACTTCTTCTTCGTCTACTTTAATTTCCGTTCCTGCATACTTTGTAAAAATAACTTTATCCCCAACTTTAACTTGGTCTTTTCTTTTTTCATCATTGGTGATTTCATCACTAATAGCAATAATTTCCGCCATCAAAGGTTGTTCCTTTGCACTTTGAGGTAAAACTATTCCGCTTTTAGTTTTTTCTTCTACCTCTAATTTCTTTATAATTATTCTGTCTCCTAATGGTTTAAGGTTCATTAATACTCCTCCTTGATTTTATCTATTTTGTTAGCACTCTTCGTAGTTGAGTGCTAACATCTATATATATAATACTCTAAAATAAGAATATTATCAAGTCTATTTTTGAATTAGAATTTATATTTTTTCAAAAAAAACACTCCCCATTGGAAGTCTTGATTTATACTAGAGCTGCTAGAAAATAATATAATATAGGTATGAAAATTGCTGGTAACATATTAGCTATTTTAATTTTTTTAATCCCTAAAATATTTATTCCTATTGCCACAATTAGTATTCCACCTATGGCAGACATTTCTCTTATAACAGAAGGCGTAAAAAGATCTTTAGTAAAACCTGCTAACAGCGCTATCCCCCCCTGGTATAAGAAAACTGGTATGGCTGCAAAGGCAACTCCTATGCCGAGCGTAGACGAAAAAATAACTGCTCCAACTCCATCTAAAACTGACTTTGCCAAAAGTGTTGAGTGGTCTCCGGTAAGTCCTGACTCAAGAGCTCCAATAATTGACATTGCCCCTATACAATAGACAAGAGATGCCATTATAAATCCTTTTGAAAAGTTTGAATCTCCCTTTCCAAATCTCTTCCCCAAATTATCACCAAGCTTTTCTAATCTTTTATCTAAATCTAACTTTTCCCCTATAATACTCCCTACTACTATACTACCTAAAACTAGAATAAGATTTTCCATCTCTATAGCACTCATAATACCTATAATAATTACTGTTAAAGCCATTCCATCCATTATAGTTTTTGTATATTCTTCCTTTATTCCTTTGTTTAAGAAGACTCCAACAAAAGCACCTACTACAATAGCTACTGTATTTACCATTGTTCCTAACATATAATCACCTCATTATAATAAAACTGTCAACATCAATAATATACTAAATAGACTAAATTTACTAGAAAAAAAGGAATCAATTTTATAAAACTGATTCCTTTTTTCTACTCTACTATTAAATTCTCGGTCAATTTATGTCTGTTTGGTAGTTTCTCCTTTATTAAGACCAGTTCCTTTAACATATGCTACAAAACATATTAAATATTCTATCGAATATTTAATACTCTTTAGATAACTTAGTCCATGCTTCTAATGATCTTTCAATCTTATCATAAGAAATACAATAAGATGCTCTAAAATATCCAGGACAACCAAAAGTATAGCCTGGTACTATTAAAATGTTGTATTTCTTAGCAGCTGCAACGAAAGCTTTATCATCCTCTTCAAGTGCTTTGGAGAATAAATAAAATGCTCCTTGTGGTTTAGTACATTCGAAACCAAGTTCAAGTAAATGATTATATAGCAAATCCCTATTTTTTTTATAAACATCCACGTCAACAGTTTCATTTAAACATTTCATGATAACTCTCTGAAAAAGTGACGGTGCATTTGTAAATCCCAAATTTCTGGTAGCATTACTTAAACAAGTTTCCACTTCTTCAGCTTCATCCATTTCTGGTAAAAATGCAATATACCCTATTCTTTCCCCAGGTAATGAGAGTGATTTACTGTAAGAGTAGACAACGAAAGTATTTGCATAATAATTCAACATATATGGAACTACGATATCATCATAAACAATCTCTCTATACGGTTCATCAGAAACAATATAGATAGTATGATTAAGTTCTTCCGATTTTCTAGTCACAAGTTCAGCAATCTCTTTTATAACTTTTTCCCCATAAACAACACCTGTTGGATTGTTTGGATTGTTTATGATAATGGCTTTTGTCTTAGAGGTAATTGCTGCGTCCAATGCATCTAGGTCAGGTGTAAAACTACCCACATGCGTTGGAACCGCTACAAGCTTTGCATTATTATCAGAAACATAGGCTCTATATGGCCCAAAATAAGGAGAAAATGTAATTACTTCATCATCTGGGTCCAAGATGGTTTTGAACACAACGTTCAATCCACCACCTGCACCTACAGCCATTGCAATGTTATTAAATGTCAGATTTAATCCGTGTTTTTTATTGATATCCTGAGCAATAGCTTCTCTTACATCTGTATAACCTGAATTGCTCATATATCCGTGGACAAAATTTGGATCCTCTTCATTCAAAATTTCAATTATAGCAGTCTTTACTCTGTCAGGAGGTGCAACATTAGGATTTCCAATGCTAAAATCGAATACATTCTCTGCACCATGGATCTTTGCTAATCGATTTCCTTCTTCAAACATTTCTCTAATAACAGAACTTCCCGCAAGGGAATCCCTCATTTTTTTAGATATCATAATTACTCCCTTCTAAAATAAATGTAAATTTATGATGCTGCTGCAGATAATACTAGTGATAAGTATTTCTCCTCAGTCGTTGATCCTCTTGATGTTACTATTATAGGAACTTTTGCGCCTACAATAAATCCTGCCATCTTAGCACCTGCGGTAAAGGTAAGACACTTGCCAAGTATATTTCCTGCCGTTATATTTGGAACAATCAAAACATCCGCATCCCCTGCCACTGGGCTCTCATATCCCTTTATCTCAGCAGATTCTTTACTCATTGCAAGATCATAAGATATGGGTCCTTCAACCACACAACCAGTGATTTCTCCATCTTGATTCATTTCCTTTAATCTGCCCGCATCAATAGACTCAGGCATTTTGGGATTGATTTTCTCTACAGCTGCTAATACAGCAATTTTCGGATTATCATAACCAAGTGAATGAAGTACACCAACGGAATTTGCGATAATTTTCTTTTTCTGTTCTAAATCAGGATACATGATCATACCACCATCGGTTGTTACAACTAACTTATGATAACCAGGTGCCTCAATTATAACAAAATGAGACATAAGGTTTCCTGTTCTAAGACCATTTTCCTTATTGACAACCGCTTTTAACAAATCAGCAGTTTGAATCTTGCCTTTCATAATCAACTGAACTTTTCCATCTCTAGCAAGTGCCACTGCTTTTAGGGCGGACTCATTGTCATTTGGAGTATTAATAATCTCCACATCACTTATTTTTCTTCCCAATCCTATGATAATCTCTTCAATCTGCTCTCTGTTTCCGATAAAAATCGGTTTAATAATATTGTTATCAACAGCCTGATAAACTGCTTCTATTGTATGTGAATCATGTGCTGCAACCACAGCTACTTTCTTTATACCTTCAAAATTTTGAACGTTTTTGATTAACTGTTCGAAACTTTCAATAACCATTATTTCCTCCTAGCAGTCATTAGATGAAGTTGTATCCCAATTGGAATGCTTTTGTATTAAGCGCTTCAAATTTTCCTTTTCCTTTTTTACTAAACATTTTGTTCATACCCTCTACACCTTCAGTCTCAGTAAAATCTCCTGATACCTTTGCAATTAGACCCGCCATAATAATATTGGCACCTTTTGCATGCCCAATTTCCAAAGCCATCTCAGAACTAGGTATTGAGATTACTGTGATATCATCTCTTACATTAGTATCACAAGTCACAAGAGTACTATCTATTATAACCGTTCCTCCTGGTGATACAATACCAACAAACTTCTTGAAAGATGGATTATTCATAGCCAAAAGGATATCTGGCTCCTCTTGAGAAGGATTATAAATCATACCCTCGCCAAACTTAACAGTACAATTCGCAGTTCCACCTCTCATGGCTGAGCCATATTGTGGAATCCATGTAGCATTCATATCTTTTGATACAGCAATTTGAGAAATGACAAGACCTGTAGTAAGGACTCCTTGTCCACCTAATCCAGCAAATACTACTTCTTTCATATCTATTTCTCCTCTCTTTTCTTTAATTCTCCTAATGGGTAATAGCTTAATAATTCTTCATTTATTCTTTTAAATGACTCTATTGGAGTCAGTCCCCAGTTTGTTGGACATGGTGATACTACCTCAACAAGTGAATAGCCTTCATTATTCATCTGAGCCTGGAAAGCATTCATAATATATTTTTTCAATTTATTAACATTAGCAGGCGTTGTAACAGTACCTCTGGCTACATATGCAACATCTGGAAATGAACTCGCTACGAGTTCAGGGAACTTCATTGGCATTCCTGTTGTCGCACAATCTCTACCATGTGGAGATGTCGCTGTTATCTGACCTGGCATTGTTGTAGCACTCATTTGTCCACCTGTCATTCCGTAGTTTGTATTATTTACTGTAATAACTGTAATATTTTCATTTCTATATGCTGCACTTACACTCTCTCCTATTCCTATACTGTATGCATCTCCATCACCTTGATAAGAGAATACTAAGGTGTTTGGATTACATCTTTTTAGACCAGTACTAACTGCTGCACCTCTACCATGCAAACTATCTACTTTATCAACCTCAAACGATGCACCCATTAGGGAATAACAGCCTACACCTAGACTTAGAATAGCATTCTTCTCCAATCCTAATTCCTCAATACATTCTGCAATTAGTCTTACTACTACACCATGGCCACAACCTGGGCAATAAGATATTTGCTTTGTAATTATTTCAGGTATTTTTTTTGCTATAGCCATTTAATATACCTCCTTTATTTCACCATTTACTACTTTGATAAAATCTTCTTTTATTCTCTTCATAGTCGGAATACCATAAGCGTAGGTCATACAGTATACTGGCTTGTTACTTTGCTCTGTTTTCTTTAATGTTAATGCTATGTCATCTACCATTTGTCCTGTAGCATTTTCTTCAAAAGAAATATATCCTTTTACTTGTGGATTTACATTTTCAAAGGCTTTTTCTGGGTATGGCCATAATGAAATCGGTCTAATATATCCTACTTTGTAACCTTGATCACGAAGCTGCATAACTGCACCAATAACTGATCTTCCAGCCATTCCATAAGCTACAAGAACATATTCAGCATCCTCAACAAATTTTGATTCCCACATCTGCTCGTTCTCTTTTATCTCTATATATTTTGCTTTTATTTCAACCGCTTCTTTTTTTCTATCTCTAAATAAAGGAGATATTCTTTCCTGTGATAATGTACCATCTACACATCCAACTCTTCTTTTGACTGGTTTCATCTCTGGAAATCCACATGGTTCCATCATTTGTCCAAGGGCTGCTTCTGTGTGTAAAATTACTCCCATACCGTATTTGTCCCCAATGTTAAATGCATGATCGATAAGCTCAACTGCCTCAGGTAGGCTGTAAGGCGCCAAAACAAAATTTCTGTAATCTCCTGCTCCTCCACCCCTAGTATCTCTATGATAGTCTGACTGACCTGTATCTAATACTCCCAGACCATTCCCATATCTTACAACATTGATTGCAAGAAATGGTAAATCATTATCTGCTATATGACAGATTGCTTCTTGTTTCAAAGCCATTCCTACACTTGATGATGCTGTAAAGCATCTAAATCCTGAAGCTGCAGCTCCAAATATCATATTCATGGATGAGCCTTCACTCTCTGCTTGAATAAATACTCCGCCTACCTCTTCCATTCTAGCTGAAAGGTACTCCATAATCTCAGTAGATGGTGTTATTGGATATCCTGCATAAAATCTTGCGCCTGCTCTAATTGCTGCTTCTGCAAAAACGTGATTACCTTTAATCATATCTTCCATATTAATTACCCCCTATCTCCTAAAATTTCAAATACCCAGTCCGGACACATTGTATAACAAGTTCCGCATCCTATGCATAGCTCATCGTTAATAACAACTGGACGATATCCTGTTATACTTATTTCTTCTTTAAATGAAATTGCTTTTTTTGGGCAAGCTGCTACACATATTCCGCATTGCTTACATCTTTCTTCTCTTACTTTAACTTTTTTTATTGAATCTACCATTCTTTTTCCTCCGTTCATTATTAAATTAACTTCATATTTCTCGGTCTATAAAAATCTTTATTCTACGTAAGTCCTTGCCTTCTCTTGACCATTAAGTACTCTTAGTATCCCATGAGCAAGCGCCTCTAATTCATTTTCACCCGCTAAAACTTCTACGGGAGCTATAAACGAAACTCGTTCCTTTATCCAATTAGTCATCATATCTGAATAGGCAATACCTCCTGTCAAAATAATTGCATCCACATCACCTTTTAAAACAGTGGCAAGCTCACCTATTGCTTTTGAAACCTGATATGCCATAGCTTCATATACTAATTCAGCTTTTGAGTCGCCTTCTTCAATCATCTTTTCTACTTCGCGTGCATCAACAGTTCCAAGGTAACCTGATAATCCACCTTTACCTCTAAGCATTTTCTTCATTGCTTTTTTATCATACTCTCCACTATAACATAAATCTATTAACTTGTTACATGGTACACGCCCCGAACGTTCAGGCGAAAACGAACCTTCATCATCTGAGCTTACATCAGTCATGGAACCTTTTTCATGTACAGTAACTGATATTCCCCCACCTAAATGAGCTACTATCAGATTCAAATCTTCATATTTTTTACCTATTTTATCAGCATATTTATGTGCCATTGCTCTTGAATTTAGTGCATGTGATAGACTCAATCTCTCTATAATAGGCATACCTGATATTCTAGCTATATCTGTTAATTCATCTACTGCTACCGAGTCGTAAATATATGCGTCTATTCCGAGTTTTCCTGCAATTTCATAGGCTATAATCGCACCTAGGTTTGAAGCATGTTCAACAATAGGTCTGTTTTTCAATCGATCTATCATCAGCTCATTTACTTTATAAGCGCCAGACTTAACTGGTGGTAATAATCCACCTCGACCCACAATTGCATCTAAAGACTCTAGAGAAATATCATTTGCCTTTAGAAAATCTAGGATAACGTTTTCTCTGAAATCAAACTGATCTTGTACGTGTTCAAATTTTTGAATCTCACTTACTGGATGATCTAATGTCTTGACAATCACTACCTGTTCATCCTCATAAACTCCAACTTTTGTCGATGTAGAACCGGGATTAATCGTTAATAATCTTTTC
This sequence comes from Gudongella sp., assembly GCA_034006985.1. Taxonomy (GTDB): domain Bacteria; phylum Bacillota; class Clostridia; order Tissierellales; family Tissierellaceae; genus Gudongella. The sequence continues at coordinate 78,297 of JAVERT010000003.1, forward strand.
ATTTTCAACCTCCTTTTTAAGCATTCTCTGACTGTTTTTTCTTTGATAATGTCAAAATCAATCCAAGTGCAATTGAAAGCATAGCAGCTGCAAGGACGCGATACTGACTTGGCAACAAGAAAGTCAATGTATGCGCTGGAATCCAGAAAAAGGGTACTGTCTTCATAACAACAAAGCTCACAAAACTTGCAGTATCAATGCGCTGAACAACCTTGGTAATTGTGATGTTCTTAACACCTTCATGTCGCATATCCAAATATGTATCAGAAATTCTATGCGCATACATGAAAGTCGGTCCAAACGTTACATTCATCAAAGTGGCTGTAAAAAAAGCAAATGATAGTGCTACCCCTTCAAAAGGTAAAACCCCAATTGACTGCAACTCCAGAACACCAGTTGCATAAATCGTGAAGATCATTGTAATCAGTGCACCCAAGAGGCCCCAAACGATCGCACGAACAAAGAAATAACTTGAAAATTCCCATTCTCCCGTTCCCACACGTCTTGCTAATAACTCACCCATGGTAGCCAAAATCGAAAATTTCAAGAATCCACCAATCAACTTATAGGTATCCGTAAAAGCAATAAATGCCTCACGCGTACTCGGTATTGCCAATACCAGGCAGAATGCCAGAAACAATCCTCCCCAGATAAAATCACCCTTCTTCATTATCTCACTCCTTAATGTAATGGTATTTCTCCAAAATATTATGTATTTTACTCATTAAAGACATAAAAAACTACTATAGATTCTAATACTATATCTATAGTTCGACTTCCTTATTATCTTTATCTAAATAATACCTATTAGTTTCACAGTTAAAATATTTTTTAAGTAAATTTTCAAGCTCTTCTGTTGCTTTTATAACATTTTCTTTATTAGAAGATATAAACCCATCTATTGGGAATAAAATATTAGTACTTTTTTTGTCTATTCTTCCAATGTCACTCTGTCTCCAAATCCATCTTCTTGTCCTAATCCTATTTATGTCAGCATAAACTAATTCGCCTGTTTGTAAAATCTCAGTATTTTCTTCCCCTAGTGGTGTGAAAATATCGCCTTCCTTCGAAAATCTTACAGCTATTTCACCTTCTAGCGAATCAATGTCATGCGCCCCCATTGGAAGGATATATTTTAATGACAATGCATTAACTAAATTAACAATCGGATTAATTGATGGAAGCATGTTGCCTTTTGACGCTCTTTTAGCCATTGCCTCTATAGAGCTCATGTATTTATTGGGATTTATTCCCAATTCTTTAAAAGTATCTCTGTATGGGATTATGCACTCATGTTCCTTAAGATTCTTACCATCCAATTCTATTTTTAACTTTTCCATTTCTGTACACACCATATTATATATTTCTGGTATTTGCTTAGTATTATTTATGTCATAACCTATTACAACACCAAAATATAAATCTGGTAATTTATTAAACACTTCATCATGAACTTTAAATTTCAAATATATTCACTCCATTATTCAAGTTTTTTAATATAAATCATCTAATTATTCCATTGGTCTTTTAATTATTCGCTTTTCTCCAAGCATTGAGGAGATAAGCAAATAATACCATTACTGTAATATTATCAACATATATATATCTGTTAATTTATATTATATATCAAAATCTACAAATTTGCCAAAAAAATTTGAGGAACCAGTCAAATGCAACTGATTCCTTTTATACTATTCAAGTATGAAACTATTTGTCCATTCAGGTCTATCAGGCTGTGTCCCATCTTTTAGCATTTGTTGCCATTGTTCATCTGTCAATCTAATCATATTTGGAAACTCATAAAAACTAAACACTGCGCCTTTTGTTAATACGAGTTCATCTTCTATTGGAACTACTACATAAATCTCATATGCAGGGCCAACCCCAACCTCCATAACTCCATCTCTACCAATTGTATGATAATCAGAAATAGCCGCCATATGTCTATCTGTCTCTGATGAGATCTCAAACCATCTTAATCCATCACCTATAAAAGAGCTCGCTAAATCTTCTAGTATTCCACCATATAGTTTTATTCGATCATACTCCTCATCTGTTAATGTTTCACCAGCTAACTCTTTTTTTGACGTATTTAAAAGAAAATCTAGTAACCATTCAAATCTTTCCATTTTAACATCAATATCACTTATTTCTAGATCCATCTCTTTCAAGTAATCCCTAGAATATTTTGTTAGCCATAATAATCTTTCATAAACATCGACAGAAGGTTCTATATAACCCTTTGTCATTTGTTCTTCCCAGCCACCCATTTCTGCCCCTGATTGCTTACCATAAAGCACTGTGTCATGCTTTAGCTCTGCCCAAGAACCTAATGCAGTACTTAAACTTTTATCTATCCACGCTTGATTTTTCATAAATTCAGGAAATCTTTCATCAGTCTTATCCTTATTATAAATTAAACCAGTTAGGGTCCACATCCACCCAGTATAAAGATTTCTTTTCCAATCTTTTTCTTCGTATTTTGAGAACTCATCTTTTAGCTCTTCTAGTTTTATCGGATAGTCTTCCCACTTTTTGTTACTTGGGTCGTTCAGTTGAATCTCTTTTGCTCTATCCGAGCCTAATACTGCCATCACATCAAGCCCAGAAGGAATTGGTCTAAGAATTGGTTCAACTAATCTTTGAATCATTTCAGAATCCATGATATATCTTTGACCCATAAATCTAAATTGTTTACCACTAGGTGAATCTATAGAAATAAACTCTGTTTGAATTTTAGGTTCAGGAAGCTTATCAGCCTCTTCGTAAAATTTATCTAGTTTTTTAGAATCAATGAAATCCGTTGGGGTTGGATTTTCTCCAAATGCTAGTTTACTAATAGCTGCATAATCATATATACCTAAGTCATCTGAACTTCCCACAAAGAAGTTCGTAGGAGTGTATATTTTCTCCCACATTTCTAATATGTCCTCATTTTTTATAAGAATATCTGTAGTTAAAATAGCTTGAAGTGTTTGTTCTGTGTTTCTTGTTTTATCCTCATTATAGAGTGGAAATGATACTTGCCCATACCACATCATAGCTAAAAAATATTTTTCGAGTTCTTCTGAGCGAGTGTAATGACCCCTTGGAATATATTGACTGTAATCCATTTCGAATGGGAATATAGCTGATCTTGTAAAACCTGCTTTATCTTTAATCTTTACAAGTTCTTCACTTGCCATATTCATTGCTTCTTCAGGATAATCTGAATGTAAATCATAAGCTTCTAACAGTTCAGCTCCTACAGCAAAAAATGCTATATTTTTAGCTTGAATCTGTTTTAACTCTGGATCAAAAATCAACTTATATGTATTTAAAGATTCCTCTAACATCCTCCCAGTCATTGTCTTTGCTAATTCATAAAGTCTCTCTTGTTCAAGTGTTCTTAATGTATAATCATAAAAAATATGATAAACATGGAGAACCGAATCTGTAGTAATAAATGATGGTATATTTGTATACTCATTTGCTTCGTAAACATAAAATGGTTGTTCATGTTCTGCTGGAGAAACAAAGAATTTATTTTTAAGCAAGGCTTCTTTTTGAGCAGATGTTAAATCTGGAAATTGATCTAAATTTTTAATATTAGATAAGTCCTCATTAAGTTGTTCCTCACTTGATTCTAGTACAAGAGGTTCTTCTACAACTGGTGCCTCGGGTTCCACTATTGGTTCTTCTTTCTTTGTACAAGCTGTTGAAACTGTAGTCAATAATAATGCTAGTGATAAAATAATTGATAGCTTTTTAGCTTTCATCTTCCATCCTCCATTCTAATTCCTCATTTTCTTTGTTTATTTCTAGTTTTAAATACTCTTCTTCTCCTGTTGTTTCTATGTATACATAATTATCTTCAATATGAAATTTGGGTATAGTTTGGAGTTCTTTACTCTCTAAATACCCTTCAAAACCAAAACCTTTCCACTTATAGCTATTTATTATATATGCACTGTCTTTAAGTATTTCTATGGATATTATTTCATCCCATCCGTCATTATCAATATCATAAAATACAAAGTCTACGAATGGCCTAGACAATCTTGAGCCTCGCCATTTTGGTATTAATTCTTCTCCATTAAATGTATATATATAAGGTCTTTTTGCGACTATTGGATGCAGTGGAGATTCTCTATACACACCCAGTGCTACCTCATCAATCCCATCTCCATCGATATCTCCAACTTCAAGTTTCCAAACATTTAAGTCAGAAATATCTTTAGTGAAACTGTCTTTATTGTTTTCTAATGATTTAATAACCATCTTATTTGCGTATTCTTCATTTTTAGCCTTAATTAACTCCACACTGTATTTTTCATTTTTTATTAAATTACCTTCTTTTTTATCCATAATCTCCTTGGATAGAAATTTAGATAAAAAAAACAGGAGAATAAACATAGTGAAAAAAAAGAAAATATATTTCCTTTTCCCCATAGTTTATCCTCCCCCTCTTAGATAATTTACTATCTAAATTATACCTCTAAAGTTTAGAAAAATAGTTACAAATTTATCACAGTATTTAACATTCTTTTCTTGTCCCCACACAATATCTTCTTGTAACTATTTGGTCACTTGATATCACTTTTAGAAACAGCGAAATAAATTCTTGTAATTCTACATGTATATTACTATTTTTAGAATCTAACTATAAATCTATTTCCAACAAAATTGGCGTATGGTCTTGTCTTTCACCGGAGTCTAGCATCTCAGATTTAACAACTTTGTTCGCTAATCTATCACTAACTAACCAATAATCAATTCTCCAGCCTGAGTTGTTAATTTTACTTGTTTTAACTCTTTGTGCCCACCATGTATACACACCTTCTACATCTCCATTAATATGTCTAAAAGTATCTGTAAATCCTTTATTTAATAGATTTGTAAAGCCTTGGCGTTCTTCATCTGTAAAACCAGCTGACCTACGATTATTTTGTGGATTTGCTAAGTCTATCTCTTTATGGGCTACATTATAGTCTCCGGTCGCTAAAACTGGTTTTTCCTTATCTAGACCCTGAAGATACTCAGCATATTTTTCATCCCAAACTTGTCTTTCTGGCAATCTTTTTAGACTGTCTCCTGCATTAGGAGTATAAACTTGAGTAAGATAAAATTCTCCAAAATCTAAAGTAATAATTCTTCCTTCTAAATCCATAGTATCTGGAGTCTGAATCTCAGGATAAAAAATTTCTGGAGAGTACTTGTCTTTATATAAAAACATAGTCCCCGCATAGCCTTTTCTAGCCGGTTCCTGAGAACTTCTCCATACATAGGAGTATCCTTTAAAATACTCCGCTAAATGCTCCATATGTCTCTTACTTGGACCATTAGTTGGTAATTTAGTTTCTTGCAAAGCAATTACATCTGCATCCTTGTCAATAATTGTATCAATTACTTCCCTTGTAAGCACCGCCCTATTTGAATCACTTGTTAATGCAGCATTTAACGAATCTATATTCCATGAAATAAATTTCAAATTATTCCTCCTTTATAATTTCCAACTAGTCTTTTACATGCTTCCATCTATATCTATCTATTTTAATACCCAACAAGTATTTACTATATCAATGCCAATCAGAATTTTTATAACTTTTTATTATTAAAATACTACAACTAAATAGTTAAACTCCTCTAAATAGACAAATTTATAACCTTATAATCTTCTACCAATCATTACTACACAATACTATTTCCCTAAACCAAGCTCTCTTGCATAGTAAAATAAATATTGCTGAGCATAACCTGCAAGTGGTCCAAAAATATCTTCTCCCGAACTCTCCAACTCTTTTTTAGTTGCATTTCTTTTGAAATAAAAATGCTCCATTACCCTTTTTACCCATACATCTACTGGGAATGATTCAGCTTTATCATATGCAAAAAGTAATATACAATCACTTACCTTTGGGCCTACACCAGGCAGTGTCGTAAGCATTTCTTGTGCATCTTTATGCTCTTTATTAAAAATACATTGTATATCAAACTCCCCTTCTGCTATCCTTCTACTTACTTCTCTAATACGATCACTTCTAAAACCAACTCTATATTTTTCTTTTATATATTCTGTAGTTTTTCCTGCTAATTTATCAGGACCTGGGAAGCTGTAAATCTCTCTTCCTTTATATGTCATCAGATGGTCTCCTAAGTCCATGGCTATTGCATTTACTGCATTTTTTATCCTAGGAATTCCATTGTTAGCTGATATCATAAATGAAATTATAGTCTCATATGGTTCCTGGTTTAAAATTCTCATACCAAAACCAAAATCTATTGATTCTTTAAGAATTGGATCCTTAGACAATTCCTCTTTAATATCTCCATAGTCCCTATCTAGGTCAAAATAATGATGCCAATATTCTTGCCAATCTTCCTTCGTTGCAAGGTCTACAATAAACATATTATCCTTTTCTAGGATATTTAACACTCTACCTCCAGATATTGTAGTATAACTACCATCCTCTTCAACAAACCACCTAAAACATTGACCACATTCAAAAATATGTTTTGGTTTAAAATGTTCTAAACCTTGGATTATCAATTTTTTATTTTTTTGTATTATATTATAAGTCATTACCTTCTCCTTTATTGTTATTATAAATATATTATACATTAAAAAATTGATGATGAAAGTGTAAGAAAAAAAACAAATAAAAAAACTGGTCTCTCGACCAGTTTATTTATTTATTTATTTATTTATATCCTAGTACCATCCTCTTAACTTCATTGCTCCAGCTACTTTTTTAACTGAATGTAGGTAAGCTGATTGTCTCATTGATACTTTATATTCTTCTTTGATTTTCCATAAATCATTGAATGCTTTAATCATTGCTATTTCTTCTTTTTCTTCTACTTCTGCTTCACTCCAATAGTATCCGTATAAGTTTTGTACCCACTCAAAGTATGATACAGTAACTCCACCAGCATTTGTAAGTATATCTGGAGTAACTAAAATACCATTTTTCTCAAGTATTTCATCTGCTTCAGGTGTTATAGGGCCATTAGCAGCTTCAGCAACTAATTTAGCTTTTATTTTACTAGCATTCTCTAAAGTTATAGCATTTTCCATTGCTGCAGGAATCATTATATCAACATCTAATGACCAGAATTCATCAAGTGTAATCATCTTAGCTTTTGGATAATTAGCTACTGTTTTATGTTCTACTTGATATGCTGATAAGTCAGCAAAATTTATTCCATCTTCATTATATAGAGCAAATGTTCCTAAATCCTTTGACCACTCACCTATAGCTACAATTTTAGCACCAAGTCTTTCAACGTTTTTAACTGTATATCTACCAACATTTCCGAAACCTTGAATAGCAACTTTTGCATGCTTGATATCGATTCCAAGTTTAGCAGCAGCTTCTCTAGTTACAATAGCTACTCCGTAACCAGTTGCTTCGTTTCTTCCTAATGATCCACCAAACTCAACTGGTTTTCCTGTTATAACACCAAGATTCATAGTACCTGTAAGCTTGCAATACTCATCTACCATCCAACTCATAATTTGTCCATTAGTATTTACATCAGGTGCAGGTACATCTATTTTTTCTCCAATATATTTGTAAATCCCTTGAATATAACCTCTTGATAGTCTCTCTAATTCGCCTTGTGAAAGTGTTGCAGGGTCTACAATTATACCACCTTTTCCTCCACCGTAAGGAATGCCAGTAACACTACATTTAAATGTCATCCATATTGATAATGCTTTAACTTCGTCTCTTGATACTCCTGGATGAAAACGTATTCCACCTTTGCCTGGACCTACAGCGTCATTGTGCAAAGATCTAAAGCCTTTGAAAACCTTTATAGATCCATCATCCATTTTTACTGGAATTGATAATTCTATTACTCTTTTTGGTTCTTTAAGTAATTCATAAACCGCTGGTTCTAATCCAAGTTTCTCACAAGCATCTTTAACTTGTTTTTGAGCACTTTCTAAAGGATTAAGCATTTCTTTTGACATTGCAAACTACCCCCTTTATTTTAGATGCGAATATTTCGCATCTTTGAATCTCGATAAAATTATATCATACAAGATATAAGATATCAACTCTATAACCTGTATAATATTTTTTTATCAAAATTTTTAGCTTTTAATCTTCAATAGCTGTTTTAAGAAAGTATGAAAGAATAAATAAACTTTCATTTAATCTAACATTTTCTACAATTACATTATCTGGTACACTAAAATCTGTTGGTGCAAAATTCCAGATTCCTTTTATCCCAGCTTTAACATAAATATCTGCAACTTCTTGAGCACTTTCTTTAGGAGTTGTTATAATCCCTATCTCAACATTATGTTCTTTAATAAAGTCTTCAATAGTTTCCATATCTCTAATTTCAATATCTCTAATCTTAAGTCCAATAACTCTAGGGTTTCTATCAAACAATGATAAAACCTTAAAGCCTGCATCCTCAAATCCTTTGTAATTGGCAATAGCTTGACCTAGATTACCAGCTCCTACTACTACTGCGTTATATTTATTGTTTAAGCCTAATATTTTCCCCAATTCTCTTTGCAAATCTTCTACATTATATCCATATCCTTGCTGTCCAAAGCCTCCAAAATTATTTAAATCTTGTCTTATTTGAGAAGCTGTAAATCCAGTTAAAATACTCAATTCTTGAGAAGAAATCCTAGTCGTCCCTTTATCCGACAAATCGTTTAAGTATCTAAAATATTTTGGTAATCTTCTAATAACTGTTAAAGAAACCCCTGTATTTTTATTCAATCTATACACCACCTATCTATTTTCTAAGTCAATTATAGCATTCACAAATTTTTATGTCAATTAATTCACATAGCGTTAACAATCTATTTAGTGTCCCTACTTATAGTTGTTTTACTTTTAAAAAATCCCTTTTTCTGTTAGAATAACTATATGTACTGGAGGGTTTATAAATGCCTGTTTTAACAGCAAATCATATATATAAGACTTATATAACAAAAACTATATTAGAAGATATCTCCTTTCGAGTTGAAGAAGGAGATATTATAGGAATTCTAGGATTAAATGGAACTGGTAAAACCACTCTATTTGAAATTCTTGCAAATAATATATCTGCTGATAGTGGGGATGTCATAATTCCAAAAGAAGCAAAATTGGGTTATCTTGAACAACATACAAAAATAGAGAGTGAGAAAACAGTTTTTGATGAAGCCCTTACTGTTTTTAATCCACTTATTCAGATGGAAGAGGATTTACGAGAGCGCGAAGAACTTATTTCTCTTAAAAGCAACGACACAGATTTTAATTTGGATAAATCTTTGTTAGAATACTCCGATTTACTTGAAAAGTTTAAGTCTCTGAATGGATATGGCTACCATTCAGAGATTAAAGGTGTTTTAAAGGGTTTAGGTTTTACTGATGAAGAATTTGATAAACCTGTATCGGTTTTAAGTGGTGGTCAAAAATCTAGACTAGCTTTAGCAATACTCTTGTTAAAAAAACCAAATGTTCTTTTATTAGATGAGCCCACAAACCACCTAGATATAAATGCAATCTCTTGGCTTGAGCGTTTTCTTCGAGATTACAATGGTTCAAGTTTAATAATCTCCCACGATAGATATTTTTTAGATACTGTAGTTAATCGTATTTTCTATATGCAAAATATGGGATTAACCATATACAATTTAAACTATACTCGATTTATGTTGCAAAGAAAAAAAGATTTAGATGTTTTAAAAAAGCAGTATGAAGATCAATTGAAAGAAGTAAAAAGGCAAGAAGAGATTATTCAGAAATATACTCAATTTGGTGGAGAAAGATATATAAAGCAGGCTAGAAGTAGACAAAAAATGCTAGATAAAATAAAACTCTTACCTAAACCTACTGATGATAAAAAATCATCATTCTCATTTGAACCTGATATGAAATCGGGTAGAGATGTCCTATTTGCAGAATCTCTTTCAAAAAGTTTTAATGAACTAAACCTTTTTAAAGAAATTTCTCTTCAAATCTATCAAAAAGAGAGAGTCGGTTTAATTGGTCCAAATGGAATTGGTAAAACCACTTTATTCAAAATTTTATTAGGACAACTTAATCCCGATTCTGGTACAATAACAGTTGGGCATAATGTATTCACTGGATACTTTGACCAAGAAATGTCGGATTTAAATCTTGAAAAAACAGTAATAGATGAAATATGGGACACCTATCCCCAACTTGACCATTTCCAAATAAGATCTTATTTAAGTAGGTTTATGTTTGTTGGAGATGATATATTTAAAGAAATAGATGATTTAAGTGGTGGTGAAAAAGCAAGGGTAGCACTTTTAAAGCTAATGCTCTCTAAATCTAACTTCCTTATTATGGATGAACCTACTAACCATTTAGATATAGACTCAAAAGAAGTATTAGAAGATGCACTATTAAACTATACTGGAACCGTCTTTGTAATTTCACATGACAGATATTTTTTAAATAAGGTAACCACCAAAATACTAGAGCTAACTGAAGATGGGTTGTTTGAATACCTTGGCAATTACAATTATTATTTAGAAAAAAAAGCAGCACTTTTAAAAGCTTTAGAATCTGAGAACGATGATGAAAATGGAAAGACTAAAACTCAAGTTAAACAAGATCAAAAAAAAGAAAAACAAATCCTATTGCAAGAACGCGAAAAAAAGAAAAAATTAAAAAACATAGAAGAAAATATTGAAAAAGTTGAAAATGAAATTGAAAAAATAGATAAAATACTATCAGGAGCAGAAATTTATAATGACCATGTTCAGGTGCTGAAGATAACATCAAACAGAGAAAAGTATGCAAAAGAATTAGAAACACTATATAACTTTTGGATGGAATTAAATGAGTAATCGTTACAATATCCACATTATCCACAGGCTTACCCACAGATATTACCCTAATTCGCATAGTTTTCCCTTTTTTTCCCACATTATCCACAGGCATAAAAAAAATCATCCCCAAATGTATCCACACTAATTGGGGATGATTTTTTAAATAAAGAATAGAAAAATTCTACTTTTTTTCTATATATAATAAACTTCACATCCAAAGTTTCAAATAAAATTTCATTACATTATTTAACAGGAATTTTCTCTATAAGCCTAAATTTGGCATTACCTTCATATCTAGTGGTGATGTTTTCATACCTACAAAATTATAATATCCTGCTGAACCTATCATAGCCGCATTATCTGTACAAAGTACTATTGGTGGATAGTAAATCTTAATATTATCTGTTTCCCCTCGACTTTGAAACATTTCTCTAAGTCCTTTATTAGCTGCAACTCCACCTGCTATAACTAATTTATCCCGACCAGTTTGTTTTATCAATCTAAAAGATTTTTCTAACATAACATCAAGTACAGCTTGTTGAAAACTAGCAGCAACATCCTCTATTACTGGTTTTTCATTCTTTTGAGCTAAGCTATTCAAGTAATTCAAAACAGCGGTCTTAAGTCCACTAAAACTAAAATCATAACTATTATTCTCAAGAAAAATCCTTGGAAAATCAATTGCAGCAGGATTTCCTTTTAAAGCTAACTCATCTATAAAAGGTCCACCAGGATATGGCAGCCCTAATGCTCTCGCTACTTTATCAAATGCTTCCCCAGCTGCATCATCTCTAGTTCTTCCATAAAGCTTAAATTCATTGTAATCAAGCACATCAATTAAATAACTGTGACCTCCTGAGACGACAAGACAGATAAATGGTGGTGCCAAATCTGGATGAGCAATATAATTTGCAGAAATATGTCCCTCTATATGATTTACTCCAACTATTGGAATTCTTAAGGCATAAGCAAGTGCCTTCGCGCTTGACAATCCAACTAAAAGAGCGCCCACAAGCCCTGGCCCCTGGGTAACACTAATAAAATCTATATCTTCAAAACCAACATCAGCAGTATTTAAAGATTCTTCTATTATTGCATCAATATTTTCGACATGCTTTCTAGATGCTATTTCTGGCACTACGCCTCCATATTCTCTGTGTATTTCTATCTGAGAGGATATTATGTTTGATAAAATTTCTCTGCCATCTTTAATTACAGCAACAGATGTTTCATCACAAGATGTTTCTATAGCAAGTGTTATCATTTTCTTACCTCGATTCTTTATTTCTCCACATTATAATTGCATCTTCATTATTATCTGTATAATATCTGGGTCTGACCCCTTCTACTTTAAAATCATACTTTTTATATAAGTTTTGAGCCACTATATTAGACGACCTTACTTCAAGCGTTATATAAGGAATATCGTTCGTATCGCAATAATCAACTATTCCCATTAGAATAGCATCACCTATTCCCTTTCCTCTGAATTTATCTTTAACTGCAATATTAGTAATATGGGCTTCATCTAAAATTTTCCAAAACCCACCATAACCCGCAACTTTTTCTTCAACCTCTGCAACTAAGTAAATTGCAAGTTCGTTTTTACTTACTTCTTTTTCAAGCGCTTCCTTTGACCAAGGTATTGAAAATGATTCATTTTCAATATTTATAACCTGATCTATGTCTTCAAGTATCATCTCTCTTAAAACTATTCTCATATGGAGCCATCCTTATGCTTTTTCATTCTTTGAGCCTGTGAATCTCTTAAATATTCTGGATTTAAGGTATAAATATTGTCCACATCTTCTTTTTTAAGTCTTTCTCTGCCCAAAATACAAACACTACTAGCCCTACTTAAATTTAAGTGTCCTGGCATAAATTTAACTTTATCACCTAGCTTTTCTATAAAAATACTCTTATATTTAGTTGCCCCATCTCCCAGTAAATATATAGGCTCCTGATTTTTTTCTAATATTTTAACTAACTCAGAAACTTCAATCGCATCAGGTTTAAGAATAGTTTTTATATCTTTTTCGCTTAAATCATAAATTGCAGTAAATACTCTGTCTCTTCTAGCATCCATCATAGGAACTACTACCCCCTGCCCTACTACATTTAATGCTAAAGCTTCCAGTGAAGAAACGGCCAATATGGGTTTATTAGTAACATGTGAAAAAGCCTTCGCAGTTGCTAAACCTATCCTAAGACCTGTAAATGAACCTGGGCCAATTGAAACTGCGAACCCATCCATGTCTTCAACCTTTAGGTTTAAATTGTCTAAAAGAGATTTTATCATAGGCACAAGCGCTTCTGAATGGCTCATATCTAATGATAATGAAAATTCCCCAATTAAGCTATCCTCATCCATTACTGCACAGGTTGTCATTAATGTTGAAGTATCTAATCCTAAAATTTTCATTTAACTCAGCTCCTCTAATAAAGTCTTGTATCGCTCCCCAAAAGCCTTAAGTTCTATAAGTCTTTCATCATCTGATTTTGTTCTATTCATCCAAATCTCAAGCCTTTTTTCTGGAAGATATTCAGAAATTTTTTCTGCCCATTCAATTAAGCATACCCCATTACCATAAAAATAGTCTTCATATCCTAAGTCCTCCAACTCTTCATAGCTATTTAATCTATAAGCATCAAAGTGATAGAGTGGAAGCCTTCCCTCGTATTCATTGATTAGGGTAAATGTTGGACTTGTTATATACTCTAAAATCCCTAAGCCCACTCCAATTGACTTACTTAAAGTGGTTTTCCCTGCACCTAAATCTCCATTTAAACAGATTATATCTCCTGGTTCTAAAAGAACTCCAAGCTTTTCTCCAAATTCAATTGTATCTAAAATACTATTTAAGTTTATCTTCATGTAAATACCTTTCTTATCTCATTATTAATTAAATGTCAACATGTAATTATAACAAAAAAGAGAGATGGAAGCAAACAATTCACAATTCACAGAGCACAATTGGAAAGATTTTAAATTCAGAGTTGAATATTGAAAAAAGAAAGTTGGAAAGTCGGTTAGTAGTGGCTATAAATCTCTCTAAGGCAGGAATTGAAAGCATTTTCTGGTTTTCACGTCAGCAAATAAAAAAGAACGGATAACAAATCATCCGCCCTTCTCACTTTATTTATGCAAAATAGGTGATACTTTCTTGTAGATTAGTATTGTTATAGCTGTAAGAATTGTACCTTTTAATAGGTTAAATGGTACGATTGCATATATTATCATCGTCTTCATATCTACAATATTTTTATTTATTGATGTACCCATTTCAACCAAAGTGTCTATTGGTAATCCAAATAATTTTGCATAAAATGGAAACATTACGTAATAATTTGCAAGCGATATTACAATTGTCATAACAATAGTTCCTGCTACTAATCCAACTATTGCGCGCGCAAATGTTCTTTTTTTAAAATAAATAAATCCCGCAGTGTATGCAAATGCACTTCCTACAATAAAATTTGCAAGTTCTCCAATTCCAGCTGTAGTCGTACCTTCAATAACAACATTCAATACGTTCTTTAATAACTGAATAATAACACCTGCCATTGGTCCCATAGCAAATGCTCCTAAAAGTGCTGGTAAATCAGAAATGTCCAGCTTAATGAACGGTGGTGCTAAAAAAATAAGTGGCAATTCGAAAAACATCAATACAAATGCTATTACTCCCAACACTGATATTTTTGTCATTGTCTTTGTACTCCATAATTCTTTACTTAGTGTGTACATTTTATCCCTCCATAATTTTTATTATTCCGGGAATAAATAAAGCCCCGAAACTTTCTTCGGGGCAATTTAACACAGATTATACCATCTTCTTCCATCCAGACTTTAACTGTCGGCTCTGGGATCTAACCAGATCAGCCTTTCGGCTCGCGGGCTTTACCGCCGGTGAGGAATCGCACCTCGCCCTGAAGATATATCTACTATTATAGTATATAACTTTTATTATCTTGTCAAGCTCTTTGAATAATAAATAGGCAAAATCCCTATGACTATAATCCATCATACTCTATCCTTATTAATTTTATTGCATCTTCAGGAGGAAGCGGCTTTGCAAAATAATATCCCTGAAAATAATCACTTTCTGTACTTAAAAGTTTCTTTAGTTCCGTAATAGTTTCTACCCCTTCTATAACTACTTCTAGGTCTAGGGTATGACAAAGCTCGATTAAAACTTTCATAACTTCAATATTCCCTGATAATAAGAATCTATCTTTTATACTCTTATCTAATTTAACTTTATCTACTGGTATATATGTTAAATAGCTAAGTGAAGAATATCCTGTCCCAAAATCATCAAGAGATATTTTACAACCAATTTTCCTTAGCTTATTTAATGATTCTATACTCTCTTCAATATTTCTTAACAACAAATTCTCGGTTATTTCTATAACTATTAAAGAGGCAGCTATATCATTATATCTAAGACTAGCCAGTAAATAGTTTTCAAGTTCTCCATCATAAATTTGTGCGGGAGATATATTAATTGCAACTGGTTTAAGCAAATAGCCTTCTTTTCTCCACTTATTAAGTTGTCTTAAAGTTTCATCAATTACCCATTTCCCAATTTCGATAATTAAACCAGTTTCTTCAGCTATTGGTATAAATACTGCAGGTGAAATATCTGAGTGTTTCATCCTAATTAAAGCTTCAAATGATTCTATTTGAGCAGTATTTTTGTCGATAATTGGTTGGTATAAAAGCATAAACCCTGAATGCTTTAAAGAGTACCTAATTTGATTTTCAATTTCTACTTTATTGATTAAATTTTCCAATAATGCATGTTCAAAAAAACAAAATTGATCTTTTCCTTTTCTTTTTGCTTCATACATTGCTAAGTCCGCTTTCATTATAAGATCTTCAACAATATCTCCATCTATTGGAAATCTAGAAATCCCTACGCTAATAGTTACTCTATTATTTATTTGTCCCTCTGAAGAATTCTTTGCTAGCTCCTTATAAAAGTAATTCATACGCCCAGTAATTTCTGCTGAATCCTTTAAATTTGGTATTATAACTATAAATTCATCTCCGCCTATTCTATAATTGTTTTCAAATCGACTTGTAACATCTTTTATTAAATTTGCAATCTCTCTTAAGATATTGTCCCCATAGGTATGACCTCTTGTATCATTAATTCTTTTAAAATTATCCACATCACATAAGAAAATTGTGAAATCCATTCCTTCTTCAATTTTCTTTTCTAAATCTTCAATACACTTTCTACGATTATAAAATCCTGTCAAAGGATCATGAATTGCTAAATGTTGGTTTTTTTGTTTTTGATCGAGTACCTCTTGGTATTTTATAATTAATTCATCTTCACTTGTTTTTAGAAGCAAATTTTTAGATACTAAGCTTTCTTCTGATGCCAATAATTTATAAAAGAAATAACTCGTAGCTATCGAAATAAAAAAGCCAATTAGTATGATAAGCAAAAAAAATGTTGAATAGCCTTGCCAGCCTGATTTTGGAGCAACTTCAAGCTTTAAGTCTATATCATAAAAATTGATTCCTCTAGCTATTTGCTCAAATATTTCACTATCTGTATTCTCCCATACTGTCAAATATTCATTCTTTAGAGTATTATAAGTTGTCAATTTAACAAAGTAATCTTCTGAAAGCTCCACAAGTCCAGTTAATTCCATTGTTTTGTCGAAATCAAATACAATCGCTAGCTGACCATAATAATCTCCATCTATTGCAATAGGTATTCTTATTATAAGACCAGTACCTCCTTGAACTAAATCCACAGGTGCAGCTAAAATATTTTTATCATTTTTCATTCCAAATAATATCCATTCACTTTGTTCTTCTATATTTGCTAAATCAATTCCTATAGCTTGTTTATTCTCTTCGTATGGGTAAATATGAGTAATTGTAGAATCAGTTATAAAAGTTAAACTCTTAACTAAACCATCTTTTGATTCATAGATGTTCTTGGCAAATAATTCAAAAGTATCTTGTTTAAAATCAGTAGATATCTCAATATATGGTTTTATTCCTTTTCCACTGATAATTCTAGCTCCAATGATATTTTCAAGCTTTGTTTGCGTTATCATCATTTCATCTTTGATTTTTTGTTTTTGTATCTCTATATTTGTATTATATTCAATATAAGCAGCAAATAAAAATGCTAAATAAATCAAAATAAAAATAATACCAGCTTTTATAAGCTTTTTAAATTTCTTCAATTCTCTCACCCCCACATATCCGACTTTCATGCTCGATGTTTGATAGGATTATATCATAGATAAGCTATATATTTCATTGTTATTTAAAAGCACCAGAAACTGTTTTTTTATATTATATATAAAAAAATAGTTTCTGGTGCCAATTTTCTTTACAATCCTCTAACGGGTTGTAAACTATCCGTATAATAATCTACTACAACATTTATATAGCCTGTCATTTCCTTATTCATATGTTCATCACCTAAATCAACTAGAAGTGGATTATCTCCAAGTGAAAATAATTTACTTCTTGGGGCGACAACTATTATATTTTTTTTACCAACTTTTTTTACTACTTCCGCACTTATCTGTTGGTTTCCCCTTCCAAATATATAACCCTGTCCTCCTATAACTGTTACAATTATTTTAGCTTTATCGTCTCCAATAATTTCTAATATACTTTTTTCATTTACATCTGAAGCAATCAATTCTTTGTTTTTTACTATATCTATTCCAAGTAAAGTGTTTTTTAAACCCAATTCATCCATAATCGGTCTAATTGTTGTCCCAGAGCCTACTATATAAAATATATCATCTTCCATTTCTTCAATAACCTTTTCTGCTATTCCTGCTATAGTTTCTGATTCATCTGCATGACCTGCTGACTTTTGGACTTGAGTTAAATTAGGCATATCTGGAATATTCATATAACCATATAGCTTTGCAGATAAAACTCCATCTCTAAAAGAATCCTCATCTATATCCATTACCTCCGCTGGTTTAATACTTGTTCCCTCATTAGTTATATAATTAAATGCTATCTCTCCAGCTGCAGCTGGATGACTTGCAAAAACACCTGAGTGAATTTTTACTCCCGCAGGTATACCTATAACTGGTTTTTTCTCACCAACAGCATTGTGTATATTTCTAGCTGTTCCATCTCCTCCAGCAAATATTATAATATCTACACCCTCATCAATCATCATCTTTGCAGCTTTTTCAGTGTCTTCAGATGTAGTTACATCACTTAAGTGATTTAGTACATTTGGTTTGAATCCAAGGTCAAGTAATTCATTCTCTCCCATGTTTCCTGGAAAAGTAAATACTTCCAAACTTTCTTTTATTGGTAGCAATTTTTCAAGTGCTTTTTTAGCTTTAAATGGAGATTCTGGAACCGCACCCATATCTCGCGCTCTTTTAAGGACATCGGGTCCATCTGTTCCCTTTAATCCAACTTTACCACCCATTCCTGCTATTGGGTTTATGATAACGCCAAGCTTCATTTTTATGCCTCCCTTAATTTTGTATATTTTTCATACTTAAAGATATTCTGTTTTTAGCTATATCAATAGATAAAACCCTGACCTTTACTATATCTCCAACTTTTACTACATCATTTGGATGTTTTACAAATTTATCTGCTAACTCTGATATATGAACAAGTCCATCTTGTTTTACTCCAATATCTACAAATGCACCGAAATCTATAACATTTCTAACAGTACCATTTAAAACCATATCCTTCTGAAGGTCTTCCATCTTCAAAATATCATCTCGCAAGATAGGTTTTGGCATTTCTTCTCTTGGATCTCGTCCAGGTTTTTCTAATTCTTTTACTATATCTTTTAATGTTGGCAAACCAACTTCTAATTCTTTAGAAAGGAGACTTAAATCCTCATTTTTAAAGTCTATCTTCAATAAATTCTTTGCGATTTTATATGATTCAGGATGAACCCCTGTATTATCAAGTGGATTTTTCCCATTGGATATTCTCAAAAATCCTGCGCATTGCTTATATGCTTTTGGCCCCAAACCTTTAATTTTCAAGAGTTCAGCTCTATCGTTAAACTTACCCATCTCTTCACGATATGAAACTATTCCATCAGCAACTTTTGTTGAAACTCCTGAAACATACTTTAAGAGTGATGGGCTTGCAGTGTTTAAATCTACACCAACAGTGTTTACAGAGTCCTCTACGACTGCGGAAAGTGCGCCATCTAATTTAGCTCGATTTAAATCATGTTGATATTGGCCTACCCCTATATGTTTAGGATCAATTTTTACTAATTCTGCCAATGGATCTTGAAGTCTCCTACCTATGGATGCCGCTCCTCTAACAGTTACATCGTGATTTGGAAAATCCTTTAATCCCACCTCAGATGCAGAATAGATTGATGCTCCAGCTTCATTTACAATTGCATAGGATACATTCTTTTCAATCTCTTTAAAGAGATCTGCAACAACTGCTACTGTTTCTCTAGAACCAGTTCCATTTCCAATAGCAATAAGTTCAACATTGTGCTTTTCAATAAGTTCTTTTAGTGTCTTTTTTGATTCTTCTATTTTATTTCGGGGTTCGGTTGGAAATATCGTAGTATTCTCAAGTAACTTTCCAGTATCGTCTAAAACGGCAACTTTACAACCCGTTCTAAAACCAGGGTCAATCGCTATAACATTTTTACCCTTTATTGGTGATTGCATAAGCAAAGGTTTAAGATTTAATGCAAATACTTTAATAGCCTCATCTTCTGCTCTATCTTTTAAATCGTTACGAATTTCTCTTTCAATTGAAGGGTACAATAATCTTTTATACCCATCTTCTATAGCTAATTCGATATATTCAGTACTCTTAGTAGCAGGGTTCTTTAGAAGTTTGTCTTTAATTATATCGGTATCATTCTCCATCTCTTTATAAAAACTTACCTTTATTATTTTTTCACTTTCTGCCCTATTTAAAGCAAGAACTCTATGATTAGCAATCTTGTTTAGTGGTTCTTTAAAATCGTAATACATCTCATAAACGGATTCTGCTTCTTTATCTACAGCAGTTGTTATAAGTAGTGAATTCTTAAATATAAAGTTTTTTAGTGACCTTCTAAAATCTGGATCATCTGCTATATCCTCAGCTATAATATCCATAGCTCCATTTAATGCTTCTTCTATAGTTGCTACTTCTTTTTCTTCGTCAATAAATTCACTTGCATAAGCAAATAATTCTTTTTCATTCATGGATTGTAACATTAAAACCTTTGCTAGTGGTTCTAGGTTTTTTTCTTTTGCAATTGTAGCTCTTGTTCTTCTCTTTGGTCTAAAGGGTCTATAAAGGTCATCAACTCTTTGTAAGGTATCTGCTAATTGGATTTGTTTTTCTAATTCTTCAGTGAGTTTACCTTGTTCAGCTATAATCCGTATAACATCATCTTTTTTAGCTTCTAGACTTCTTAGATAATTAAGCCTTGTATCTAAATCTCTTAGAGAAACATCTGTCATTTCTCCTGTTTGTTCTTTTCTATACCTTGCTATAAAGGGTATTGTATTACCTTCATCAATCATTTCTACAACATTTTTTACATGTGCAGGTTTTAAATTTAGTTCCTCTGCAATTTTCTTAATTATATCCATATTATCAACCTTTCTTACTTCACTATGTAGTTAAAGCTCTTCTACTGAAGAGCTTTAAATTTTAGATATTCATTAATAAAATAATCTATATTACCATCCATTACCTTACCAACATCTCCAACTTCAGCATTAGTTCTATGGTCTTTTATCATACTATAAGGATGAAATACATAAGACCTTATTTGTGAGCCCCAAGCTATTTGAGAATATGAACCTTGAAGGTCATCAATCCTATCTTTGTTTTCTTCCTCTTTAATTGTAGCAAGTTTTGCTTTTAGCATATTCATAGCCGTATTTTTATTTGAATGTTGCGAACGTTCAGATTGACATTGAACTACAACGCCTGTTGGAATATGAGTAATCCTTATGGCTGAATCAGTTGTGTTTACGTGCTGACCACCTGCACCAGAAGCTCTATAGGTATCTATCTTTAAATCATTCTCATTTATTTCTATTTCAACATCATCAAGGAATTCTGGATAAACATCTATACTTGCAAATGATGTATGTCTCTTACCTGCTGTATCAAATGGAGATATCCTAACTAATCTATGAACTCCCTTTTCACTTCTTAAATATCCATATGCATTGTAACCTTCTATTAAAAGTGTAACAGATTTTACTCCACCCTCTGTATCAGCCTGTAAATCCAAAGTTTCAACTCTAAACCCTCTATTATCTGCCCATCTTCTATACATTCTTAAAAGCATCTCAGCCCAATCTTGGGCTTCAAGACCGCCTGCACCAGAATGGATTGAAAGAATCGCATTCTTATCATCGAATTCTCCACTTAAAAGAGTTGCTATTTTAAAATCATCAACTTTTTTCTCTAGTGTGTTTATAGTCTTTTGGAGTTCTTTATAGTGAGCAAAATCGTCTTCCTCAATTATTAATTCAATTAGTATTTCAGCCTCTTCAATTTCTTCCATTAAACCTTCATACTCATCTATTTTAACTGACTTGTTCTTTATCTGCTGCATGATGGCCTGTGCAGTTTTTACATCATCCCATAAATCTTCTTTATAGGTCTTTTCCTGCAATACTTTGACATCCCTTTTTAGGCCAGGTAAGTCAAAGTGAAACACCCAATTCTACAATTGTCTCTTTTAACGAAACAAGTTTTTCTCTATCGAGATATATGCTCTCCATAATTCACTCCCTTTCAAACTAATACTAACTTATTTGCTTAGTAGGATCCCCACAACATTTTTTATATTTTTTACCACTTCCACAAGGACAAGGGTCATTTCTCCCAACTTTCTTTTCCTTATTTACAACAGTTTTATTCTGAACACTACCATCTGGGCTACCTGTTTTTAATGGTTGAGCTACTCTTTTACGCTCTATATTATCATTTAAAACTGCATGATATAAAAATCCTACTGTGTCTTCTGCAATACTAGCTGTCATTTCATCAAACATATCAAACCCTTCTACTTGATAAGCTCGAACTGGATCCTGTTGTCCAACCGCCCTAAGACCAATCCCTTGTCTTAGTTGATCCATTGCATCTATATGGTCCATCCATTTTCTATCTACAACTTGAAGTAGTACAATTCTTTCAATTTCTCTAAATTTATCTGCACCAAATTCATTTTCTTTTTGGGTATACTTCTCTTTAGCATTCTTTAGTATATGTTCACTTAAGCTATCTTTCGTTAAGCTTTCTATATCAAGTGAAGCAAATACTTCTTTGCCAAAATCAAACTTATTTATAAAGAATTTTTCCATTCCTTCTAAATCCCATTCTTCAGGATACTTCATTCCACGTGTATATAACTCCACATTTGTTGTAATTAAATTATGAATCATTTCTTCTATATGTTCACTTAAGTCCTCACCTTGAAGAACTTTTCTTCTTTCTCCATAAATAATTTCCCTTTGCTTGTTCATAACATCATCATATTGAAGAACATGTTTTCTGATTGAGAAGTTATTACTCTCAACTTTTTTCTGAGCACCTTCAATTGTCTTTGTCAATAAGCTATGCTCAAGTGGTTCATCCTCTGGCATGTTTAAACCATCTATGATACCTTTCATTCTTTCCCCAGCAAAAAGTCTCATTAGATCATCTTCAAATGATATATAAAATCTTGAACTCCCAGGGTCTCCCTGTCTACCAGCTCTACCTCTAAGCTGATTGTCTATACGCCTTGATTCATGTCTTTCAGTTCCTATAATATGAAGCCCACCAACTTCGACAACCTTTTTATGCTCATCTGCCGTTGCTTTTTCATATTTTTCTATTAAAGCCTTATATTCCTCTCTAGCTTTTACAACCTCTTCATCTTCAATATCAAAGAAACTATCCACAAGAGCTAAAATCTCTTCATCATAGCCTTTTTTCTTCAACTCATCCATTGCCATATGCTCAGGATTCCCGCCCAATACAATATCTGTACCTCTACCTGCCATATTAGTTGCAATTGTAACACTATTAAATCTACCAGCCTGAGCTACTATATCAGCCTCTTTTTCATGTTGCTTAGCATTTAAAACTTCATGCTTTATACCTTCTTTTTTTAGCATTTTTGATATCATTTCGGATTTTTCTATAGTAATAGTACCAACTAGTATTGGTTGACCATCTTTATGCTTTTCTTTTATCTCATCAACTATAGCTCTAAATTTGCCTGCTTCAGTTTTATACACGCAATCCGCGTAATCTTCTCTTACAACAGGTTTATTTGTTGGAATTTCAACAACATCCATTGTATAAATTTCTCTAAATTCCTCTTCCTCAGTTTTTGCAGTACCTGTCATACCTGAAAGTTTATCATACATTCTAAAATAGTTCTGGAATGTAACAGTAGCAAGAGTTTTTGATTCAGAGCGAACATCTAAACCCTCTTTTGCTTCAATAGCCTGATGTAGACCATTACTATACCGTCTACCGAGCATAAGTCTACCAGTAAACTCATCGACGATTATTACTTCACCCTCTTTTACGACATAATCAGTATCTTTTTTCATGATACTTCTTGCTTTAATTGCCTGATTTATATGATGTGCTATCTCCATACTTTCTAAATCAGCCATATTTTCTATACCGAAAAAGCTCTCCGCTTTTGCAGTACCATTATCGGTTAGAGCGATTGACTTAGCTTTTTCATCTATAAGAAAATCCACCGTTTCTTCTTTAATTTCCCTATTAAAAGGATCTGACTTGGTCTCATCAGGGTTTAAATATCTAAATGTCAAAGTCTTTGCAAAATGATCAGCCATAGAATATAAATTTGTAGACTTATCACCTTTACCAGATATAATTAAAGGAGTTCTCGCCTCATCAACAAGTATCGAGTCAACCTCATCGACAATAGCATAGTAGAGTTTTCTTTGTACCATTTCTTCTTTATAAATAACCATATTATCTCTTAGGTAATCGAATCCAAATTCATTATTAGTACCATAAGTTATATCTGCAGCGTAAGCTTCTTTTTTCTCTTTGCTATCCATACCATGAACTACACAACCCACAGATAAACCTAAAAATTCATACAGTTTTCCCATCCATTGCTTATCTCTCTTTGCAAGATAATCATTAACAGTAATTATATGAACACCAAGGCCAGTTAATGCATTTAAATACGCTGATAGAGTTGCAACTAAAGTTTTACCTTCACCTGTTTTCATTTCAGATATTCGTCCTTGATGAAGTATTATTCCACCATATATTTGCACTGGAAAATGCTTCATGCCAAGTACCCTAGTTGACGCTTCTCTTACAACAGCAAATGCCTCCAGTAAAATATCATCTAACTTTTCTCCGTCTGCAAATCTATTTTTAAATTCTTCTGTTTTAGCTTTTAATTCATCATCACTCATCGATTGCATCACAGAATCAAGTGATAATACTTTGTTTACAGTTCCATCTAATTTTTTAAGCTCTCTATCACTGTATGTTCCAAGGAGCTTATCGAATAATCCCATTTATATCATCCTTTCAACTAATTAACATCATTATATTATACCACTTATCCACAAGTATGCCAAATAAATAAGCTAGTAAGGTAGTGTCAATTTACTTTTGTATTTATAGGTGTTATTATTTAGATAAATAATAAAGAAAGTTCTACATAATCATTATAAGTTAACTTTCTTTGAAACTCAAAACGGAAAGTTCCTTATGTAAGAAAAAGTCGAACTTCACTATTCGTTATAAAAAAATAAAAAGGGTGAGGATATGTTAGATTTTAAAAAAAATATTAGAATTGCACTTGCACAGGTTTCTCCAGTTATCATGAATAAAGATGAGACAATAAAAAAAGCAATCAAGATTATTGAGAATGCTGGTAAAGAAGGATCTAACCTAGTAGTTTTTCCTGAATCTTTTATACCTGCTTATCCTAGGGGATTTTCTTATGGATTTGTGGTTGGTAGCAGAACTATGGAAGGTAGAAAAGACTGGAAAAAATATTATGATAATTCAGTCGTAGTAGGAACTATTGACACTGAATTATTATGTGAAGCAGCAAAAAAAGCAAGTATATATGTATCCATTGGAATTACAGAAAGAGATGCTATAAACTCAACTCTATACTGTACAAACTTGATTATCGATCCAGATGGAAATATTATATCAAGTCATAGAAAACTGAAACCAACTGGTACTGAAAGATGCATATGGGGAGAAGGCAATGGTTCTACCTTAGATGCAGTAACAACTCCATATGGAGTAATGGGTTCATTAATTTGCTGGGAAAATTATATGCCACTCGCTAGATTTGCTATGTATGAACAAGGCGTTTCAATTTATTTAGCTCCAACTGCAGACTCAAGAGATGAATGGCAATCAACTGTAAGACATATTTCACTTGAAGGTAGATGTTTTGTTATTAGTTGCAATCAATTTGTAACAAAAGATATGTATCCTACTGATTTAAATCTCTATGATGAATTAGAATCTCAACCCGATATAATGTGTAGGGGCGGTAGCTGTGTTATCGACCCATTTGGAAAATATGTAGTTGAACCTATATGGGATAAGGAAGATGTAGTATACTGCGACCTTAATTTAGATATGGTTGCTTTAAGTAGAATAGATTTTGATCCAGCAGGTCACTATAACAGACCCGATGTATTCGAGTTTAATGTAAATAAAAAATAAGAGTGAATAAGATCATTAGAAAAAGCAGGGCATCTAGCCCTGCTTTATTAAATCTCTTTAGTTAAAATCTGGCTCTATTAAACCATAATTTCCATCTTTTCTTTTATATACAACAGAAACTTCTTCTGAATCTGCATCCATAAATACAAAGAAATTATGTCTTAATAATTCCATTTGAAGAATTGCCTCATCAGTTGACATTGGTTTTAATCCAAATCTTTTTCTTTTTACTAATATTGGCTTGTCATCTTCCTCCTCTTTAGTTGGTGATGGCACATTTTCAAATCTTATTGTTTCGCCATTTTTATAACGCTTTTGAAGCTTTGTTTTATGCTTTCTTATTTGTCTCTCTAAAATATCAACTGTTCTGTCGATTGATGCATACATATCATCGCTAGATTCCTCTGCCCTTATAATTGTGCCGGGAAGGTTTATGGTAACTTCGATAATTTTACGATTCTTCTCAGTACCAAATGTTACATTCCCTGAGACATCGGTTTGAAAGTATTTATCGAGTTTACTCAGCTTCTTTTCAGTAACATCCCTTAATGCGTCAGTTACTTCCATGTTTTTTCCAGTGTAGTTCATTTTCATAAACCCAGCTCCTTTCATATAAGTATAATCACTTATACTATTTAAAACTATTATACCCTAATAATACTAAAACCATACATTTTTTAAAAACTATCTTTTTTTTCATCCTAGCTATTTGCTAGCTTGTGGGACTTGTGGATATCTTTTTTGATTTTCTGTGGATAACTAACTTATACACTGTGGATAATGTGGGCAAGTCTGTGGAAAACGGTCATTTCTCCATTTCTATATGTGGATAGTCTATTGATAATTTTTAAAATATGAGTTAGAGTGTATAGATGATGATAATAATGATAAGAGGTATGATTATGAAACTAAAAAAATATAAAATTGGGATGCGAACTATTAAAACTGGTATTGCCGTAGCACTTGGTCTTTTTATTGCTGAATTATTTGGTTTGAATAGCCCACTATTTGTTGGCATAGGTGCTATAAGTACAATGCAAGCATCTGTATCCGAATCTTTCATAAATGGTAAAAATAGAATGCTAGCTACCGTAATGGGTGCCTTAGTAGCAGTTATCATAGAATTACTATTCCCCCATAATGTACTATTTCTAGGCCTTGGAATTATTATAGTTATCCAAGCTGTAAATATTCTAGGATGGAAAAACTCAATAGCACTTTCTGCGATAGTATTTATAGCAGTTTCTTTAAATACAAATGTCGCCATTATTCCTTCTGCACTAAATCGAGTTTTAGATACTTTTGTAGGAATTGTCGTGGGAGTTTTAGTTAACTACTTTATAGCTGCTCCAAATGTCGACAGACTATTTAATTTGTTCCAAGATGAATTCTTGCTTAAATCAAAAGATTATTGCTATAAATTAGCTGTGGCTAAGTCAGCTATTGATATCGTTAGTTTAAGAGAAGATCTACTTGAGCTTGAAAAATTACAAGTCTTAATTGAAGATGAAACGAAAATAAATACAATACAAGATAAAGAAAAAAATCAATCTGCGATTACTCTTCTTAAAATACAGGATATATATAGTAGTCTCATAACACTTGAATCAATGAAGTATGTCGCAATATTAACTCCAGCAAATCTAAAACTAATTGAAGAAATTTACAATATTCAATGTCTTTGGTCTGAAAAAGCAATTATTGCGGAAAAAGATATAATATTTAATTATCATCTGCAAAGGGTATTAAAAGATTTGTTGTTGTTTAAAAAAGAGAATGATGACAATTCACAGAGCACAATTCACAAATCATAATTAAATAATAAAAACGTAGGGGTGTATCTTTGTTAGCCATTTAAAATAAAAGAACCTCATGTACGCCCAGGATAACAATTAGCTGCCATCTTGATCGTATGTGAGGCTCCATTTTTTGTTCTAGCTCTATAAAAACTTTGTCAAAAGGCTAGTTTAATTACTAAATCTTATAATTCCCCATCTTCTACTTTATCTAAATACGCTTTGATCGGTTCTATAGCTTTTTTTATTGTTCCATCTTTAAATGGGTTATTAAGATTTGCGCCCTCAACCAATTCTAAAAATGGAAGTGAGCCTCCTTTTCTGCAAAGGGCTAAATAATCATTCCAAGCAGTTTCTCTATCTGTCCTACTTTTATCCCAAAACTGGAATGCACAAATCTGAGCTAATGTATAATCTATATAATAAAATGGATTTGAAAATACATGGCCTTGTCTCATCCAGTAGCCACCTCTTTCAAGAAAATCATTTCCAGTATAATCTTTAAAAGGTAAATATTTTTTTTCTATTTCTCTCCATGCAATCTTTCTCTCAGTTGGAGTTGCACTTGGGTTTTCATAAACAAAATGCTGGAATTCATCTATTGCAACACCATATGGAATAAAACTAAGTCCAGATACGAGATGTGAAAACTTATATTTATCAACATCTTCTTTAAAGAAACCTTCCATCCATGGCCAAGTTAAAAATTCCATACTCATAGAATGAATTTCACATGCTTCAAGAGTTGGAAATTTATATTCTGGTAATATGTATCCCAAACTCATGTAAGTTTGAAATGCATGCCCTGCTTCATGCGTTAATACATCAATATCTGAACTTGTACCATTAAAGTTTGAAAATATAAATGGTGCTTTGTAATCTGGAATTACAGTACAAAACCCGCCACTTTTTTTGCCTGGCTTACTTAAAAGATCAAGCAAATCCTTTTCAACCATAAAATCAAAGAACTCTTTAGTCTCTTTTGATAGCTCCGCATACATATTTTTACCATTTTCTACTATCCAATCAGGATTTCCTTTTGGATTCGCATTTCCAGAATTATATTCGATAGTTTCATCGTAATAATAAAGATTATCTAATCCCAATCTCTTCCTTTGTCTTTCTTTTAATTCAGACACAGCAGGAACTATCTCATCTTTTACCTGTTCTCTAAATTTAGCTACCATTTCAGGATTATAATCAGACCTCCCTAGTCTTTTATAACCTAGGTTTACATAGTTTTCATAACCTAATTTTCGAGCCATTCTATCTCTAACAACTACCAAATCATCATAGATTTTATCTATTTCTGCTTCATTATCTTTGAAAAAATCTGTATAAGCTAGATATGATGACCTTCTAGTTTCCCTATCTGTGGATTCCATATATGGTCTTAATTGACTAAGATTTAGAATTTGCCCATCGTACTCTATTTTTGCTGAAGCAACTAAGGCTTCATACTTTGTTGAAAGCTTATTTTCAGTTACTATTTCATCCATTATCTTTTCATCAAATGCTTCTATCTGTAATCTAGCAAGATTAAAGAGTTGCTCTCCCCATTCCTTTTTCAAACTTTCTATATATGATGAAGCTATAAGCTCTTTATAAAACTTTGTTGTCATATTCTCGTATCTCGGCATGTTTTCATCCATAAAATTCTGCTCAGCAAAATAAAACTCATCTCGCGTATCTATAGAATGTCTTATACTAACCAAAGTTTCCATTGTATATATATAATTTCTGATACTTGTTATCTCTTCAATTATGCCATTTTGTTCTTTTGCTGAACTCGCTCTACCAAAATTCAAAAGTAAGGAATCAAAATTCTTTTCTATTTTATCAAAGTCTGGCCTTTCATATTTAAAATCATTGAACTTCACTTGTACCCCTCCATTTTTTAATTGTCTTCAATTAAAAGCTTATATCATTTATCCGTTGGTGTAAAGATAGAGACTTAGATAATATTTTTGTGATTTAGGAAATTAATGGGTATAATAGTATATGGAATAATTAAAACCAAATTTATCATTCTAGATGGTTTTACGTCTAATATATTAATAATGGAGGAAAGTTATGGAAAATTTAGAGCTCAAAGATTTTGTGGATTATAAGTCTCTTTCAAATCCAACATTCTCACCCAACGGAGAAAATTTAGCATTTAATGTACATTGTGTGAATTTAGATGACAATAAATACAATACAGATATTTTTATTTGGAATAAAAAAAAGGGCATTAAAAAATTGACTAGCTTGGGAGATAGTGAATGCTTTTTATGGAAAAACAATAAAACTCTTCTTTTTAAATCTTTTAGAGATAAAATAGATAAAGAAAAGAAAGATAACGGCTACCCGCTTTCTCCATACTATGAAATTGATATTGATGGTGGCGAAGCTAGAAAAGCTTTCCAAATCCCTCTTAATGTTTCATCTTTATATAAACTAAATAAGGATGAGTATATTGTTATAGCTGACTTTGATCAAAGTCAAGGTGAGTTGTGGAAGTGTACAGAACATAAAAAACAGTCTAAAATAAATAAATTGAAAGATGAAAAATCATACGAAGTATTGGATGAAATTCCATTTTGGTCCAATGGTGAAGGATTTACAAATAAGAAACGTAACCGTCTATATTATTATACAAAGAAAAATAATGAATTAACGGAAATAACAGATGAGTTTACAAATGTAATTTCTGTTTCTATAAATAATGATAAGTCTAGTGCACTTTTTATCTGTTCTTCTTTTATAGATAAAATGAGTATTTACAATGATTTGTTCCAACTTAAAATAGATTCTCTTGAAATCGAAAAAATTTCTCCCCTTAAAGACTTTGAATATGTTTATGCTAACTATATTGATGATAAAATTATATTTCTTGGCAAAGATATGAAAGAATATGGCGTTAATGAAAATCCTAATATATATATAACTCATGATTTAGGAAAAACTTATGTAAAAATTTCTGAACCAGATATTTCTCCTTATAGCTCGGTTAATTCAGATGTAAGATATGGTATAGGTTCTGCATTTAAAATTGATGGGGATTATCTTTATTTTATAGCTACAAAAAATTATTCATCAGATTTATTTAGAGTCAGTGTTGATGGAAATATCGAACAATTATTAAAAAAAGTTGGTTCCATTGATTCTTTCGATATCTCTAATGGAGAAGTTATATTTGTAGGTTTAAGAGAACTTTATCTACAAGAATTATATAGATTTAAAGATAAAGAAACCAAATTAACAAAACTTAATCAATGGGTCAATGACTCAAAATTACTTTCAAATCCTCAAAAGCTTACTATAGATACAAAAGATGGTGAAATTACAGGATGGGTTCTTTCTCCTACTAACTTCGAAGAAAATAAAAATTATCCAGGTATTTTATATATCCATGGCGGTCCTAAAACTGTCTTTGGAACTGTCTTTACGCACGAACTTCAAGTCCTTGCAAATAATGGATATTTTGTATTTTTTCTTAACCCAAGAGGAAGTGATGGCTACGGTAACGCTTTTGCAGATATCCGAGGTAAATATGGCTTACTAGATTACTCAGATATTATGAATTTTGTTGATAGTGTCTTAGAAGAATATCCTGCTATATCTAAAACTGATTTAGGCGTTGCAGGAGGTTCGTATGGAGGTTATATGACAAATTGGATTATAGGGCATACCAATAAATTTAAAGCAGCAGTATCTCAAAGAAGCATTTCAAATTGGATTTCTTTCTTTGGAAACTCGGATATTGGATACTACTTTACACCTGACCAGACAACAGCAACTCCTTGGAACAATCATGAACTATTGTGGAATAACTCACCACTAAAATATGCAGATAAAGTAGAAACTCCAACCCTATTTATACATTCTCAAGATGATTATAGATGTTGGCTCCCCGAAGGAGTTCAGATGTTTACAGCATTAAAATATCATGGGGTTGAATCAAAGTTAGTTCTATTTAAAGGTGAAAATCACGAACTATCTCGTTCAGGAAAACCTAAAGCAAGAATAAAAAGGATGGAAGAAATTTTAACTTGGTTCGATAAATTCCTTAAGAGAAATAGCATTTAAGAAAAGGTGGATGTATGAAAGAATATTTAAAGCTGACATTGAAAAAAAAACCATTTATATTTCTAGATCAACTTGCCTATAGGTTTAACGCACATCATGTCACCGGTGGTGGTGCAGAAATGACATATTACTTGATTTTATCAGTATTTCCTTTTTTTATTGTACTGTTAAATGCGCTTAGTTATACTCCTTTAGCAAGAGAAGAAGTAATACTAGATATGATTAAGTATATACCGACAGATATACAAAACATAATCGCAGGCTTTGTTAGTGATGTCGTATCTGGAAGTTCTCAAGAGCTTCTTTCTATTGCAGCACTTGGTGCTATTTGGACAGCATCTAGTGGACTAAGAGCAATAATGAGATCTTTAAATGAAGCTTATGAGTGTAGTGATAGTAGGTCATTCCTAAAGCAAAGAGGAATTAGTATTATCTTTACAGCAGCACTTATTATAATGATTTTAGTTGTATTTGTAACTCTTATATTGGGAGAAACTTTAGGACAGTTGCTATTTAGCTTTTTAAATATAGAGACTTATTTCCTTACAATATGGAATTACTTAAGGTTTGTAATCCCGTTGCTATTTATGATTTTAACATTTGCACTACTTTATAAATACAGTCCTAATGTAAAAGGAAGAAGTTCTGTCCCATTGAAAGAAACCTTGCCAGGAGCAGCATTTGCTTCATTAGGTTGGATTTTGATTTCAACATTATTCTCTTTTTATGTATCAAACTTTGGGAAATACTCCGTTACTTATGGAAGCCTTGGAGGGGTAATAATACTATTAATATGGTTATTTATAAGTAGCATTATTATTATCCTCGGTGGAGAAATAAACGCAACTCTTGAACTCTTGAAAAAAAGAAATTATACTAGAGATCCAAATAGAACGGTCCTTAAAAAATTATTTGAAAATGAACAGGAATTAGGTAAATCCTAATTCCTATAATTTTGTAGAAATAAGTACAAGTCCTGTCACACTATCTACACCTGCTTCTATAAGCTCCTTAGCACATAAGCTTAGAGTTGTTCCAGTAGTAACTAAATCATCTATAAGAAGCACTTTTTTGCCTCTAATAGTCTCCTTATTCTTAATACTAAATGAATTATCCAAGTTGTGTCTTCTTTGCATGCTTAAAAGCTTATTTTGTTCTTTAGTCCACTTTGACTTAATCAAAACCGTATTTAAAACAGGCTTATTTAAACTTTTTCCAACTTCATTTGCCAATAAATAAGCTTGATTATAGCCTCGTCTGGACTCTTTCCTCCAATGTATTGGTACTGCTACAATACAATCGAAATCCTTAATCGCATTCTCTTTTATTGTCTTTAACATATAACTGCTAAAAGGAGAATAAAGATAACTTTTATCTTCAAATTTAAACTTATGGAAAAAATCCCTTGTGAAATTATTATAAAACAAAGAAGCATAACAATTTTCTATATAAGGACTCTCCAATTCATATTCTCCATGAATCTCTTCAATCCTAGATCTACATTCTGTACACAGAAAATGTTCAATATAGGTTGTTTCATCTTTACAAAAAAAACAAAGGTTTTTTGTTGGGAAGATCATTTTATCTAGCATAGCATTCTCCTATTTATGAAATTCTTTCACAACCTTAAAGTAACTGCTAATTTTTTTATCAAGTGAAGAGTACCTCTTTGAAATCAAATTATTTCTTATCATCTGGGATATATATCTCTGTTCTCCAACTAATACAACTAGATCTCTTGCCCTTGTTATCGCGGTATAAAACAAATTTCTCGTTAATAACATAGGCGGTCCGCTCCAAGCTGGAATTATCACAGCAGGAAATTCACTGCCTTGCGATTTGTGAATTGTTGTTGCATATGCAAGTTTTAATTCATCTGCTTGCTTATATTCATATTCTACTCTCTTTCCATCTTCAAATAAGACTATTATTAAGCCCTCTTCATCATCTATCTCTTGTATATATCCAAAGTCACCATTAAAAACTCCAGTACCTTCTTCTATCACATAGTTGTTTTCACTAACCTTCCACTCAATCTGATAATTATTTTTTATCTGCATGATTTTATCGCCTTCTCGGAAAATCTCATCTCCAAATCTTCTTTCCTTTTTTGATTCAGATTTTGGATTTAATACTTTTTGAAGTTCTTGGTTTAGATTAACTACACCCAAATCTCCTTTTCTCATGGGAGATAAAACCTGAATATCCTTTAGAGAATGAAATCCATAAAATTTAGGCAATCTTTCTGCACACAGATTTGTAATTGTCTGTAGAATTTCTCCTGAACTTCTATTATGTATAAAGAAAAAGTCTTTATCTTTTTTATTCATAACCGGATTCTGACCCTTATTTACAAGATGAGCATTCAAAATTATCATACTTGCTTGGCCTTGCCTAAATATCTCATCCAATTTCAGAACTTTTATCACACCTGAATTAATAATATCTTTAAGCACATTCCCAGCACCAACAGATGGCAATTGATCTACATCCCCTACTAATATAAGTCTAGTACCCATGCTTATAGCTTTTAAGAGCTGACTCATTAATATAATATCAATCATTGAAACCTCATCAATTATTATTACATCACAATCAAGGGGAGAATCTTCATCTCTATTAAACCCAGATTCTACATTTGCAAATGAAATCTCAAGCAATCTATGAATAGTCTTTGCTTCTCTATTTGTAGTTTCTGTTATTCTCTTTGCAGCCCGTCCCGTAGGTGCCGCTAAAAGTACCTCTTTCTTTTCAAGTTCCATAATCTTTATTATCGCATTTATTATAGTTGTTTTCCCAGTGCCTGGTCCTCCGGTAATAACAGAAACTCCATTTAGTATAGAGCTTTTTATCGCAGCAATTTGCTTTTCACCAAATTTTATATCGCTATCATTTTCAATATCCCTAATTGCTAGATCTATATCTAACTTTATTTCGCTCTGTTCAGATAGACTAAGTTCAACCAAAGACTTTGCAACATTGTTTTCAGCGACATGATATGGCATATAGTAAACGAGATTTTTATCATCCTCAGTTGTCATAAAAAAACTCTGTGAAAGCAGCAATGAGCTTAACTCATCTTTAATAAGTGTTTTTGATATCTGAAGCATATTAGAAGTCTTCTCTAGCAGTTCATCTTCCGGCAAATAGCAATGCCCATCACCAGCTGCATTGAGAATGGTATACTTAAGCGCCGCTTTTATTCTATAAGGTGAATCTGAACTAACGCCCATTTTTTTAGCAATCTCATCTGCAGAATAAAAGCCTATCCCATAAATATCCTCAGCTAATCTATATGGATTTTCTCTAATTACTTTTAATGTTTCATTTCCGTACTGCTTATATATTTTCATGCTTTGATTTGCGGAAATATTAAACTCTTGAAGAGCCACCACAACTTCTCTAGCTTCTCTTTGTTCATCAAAACTCTGCATAATTTTTTCAAGCTTTTTCTTTCCAATACCTTCAATAGACAATAGCTTCTCAGGATAATATTGAATAATATCAAGAGCTTTATCTCCAAATCTTTCAACTATTTTATCAGCAGTCTTTGGCCCAATATTTGGAATAAGGCCAGAACTTAGATAATTCTTAATCCCTACAATGGAAGATGGCATAATGGATTTTATTTGTTCAAACTTAAACTGTTCACCAAATTTATCGTGATATATAAATTCACCCTCTAATAAAACAGGTTCATCTTTTCTAATAAACGTTGCAACTCCAACAATAGTTATACTATCATCTTCTGTAAATAACTTTGCAACGGTATATCCATTTTCTTCATTTCTATATACGATTTCCTCAATAATTCCCTGTATTTCCATATGCTCACCACCTTCTCTTTAAGTCTAATTATAACAAAACCTGCCATAATATCATACAATATTTGGCAGGTCCTAATTTATTTTAAAGCTTTTTTTAATATTTCAGCCTTATCCGTTCTTTCCCAAGTCATATCTAAATCTGTTCTTCCCATATGCCCGTATGCAGCAAGCTGTTTATAAATTGGTTTTTGTAAATCTAAATCTCTTATTATCGCTGCAGGTCTTAAATCAAAATTAGCTTCGACAAGTTTCTTAATCTCATCTTCACTAAGTTTTCCAGTTCCAAATGTATCAACAAATATGGAAAGTGGTCGTGCAACCCCAATAGCATAAGCTAGACCAATTTCACATCTATCTGCTAATCCTGCTGCTACGATATTCTTCGCAACATACCTTGCAGCATAAGAAGCTGATCGGTCAACTTTTGTTGGATCTTTTCCAGAAAAAGCTCCTCCACCATGTCTTGAATATCCACCATAAGTGTCAACAATAATCTTTCTACCAGTTACACCTGCATCTCCCATAGGACCCCCTACAACAAATCTTCCAGTAGGATTTACATAGTACTTTGTGTTTTCATCAAGCATTTCTGCTGGAATAATTGGTATAATTACATACTTTTTAATATCATTATATATATCTTCCATATTTACAACTGGACTATGTTGAGTTGATACTACTACACTGTCAATTCTCTTTGGCTTGTCATCCTCATACTCTACTGTTACTTGAGTTTTTCCATCTGGTCTAAGATAATCTAATGTGCCATCTTTTCT
The DNA here is from genome assembly GCA_034006985.1 of Gudongella sp. GTDB lineage: Bacteria > Bacillota > Clostridia > Tissierellales > Tissierellaceae > Gudongella. Next base: position 114,263 of record JAVERT010000003.1, read on the forward strand.
AACCTCTGAAAGCTTTTTAGCAAGTTTGTGCGCCATTGATATTGGCAGAGGCATTAATTCCTCAGTTTCATTACAAGCATATCCAAACATCATACCTTGGTCTCCTGCTCCAATCTTATCTAAATCATCGGCACTTGAACCTTTTTGCTCTAAAGATGAGTCAACTCCCATAGCAATATCAGAGGATTGTTCATTTATTGATGTAAGCACTGCACATGTGTCTGCATCAAAACCATATTTAGCTCTTACATATCCTATTTCTTCTACTGTCTGTCTTACTACTTTTGGAATATCTACATAGCAACTTGTAGTAATTTCTCCAGCAACTAAAATCAAACCAGTAGCAACCAAAGTTTCACAAGCAACACGAGCATCTGGATCTTGTTCTATTATTGCATCTAAAATAGCATCAGATATTTGGTCGCAAATTTTATCTGGGTGCCCTTCTGTAACTGATTCTGATGTAAATAACCACTTCTTCATTTATAAGCCTCCTTGTATTTAAAATAAAAAAACCTATCCAAAAGGAAAGGTGAGTTTGCACTACACCTCATCTTCCAGAACATCGTTCTGCAGGAATTAGCACCTATAAAATAGGTTGCTGGGTTTCATCGGGCCTATCCCTCCACCACTCTCGATAAGGTAATCAAGATATTTAATTTTCTATAGACATCCTAACACACAGTTTAACTATAGTCAAATATATTTTAAAAATATAAATAAATATTTTTTAAATTAACTCTTGCTTTTTTTTTAACTTTATCCTATAATAAAGAAGTTGACATAAAACATCGGGGTGTAGCGCAGTTTGGTAGCGCACGTGGTTTGGGACCATGGGGCCGGGGGTTCAAATCCTCTCACCCCGACCATCAATACTCCCGACATTTCATTCTTGAAATGCCGAGAGTTGCATAGGATAATTAAGCTAGAGATTAATTTCTCTAGCTTTTTTTATTAAATTGAACTATGTTTTAAATGGCTTGAAATCGCTGTTTAAACAAGCCCTTAAAATCAATTCTAAGGCCTTTATATTTGTTAGTAATGTTATTAGTTGCCTATTCTAAGCCATCTTGACTAATATCACACTCCCTACCGCTCTTTCAACTCCATCACTTGGATTATTATATACAATAGCTTTCCCATTTCTTACAAATACAAAAGTTGAGCTACCTCCACCGTCAAGATTGACTGCATTATAACAGCCTAACTCTAACATGACCTCAGCTTGTTCTTGCGCATTTAATCCTTTCGATATTTTACTTCTCCCATCAGCTACTGCTATTATGAAGTTACCGTTTTCTTTCTGACCTATCATTGTTCTAGGTTCTTTATTCTTTGCATGTGAGAAATTTCCAAAGTTTTCTAGATTAAATTTACCTTTTTGGACTAATGAGTAAGATGTACCTATTACCCAGTAAGCTTCTTGCTGTAAGCCTGAGAGTTCAGCTTGGTTATATTCTTTTATATTTCTGATTTCTGTTGTCCCATCTTTGTAATATATAAAGTCCATTGTGATTGGTGAAGGTGGGTTGTGGAATAAACCTTTAGAAATATAAAGAGTATTATGTTCGCTATCTTTTGCTTTACTAAAAAAGCCTGCGTTTATTCCTGCAATTGTTCCAGGTGTATTTTTTACTATTTCTGACACTCTTTCTTTTTTAAATCTTACTCCTAGATCTGCATCAACAAACATATCTTTGTCTGTTTCTAGATAATAAATAAAACTATCAAATTTCTTAATAGTTTTTGGTTCATACACTATATTGTTTTCAACTACTTTTGTGGATTTATCCCATCTATATTTATTGACTCCTACGTCTACATGAGTAAAAGTATTGTATAAACCTACCCCACTAAACATTTTATCAGCTATTTTATAAATATGGTTAGGTGTCAATGAATTAACTCTTATATCAGCTGCATTTCCTTTTAGATGTTCACTGTTTTTAATTCCTCCCACTGCTTTGTTATGAGTAGGGCACCTATAACCTGAGTTGATGATCATAGGTTTATCCCCTATTGCTCTTCTTAGATCTTCTAATTTTAATAATAGATTTATATTAAGCTTTATTTTTTTACAATGTCGGCATCTAAATTCATCTAGCTTAAAGTTTTTAACTTGGTTTAGTTTATCAAACAATAAAAATGTTTGAGTGCCTACTATTCCATCTGCTGCTAATGAAAATATATATTGAAGGTCTTTGACTGCTTTGTCTGTTTTGTCTCCAAATATTCCATCAACTTCACCCGCATCTATTCCCAATCCATTTAATTTGCTTTGTAATATCTTTACATCTTCTCCACTACTGCCTTTTTTTAAAATCACATATCTCACTCCTTGAGAGGTTTGTCCGATTGATTTTTCAGTACATCGATTGCTTTTCTTATAATGTCTGGAACTGGTATACCCATTAGGCCTGCGTTTTCAATTATGCTCACTGTCTCGTTAACTATATAACCTATTATCACTGCATTTCTTATTATTGCTGTTCCTGACATTGTATCTAGCTGAGTTGCTACTAAAACTATAAGAAGGATCATTCCTTTTCTGCATAGTCCTCTAGCTCCTGCTCTGCTTTCTAGCGCTCCACCTTCTGATTTTGCTGACTGGTGGAATACTCCTGCTACTAAAAGCCCTGTAATATAATCGATTGCCATAAAAATTATTAAAGTTTGCAAGGCTGAATCCCACCCCCCTAACATATATGTCGCTAAAGCTCCTATCGTTCCTGCAATTCCTATCATAGCTGGTTTTACTGTAGTTAATTCCATTTGTTTACCTCCTATTATTATTTTGTACTAAAAAGACACTCGTTTTATGAGTGTCTTTACTTATTTCTATTATAATTTTCAACAAATCTATCTATATCTTCTATTTCTATAGTACAATCTTCATCCTCATAATACTCTCTTCTACAAAAATTATACCTTGTTGCAACAATTCATCTAACGTCATTATAATCATCCTTTTTATTTTAATTATACCCTAAATTGGAGGATCAGGAATAATATCCTCATAAGCTATACTCCCAGCTGTCCCTTTATTATTAATCATATTGATAAAATCTGATAGCCTACCTCTTCCTAACCTGCCACCTGAATCAACTGTAAAGCTTGTAAAAAATCCATTTTTACCAAAATTAAAACTTATTTCTGTTATTAATCCTAATATTGTAGTTCCATCTTCATTAATTATTCTAGCCTCATCGCCAACCATCAATTGAGGCCTAAAAGGTCCATCAAAACTTTCTATTTTCCCTACATTGTCAAGTCTGTGTGCGACTTCAACTGCTATTGCATCTGCATTAGCCAAGCTGGTCCCATCTGCGACTTGTACAAATAAAGTTTTATTAGATTGTAGATTCCATCCGCTGAAAACTGAAACATTTTTATAAATTTGAGTGGTCCAGTCTTGAGTGTGAACGCATACTTTTCTATATGATCCTTGATCATCTCTTGCAATTTTCCTACTGAATGTATCTTTATTTCTATAAAAATTATATACTCCTCGACTTGGAAACAAATTAAAACTAGGTGAACCTATAATTATTTCACCAGCTGTGGTTTCTTCCATCTTCCAGCTAACTAAAGATTTCATTATTTCTTCTAGAGCTGATAAAACTTCCTTGTTGGGTTCAAAAGTATATCTTCGCTGTTCTGTATTGTATTCAACTTCATAATCATCTATTCCAAGGTTTGCATTTTCCATCATTGTTTTTATTATTTCTGTAATAGTGTTATATCCAGTGTAGAAATTTTCATTAAGCGTTTGGTCCTTTAAGGCTTTGCCTATAAGATTTCTACCGTCTGCGCTTGCTGTTTCTGATAATGCATCATAACTTGACCTGTCGATATAATAGCTGCCAAGTTCAACCTCTTCTAAATCATCTCCAGCTGAAAAACTATATATAACTTTTGCACCTGGTGAAAGTAAACTTGTTTTTTCGTTTATGGCCACGTTACCATCAATCTCTGTTTCCTTGTCGATTGGGTTTTCTAAACTTACATTGAAACTTGAAATAGGTGTATCAATCCCAAATCTTATACTCCCTGAGTTAAGATATTTTGACATATCTTGCTGAAATTCATAGATAATCATAACTTGCTTGTTATTTGAGTTTAGATAACTTCCTACGCACCCAAACCCAGGAAGTGTTTTAATCTCAAAGTTTGTTATGCTTGTATCTGTTCCAGGAGAAACATTATTTTCTTCTAGCCATTCTGGTAAATCAAATTCACCTTTTTCAAATTTTGTACTAGGCTTACCGTATATTTGACCATTTTTTACATAAAACTGTTGACCTTGCGTATCTGGAAATTGTAAGAAGTCAGGAAAACTCCCTTGTCCTACTTCTCCACTATATTCAATATTAAGTTCCATTTATTCACCTTCTTTGAGTAGGTCTATTAGAATCTCTATCGTTTCATTTAATCTATCAGGATTAAAACACTTGTTGCAGTGATCTATACAATCTTTAAGCCCATCTAATACACTTACAATTTCTTTTGCCATCTTCTTTTCAATCATCAACTTAATCATTTTGCGACCTATACTTTTCTAATTCATTTTTATTGATACTAAGTTTTTTATTATTGTAGTCTATAAAATCATATTTGCTAACTATTTTATTTATAAAATTATAACTATTAGCATGACTGGAATGGCCAGCCAACTATTGAGGATCTGTTCAGCTTTTTGTATATTTATTTTCTCATCGATGATGAGCTTAGGCATTGCTTTGATTTTTCTTTTAATCTTTTTTTTGCTGTTATTTCTAAGTAGTCTATGAGTAGCGTGGATTTTATATCCAATCGCATTTACTCCTTGATCAAGAGGAAATACTTTTGATTTGTTTTCATTTAGTTTTAGATGCAATTCTGACTCTATAAATTCATTGATATATTTAAGGATCCTATCAGCCTCATCTTTATTTCTAGCTATTATTATAGAATCATCCATATACCTGATCATATATTTTATAGATAATTTTCTCTTACAATAATTGTCTAATTCGTTTAAGTAAATATTTGCGCATATCTGACTAAGCGTATTGCCTAAAGGCAGCCCTAGTGAATCAATAAGACCTGCGCTATCAATTATTTTAAATACCAGTCTTAGCGATTTTTCGCATTTAATTTTCTTGGCCAGCAGCATTTTTAATATATCTCTATCAATAGAGTAGAAGAACTTTCTTACATCAAGCTTGACTATATAAGTATCTTCTCCGTACTCCCATTGAGCTTTTCTAATTATATGACTAATTCTATCCACGCATTTGTGAGTTCCTTTGTTATCTATACAAGCATAGCTGTCAAATATGAAAGTTGGATTATATATTTCTTTTAATACATTGTTTATGGCTAATTGTACTATTTTGTCTTTAAAATGCGGTGCATCTACAATCCGTTCCTTGGGTTCGAAAACTGGAAATCTAATATATCCATCGAACTTATATGTTTCATCTTCTAGTGATCTTATTAGGTTATTAATATTTTCAGATTCATTTAGTGAAAACTCCATGGCCTCAGGATTATATTTACCTTTGCCTTTTAGAGCTTTTTTATATGCTTTTATGATGTTTTCCTTGTCGATTATTTTGATAAATAAGTCATTATGTTTTTTTGATTTTTTCGACATCTCTGGTTTTCCTTTCTGAAGTACTAAGCACTATGTCATTATTTATGTGTTTACACTTTTACGCAAAGTGAAGGGATTAAACTCTCTTGAAATAATTCAAGCCATGTTGTCAAAACCTTAATCTTAACAATCATAAAAGCTTTTATTTTCCAGGACAGGGCGGAACCCGTTGTTAGAATTCGCATTCGACGGATTGTTGTTGTTCGAGTTGGACACGGAATTGTTACCACGGATGATGCGGTTCGAGCCAGATTTTCAGTTTAATCCCTATATTTTTTTATTTATTTACAGATGATCTAATATAAGCTGATAAAAGCTTATTGATTTCGGAAAGTCTTATATCTACCTCCTCCCAAAATTGTACTGAAATATATTTTCTTTGTTTTGATAGCTTGAATAATGTTTTAAGCTTTTGTAAATACCCATCTGCTGTTTGAAGATATATAGTTCTCTTTGACCTAACGCTATTTCCAAGTGAAATATTTGTTAGAATCTCAAAGAAAGCATTTTTGATATCTGAGCATAAACAAAACTTTTCTGATTTTGGATAATTTGAAAGTCTAGGATATACACAGTAAAGTAATTCTTCTGTCTTTTTATACACAATTAAATTTATACACACCACCACCTTTCTTAGAAGCTTAAATACTACACTCACCTACGTTCGTGCTAAAGACTAGAGGGTAGAGTATAGAGAAATTCCAAGACAGGGCGGAACCCGTAGTTAGAATACGCACCCGACGGAGAGCTGCTGCCCGAGACGGACACGGAAGAGTTACCACGGAGGATGCGGTTCGAGCCAGACGGTGTTGAGGTCCAACAATATCCACCATTACCTGTTATATTCAATTCTACATTGTCATATTGAGCCCATTGACCATAATCTTTGTGGACAGGGTATATAAGTTTATTCCATTCATTGCTACTTAATAATCTTACTGCAAATACATGATTACCTATTTGCACTTTCTTTTCTCCAAATACCGCTCCTGCTGCATTAATATTATCCCATGAAACTGTATGCTTAAATGTTTTTTTACCTACATATAAAACTTTCCCATTGCTATTGCATTTTAGCCACCCAGCAGTGGAGTTTTGTAATGTTCCTGCTGTCAATCCTATTGCAGCACATAAAGCATCCCCACTAATAAAATCTACTGCTGCTACTTCTCCAAAATACCCACCCATAATATTTCCTGCTACTAGGGTTTTAGCTCCCGGTAATTCTGAATGGTCTGGAACTGGAATAACTGGTGTAGGTTGATTTACACCAAATGACATTTTCATTGTTACATCTAATTCATAGTCTCCATTTTTAGGGATAAATTTTGTAGTGTAATTAGCTGTTGGAATTAATCCTATAGGTACTGGAGTATCAAATACAATCTCATCTGATATATTTCTCGTATATGCTGTTGTAGCAACTCCTTCTATAAATACTGTAAGATTAGTTACTTGCTGATTTGGTAGTTGGAATGTATCTTTTATTCCATCTCCTAATCCTAGTTTTACATCTGTTTTACTTGTTCCTGTGTATACTCCTGTTCTAGGTAGCTCCCACCTTATTCCCATTCCTGTCCATTCAATAGCCATTACATCTTTATTAAATGAATAAACATTGAAGGTACCTGAAACGCTTATTGATTTTTCTGTTGAATTTGTTGTTTTTGTAGCATTTATCGTTGTTCCATCATCATTGAAACCAAATAATCCTATTACATTAGCAGGTGCGCCTCCTCCTGTTAAGTAATTTCTTAGTCCATTCCCACTAAAAAAGCATCCAGTATCTACTGAGTAAATCTCAATAAATACAGATGCATATATATCTATAATCCTTTGATTATTTTTTTCTATTTCTAAAGGGTTGCCTTCTGAATCAACTATTAGTGCATGAGTATTGATATTAACAGTTGTATCACTAATACCAACTTCTCTTAAAATTGTTCCATTATTGTCTCCTGTTTCAAGTCTTATCCTTTTAACCCATAGACTAGTATCACCATCTCTTGTTAAGCTCTCTTGGATGGCCGCCTTAGAGCTTATCCTAGAAAATAAAGTGTTTCTTGTTTGGTCTAGCGGTCCTGTACCTGAACCGAATACAATATTATCAAAATAACTGCCATAAGCAAGTAACCTATCATACATTCTGTTTAAGACAGTATTTTCTGCATGAGGTTCTATTGATGCATAAGCTTTTTCTACTTCTCCTGTTTCTACATCTGTAATTACAAAATCAAATCTATTATGCATTTTAAATTTAATTTTTGCATCTAATTGCATTTTATCACTCCCTTTTTTAAGGATTTACAACCCCTACATATCTTAAATTGACCGTTAACACAACTGGTGCTGCTGTTATTGTCCCTGTATTAAAAGGTATAGTTTTAACATATTCTATTGGTCTAAGATTTAGTATTAATTCAGTTGGTGCTACTTTTAGAGTTTCTTCTATACCTGGATTAGGTTCAGGTATTAGGTCAAGTGGTGTAAATATTTCTATAAAGCTTTCAACCGCTCCACCTTCTCCTGTAAGAGTCCCTACTGAGGCATCATATTCGATTGTTAAATTCCCCTCAACTGTTGCAAATCTTTTTAAATCTTTCATTGTTAAAAGCAAAGCATTTGCTATAGTGGGATGATGTTCTATGCTTTCAATCTGATAGTCTCCATTTATAAGAGGTCCATTTATATATTTATATTGTTGACCTTTTATTGTGAAAGCTGATTTATTTGCTGTTACATCCCCAACTATTTTCTCTGTAAATTTAACAACTATCTTTTTTCCTTTTGCCTTACTCATTAAATATCACCTCAACCTCTGGTATTGGTAATGTTGTTGGAACTAAATTCATAGCTATAAAGTCTAATTCAAAAGTATCATAAGGTAAATTGATACCGTTTGTAGTTATCCCTGTATTATATCTAATTGTTGGATTATCTCCTGCATTGTTAAAGCTATTAATATCTAAGAATTTAATCTTATATAATTTGCCATCAAAGCCTATCTCTTCAATTATTTCTTCAATCTCTTGTGGATAATAACTGCCTCGACTTCCAATAACCTCAAAATCTCCTGCATGTAGATTAAATAGCCTGTGCTTAGTTCTAAATATTATTTCTTTTCCCCAATCTTCATACTCTTCTCCAAGCTCATTAAGTGAAGTAGTAGGTATATTGTAGACCTCTGCAAACTTATTGTCTGTGAGAGTATATCTTGATAGAGAAAATAGTTCAGTTGGCGCTGATGTTATATGCTCATCCAATCCAAGTGGATTTATATATTCGATGCGTCTTAATCCAACTTCTAACGATATAGGAGCTGCTGAAATTGTATCAATAGCAATAGCCATACCCGCCCAGTTACGATCGGTAATATACCAATGCACTTTTCCTAAGCTATCTTCAATTAAAAATCCCATCCGGTAATCGTTCGTAATAAACAAGTTCAAACTAACAGCTACCCCAGTAAATTCTACTAGCTGCCTTTCATTCTCCCATGTGCTTGTACCATCAAGCTGACTACAATAATTTCTATACCATACTGTCCCATCTAGTTTAATATATCCTGCTATAATCCCTTGATCCTTATCGATGAAGTTAACATTCTTCCACCCTCTTAAAGCCCTTACATATTTAACACTCGATGCTAGTTCTTGCTTACTTGTCGCATCATCCCACAATTGAGTTTGAAGTTTACCCGCTCCATCTACCCATAAAATCTGAGGTTTTTCATCTGTAACAAGTCTCCATAATTTCCTGTACCGCTCCCAATGCCCATTAAAAGCTATGGCCACATTAGATCCAGCCCCCAAAGTGAATTGGTCTATCCATCCATCTTTTAGCTTATCGGGATATTCTCGAATAGAAGTACCCACAATCCCATTATCCACATGTATTTCATAGATGCGATTAGGACTTCCAGTTACCTTAAACCTACGAGCAGCAAGAGATACATCACCAAGTCCTGCCTTTTCCCTTATAGTTTCTACAGTCCAATAAGTCGAATCCATAACGGTAGTTTTTGCCCTTGCTATAGCTACATTCATTTTAGGATTTGCGTTCTCATAGATTGTTTGATTCTGCTTATTGATTTTTTCCATAATTGAAGGAGGGAGTTGTCTCATATAACCCCCTCCGAACTTATCATTATTTTAATATCTCCTGCATGCCTCCTTTTAGCATCGCTGCCCTTTAAAAATATACTCATACTAGGGGGATCACTTATCAATCCAATGTAATATTTCCCATACCAGTTTAATTTTATAGGCTTGTCTATGTTGTATGCGTCATCTATTCTCAATTTGCCCTCTTCTTGCATGTTGCAACTTATTATTATTACTTTAATCGGTTCTCCTACTGTTTGTATATGATATGTCCCATCTAATAATCTATTTTTTATCTTTAACGTATCAAAAGAGACGAGTACATTTGAAATTTCTCTAGTTATTAAATTATTATCAATATCAACTAGCTTATTCATTGTGTTCTCACCTCTCTTCTAAGTTGATCTAATACCATATCAACAACTCCGATAAATTCGTTTTTATCATTAACCCCTTTTACAGTTATAGTACCTGTATGCTCAATCTTGTTATTATTTGAGCTTTTAGCGCTAGTTCCAGTACCCATATTCACAGAGCCATCAGCAACTAAATTGTTATTAAGTCCATTCATTGCTTTATCAACTTGTTTTGCACTATCGGCAATACCCTCTGCCATACCAGCACCAATCATTTTACCTACCTGATCACGCATAACTGTTGAAGGTGATTTTATCCCTAGAAATTTTTTAGCTCCATCCAAGGCGCCCTTTGCTGCATTTACTGCTGATTGAGCTAAATTTGCAGCTGCTCCTTTAATGCCATCAGCTATACCGCTTATTATATTTTTACCAATGCTACCCCAATCAATAGATTTAAAGTTTTTTATTATATTAGTTACTAATTGTTTAATAATTTCTAATGTACTGCCGCTCATTCCTGATAATCCTTTACCAAGAGTAGTGATAATATTTTTACCAACATCCAACAAGTTTAAGTGTGATATTGTAGTAAATATCGCTTGTACTATCTCCCCGGCATTAGCAATTATTGTAGGTATACTCTGTATAATTCCTTTCGCTAACATAATTATAAGTTGTACACCTGCAGCTAATATCTTAACAAGATTCTTGTCAAATGCTGCCCAAAATTCATTAATAAGCCTTGGAGCCATCTCAATAAATTGTGGTAGTGCATTAATTAACCCTTCGGCTATTGCTAGTACTAACTGAATTCCAGCATCAACGAGCAACCCTATATTGTTTACCAATGTTTCTACAAGTTTTAGTATCGCATCTACTGCTATAGGAATAAGCTCAGGCATTGCTTGCGTAAGCCCTTCTACCAATGCCATGATTACTTGTATAGCAACATCTAATATTAATGGAAGATTACCTAAAATGGCATCTACTACCGTCATCATCGCTTGAATACCTGCAGGGATCAGGCTAGGTAACATGGTAAGAATCGTTTCCAAGACCTGGCTGAACAGTTCACTCATAGTGCTTAAAAGTGTAGGCAATAACTCGCCAACTGCAGGGAGAATTGCAGCAAATGCCATAGGTAGTGCTGCAGTAAGATTTTCAATTATTGGTACTACATTCGTAACTACAGCCTGGAATGCATCGACGAGATTCTGAGTTAGGTTTGTCATATCTGCATTTGAATTTCCAAGCCCTGCCGTGAAAGAACCTAGAGCAGCTTGAAGTAAACCAAGAGAGCCACTTATAGTCTGTGTAGACTCTTTTGCAAAGTTTCCGGCATATTGCTCTGTATTCTCGAAAAACATCTTCATTGCGACTTCGGATTTTTCAGCTTGTGATGCAGATGCCCAAACAAAATCTAATCCTTTGCTTGCTGCATATGCTTGGATGCTCGTTGCATTCATTGAAACCCCAAGATTATCCATCATTGTAAAGTTACCTTTTGCAGCACCAGCTACAGAATCAAGGGCAACTTGCATATCAATACCCATAACAGAGGCCATATCAGCCGCTCTTTGCATAGCACCTTCTGTTAATTCAAGACTTTTTTGTTGTTCTATTCCTGAACCTTGAAATAATGCACCCATTTTATTAGCTGTAGCCAAATAATCACTTTGTGAAACTCCGAGATTTTTATAAGCATCTTCTCCTGTCTTTTGGATTGATGATGCATATTCACCAAAAACAGCCTCAGAACCTCCGAGATTTTGTTCTAATTCACCAAACTGCTTAACAACTTCTTGTCCCATCTTAACAGCGGCTGCTGCAGCTGCTATTGTAATTGTTCCTACTGCAATTCCAACCCCTTTAGCAAGTCCTCCAAATTTTTCAAACCTACCTCCAGTTTTCTCAGTCTCATTCCCTAAATCATCCATAGCTTTTACACTATTATCAAGTTCACGTTCCATATTATTTAATTCAGCATTAGCTTTGTTTACCGCTTGCTGCCAACCTTGAGTTGTGTTATCATTTTCTCCATATTTATCTGATGAAGCTTGCAGTCCTTTTGTAAGTTCTTCTAGCTTCTTTTTTTGCTCATCAATTTGTTTGTTAAGTACTTGATTTTTTGCAGTATAAGCCTCTTGAGATTTATCACCTTTATCAAACTGAGATGATACTGATTGCATCTCAGTACTTAGCGTTCTCATGTTAGTATTAATTTGTTTTATGGCATCTCTAAATTCTTTTTCGCCCTCAATACCTATTTTAGGACCAATATCATAAGCCATTGTCTCACCACCTTATAACCAATCTGGTGTATCTCTTGCTCTTCTATATTCTTTACCGTTTATAACTCTAACATTAGGATCATCTTCAGGAACAAATTGTATAAAAGCTAATAAGTTTGAAATATCCGTCTCATCTATTTCATATAAGGACCAATCAAGCTTTTTAACTATAGTCCTCTTTAAATTTAAAATTGTATTTTTGTATCCAACGGGAGAATCATCTTCCAGTTCTCCCGGACTTAGTTTTTTTTGATTTCTCCATTGATGTTATTGCAAATATCTGTAAATACTTTCATTAATTCTTCCTGCTCCACATTTTCATTTAATTCATCAAAAGAAAATTGATACTTAAAAACTCCTAATATCAAACTTTTTAAATCAGCGTAAAAACTTCTAACATCTTTGATATCTATACTTTCTGATTCTAATTTGTCAGCTCTTTCAGCTAAATCAAAAATATTATCTACCATCCCAGTTTTAAGGCTGCAAGTTGTAAAAGTTTTGGTTTTCTTTCCTTCATCATCTGTAAAATTTAAAAATACTGGTTTCAATTTCATTCCTCCCCTATATAAAAGAAAAGGCAGCTAAAAGCCGCCCTTTTTATGCAGTAGTGAATCCTACTACTTCATTTTCTATTTTCTGGCCATGAACATCTATTACATTAGTAATAATCAAGGTATAACTTGTTGCTGTAGTTAAATTTGCAGCTGGGGCTATAGTTATTATCTTTCCAGTAATATCTTTTGTGGTTGCAACTGCAACTGGTGTGAATGTATCATCAAACAGTGTTATCATTTGAGACATAATCTTATTATTAAATGTCAATACTATATCGCTATCAAGTGCCACTGCTGTTGCTTCATCAGCTGGCAAACTTTCTACTAAGCTAAGTGCTACAGGTGGAGTTGCAGTATCTGGAGTTTGAACTTGATTAAACCAGGTCGAAGGATCAAACTGATCATCTACAGTATCAGCATATATTTTCTTCATACCTTTCATTTCTCCAGCGATTAACCATTGTTTAGCTGTCACAACTGCTGAAAATGTTAATTGATAGGTTTTAATATCAACTGTCTCTGTCTTAGTTGCAGCTTCTTCTGTTCCACCTGAGAATTTTCCTTTAAGATATTGATAGTATCTATATCCGTTTTTCCCTCTGTTATATCTAAAACTTAAAGCAACATCTGGAGGATTAGGATCACCTGTATCTAATACTCTTCCACTTGCTTCATCATAGTGTTTACCAAGATATTTGGCAGCCTTTCTAGCTGGTACTCCTGAAACTGTCATAGTAACAGTAGTAGCACCCTCTGAAATATAGTTGTTAGCTGATACATTGTCATAATAAGTCGGTTGAATATCAGTCTCTGTATCATTAACTATTTCAGCTGTTGGTGCGAAATACTCTGGTGTCTCTGCTGAATATTCCGTTTCTGAATCTATTAGTATAAGAGCTGTGTGTAACTTATCAACTCCTACAAATTCATCATATTGCTTATCCATCTAATTACCTCCCCTATCCCATTAATTTCTTATATTCCTCATCAATAATTCTATCCATTTCTGCTTGAGCTTTTTTCTTAGTTGCATTTACAGCTGGTCTTACAAATGGTTTCTTTTTTTTAGTGCTAGATCCACTTTCAATAACTCTAGCTTTTAATTGATTAGCTACTCCATTACTGTCATAGTCATCAAAGCCAATTTTAACATTCCAATTTCCTAAGTTATCTCTTGTTATAGGAGTAACACCAAAAGAGTCAACTAGTTCTCCAGTTGCCTCATCTGATAGAACACCCTGTAAATTACTTTTTATTTGGTCAGCTACTATTTCAGCAGCTGCAAATATTGCTTTTTTTGCAACTTCTTCTGATTCAGCTGCCATCTTAGATAATCTAATTGCATAATCATCAGTTGCCTTAAAAGCAAATTTAGCCATCGTTAATCACCTCAAAAATCCACTCATAATGGATATATCTTGTTTCTTCCTCGTATTGTATTGAGGATAATTTATAAGCTATTTCAGCTTGCGTTAATTTCTCCTGGATTAAATCAACATTTGTGTCAAATTCTGTCTTTGTAAAGTAATCAATAGTTCCTTGTATTACTTGATTTGTCTTTTTATTGTCCCCATGCCCTGAACTTGCTTCTGTGTCCTCTGCCCATACAATGTATTTATCAGGCTTTTTATGTGCAAAATAATGAAATGTATCAGGAGTTACTGTTAATAATAATGCTTTAATTTCACTCAAGTTCATAATCTGCATCAACCCTTTCTAATGATAAATCCATCATTGGTGGAGATGTTTCAGATGGATGTTGTTTCTGAACTATCTTATATTGTTTTCCATCATTAGGAATTGCAATGTCTTGTGCTGATACAAAGCTCAATCTAGGAACTCTAATCATAAGCTCAATCTTCTCCTGGTCTTGTAGAGCTAACCTATATCTAGTAACTCCTACAGTTCTCTCGTCATATCTTAGAGTAGCTTTAATCGTTAACCCATCTTTAGGCATATCTCCTGGTAATGCAATGTTTTTCACCTCGTAAATTTTAACTATCCCATCTTTAAGTGGTTGGGTTGTCGATTTCATACTGTTCAACCTCCTTATCCATCTGCAAGGATAGTATTTCATGTAGATAATTTATTTTAAATTGATCCAGTGCATTTGACCTTACATACCTACAATAATCTAATAATAATTCTCTCGGTTTATCTTCTTCTGTGTAATCTTGTTCTACTCCTGCTATCCTATCAATATACTTAATACCTCTTGTTATAATCCCTGTAAGTTTAGAGTCAGTATCTGTATCAGTCCAAGTAATATCAAGATAGTTTTTAACATCTGCTAACAATCCTTCTGTTAAAGTCATTTAATCACCTACTTCTTAGTAGATTTCTTTTTAGTATCTTTCTTTACTTCTTTTTTTATTTCCTCAACAAAAACACCTCGAGGCCCCTCGGTTAATTCGAGGAACCTCTCTTTTGATACTTCTAATTCACTACCAGATTCAATAGCTTTTAAGGTATATCTATCTGTAAAAGCTTCTATAACTTTAACCTTCATAACCTTATACCGTTGCAGTTACTATTACTGTATAAGTTTCAGTTTCTGTTCCACTAGTTACATTGATAGTCACAGTATTTGCTCCATTCACCCATGTAGCAGCTGCACCATTAACAACTGGAGTTTCACCGTTTAATATTTCTATTGTTGCTTCTCCATCTAATGCTAATGCGTTAACAGCATTAGTCGCATCAGTACTTGTAGCAGTGTAACTAAAAGTAGATTTATTAAATGCTGGAGATAATGTTAATGCTCCTACACTTAAACTTGCTAATCTTGCATCATATGATGGATACATTGGGATAGGATCTCCGTCAGTATTAGCTATAAATACTTTTTGGTTAGTTGGTTTTAAGTTTGTGATATCTAACAATGTAAATGCATTATTGTCTTTTGGCTGACCATGTCCGTAGAATTTAGTCAAGTAAACTCTCTCATCTTCAAGGAATCTGTATTCATCAGAGAATTCAATCTTGCCTGATTTACCTGTTCCAGCTGCCATCATATATCTTTTGCCAAGGCCCATTATTGCTTCATTCACAGCAATTTGTGTTGACTGAATTACAGTTGTTGGGAATGGGAACACATCTTTGCTATATGTTCCGTCTGCTCCTCGCACTGTTGTTGCTGGCATTACTTTAGTTAAGTAATCTTTAGGATTTACAACTAAAATAACATTTTGTACTATTCTAGCATTTCCATTTTCAGTTTCTGCCAAATCTCCAAGTATCGCTCCATATGTTACTGGATCAAATGAATTAAAAACTACTTTTGCTTTATCTGGATATCCAGTTGAAGGATCTACAGAACCTGCCATATTTTTTCTCATACCAATTGGCTCACTTAAGTTAGCAGTTTGTCCTTTACCATTTAGTATTCCAGCTTCTAATCCTAGATATAAAGCTTCAGATAATACAGTTCGAACATATCTATCTAACCAAGCTGGTCCTAAGTCTAACATAGCTTTACAAACTGGTAAAAATGCTGATAGCTTGTTTTGTGTTAAATCGATTTTCTTAAATCCGGATGTTAACTCTTTTACTATCTCAGCACATAATGGCGACCAAGTAGCAAGTTGATTTTCATTTTTATTTAACAACCATTCTGTAACAGCTCCTGCATTTTGGAAATCAATTGCATCTAGTAATGGATGAGTAGTCACTAAATCACTAAACACATCTTCAATTACAGTTTTAGGCATTACTACATCTAAATCGGTAAGAGCTTGCTTAGGATTAGATGATTTCATAGCACCTATAACTTTTTGGTAATAGTCTTTTTCCTCTGATGTAAGTTGTCTTGTTCCTCTTGCAGATAGAATATTGGTATCAACTGATTCCACTATTCCTCTTGCCTCTGTGAGTAATGTTTCTTGAACATTCTCCGTAAATTCACCAAATGCTAAAGCAAATTCCTCTTCTTTACCTTCTTTCATTGCTACATTCATTCTTGCTACTATCTCTGCCTTTTGTTGTAATAATAAATCTTTATTCTTCATTTACCTTACCCCCTATATTTTTGTATTTTTTACTAGTGCTGCCATCAAATTTAATACCTTGTTTTCTTTTTGCTCTGGTTCTTCTGGTTCAGTTGGTTGTTCTGGTTCTGTCGGTTCAACTGCGATAGCTTTTGTCATTTCTCTTATTTGAGCTGCTATTGCTTTGTTTATAGTTAATTTCTGTTCTAATGTTTGATTAACATTTTTAAGCATTTCATTAGCTTTACTCAAATCAACTTCCTCGGAACCTATAGAGTCGCATAATCCATAATCTAAACATTGTTGTGCTGTTAACCAAGTTTCATTTTCTAACAGCTCCATCAACTTCTCCTCTGTCATTTTACCGTTTGACTTCTCCATGTAGGCTTGTCTGTTACCTTCCATGATTGTGTCTAGATCATCAGCTGCTTTTCTTAATTCTTTTGAATTACCCAAAACAATATTCCAAGCGTTATGAATCATCATCATAGTATTTTTGGGCATTATAATTTTATCTCCTGCCATTGCAATAATTGATGCTACACTACAAGCAAACCCATCTACATATACAATTTTCTCAGCTGAGTGTCTTTTAAGTTGACTATAAATTGCGGTCCCTTCAAATACACTACCTCCATACGAGTTGATGTAGATATTAATCTTAGTTGCCTGTGGATATTTTGCTAGTTCATTTCTAAAATGATTAGCCGATGTTTCGCTTTCAACTTCTACATCGTTCCACCAATCATAATAATCACCTTCCACATCTCCATAAATATACATATCCAGTGCATTTGATTCTGTAGCTTGCTTTAACTCCCACGTTTGTTTCTTCACTGTCTCACCTCCAATTATTTTAGTGTAAGTGGTCATTTTTTCACTCACCATCACCACCTTCAAGTGCGGTCATTAACTCCTCCACTGTTGCATAGTTTTTAGTCATATAATGTTGATTTGCAAATTCTTCTTTAATAGGTTCTTCTCCTACAAGTTCTCTAATATCGTTAACTGTAAAAGTTCCAGAAGAAATTAACTTGTCAATTGATGTTGATACGCTTAATAGGTCTATATGTTTTATTGTCTTTGTATCTATCTTTAAAAATGTTCCTTTTGTGTATCCTAAATAGCCTGACCGTTTCCTGTTAATTTCTTCTTGCATCATATCTGCAAGAGGATCTATACAAAATGTTAGTAAATTATCAACTGCATCTTTACTTCCTGACACTTCTCCTTTTAACAAAATAGGAGGTGTTCCTATTGCTCTACCAGTGAAATCATATATATCATCCACCATAGCTTTTATATCTCTTGTCCCTTCATTGCTGTAG
This sequence comes from Gudongella sp., assembly GCA_034006985.1. Lineage (GTDB taxonomy): Bacteria > Bacillota > Clostridia > Tissierellales > Tissierellaceae > Gudongella. Next base: position 132,525 of record JAVERT010000003.1, read on the forward strand.
GTCTTAGAACCTATATCAGTATATGAGTAACCATCAAAAAGTGGTAAAACTGCATTATTAGCCTCAAAGAATTTCTTAAATCTTTGATTCATAAGCTTTTCAAACACTTCATTAAAGTTTTTATTTCCTTGAGCTACTGCACTTACATCTAATATTCCTTTACTGCCTCTAGATTTTTCATAGCTCTTTTGAGCATATGCAATCAATTTCCCATAACTTTCATGCATCCCATTTATAAGCTTTCTAACATCATTGTTATTTAGTTTGAAGTAGAGTACCTCACCCATATTAAAGGTTTTATTAAACTCAAATCCATTTACTATAACACTTGTAAACTGATTTTCAAACATTGCATATTCTTTTTTATAAAAATTATCAGCAATCAATAGTTGCCCATTAGATTCTATTACCAGGCATTCATTGTTTTCATATAACTTTGTAATAAGCTTTGTTAAGAATTGACTTGAATTCTGATTTTTATTAGGTTCTATATTCCATGTGTAGTATTCTTGTTTTTTTACCTCCTCATTTTCAAAGTAGGTTTTAAACTCACATTTACTTATTGATTTAGCTATTAAGTTTATAGCTGAATAAAAAGCTAAATTTCTTATAACTAATTCTGCTTGAATATTAAAAAACTCTTCTACTTCAATCTCTGTTGGTTCTGGATCACCTGCTAATCTATTTATAATCCAAGTTTTTAACCCCACATCTTCTCACCTCCTTAATAAGTGTAGACTTCTACATCTGGTGTTTCTAAGTTGTTACCATCTCCTAGAATATCTTCTAGTATCATTGAATGGACTAGTGCCATAAAAGGATCTGTTTTTCTACTCTTACCTTCAATCTTTCCATAATAATGGTTACCTGTATCAGTTCCTTGTTTCTTCCCTGCTTTAATAAGCTTTGTGTTATTAGTTGCCCACCTAAGAAGTGGGTTATCCCCCCAAATAAAATATTGATTCGCAAAACACGAATCAATGACGGGTACTATTTTCATAATGTCAGATGGTCTGACTAAATATAGGTTTTTAAAGTCTTTGTGGAAACCTATTCTCTTTAATGATTCAGCCAATAGTGCATACCTATAATTATCTAATGCAATCTTAGTGATGTTGTACTTTTGAGCCATCTCTTCGATGTAATCAGTTATCAAATCTGGATTTATTTCTACATCATCAACTAACGTCAGTAGACCTTCATCGGCCCATTGCTTCCATGGTATTTTTAACTTTGATAAATCTGAGGATTGTAAGCATAACCAACTATGAGAAATATCAAACCTATTGTCTCCATTTCTAAAGTGGAAGTTAACAGAAGCTAAGTCCGTAACTTTTGTATAGTCAATCCCAACTGTTGCTGTATATGCGGATAAATCTGGTAAAGGTTTGTTTGATGCTATTATGTTTTCCCATTCTGTAACTTGCAAATCCTTATTCCCTTTAGGATAGTTCATCCTTTTAGTATAAAATTCCTCTTCCATTGCTGGTTGGTATCTCATTTCTATAAATGCTTTATCCATTTCTGCTTTTAATGAGGATAAATATTTAAGTGAAGGATTTGCTTTGTGCCAATTCTTAGGATCTAACGCATCCTCTTCTTTTGTGATTCTATATATTAAAGGTAACCAGGGTAAATCTTTTATGGTCCCATTTAAAATATCTTTAGAAATTGCTAGCATATCATCTAGTACACCTTCTCTTACATTACCGTTTGTTGTAATATAAAAAGCTCTGGAATGTTTTCTTTTTCCAAAGCCTGAGGTAAATACTTTTATATTGTCATAGCTTTCATATGCATGCGCTTCATCAAATATTAAGCAGCCAGTTCTCTTACTGTCTTTCGTCTTAGAGTTCGATGTGTTAAATTTAATATATGATTTTGTTTTGAGATTAGTAATTATCTCCTTTGATTTGTAAAAAAACTTTTTTAACTTTGACCATTTTTCTTCTAGCATTTCATATATATCATTGAATGATGTTTTAGCTTGATCCTCTGCATTGGCAACTATATCTATATTATATCCTTTTATCCCATGATAGTGAGTTGTTAAGTACCAAGCAATAGGAGATATAAAACCATTTTTACCATTTCCCCTGCCCATCATTATAAAAATTGTACTAAATACTACTGTATCTGTTGATTCATAAAAGCAATGAATGCATGATGTAACGAATAATTCCCAGTCAAACATTTTGATTTCAAAATACTTCTCCATCAATTCTACAGCTTTGTATATTTTATTAGAATCTATAAAAACATCTGGATTATTTAGCTTATATTCTAGATAATCCATAGCTAATAGTATCTCTTTGTCTACTAAAATCGAACCATTTCTGCAATCATCTATATAATTATCAATGTATGGATGGTAATCTTTTTGCCTACATTTCGTCATCATCCTCATCATCACCTTCAAATGATGTAGCTTTCAGCCCCAGTTCATTTAGTATTTTTAGCATCTGAGCATTGGTCTTATTAAACTCTGAAATCGAATCATTCCTCTTATAACCTTTTTGCCCTCCACCATTGTTATATTCTATACTTACTCCTCTTGTCTTTATATCATTTATTAGCTTATTTTTTATATCATACATTGCCATGTAATCATCTATGAGGTTTAAGTAGTGACCACCATAAACTCCATTTCTTTCCAGCTGATCTAATAAATCATTTTTGATTATTGTTTTTTTTATTTTGGCCATACCCACCCCTCCCCTTATGTGAATTCTTAAAAAATATCTTCTTTCGACCACCCACCCGAGAGAGAAGGCTCTGCCTTAATTCCAACTTTTTTTCGACCGGGGGTATCAATTTAAAATATTTTTTAATAAATTACCATCGCTCTTCATTTAATAATTTTGTATCCTTCCTTAGTCTTTTTGGATGGCATACTGTTTCGTGACACTCTTTACATACTGGTAATAGATTTACATATTCTTTTCCTTTAAATATATATGTTCTAGTAAGCGCTAACCTTGGATGTTTCCTTACGAATTGATTATGATGTACGTGATTAGCTTTAGTATATTTACCATTAGCTTTACATATCTGACACTCATGTTTGTAATCAATCAATATTATTTTTCTAAGCCTTCTCCATTCCTTGCATTCATAGAACTTATAGACTTCATCTCTGTCAATCAATCCTTGAATCCATATTGCTAATTCATCTTGATTGTTTAAATCCATTTAATCACTCCATGCAAAAGAGACACCCATAATGGATGTCTCTAATAATTATCCTAATACGTATTTAGCTAATACAGATTGTATCTCGTAGATGTTTAAGCTCTTGTTGAATTGTTTCTGTATAGGTCCTGATGTACCAGACACCCATATCTTTAGCTCAGCATCTAAATCGAAGTTGCCTGCTGTTTCAATACTGAAATGAGCTATCTTGCTATAAGGTATTGAATGATACTCTGTTTTCTTTCCAGTAACCCCTTGCTTATCTACAAGGATTAATCTCTTGCCAGTGAATATGAAAACATCTCTCACTAACTTATAAGCCTTTTCAATCTTCTCCCCTTGAGCTAACAGGTTAGAAAACTCCTTTTCAATACTATCCACACTTACCTCAGCTGCATTACCTAAAACTCCATCTAAAAATCCCATTTTACCGCCTCCTTACCAATATTATAACGATATGGTAAAGAAGTTACAACCCATTTATCTATTTTTTTAAATCTCTATTTCTAGCCATTTAGTTAACCTTCTTCACCGGCCGGATAACTTTATATCAACCTACTATAAGTTTGTTCCATACACTCTTTTAAATTATCATACACACCTATCTTTTTAATTCTCCTACATCCTAAGTTGCACCTAATAACTCTCTTTAATATATCAGCTCTTCTTAATCCATCCTCTTCTATTGTGAATACCATCCCACATTCTAAACACTGATACGCTATGTATTTTTCACCATTCACAATCTCACTCCCTTAACTGGTTCGTTAAAGTACCTATCTTTATACTGCTTTCTATCTGTTGTCAACCTCTCATAGCTTTCTTTTAGATAAGGATTATCAGGTACAATCTTCTCCCTGATAAATATTAATATACAGTGACACCCATATTCGCTTTTAAAATGTGCATGATTACCTGTTCTTTTATTAACAACTATCCATCCTCTTCTAATCTTCTTAGTCAGATATATGTCAGTCACCCCATTTGGATAATATAATGACCAGACTCTATAGTGAGTCTGGTCATTTAAAAAGGAGGATGTTTCCAATCCTGTGCTTGTATACATTTCTACTTAATACCATTTTAACATATATAATTCAGCATATTCGGCGAAACTATAACCTTTATAAGCAATTACTTATCGTAATCGACTTCTTTAGCCATTCTTTTAAACTTCTGTCTAGTATTGGTCCAGGTTCTATTTTTATATAGCCATCTAACACAATTAATGTAATATTTAAACATTTTTATCATTCTAGCCCCTCCAAATATTTATCATGTATATCCCGCCTTGGATAACTTTCATGACATTTTCCAATCTTCATAGCAATGGCTTGCCAATTTAATTCATCAATGTATCTATACTGAAATACCCTTCTAGTTAGAGAATCAGGAATTTCACTTATAAATTCCTCAATATGTACTTTTAAATCCTCACAACTAGCTTTTCTATCAGATAATACTTTGTTTAATTTAATAATCCTTTCTTCTTTTCTATCTATATCTTCAAAATTGTATCCTTCAATGTTGAAGTTTTGAGGTTGATAAGGAAAATTAGAGTTAGATCCCTTTACATTATCATGTACAACTTTAATCTTTTTATTCTTTATTTTATCAATTCTAGTTTCAAGTTCTTTGATTTCATTTTTAATATTATTATGTTGTTTAAGAATATCCTTCAAAGAATCACTCCTCCTCTTCATCATCACCATACATCAGCCAGCTTATGCAGTCCTCCCGAGTGTCAAACTCCTCCACCCATGCATCACCCGCTCTATTGTCTACACCTATAAACAGCCTTCCTTCATTAGCATAAAATACACCCCGAGGAATTCTAGCTTTAATTATCTTAATTACCTCTTTGGTAGTTATTTCTTTTACCTCAGCTCCATATTTCACTTCATCCTCAGACTTGATTATATGATTATCAACTTTCTTTTTCATATAACCAACTCCTTAGATATCTCCTTAGTTATAAAATCAACCTTTAAAAAGCTTTCCCTTATTCCCCTATGATCTTCAAGGACAATAAAATTGTCAGTCTCTCCTATAAGCCTACCCGTAAAGAACCCTTTTGACTTAGAAGTTACAGATTTGGTTATTTTGTATGTTCCCTCTTGGAAAGTTCGTTTATTAACTTCTCCTCTTATTATTGCATTAGGATATAAGCTTTTTATATTCGGTTTTTCAGGCTTCTCCTCAACTATCCCAAAATATTCAGGTGGAACCTTAAGCACCTTGGCCATGCTTTTATATTCATTAACGCTAGGTTCAAGTTCCATTTTTTCAAAAGCCTTTATCTTATGCTCTGATACTTGAGATAGTATTGATAAATAACTTTGACTAATTCCTCTATCTCCTCTTAATTCTCTAAGTTTAGTTCTATTATCTGTTTTTTTATTGCTATTTTCAAAACATTCCTTGCACATTCTTCTCCTATGGACAGCTCCATCACGTTGAGTTCTAAATATTTCAAATTCATCTATATTTTTTACTTGATCGCAATCATAACACTTTTTAGTCTCCACCTTTAAACCACTCCTCCCAGCATTAGCAAACTTCCACTTTCGTATAAATAATACTTTGTATCTGTCATGGTCCTTTTATACTCTTTTTCACCTTCAAAATTATCAATAACCGCTTTTTCTTCTTTAGTCATATCTTTATAATCTTTTCTCCCATAACTTGGAGGTAGTGATCCTTCTTTTCTGCTGCCAAATATATTAAGCTTCTTGATTAACTCTTTATCCTTCCAGATAATGTGACCAGTGCCCTTTCTAAAGAAATCAATATAGAAATACTTAAACTCTACCTTTTTAAATTGATTATTTTCTCTAGCCTTAGCTAAAATATCTCTTATATCATCAGAAGAGTCAGTCTTACCTCCATCTAGATAATTTAAAGACTTCTCAATGTCCCTTATTCGACCTTCTACTCCAAACTCAGGATAAAACTCTCCATTATAGCCATCAAAACCCTTTAAATAAGGCAATATAACTTTTTTATCATTAATCTTATAGCATTTGTTTGTTTTCCATCCATCAAATAAATGTACATTGCTTGAATACTCCTCCTGAGAGTATCTTCTAGTAAAATCTTTAAATAATTGATATATGGTATCTTCTACACTAATAACTAGGTTAGCTTCTAACTCTTTAATGACTTGCTGAATATTAAACCTAGTGAAATCAAACTGTTTGAGATCATCTAGTTTATCGTGGAATTCACTTATTAAATTAGTAGTCAATATCTGCCTAAACTTATCCATATCTATAAGTCCCTGCCAATACTTAAACCTCACTTGTTCAATGTAATCATTAACAACTGAAAGCCCACTGTTTTTATTATTCTTAACAGTTAATTCTAATATAGGATTTGAATAGCTGTCCTCTTTTAGATTATCAACTATAATCTTACCTAAGCTGTTATAGTTATAAATTAGGTTAAGGCCTACTTCAACCTCAAAGTTATATCTTTGTATAGCATTTTCCATAGGATCCTTAGATATTAGGCTGTTATTTTGTTCAGATTGTCTTATTTTAGTTTCATTCTTAAGAGAGTCTAATATTAAGTTATCTACATAATTTTTAGGTACTTTTACATACACTAGCGCTATCTCTACATCTGTTTTTCTTTCAGCATCACTGAAGCTATTCTCCATAAACTCTATCTTTGCTTCATACTCCTCCAAAAGCCTTAATAATTTGTTTCTGTCATTAGAATATGGGTTCTTTATAGTTTCTGCATTTAATATGCAGACTATTTCTCCTCCTCTTCTTTGTATATCTAAAGCTTTTAGTAAATGCTTATCTCCATTTTCAAAAGGTGGGTTCATTATAATCAGATCATATCTTTTAAATGTGTTAAAAGTGAGAAAATCATCATGTATTAAATTAAATCCCTTACCCTTTAGAGTTGCTTGGAGTTCCTTGTTATACTCTATAGTGTCAACGATAGGCTTATAACCCCTAGTATTTTCAGTTCTAATTCGAACTAGGTCAACTATATCCCCTTTACCAGCCGATGGTTCTAGGATGTATCTACATTGGTCTAAGCTTATTTTGCCTAGCATTTTATATATTAATGCCCTTGGTGTTGGATAAAAGTTGCTACTAAACAATATCTATCACTCCTTATCGATTCCTTTTTCTTCTCCTTAATTCTTCTTTTAGTTGCGTTGTACTATAATTAGATAAGGGATTAATCTCCCTCTCCCTATCCAGTTCAATTTCTCTGTTTCTTTTTTCTAGTAGTTTGTTCATTTCTTCTATGTGTTCTTTAGGATCTCTCACCTTGTCAACTCCTTACATCTTCTATAAAATATATGGAACATCAAGCTACCATTGTTCATTTTTACAGTGTCTAAAAATTTATAATCTTCTACCTCAAAAGTAATTGAATGCCCTGTACCACTTATTAGAAACTCATACTTTGTAGGTTCAATGTCGGAATCTGCTATTGCATAACTGACAATTGCTCCATTTTGTTCCTTAACACTTAAAATAGTTTTACTCGGAATCTCAATAACTTGTCTCTCTACAAGATCTATTTCATACTTGAAAATACGTTTCACTCTTATAAGCCCCTTTCTCATTACATAGTTTACTTGTAATGTGCATCTAATCAATAAATTCAAAGTTATTTTTTAATGTTATTTTGTCTATTTCTATCCAACCTAAATCATCCGATTCCAGCCTTATTTCCCCACCTATAAATCTATGGTCTTTATCTTCTGGGATGTTCCAAATCGAACCTTCTGGAATATCAAAGTATTCATTTTCTGTTGAAGAACCATCATCATCAACCATTTCTACCCAAAATCCTTTAGTGCATTTATACATCCTCACTCACCCCTCTTTCTGTTACACATAAAAAACATGAGTTGCAACTAATTTAATTTTACCCACTCACTTTCTGGTGCATAAAATTGTCTGCCATCTAAAGTATTTACTAAAATAGTATAATAATTTGTTCCAGTTACTCTGTATCTTCTATTAAAAGTCCCTATAACTCCTGATTTATGCTTATATAATCCCATCCTCTTCTCTCCAATCTAGTTTTAACTGCTTCTCTCCTATTTCAACTTCTCCATAAAATATCTTTCTAAATATACTTTCAAATATCGTTACTGGTATTGAATTACCCGCTTGTTTATACAATGCACCGTTTAAACAATTTTCTCTCCCTGGATGAACTCTTAAGGCATTGTAGAAATCTTCATCCGAATAGCCTTGTAGCCTCCAACACTCTAATTCTGTTAAATATCTATATCTTCCATCTCCTAAATCTATAACTCCACTGTTCGGACTTCTCATTTGCTTAGTTGTTATAGTTTTGCAATGGTCATCTATTACTTCTACTCTTCCATTGAAAGATGAATTCCCAATACTATTTATAACTTTTAACATACTAGGCTGAGTAACTATATACTTTTCTTCCTGAATATCTTCAAGCAATTCTCTTATATGAGGCGCCTCTGTTTTAATTAAATCTTCAAAATCAAAATAAGTCCCATCTAAAAAAGATATAGTGAACACTCGTTCTCTTTTTTGAGGTAGTCCAAAGTCTATTGCATTAAGTACCTCGAAAGAATTCGTGTAACCCATACTACTCATTTTCTTTAAATATTTATTAAAGTTATGGATCATATGCTTACTCAATACATTTTTTACATTCTCCCATATAACAATTCGAGGTTTCCATACACCCATCTGTTCTATAATGCGCAATGTTTCCCACATAAGGCTTGACCTTGTACCACTATTCTTGTCAGCACCCTTTTGTTTGCCTGCTATGCTGAAATCTTGACAAGGTGAGCCATGTATTAATATATCCGGCTTTAAATTCCAACCCACTACTGATTGAGTTTTATGGCTTAAGTCCTTTTCAAACATTGCATTGTATGACCTGACCGCCTTTTCATCTATTTCAACATAATCTATTGATTTTACCGGAAGTCCTATGTTCCTTAGAGCTATCCTAGGAGAGCCAACTCCACCAAACAGCTCTAATATCTGTATCAATTCCTCATCCCCTTAAAATGGAATATCATCGTTATCAGTTGGATGGAATCCATATTGAGCAAATACATCATCATCGGAATTATCTTGATTGCTTTGTTTAGCCTCTCCATTTGACTTAGTATTCTTATCGCCCCACTCTAAAAACTCCACATTAGAAGCAACTACCTCTGTTGTATACCTCTTAGTGCCATCATCAGCCATATAGCTGCCAGTTTGAATTCTGCCTTGTACTGCTGTTAATCTGCCTTTAACTAGATAGTTGGCCACGTTCTCACCCATCTTGCCCCAAACTACGATTCTAATGAAGTCAGCTGTAGGCTGATTCTTACTCTCCATATCTTGCTTTTTATCCTTTGACAGCTGCTTATCTACTGCAAGAGTAAAAGTTGCTACAGCTTTACCTGAATTTGGTATATATCTTAGTTCTGGATCCTTAGTTAATCTACCTATTAGTACAACATTATTCATTTGCAATCTCCTCCTATGTTTTTATTAAGATATAATATCTATATACTCTTCTTGTTCTTTTAAGTTTTCTTTTAAATATTCTTTTATTCGTTTCATAGCTTCATTTTTCCAAGCTCCTCCATCTGCTTCATAAAGAGCAGCTTTAGGACCTTCTTGCATCCTAAATACAAATTTGCTTCCTACTTGATCTATTTCTGGGAATGATCTATATGGAGCTAAGTTAACTGGGTTTGGTACCTCTGCTTCTCCCACGCTAGCAATACCTGTTTTTATAGTGACCTTTTGGCTAATCCCATTATCTCCAGTTTCTTTTACTGCTTCATCTCTAATTAAGCCAGTAAACTTTAAAACAAGCGCTTTATCTCCTTTGTCCGCAAAACTAGCCTGTAGCATAATGTTAAATTGCTCTGTATCAATAAAAGAGTCATATCTAATGTTGTTAGGTAAAATAGCTGAAGCTCTCAATATTTCTTGTCTATCTCTTTCAGAATCAAGAGGAGTCAAAACCCTTACCTCACATGGACTAACTACTTGTATTAAGAGTCTACTTTCCCACTCATCTATATTAGCTTTTAGAAATTCTATAACACTTGTTAAATTGCTCACTTGCAGCGTTTCAACCTTGGGTAATTTTATTCTAACTAGATTAATCTTTGAAAATAGACCAAAATCTGTATCAACTAAAACATCCTCGTCATAACCTAACCTTACTAAATACTCTAAAGCTTCCTTGTTTAACATTTATATCTCCTCCTAAATTATATTATTTAACTAGTTTAATCCCTTTCATATCCACTTCATGGTTTGAAGGTTCAATTATCTCTCCAGTTTCTTCATTCACCCTAATGTAAGTTTGACCTTTGACCTGTTTGCCATATTCGCTAGCAATTATTCCGCCTTTTCCATCCCTATCAATTATTATCTTAGTTGCTACTCCCATTGATTGCGCTAATTTTGTCTTAGTCTCTATAACAACTACACTTAACTCCCTATCCTCATCCGTTATAAAAGTTAACTCAACGCTCAACTTTCTTTTTGTTTTATGTGGAGTATTAGGATCAGCAATATTTTCTAGTACTTCTTTAAAAGCAATATTAAACTTTTCTTGCAAAGCTCCTCCAGCAAAGCTATCTAGATTAATCATATTCCCCATTTACAATCTCCTCCTTGTTTTCTTCTCCTCCTAGATACTTAATTGCATCCAGGTAATCAAGTATTATTCCATTTTTAGACTTAACCTCTGCCATTATGCTTTTTGGTATATAGTTATATCCCTTTTTACCTTTGTTTTCTTTCCACCTATCCCAATATTCAAGGACCTTTATTCCAGATGCATAGTATCTTTTGTTTTCACTCTCCATATAGCAGAGAATAAAGCTTACTTCTCCTACTTCAAGTGCAAATTCTATATATTCTATTTGATGATCAGCAATAATTGATAATGGAAGTCCTCTTTTATCCTTAGTTTCCTTACAATCAAAAGATATAGATATACCAGGTTTGACAGTCCCTCTAAAATCTAGTGTGCTTTTGCCCTCTGGATAAGCAGAGACTATCCTTTTACCATCTCTGACCACTACCCATGGAGTGCTTATCTTTTGAATAAGAGCCTCTCCTCTTCTAAAGTATTGATAGTTGGCCATCTTAATTTCCTCTTCAAAACCTCTGCCCTTGTTGCCCATCATTCTGTTTCTAGTCATATCCTAACTCCTTTTTTAATGTCTTTAAGCTCCTCCTTTGCAATTTCTAGAACTTCTTTAAAACTTAGAGTTGGATTATCCTTCTTAAGTCTTGCAGCTTCCTCTGCTATCATTCTTACTTTTCTCTCATCCATCTTTTACTCCTCCTTGACCTTTTCTTTTTCTAGATCTAATAACTCAATCTCTTCATCAGCGTGCTTTTTCTCCTCCATCATTTTCTTATAGCAATCTGGACCATAACCTTTTTCTCTACTAATTTCAGACTTCAACCTTCTCCCACATCTCCTGCAAGCTAAACTCCTCACTTTTTCCCACCCCCTTCTTTTAATCTGTTCGACTCTTGTTCGTTTGTTTCTTTATTCCTTCTTTCGCATCTTTAGATATATAGACCAGCCTGTTAAATCGTTGTATTCTGGTGTAGCTTCTGTTAACCAATAGCCAGGGTATTGTTTTTCCCAGTAACTTCTCCCTTCTGGATACTTGGCTAACTTCTCCACTTGTCTCTTACTATACTTATGATCGTTCTGTCTCATTTCAGGCCTATCTAAATTCTTTGATGAGGACCATCTCTTTTTACCTTTAGGGTTTTTCATTAGATACCTAGATATAGCCTCTAGTCCATATTCATCAGGCTGTAATCTATCAGCATTTACAAAACCTATACTCTTTCTGTGCTTTTGTCCCTTTTTCTTTCTTCTAGACCATAGAGCTTCAACTGTATCTCTATCTAATCCAGCATTCATCATTATGTGATGATGTATTCTAATAGGTTTCTCTCCTTCTCCTTCTGTTTGATATTCTGTTACCAGGAGATACTTTAAAGGATCTAGTCCCTCTTTTTTTCTTTTATAGTCAACTCTTCTTAAGTAATTTCTAACTTCTCTTTCAGCATCTTCGATTGTCTCTGGAAGTTCCTCATCTGAATATGTAGGATGAACTTGTAAATCACCCTTACCAAAATTCGTATTAGCTAGTTGTATAAAATACCTTCTAGCATTTTTATCATTCAAGTTTTTCTGCTTTGGTGGAGATAGTTTTGTCTTTTTATGTCTCTTTCCTTTTTCAACTATTTCAGTTCTAGCTCTAGGTATAATATCTACTTCTAAATAATCTCCACAATAGATCTTTTTCTCTCTGATATATTTCACGGCCTATTCTCCTTTGATTCTCTTTTTTTATGTTTAGGTCGTAAAGGTATTATCATTTGATTTTTTTACTTTAGTTTGTTATATCGTTCAAACAATAATACCTATTACAAGCTCGTAAAGGCGCCTATTCTAGCGTATTTTAGTTTGACTTTTAACCGCTTAAAAGATATAATATAGATGTATATATTTATTGATTTAGACGGCCTAAGTCAGTATAAAAAATTTGAAATCCTTGTAGCGTTCTCCCGCTTGCAAGGATTTTTTCTTTGTCCTTGTCTTTCATTCGTTTTTAACCTTCTTATAATATAAACAATGGTCCTCTTCTCTATACTTACATTCACCATAACAGTGACTCATACAAATAGGAGTGCTAAACCTTGGACAATGTACAAGATGTTTCACCCCTATTGTCGGTTTCTGACAGATTCGGCATGTCTCTATATTTTTTTTAAAATTTTCTTTAATATTTTCCATAATTTGGATTAACTCCTAACTCTTTAAACATAAGTCTTTCTTTTTCAAGATCTTCTTTATGCAGCTTCTCACTTTTATAAAAGCTGCATCCATTACATGACTTTTTAATTAAAGCAGTGCAAACTCCTCTTTCTTTATCAGCAAAACACTTCTCTGTCATATTCATCCTCCTAAATTAAGCTTTTAGTCCCTGCATATAAAATGTTTTTCCAAATATATTCTTTTAAGGTCCTGCCTGATATTAGATGCTTTATACTTTTTATCATTGGATCACCTCATGACATACTCCATATTGCATATCGGTTTGCATAAAGTCTTTCTCTGTATAATGAAATGCATAGCTTAATATTCCTTCATGTTTCCAAGCCTTAGCCCCATATCTTTTTATAAATTTCTCTTGAGCTTCTACAACTAGATCAGCTTTTATTTTTATATATCCTCCACCAAATACTTGGCCCCTACTCCCAAAAGTAAAATATATATAATTCGGCTCCATCTATTTCTCCTCCTCATAAGTTTCAATAACATTAAGTATCCCCTCTTGGAGTTTCTCCACAATCTCCTCTGCCATATAATCCACTTCGACTACATCCCATGCATTTTCTTTAGCAAACTGTCTAGCAATAATAATTACATCATTAAAGGCCTCATTCCCAAAATTATCAACAACCCATTCTCTTAGATCCTCAGCTGGACTTGTTTTGTTTTTAATTTCTATTCCAGACTCCATAAATGAGAGTCTTTTATAAAACTCTTCGACTATTACAAGCAATTCCTCTGCAACTGTTTTATCTAGTTCTTTTGTTTTTGTATCTTTCATTAATACAATCCTATTTGCAACTTTCAAAATATCTACATTTGTCATTTTTTTGTACATTAGTTTTCCTCCCAGTAAGTTCTAAGTGATAATAAAGCTAATCCCACAATCGGGATACATAAAAGAGGCATAGCAAATGCTATTTCTATCGCTAATAATGTTAATTGTAAAATTATTATCATTATTCTAAGAGCAACCATTTACTTTACCTCCCACACATCCAAAACCTCTTTATAATTAATAGCTAAGCTATGATCAGACACATAAATATCAATTACTTTCCCATTATACTTATCAGCAACCCATGTGCTCGTTGTATCTTGTACTTTGTAGGTCCCCAATCCTTCAATCTCAAGCCTGGTACCAGGGGCAAGTGGACTAGCAACCGAATAATCAGCAGTTAGCTCAGTTCCATAAGCTCCTGTTACTAGTTCCTCACCATTTTCTTTAATAGGCCTATTCTTTGCATACTCACCACAGCACTTTTCACAAGAGCAATACTTAGTGATAGTGTACTCACCTAAGCTTGTTCTCACTCGTGCAACTTCCTCAACTTCATCTTCTCTGCTGCTCTGTAATTTGTTTTCAATCTCTTCATTCTCCTCTTTAGATTCTTCTTTGTAAGTTTCTTCGTATTCTGATTGACTAATAAGGATGTACTCTATCTTTTTAGTCTCTCCCTTATCAGCTAATGCAACTATCTTTATTATCATTCCTAGTATTAAAAGGCTTAAAAGCAGAACGCTTAAGAGTCTAAAGGGATGAATTTTAACTCTTTTCATCCTGGCCACGCTCCTTTGAATTCTTTTGTGCTTTTTTAAACTTAAGAAACTCATCAGCCATCATATCTAGAAATTCATCAAACTTTTCATTTGCATACGGTGATACTCTTATTTCTTCATAGCTTTCAGTTGTAGATATTAACTTTTCCGTTTCTCTATCTATAGTTAAAGTTGTTATTAGAGCTTCCATTCTTCTCCTCCTTAGTTTCCTTATTCCTTTCATTATGGTAAAATTTACCTTGAAAGGGGGTGATAATATGAGCTATGCAAACTATGAAACATTAGTTGCAGATGTTGTTAAAGACTTTGATTTCGATAAAGTATCTGATTTAAGTAAAGATGAATTTACTAAACTCCTATCAAAAGCTATTGGTAAATCCATTGAATCAAACTTAAGCAAATCTTTTATTGAAGAAGTAGTTACGGATTATATAAGTAGAGAATTAAAGATGCGTTAGCCTAACTGAGCCTACTTACCGGCTCAGTATTTAGTTGGACTCTTTAATCTTGTGTTTTCCAATTTGTCTTTTATAAGCTTCTTTAATAAATTCAGTTGCAGCGGTATACTCATCCTTTTTCATGTCGCTATAATAAACTTTTGAAAGAATATCTTTTTCTGCTATTTGTAAATCTCCATAAGTCTCAGATTCTTTCATAGTTCTAGTTACTATCCAATCAGATATTTCTCTACACTTTTTAAAAGCTACCTCATACTCTTTTATTAAATTATCAATATCTCTGTTTAGCTTTTCTGATTTTTTTATAATTTCCTTAGCTTCCTCTGTAAAGATGTTATTGTTTTTGTTTTCCATTTTTTTCTCCTCCTAGATTAATCTATAAATTATCTGTATTTCTTACTTCTCTTCTCAGTTGATCCATAACTATATCTACAACATTTTTAAGATCTCCTTCATTGTCAACACCTTTAACTTTTACTATCCCTATATGAGTAATGTCTTTTTTATCTGATAAATCTACACATCTAACACCTGCAGTCGCATTATCTTCTAAATATTTAATAACTTCGTACGATACATCTTGAAAATTTGAAATAGTCATTTGATGTTTTATTACTTGCTCTAAGATTAGATCCGTTAATTCTTCCTCTACATTCTTTGTTATAAGTCTTTTATCTTCCATCTTCTCCTCCTATTTATTAGATTGTTATTTATAACCCCGCTATGTTAAAATCTCCTTAAAGGGGGTGAAAACAATGAATAAAGCTTTATTAACATTTTCTAATGGTGAAAAATTAGAGTTGTATGAAAATCAGTTAGTTATTCCCATAGGAAAATTAATTATAGATAATAAAACAACCGTTTCTCAACAACCAACGCATGAACTTTGGTACCATTCAAGTGCTGGGATGATACCATCAATCACTGAATTACTTGTCAAATATGAGTTTTTCCACTTATTGGATAACAGTGATAAAATATATAAATCCTCTGCTGTAGTTACAGTAGAAAATCTTTAGTTTTACTTTGAACGGTTTGTTAGTGGCAAATCGTTCATTTCTATTAACACCTTACTTTTAATAATCGCTATTAAAGCTTCATATTGATATGCATCTTTATATTCAAGAGATTTAGCTAATTTAGATATATCTTTGTTTAATTCACCATATGTTGTATTTTCTTTTTTGAGTTCTTCAAGGATTTCAACTGCTATATCATTTATAGATTCGTTATATCTAATAATTAATCTTTCTACTTTGCTTTCTTTTGAATCTTTCACTCTTCTCCACATCCTCCTATTTATATGTTTTCTACACTTTAAGTGTATCTATTGATTAAAAAAAATTTTATCCGTCTCTCCTTCAGGAAATGCTGATTTAAACATTAAAATAAAATTGTAGCTAGGATTTCTATCTCCGTATTCAATCTTTTCATAGAAGGAACTGGAAACTCCTATTTTATCAGCAATTTCATTAACAGTTAAGTTTTTTGATTTTCTAAAATTTATTAATTCATTTCTCATATTTTTACCTCCTTGTATAAATATTTAATACACTTAATGTGTGTATATTTAGATATTAACACACTCAAAGTGTACTGTCAATACTTTTAACACATTTTGTGTGTAAATGTTTATCAACACATAGAGTGTGGTATAATATGAGCAACTACACACAAAGGAGGTTAGTATTATGTTAGGAGACAGAATTAAGAAAGAAAGAATCTCAAAAGATATTACTCAATTAGAGTTAAGTAAAGTTTTAGAAGTTTCTACAAGTACAGTTGGTATGTATGAGCAAAACCGTAGATCCCCAGACAATGAAACCTTAACTAAATTAGCAAAATACTTTAATGTCAGCACCGACTACCTACTCGGAAACTCCGACATAAAAAACCCCTACAGTGAAGATTCCCTCCCAGATGATTTCAATACACCAGAAGAGGCAATGGACTTTCTACTTAATAAAAATGTAATCATGGGGTTTACTGGATTTGACATACATAGTTTAACAGATGAGGAAAAAACACAATACGCAAGGGACCTACTAGATCATTTAAAACTGCTTAGCTTAAAGTATAAAAAATAGGAGGATGAAATATGTCTGATCATGAATTCAAAGTTATTGAGATAATAGATGAATTTTCATTATTGATAAACTACGGTAGAGATGATGGCGCTGGTGAGGGTGACGAGATTAGAATTTTATCAATTGGAGATGAGGTTACAGATCCAGAGACAAAAGAAAGCTTAGGAACATTGGACTTTATAAAAGATACCCTTACTATAGTAATTGCATATGATGGTTTTTCTTTGTGTAAAAAAATAGAGACTTCGCATATAAACGTTCTTACAAGCCCATTATCACAATTTAGTAAAACTACTAAAGAAGTTAAGGCTTTAAACGTTGATGAAAAAGACTTTTCTCATAAAAAGTTTTCTCAAGAAAAAACGATTAAAGTAGGAGATACTATAGAAATATTGTAGATATAGTCAAAAAGATTTAACCTTCAACAGATTGACATTTTATACAGAAATGCTATAATGTAACTAAGTTAACTAGCTGATACTTAAATGGACAGCTCAGAAAGCCCCTGTTACATTATTTTGTAACAGGGGCTTTTGGTTTTTGTAAAATAACTATTTAGGAGAACAAAATGGATAAACCCTTTCTTACTTTTGAACAACAAATTGAAAAGTTAAAAACAGATTATGGCTTGATTATTCCAAACTATAACTTTGCTCTGAAAGCTTTGTATTCATTTTCCTATTATGATTTAGTTAATGGTTATCAGTCAATTTATATGATGGATAATAAATACAAGAACGGTATCACAATGGAGCTTTTATGTGCGACACATATGTTTAACAAAAATATTCAAGGTGTTCTTTTTAAGTATTCTACATATGCTGAAAATGCATTTAAAACACTTCTTTCTCATGTAATAGCTAACAGTTTTTCAGAGAATCAGGGTAAATATTTAGACATTGTCAACTACAAGAAATTTAGCAATCCTGAAAGAAAAAAAAGATTAGAAGATAATCTTAAGACTATTAAATATATTTGTCAAAATACCAATGACACTCCAACCAGCTTTTACAGGAAAACAAAGAATCATATCCCTCCATGGATATTATTTCGTAATATAAGTTTTTCTGATGCAACCAATTTATTTTCTTTTTTAGAAACTAAAGAAAAAAATGATCTTTTCAATTATATGAACTATTTAAATACCGATAAAATAGATTTTCAGAATAAAGTGAATATCTTATTAGATGCTTTGACATTGACTAGAAAATTTAGGAACAAAATTGCTCATAATTTAGATTTTTTAACTTATAGAGGTTCGAGATTAAATAAAAATGCAAACTTCTTCTTTAAAGATTCATTAGTATTAGAAAGTGAATTAAAGCGAACTAGACATGATATATGGGCGATGGTATTATCAATCGTTATTTTACTAAATAATAATACATTAATATACAATTTTTTAGCAGAACTTAATTCATTTATGGAATCAGATGAAAATATGACAAGCCTATATTGTGATTTTGCGGGCATCCCTCATGACTTTGGTACTAGAATATCAAAATTTATGAAAGAATCCTTGTCTGATATCTCTTAAAACGCTTGGAGGGGAACTTATGAATTTAACCTGGATAGACAAATACATAGATGGAGTAATAGAGCATACTGGGACTAATGATATATTTGAAATTTATAAAACACTTGATATTGAAATAAAGAGAGTAGATAAAAACGACTCTATACTACATGGTAATGAGGCTATTTACATAAGAAATTATTTAGGCTTAGAACTTGTATTTATAAATGACTCTCTACCCTTTAGGTATGAGAAGTTTATACTTGCACATGAATTAGCCCATGCCCTACTACATATTGACCAAGCTCAGGCTGCTTATAATAATAAGCTTATTATAAAAAGTAAATTTGAACTACAAGCCGACTATTTTGCCCTTAAACTGCTTGATATATCTATAGACAAGACTTACTATGATGGGTGCACATTTGAGCAAGTAGCAAAGAGTTTGTGCGTAGGTGAAGCTATACTAGAATATGAGTTTGGATAGTTATTTGTGAAAGGAGGGACCTATAATGCAAACTGCTGTAGCATATGCTAGATTTTCAAGCGATAATCAAAGAGAAGAGTCAATCGATGCTCAAATAAGAGCTATCAAAGATTACTGCGTACAAAATGATATTGAACTTCTTAAAATATACTCTGATGAAGCCATGACTGGTACTAATGATGATAGGCCTCAGTTTCAAATGATGCTTGAAGAGGTTGAAAATATTGACTATGTAATTGTACATAAACTTGATAGATTTGCTCGTAATAGGTATGACAGCGCTGTTAATAAAAGGAAGCTTAGGGATAAGGGTGCAAGGGTTAAGTCAGTCCTTGAACAGTTTGATGATTCACCTGAGTCTGTTATGCTTGAATCTATCATTGAGGGTATGAACGAGTACTATTCTCTTAACCTATCTCGAGAAGTTAAGAAGGGACATAGAGAAAATGCGTTAAAAGCTAAACACAATGGAGGTCGCCCTCCTCTTGGTTATGATGTAGATGAAAACCTAAACTATATTATAAATGAGGATGAGGCTGTAATTGTTAGACTGATTTTTAAGTTATACAGTGATGGGTATGGGTATTTAAAGATTATAGATATATTAAATAGTAATGGATACAGATCTAAGGTTGGTAAAGAGTTTGGAAAGAATAGTTTGTACGAGATTCTAAGAAATGAAAAGTACAGAGGAGTTTATTTATACAATAGGAGAAAGAGAATGGGTAATTCATATAACAATCATAAGGATAATGAAAATAAAATAAGAATCGAAGATGCTATGCCAAAAATCATTGATGATACTACTTGGGAGAATGTTAGAGATAAGAGAGAAGATAATAAAAGAAAAGGCGGTTCTTTTAGATCTAAGTTTTTATACCTATTATCGGGTAAGCTCCAGCATGATTGCGGTTCTATTATGACTGGTACTGTTAAGACTAATAAGAAGTCTGATACTCCTGTTTATTATTACAGGTGCGAGGATAAAGACTGTAGTATAAAACCTAAGTCTATCCAGGTGAATAATATTGAGCCTTTTGTTATTAATGCTCTTACTACTTATATATTTAATCCTGATTCTACTTTTGCTAAGGAGATGTTTAATAAAGTTAATTCTAAGGATGATGTTGCTGAATTTGAGCTACTTAAGAAGAGGCTTGATAAGATTGTAAGAGAAGAGGATAAAATCACAGAGGCGGTTGTAAAAGGACTGTTAAATGATAGTTTGATTTCTAAGAACAAAGACCTACAAGAGCAAAAGACTGCTATAACTATAAAAATTAATAATCTTAAGAGCGATCATAAATCTTACACCATGGATGAAATCAATGAGTATATGCAAAAGTATGCTGATCTAAAAGATTATGATAGAGAAGCTCAGAAAAGAGTCATTGATATGTTTGTTCATAAGGTTATACTTACTGAGGATAGAGTTCGTATAATCCTATATCCTAACCCATTTGGTACAAGGGCGCAAGACAATGGCGACTCTCACCCCGACCAGTTTAAACACTGTAATCGTAAAGATTACAGTGTTTTTTTATTTTTGATTTTATTTCCACCTGGCATTTAACATTTTTACATAGTAATCTCTTTCACTAATTCCACAAACAGGGCATTTTTTAACACCTAAAAAACTATCTTTTACAAAAATAACAGGACTACTGCAATAAGGACACCACATTTGATTTGGTTTTAGAGTTACTCTATCGGGTATTTTTTTATCAGCCGATTTATTTATAACAGGTTTTACTAACGAAAATAGATTTAGCTCCTTAATCATATCTACCCTTCTTTCATCTATCTGTTATATACAGTATAGCACTTATTGGAATTTTATAACCACTCACTTTATTCATCATAACAAGGCAACAAGCACTTTACACCCAACTACATCTATTATTTTAGTCTTCCGAATTAAACTCTTGGGATAATATAATTTTATCAAATTGGTTGGCATAAGCATATACTGCTAGACTTCCTCCTAGATACATCAATAACACTTTAAGATAAATAAATAAGAAAATGTTATTAGTTATAAAATAAATATTTTTACTAAATTAGACTTTTGTATTGAAATAATAGGGTGTTTAGGTTATATTTAGAATATGAATTGGAATTAATTGTTGTTTTTTGAATATTCTTAAGGATAAATTGTTAACATATTAATTACATTGGTTTTTTATATGAAAATGGGTAATATCCTTAATACAAACTTTATTTAAAAAGGAGAATCTTATATGAGTAAATATCTTATACTGTATAGACATGGAATGGCAGAGGATAAAGAAAAAGCTGAAAGCGATGATTTGAGATCACTTTCAATTAGGGGTAAAAATCTATTAAAGAAAAGTATTTCGGGATTTAAAACAATGCTAGCTAGTTATAATCATGTAAAAATTTATTCTAGTCCCAAAGTGAGAGCAAGAGAAACCGCTGAAATGTTAACAGATGAATTAGACCTTAATGACCCTGTATACTTAGAATTTCTTGGAACAGGAAGTAGTGTTCGTCTACTTAGAGAGCTTCTTGATGATATTGAATCTGGAGATGCTGCTATAATTGTTGGACAACAGCCTTACCTTTCATTATGGAGTCAGGAAATTTCAGGAACTTTCCTTCGTTTCAAAAAAGGAACCGCAGCTTGCTTTAGATTTCCAGATGAAGGAGAAGGAGAAACAAAAGCTGAACTAAGATGGTATTTACAAACTCGTGACTTTGTAGAAATTAACGACAAGTAAAAGTCGAAAAATTTAATCATTATGATGAAAAAAGCCTAAGATTTTAAATCTTAGGCTTTTTTGCATGATATGTAAAACTAAATAATGCTAAAATTTGAGCTTTGCTTCTTTGTTGAAATCTTTTATTACCTTTTTCGGAAGTCTCTCTGGCGCCAACCTAATTTTTTTACCTAACAATATTGACAATCATAATTATTGCTGCTAATAAATTCGTTAATGCAAATATTATTTTCAAGTTTTTAGGTTTGCTTTTAATTGCATATTTACTTCCAATCAATCCTCCAATTACAGCAACAACAGTAAGTGGTATGGCTAATTGAGGATTAAAGTCGCCATTAATACTATGTCCCAAAAATCCCATAAAAGCTGTAGCCGCAACCATTGCCGATGAAGTCCCAATTGCTATTTCCATAGGTATACCACAAAGCATAACCATAAGTGGGATTTTAAAAGCTCCGCCTGAAATCCCTATAGCACCTGCGAAAAAACCTACTATAGCTGTAATAGGTAAAGTAATCCATAAATTAACAGTATATTTGTATTTCCCAAAGGTTCTATTCCAATAACCAAATTTATCAGTTTGTTTTAAAGGTTTTTCTTTTATAGGAATAAACATAAAAATTGATATGATTACTAACAATATAGCAAACATCAATTTCAAAGTTGTTCCCTCAATATTCCCAGCAAAATATCCGCCTACAAAAGCCATGATATCAGTAGGTGGGTCTATAATTAGTGCCAACTTCCAATCCACCTTTTTATTCTTATTAAAAATAATCATTGAAGTAATTGAAGTCCCCATCATTATAAGCTGTGAAGTAGTAGCCGCATTATGCATTGAAACACCAGCTAATACCATTACTAATACATAAAAGTTGCCTCCGCCTTTTCCTACCATTGACATTGAAATAGCTATAACTAATATTATAATACTAATCAATATTACTGAATTCATTTCACTCACGTCTCCTACTTATTACTGCTCAAATTATCAAGATTTTTAAGTACATACCCTGGCTTAAAAAATCCTGCTATTTCACCTATGCTATCTAATAGAATTTTTACATCACTATAACCACTTAATTGCAAGTAAACGGACACAATGGTTGCTCTCGTAGCAGAAGAACAAAACACAACAATAGTTTTATCTGTTGGTATCTCGCTAATTCTATCAGGAATTTCGCTAGTAGGAATATTTTTAGCAAATTCTAATTTTACACACTCATTTTCTTCTTTTGTTCTTACATCAAGAATAAATACTTTGTTATCTTTATTTAATTCCATCATTTTTTCAAAGGAAATTTTATGTTTCCCACCTCCAAAATAATCTAAATCAAATTTCCTTAATAAATCATCAAATTTTTCCATATCCTCTACTCCTTTTATAATATATTTATAAAACACACAATTCTTCCTATGCAATCAATTTAACTAATCTGATACTTATTTCAGCTGACAGCATCTTTAAAAAATCATAGGTTAGTTCATTTATATCCCATTTCTAGAGTGTAATACTTGCATGCCCATATGGGTATATGTGAATTATATTCCTATATTTAAAAACTGTCAATCAGAAATAGGAAATAATCTATTTCAGTATATATCCATCTTTATGCGGATAGCTCTTCAATAAAGCTACGAATAATTTCCATTATTTGTTTTTGATTATTTCTTTTACATACTCTTTTGTCTTATCAAATAAATCACGTTGTAATTTTCTACTGTCATAAGTATGTCCCGCATTCTTAACATAATAAAGTTTTGTATTCCCTGTAGCATTTAAATATGATAACGCATTTTCAGGTAATACATCTTCATCTTTGTCTCCATGAATAATATAAATGGGACTTTCAAATTTCTTAAGTTCTTTTATAATATCTATTCGCTTCAAATCAGTGAAGAAATTAGAACTAACCATGTCTCCTAAAAAATCAACATCATTACCTAATTCACCTTCTTCAAATAATTTATCTCCCAATAAATATTTGAAGTTTTTATATGGGCTCGATACTGGTGACCACAATATAAGTGCATCAGTATTTGTTTTCGAAGCAGTTAATGATGCAATGCATCCTCCCATGCTATATCCCAAAATTATAAGTTTATTTATCTTATAGTTATTTCTTAAATATTCAACAACATGGAGACTATCTTTGACCTCTCCTGGAATTGTCATATAATTATAATCTCCATCACTATCCCCTGAACCAATAAAATCAAACCTCACAACTGTTAAGTCATATTCTTCAACTAACTCGTGGGATAAATTAACAATCATTCTATGGGGAGTTATTTTATGACCTACAAACCCATGATTAAATAAAAGTATATTTTTACCTTTACTTTCAAGATTTTTATACTCCATTATACAAGCCATATCCTTCCCTCTGCTTTTCAACTTAAATGCATCAATCATATAATCATCCTTTCATATGTTGTAAGAAAAAATAACATTTACCTACTTACTAGTATAGAATTTTATTTAACGACTCAACAAAATTATTGGACATTTAAAGGCTCCGCATTAAGGTATCTTGTTTTTACTCTTGGAATATTGTGGATAGGGTACACTGATACTTACATTCATAATTAAACTCGACCTTCTTTATAATATTGTATCTAAAAACTAATAACAATGGTAATGTTATGGTTTACAAACTCCACATGGTTTATAACCTTGCTGTTGCGCTTCTTCTTCACTATTAAACCATATTTCATTTTCTTTTAATATCTTTTCAGCCCAGGTACAACTTGGATAATGATATTTATCACTTTCAATACTGCCAACGTACTTTCCCTCGGTTTTTGTTGCTTCACTAACCACTGGCAATGGCAATGGTGTTATCCCTATTTTTTTATCGTTTATACTTGCGGTATTAGTAGTCTTATCCCAACCTACTTCTTTGTCTAACATATCTGCAATTTTTCTCAATGGTACATATGTAGTCCCATTATATAGGATATTATCGCCTACCACCATAGCTCCATTAACTGATATATTGACTTTATTGAAAACCACATTAATGCCTTGCTGAATACCATCTGCAAACACTACAGTGTTGAGTAAAATGAATGATAAAACTATACCAACAACAAATCCTCTTAACTCTCTTTTCACCTTTACTGCCTCCTATTATAATACTTGTTATACTTACTCACTCCAAAGTCCTTTATTATATTCTCTTGCTTCAGTCTGAAATTTAGTTAAATAATCTAAGTATTTTAAATCTGGTGGGTATGTTGAAATCTGAGCATAGCCATCTAAAATCAATAAGGCATTAAACATATTCTCTCTAATCATTTGTTCATCAACTCTTTCAGGTCTTTCAATCCAAACATACCTAAGTAATCTTCCATAAATATCAGTCTCAGATATATCCTTTTCTAAATATACATTTTTTCCTAATAAATTAGACTTTGTATATTCTGATGCTTCTTTTCCATAAAATTCTATATCTTTATTAGGATGCACAGTCTCAGGTGAATCTACTCCAATAAATCTTACCTTTTCTTCTCGCCCATCAGCTAAACTTACAACTATAGTATCACCATCTATAGGTCTTATTACAATAGCTCTTTCAAATTTATTATTATAAACAAATGCAGTATTAGACTTTTCATCCCAATCAACTTGTTTATCAAACAATACTGCAATTTCTCTTAATGGAACATATGTAACTCCGTCATAAAGAATATTATTTCCTTCTATTTCTTTCCCATCTACTTCTATTTTCACTTTATTAAAAAGCACTTGTATAGTCTCTCCAAAGCTATCTCCAAACGAAACTGAACTTATTAATAAAAATGAGATTATAAGCCCAGTAATAAATCCCCGAAATTCTCTTTTCATATGTGCAACCTCCCGTTACCAAAACAATACCATAATTTTAAATCTTTAGAAAGTTATTAATACAAAATAACAATTAATCAGCTGTAAAGTATACTCTTTTGTTATATAGATTTTTCGGATTTACCCTAAAATATAATAAATAAAGAGAATCCATAATTTTAGATAATTTAAAACAGTAAACTTCCATCCTACAAAATATATCTAAAGTGACTCTCAACCTTTATGCTGCTTTTTTATTGCAACTATAAGTATTATTGGGTTATCTTAGTAAATCGTTAGCAGATAAATACCTCTGTACCTCAGTAGCTACTAGATTACCAGATGTAATCTTTCTGGTTTTTTAATATAAAGCCTATCCAGTTAGTTACTATAAGTAGATATTATATTCTTTGTGAATAATTAAATACTCATATTAATAAAACTACGTTTATGATAAACTAAGCATAAAATACAAGGTAAGTGTATTGGTTTTTTATCAGTTACTAATATTAAGGGAGGTAAAAATATATGTCTTGGATAAAAGAAATTAATGAAAATGATGCTGTTGGTAAGCTCAAAACACTGTATGTTAGAATAACCGGTAGGACACAAAGTAATGTTGCAAATATTCTAAAGGTACATAGTATTCACCCTGATGCTATGGAGGCACATTTAAACTTATATGAAACTATTATGTTTGGACCTTCAGGTTTATCAAGATCTCAAAGAGAAATGATTGCTGTTGTGGTTTCAAGTACAAATAGCTGTCATTACTGAACAGTTCATCACGGAGAGTCTCTCCGTTTTGCTTCAGAGAATAATGATCTTGTAAAACAAATAGCTGAAGATTTTACAAAAGCTGCTATAACAAAAGAAGAAAAACTGATGCTTTATTATGTTCAAAAGCTGACTAAAGAGCCTTATAACATAAAAGAAAATGATATTGCAGCCTTAAAGAGAGCAAACTTTACAGACAGAGATATTTTTGATATTAATCAAATTACAGCATACTTCAATTATGTAAATAGAATTGCCCATGGTTTGGGAGTAAATCTAGAATAAACGCTTTTGTGAAAAAAATCGCTCTTTTCTGGCAAATATCTTAACAAGACAACAACCAGAAAAAGAGCGATTTAACTTTTAATACGCCTTCATTATGATTAATTGACAATAGACAAGTGTACCTATATACTGTAAATATGAAGGATACACTTTATTTTATTGTATCGATACATTGCTCAAACTATTATTAAGGAGTGGTATATATGACAGATTATAAATATGTTTATGGCCCAGTTCCTTCTAGAAGAATGGGAATATCTCTAGGTATTAGCCCTATACCTAAAGGACATTGCAATTATTCCTGTATATATTGTCAATTGGGAAGAACTCGTAATATGACTAATGAAAGAAAAATGTATTTCAATTTAACGGATTTAATAGAAGAATTCAAAACATATTCTAAAGAAAATATTGCATTTGATGTAGTCACCATAGTGGGTGAAGGTGAACCTACATTATACAAAGGTTTAGGGGACTTAATCAATGGGTTGA
This sequence comes from Gudongella sp., assembly GCA_034006985.1. Classification (GTDB taxonomy): domain Bacteria; phylum Bacillota; class Clostridia; order Tissierellales; family Tissierellaceae; genus Gudongella. Next base: position 159,801 of record JAVERT010000003.1, read on the forward strand.
AGCTACTTACAGACAAGCCTATAGCAGTTATTACAAATGGCGCCTTATTATCTAGTAGTCAAGTAAGAGATGAATTAAAAAATGCTGATATAGTACTTCCTTCATTAGATGCCTCTAATGAAGAGATGTTTAAAAAAATCAATAGACCTCATGGAAGTATACATTTTAATAATGTGGTTAATGGATTAATAACATTTTCTAAGGAATACAAAGGTCAATTATGGCTTGAGACAATGATCGTAAAAGATATAAATGACAATAAGGAGTTTTTCTTAGATTTCAAAGAACTGCTAAGTAAAATAAATTATCATGCATTATATATTAATTCTCCAGTGCGCCCTCCTGCTGAATCATTTGTAAAACAGGCATCAAATGAAATTATGAAAGAAGCTGTATCAATATTAGATGGCATTTCGATAGATACACTAGTTTCTGAGGGCTTTTATAGTGAAATGAAAGATGACTATGAAGCTATTTTGAGTATAATTAAAAGACATCCTATGAATCAATTTGAAATAAAAGCTTTTATTGAACAAAGAAAGAAATCTGATACGCATGATTTCTTTATAAGATTAAATAATGATAGCAATATAGATGTGGTAAAGTACAAAGGCTACTCAACTTATAGATTACATTGAAAATAGCATTCTTATAAAAAATTCAGAAGAACACAAAATAATAACAAACTTTATAATTAAAGAGCTAACCTATATTGGTTAACTCTTTTTCTTTTACATAGAATGTGCAATTCTGCTCGCAGCTGCCGCTGCAATAGCTGCTACCAAATCATCTAAAAATGTATTACAAACATCTCCTTTTTCTTCATCTAGTTTTTTAATTATACCTATCTTCTCTTTATCTAAGTAACCAAAATTGGTTAGCCCTATTGTTCCATATACATTTACTATCGAAAGTGGCAGTATTTCATCTATTCCATATAGTCCTTCATCAGCTGCTACAATCGATTGTAATGGTTCTGGGAGCAGTTTTTTTTCAGTTAACTCATCAATTGCAATACCTGTCATAATTGCATGTATAATTTCTCTTTTACTCAGTACCGCATCAATATTATCTAAACACTTTTCTATAGTTAAATCTGAGTAATATTCCTTTTGTAAAAAAAGAACAATTTCTGCAATATCTTCTAGCTGTACACCTCTTCTGTTTAGCATTTCTATTGTCATAACTTTAAGCTCTTCCATATCGTATTTATGTTGATACCTGTTTTTTGATTTATCCATTTTACCTCTCCTTTCATACTTTAAACTAATACCCTTAAAGATTGAAATTCAAGCATTTAAATGAAAAGTTAACTTGAATTTTTTATCATTACATTGTATAATACCTATGAGTCAAAAAACATTATAAGGAGTTGAAAAAATGAAAAAAACATTATCATTATCCTTAGTACTTGTACTTTTAGCTGCGGCTCTCACAGGTTGTGGAGCGAGCGGTCCTGAATATAAAGATGGTACTTGGGAAGGCGAAGCTGAAGGTATGCATCCTCTAAAAGTTTCTGTTGAAGTAGCTGATGGCAAAATAGCTGCTGTTAATTTAGTAGAGCAAGAAGAAACTGAAGGAATTGCTGATGCAGCTTTAGAACAAATCCCAGCTGCTATAGTAGAAAATAACTCAACTGAAGTTGAAGTAGTTTCAGGTGCTACTATGACGAGCAACGGCATTATTGATGCTGTAAATGCTGCCCTAGAAAGTGCAAAATAAGAACATATATAGAAAAAACTCTCCTTTTGGAGAGTTTTTTTGTATTTGTTTTTTTATTCTTTTTTAGATAATATTGATGAAAGTATTATTCCTACCTCTGTTAAAACTATCATTGGTAATGCAAGCAGTAATTGCGAAATTACGTCTGGTGGTGTAATTATAGCTGCCAGTACAAATATCGCTAACACAATATACTTTCTATTCTTTTTAATAAAACTTACTTTAACTATACCAAATCTCGTTAAAAGTATCATTAAAATTGGCAACTCAAATATCACACCAAATGCTACAATTGTACTCAATATAAAACTAAGATAGCTGCTAAAACTTATCATTGGTGCAATTATATCCATTTGAAATCCCATGAAAAAAACTAGCATCGTAGGTATAACCATGTAATATGAAAACATAGCTCCCAAAATAAAAAATATACCACCCATTCCAATAGCTGTGGATATATATACTCTTTCTTTTCTATTTAATCCAGGACTCACAAATAACCATATCTGGATGATTAAAAATGGGGCTGCTAGAATTAATCCTCCTATCATAGCAATCTTAATATTTGCAATTAAAAGCTCTGCAGGAGAAATAAATACAAAGTCTATGTTATTTCCAATCTGTGTCATATCTCTTATTATAGTGTCTGAATACCTATAAGAAACAAGAGCACCTATCAAGAAGAAAATAACTGAAAATATAATCCTTTTTCTTAGCTCATCTAAATGCCCAGTTAATGTAAGATTTTTTTCTTCGTTTCCCTTAATCCTTCTTCTCATTATTTTCTCTCTTCTCATTGTTATCATCTTTAGCTACTTCTTTATCTTTATCCTTATCTGTATTTGAGCCCTCTTTAAATTCCTTTAAAGCTCTACCCAATGATTTTCCAATTTCAGGTAGTTTTGAAGGTCCAAATATTACAAGTGCAATTGCTAATATAAGAATTAATTCTGGCATACCAATTCTTCCAAATCCCATAAAATTCCTCCAATCTTGTTATTAATTTATCAATGTCATATTCAATCTTATCATTATATTGATATTTTTTCAATATAAATATATTACTGATTTCCTACTATTTTTTCCATATTTTTCATCCTGTAGGGATAAGAATCTACAAGTTCTCCAAGAGCAAAAAACCTCTTACCATTTTTAGATGTGTAATAACAAGTCATTAAAGATATAATCGGTTTTCCTCTTTCTTCGGCTTGTTTTTCTTCAATCATATATATAGCAGTCTCTGGTACCAGCACAGTTTCATATATCTCATACTCATATACATTAATTTTATCAGTTATCCTTACTTGCATACCTTCCTTTGCATTTAATAGATTTCCAAAAAGGAGTTTTGGGTCTTTTCTGTAATGGGATGCTAGTGGATAATTACCTTCTCCCATTTTTATATCTGGCATCATAGTACCTGCTCCTGCTAGCATGTTCGCTTCTGTTACACCTTTTAATATAGGCAAGTCTATGCCTAAATCTGGGATAATTAGCTGTCCTATTACATTTTCTCCCTGAAATTTATACGTATTAATTATAGCACTGCTTGGATCCACATCTTCTATTGCACTATAATCGTATACTCCTTCTTTTTTGTTATTTTCTTCAATCTGTTCTACAGTAATATCCTCCACAATTTCTACAGATTTTTTTGCTTGATTCTTTATCAATAAATCTGGCAAAAATTGAGCCCCTATTAATGCTATTCCTGCTATTATTAAAATACTAGATATCCATTTTTTCATATTATACACCTCATTCTAATGATACCCAGTGTAGGTAGTTTTTCACAAATATTTTATTCTTCACCAAACCAAAGTTTTATTTCTCTAGTTGCTGACTCTTTAGAATCTGATGCATGTACTATATTTTGAGTCTTTGACAATGCAAAATCTCCTCTAATGGTGCCCGGCGAAGCACATAAAGGATCTGTTTCTCCTACCATTAATCTCATAATCGAGATTGCATTCTCACCTTCAACAACAAGAACCATTGCTTTCCCACTAGTAAAGAATTTTATAAGTTCATTGTAAAAACTCTTATCTTTGTGTTCTATATAATGTTCTCTAATCAAATCTTCACTCGGTTTTATTAACTTTGCTTCTGTAATCTTTAAATCTTTTCTCTCGATTCGTTTTATTACTTCACCAATAAGACCTCTCATAACTCCATCTGGCTTTATAATAATTAAAGTTTTTTGCATGATAGTCTCCTCCTAATCTTTTATAGTAGCACCTTGGCTTTTTGCAACTTTTTTAAATCCATCTGTCATTTCTATAGTACCATCTGCAAATATCCATATTGCTTCTAAATTTTCTTTAGATTCTGCTAATGCTCTGCTTTCTTCATATGGCAATAAAAATAATTCTGTTGAATAGTAATCTCCATACCCTGCATTATCTGTAATTACATTAACTGCTCTATAATACTCTGCTGGCATTAATGTATCTGGGCTTATTAAATGGTGAACTCTTTTATCCCCCACATAATAGTATCTTTGATAATCCCCTGAGCTTACAACTGCTGCATCATTTAGAAATACAGTATCTAGTATATTGCTTCCATCACCAAAAATCTGCTTATCTGGATTTTGTATACCAATAGCCCATCTATCTTTAATATTCTCCATAGGTTTATTTATTGACCTAATATTCCCTCCTGCACTTATAATCCAGGAATCAAAGCCTTTTTCTATCATCTCTTGTACAACTATTTCGGTAGCATATCCCTTTGCAACAGCCCCAACGTCAATAGACATATCTGGATCTTCTAAAAATATAGTACTATCATTTTCATTTACTATTATTTTATCAATATCTGTATGCTTATTTGCCTCTAAAAGAAGCTCCATTGGTGGTAACTTAGCATCAGCCGGATCAGCTTCCGCCATTTCTCTATATTCAGACCATATAGAAATAACTGAGCCAAATGCAATATTTGTCTTTTGGTTTGTATCTATATACATCTGTTTAGAGAACTTAATCAAATCCAATAAATCTTTTTCAACTTGGACTGGCTTTATTCCAGCATTATCGTTAATGGTTTTTATATTATTTATCCCCTCATAGTTATTATACTTATCAAACAGTTGATGAAGTTCTAAAAACCTATCGTGAATATCCTTTGCATATTGATCAAATTCTTCTTGAGTTTCTGCATAACCTATTGTTTGTGTTATAGTATCAAATGAATCAAAAAAAGTGTCACTATATTTAGTGTAAACTACTTTATCTGTACATCCTGAAATAGTTGTTACTAGAACAATTATCACTAAAATTAAACTAATCCTTTTTTTCAAATTTATCACCCTCGATTATCATACCAAATACCCTTTTTACAAGCAAATAAAACTCCCTCATTTTGAGGGAGTTTTTTTAATTATTTTGCTGTTTGTGCTGATTCTCCTACAACATATAAATAATCAGCTATTCCAATTGTAACTGAGGATACTAAGTCCTCATCAGTTGCTTTACCATCTTCTAATTCTAAACTTGTAATTTCATCTATAGTTTTTCCAACCATCCAATCTCCAAGAGCTCTTGCTTGTTCAAACCACTCCTTACCTATAGCTGATGCTTTTACCATACCATAATCAGTGCCAAGTTCATTTTTAGTCTTAAATTCTGCCATTTTATCAGTTTCAACTTTTCCTTCTAAATCATAGTTGATTTTTACTTGTGCTGTGTCTATAACTGTACCAGCAACTTTATTATCTGAATCAAATGCAGTAGCAGCCATCATTGTATCAACTTGCGCAAGTGCGCCTTTGTCAGCCTCTGCTGGTGTTGAACTTGCTACTGATGTTTTTACTCCAAGTCCAACAGTTTCAGCATTTTCTACCATTATAGCTTCATTCCAAGCTTGCTCAAATGCGGCAAGATAATCACCTACGTGAACAGTTACTGAAGATACTAGATCTTCCTCAGCTGTTTTCCCCTCTTCGATTTTCATCCCTAAAATTTCATCGGCAGTTTTGCCAACCATCCACTCTTCAAGAGCTTGTGCTTGTTCAAACCATTCCTTACCTATAGCTGATGCTTTTACCATACCGTAATCAGTGCCAAGTTCTTTTTTAGTTTTGAACTCTTCAGCTGTATCAGTAATAATAGCCATATTCTCGTCAAATTCAACCGCTGTTTGTGCAACATCTAATTCAGCACTTACAACTTTTCCATCCATATCAAAACCTACTGCCATAATTGTTACATCTGCCTGCGCTTTCGCTGTTTTATCATCAGTTTTATCGCTAGAACTTTCTATAGATATAACATGACCTAAACCAAGTTTAGTAATAACTCCCATTTCTGTCATTGGTTCTTCTGCTGGTTCCGCTACTGATTCTTCAACTGGCGTTTCAGTTGGTTCTTCCACAGGCGTTTCAGTTGGTGCACATCCTGCCAAAACACTAAAACTTAATACAAATACTAATAGCAATGCTAATATTTTTTTCATTATTTCCCTCCAAATATTTTCTTTTTTTGTCACGCATTTATATTATAACATAGGAAAACCCTTTCAATCAATAGATATATTTAAATACGTATATGTAGAGTCTAGAGAAGTCAAACATTTGTGA
>JAVERT010000050.1:0-8541 GCA_034006985.1 Gudongella sp.
GGGTTCCATGCATGGAACGGCGGGGGGGGTCCGAAAGCATCATTGCGTAGGCGCAGGTTGTTTCGGATTCTCGCTGTAAGCATCTGGAGAAAGGACCGCATGTGCAGATGGGATATGGACATCTCGTATGGCTACACGGTTCACCTTAACGCAAAGGGCCCTGTTATGATTGCAGAGGAAGATACTGAGCAGATAAAAGCGAATGGCGCGGAGGTCGTCTGGTCCAACCGGAATCCATATATCACGCGAGGACGCCCGATCCCCTGGATTCACTTTAGAAGTCCCGCATTCATCATTTTTTTAAAAAACCAAGCCGCCTGTAGACGGGAAACAGTGCTTCTGTTCTGGGAAGAGAGGGGCCGGATATGCACACCCTCCGTCGGCGGGCTGAGACCAGCCGGAGAGTCTGCTCCCCAAATGTTCAGAATCCGAAAGTGAAATTTTCAAAAGTTGACGCCGCGGTTTTTGAAAACGATTGGTCGGATGATTATTCAAAATCTGTAATTCGGTTATAAATAGTGACATAACGTGGTGTTGGATGGTTCATCCATCTCACGGTAAAGGGTAGTGAAAAGGGGAGGATGAACCCGTAATCAGGACGGAAACCTGATCGGATGCGTGGTCAGGGGCAGAAGTCCTGTTCGGGGTTAGAACGGTTGCGCCCCCCCAGGGATGGATGAACGGGTCCGATCGCATTCATCCTGGCGGATGTGCTTGGAAGGCATATCACGGGTCGGTCGGACGAAACAAACGGATCATTGTGATTTAGTTAGGAGAAAAAGCGACGACCAAACTAGAAGAGAATACAGGATGTGTGAAAAGTCAAACTTCTTGGTTCCATGCAAGGGAACGAAAAACATATGGAGGTTCTACTATGAATCAGAACGTTAAAAGAGAGTCAAAAAGGCATTTGATGGTCGGAGTGGCGATTGCCATGGCATTCATGATGCTGGCAATACCTCTCACGACCAATGAGTCCGATGCAGCGCCTACCGCCGCATCTTCGACGACATCTACTGGCCTGGGGGAGTTCAATATATACTTCCAGGTCAGCAGTGCCGTGACACTTCCGAACGCAGTATATGGTAATTCCTATCTTTCCGGTGTTGGATCCGGTTGGGTAGGATACACGGGTGAAGGATACAATGCATACCTTGCGACGCTAGATGTCCTAACGGATGCTGGAATGGCTGCAGGCACATACTCTTTCAACAACACATACCAGACGAACAGTCCGGGATACTGGACCATTGATATGACCTATGGGACCATGACTAAACTTCTGGACCTTGAGACCGATTCCACATATTCGTGGTATGTCTATATGTACGATGCCACATCGGGTACACCTGCATGGGTGTCAATCGGCAGTAGTGCAGCGCTTGGATTCTATAAACCATATAGCGACTACACCGTTGCATCCTCTGCATACCAGACTGCGAACATCGCATTCTACTACGGAGAGGCAGCACCTGTATCCTTGCCCTCATCCGGAATGAAGACCATAACCTCTGTTCCTCAGACATCGGGGTCTAGCGCACTCATCAGCAACTACACATATTATTTCAATTTCACATACTCTGGAAACCCCGGGGATGATGTGTCGATTGACATCGTAGGATATGGGTCTGATGCGTACACTGCATTGGTCAACGGACTCGGAGCGATGGTTGTCGGCGGTAATGCGTCCACGGCATCATACGGATGGTTGACATCGATATTCGGAATCGGAACTGTTCAAACTGCGGGTGCGGATACCCCCGATGATTGGACCGACGACGTCTACTCCTACTGGTCTCTGGATTACTACGACAATGTAAGTGGATACACGTACAGCCAGTACACGACTGGATTCTACACATCTTTGTCCAATGGACCGATGGTGTGCAACAATTTCCAGTTCGTCTACGCCTGAACAAACCGAGGTCTGTAGTGCGGCCATAACCTTCACCTCAAGAACGTGTTCTTGAGGTTGGATCATCTTCGCACGATGGACCTCCCCTGCATTTATCACAGGTGTCAATCATGGACATATCAAATCGCATAATATCTGTTGGCTTGGTGGCTTTTCTGCTTTTGACATGCATCCCCGGTACGCTATTATTGGATACAGGAGATGATGTTGACGGTGATTCGAGTGACAGCGGCTATAATGAAGTGATCGTATCTCTTGGCGGTTCATCATCGTCTGAAGGCGGTGGATTGAGTGGTATAACAATCGGTGATTTCTCATACGTAATAGAAGGCGGATCGGCTGCTGTCACAGGATGGTCCGGAAGCGGAGCCATGTCGATACCTGCTTCTGTGGTATCAGAGGATCAAACATATGATGTGACAAGCATAGGGTCAGAAGCATTCTACAAGAATACCGGAATAACTTCGGTAACAATTCCAGACAGTGTGAAGAACATCGGGTCCAGGGCTTTCTCAAACTGCACAGGCATGATCACTGTGACGTTTGGTTCGGGACTGCAGACGATTGAAACTTATGCTTTCAACTACTGCAATAAACTAACAACCGTCAATTATTCCCCGAACAGTTCTTTAACGACGATTGGCGAGAAGGCATTCTGGCTTTGCACAGCATATACAGGCATTTCAATTCCTGACTCTGTCATATCAATCGGAGCATCGGCTTTTGCCACAACTTCAATCTCGGGTGGCGGCTCACCGGCAAGCGGTACGGTATACGTCGGCTCGGGAGTGGAAACCATTGGCCAGTCTGCATTTCTAAGGAGCGGTCTGACATCAATATCTGTCAGCGGTCAGAACTCACATTTCGAATCTGCAGAAGGGGTCTTGTATGGAGTTGCGGATGGGGCAAAGACTACCCTGATCCAATGTCCATCAGGCAAGACCGGTTCTCTGACCATCGGTAATACAGTCACTGAGATAGAGGAAGGAGCCTTCTACTTGTCTCAGTTAACTTCTGTCATGTTCCAAGATGGTTCCGCGCTGGAAAGAGTCGGGTCTTCAGCATTCAAAAGTTCCAATATGACGTCGATCACAATTCCTTCTAAAGTAACCGTCATTGAAGATTATGCGTTTTACGGCGGAAAGTTGGCTACAGTGACCTTTGCCGATTCTGATAAATCCGAAGATGGCCTGTACATCGCAGCCAATTCATTCGAGCAGTGTCCCCTGACCGAAGTGATTTTCGGTTCATTGAAGATAACATACATTGGGAGCAAAGCGTTCTATACCGAGCCGTCGAAGATTACTAGATTCGGTTCGGAAGAAGGAAAAATTCTTATTCCGTCTACCGTGGTGCAGATAGGAGAATCGGCATTCTATAGACCGGATGTTTCTGAGATATCGTTTGGAGAAAACTGTTCAATCGAATCAGTCGGTAACCACGCATTTGACCTTTGGGGTGCATCAACCAATGCCGTTCTCGATCTTTCTAATTGCGGGTCGTTACAGACCGTAGGTGAATATGCGTTCCGTGCGAACACAGGTATCGTCAGTGCTACGCTGACTCTATCTCCGAGTTTGCTTACGATCGAGGAGTATTCATTCTATGGCATGGCATCTGCGGAAATCAGTATACCTGATTCCGTCATCGTCATTGGCGATTACGCCTTCAGTGGCGATGTGGGGAAACGCCCTGGATCCATTGTATTCGGTGAATCCCCCTCTCTAGAGAGTCTTGGAACACGGTCTTTATGCGGGTCAGGCGAATTGGATCTAGATCTGGGAGGATGCACAAAACTCAGATTCATAGGAAGATCGCTGGGGGTGGGGCTCAGCTCTGTGACTCTCCCCGCAGGTATTGTTGTCGATAGCGATCTCAATGCCATATCGTACTATGATTCTAACGATACTCAGCAGTATCCACTTTCGATAAGCCGTGTCCTAGAGGATGATACATTAACCATAAATTCTGACACAAAGGTCATCAATCTATTCGATTTAACATATAAATCCAACAATAAATCATGGGATGTAAGAGCTCTTACCTCTATAACCGGAGAAGGCAATGATTCGTTCGAAGTTGTGGACGGAGTGCTGTATTTGAAGGTCAGTGAAACCGAGAGGCACCTGATCAAGGCCTATGGCGGAATAACCTCAATATCGATTCCAAGCAATGTGACTAAGATTTGCAGTTTCGCTTTCGCCTGCTGCACCGGCCTAACCAGTGTGATTTTGTTGGGGGAATCGACCATCGTCGAGGAGGACGCCTTCTACGGGTGCACATCGCTCGATGTCTTCATCACATCCACGTCTCCGGAGCTGATAAGTGCTGGCGCATTCGCGGGATTAGACTCTGTGCATTTCTTCTCACCGAACACATCTGATTTCTCTGCAGAGGATTTCAATTGTCTCGGTAGCTATTCAAAGGGCCTTTCGGTGAACGGATTCAATGTTTATGTGGCTTCAGATATCGATTGCTCTGTCACGGTCTCGGATGAAACGTTCGTCTTCGGATTCGAAGACGGTTATTCTCATCATGATGTTGAAGTTAAGGTCTCCGATTCGACCATATTATTCGATGGCGGATACTATATCCACATTTCTGGAGACACGCTGATCAAGATCGCTCAGAAAGAACGCATCGGTGCCGGGAACACGGTGACGTTTGTGTTGACCAACGGAGAATTCGTCGATGGTAGCAAACAATACACATACACACTTCCAAGCGGTTTGTCTGTCGTAGAAGATGAAATACCGTCTGCCGTGTATAATAAGCACAGTGTAACGTGGTATGATGTATCGACAGATGCCCCGTATGATTTTGACACCGCAGTGGTGTCGGACCTTTCTCTGTATGGAACGTGGGTTGAGAGGAACCCATCGATCGAATTCTCATCTGAACACGGCGGCATTACAGTCACTACTTCGGAAGGGAGTCTGGTTTCGGGATCTCTGCTGAGTTCTGGCACAGAGGTGAATCTCGCGTTCAAGGACGAATCAAACTGGGATTTCAACAGTTGGATCGTCAAGGTTAACGGGGAGGAAACACGCTGGTTGAGTAGAAGCTATACAATCACCATTACGGACGACACCTATGTGAGTGCCATTTGCACGTATTACTCGGCGAGCGACCATTTGTCCTCTATAATCAGTATGGACACGCCTACTACTTCCGAGATGGGTGAGGTTGTATTGGGGTGGAATACGAACAACACTGTGGACACATCCAACATGTCCTATTGGTTGGGACATTCCAGCGTCCCCCTGGTTGTTGGTGACTACGTTTACGTACGTGCATCGGACACCCTCTATAAGATTGAATCAGACACAGGATATATAGTGAACTCCTCAGCGACATCTGAGAGTACGACTGCATACTATCACTATCTGGGATACGGAGGAGGATACATCTGCGACTACACGACAGGAATCGTGTACGACCTAGATCTGAACCCGGTGTACATCCTGCCTGAAGGTGTGACCTCCGTATCATATCACGAGGGGATGTTCTATGGAAGGTTGGGAAATTCATTGAAGATCTTCTCTTGCGAAGATGAGGATACGACCAAGCCAGACGAGGTCAAAACAGGCACGTTCATATCGTTGGGTAACGAGCTCGGAAGCAACTACGGGACTTTCGCGCAGCCGTCGTTCGTTGATGGCTACGCATACTATATAGCATCCTCTGGCAATGACAGAATGCTCACATCCGTGTCCCTTGCCAGCGGAACCAAGGTTAGCGAGGTGACGTTGGCTGGCATAACGGGGCATCTTCTTGATGATGGCTGGCTCTCATATTATGAGGGACGTCTGTATCTCACCAGCTACACAGTCGGACTTTTCGGGGCGGTCTCTGCATCCGGTGTTTCGACGATTACATCGGTAGCGATAAACGAAGGACAATTTTCTGATGTGAAGTACACGGAAGTCAATGCCGGGGGGAGGGTGATAAAATCTTTGATGTCCGAGTTCGTGATCTTCGAAGGCCGCGGATATCTCCTCGCATCGGCTTCGGTGGATGAAGGGTATTTTATGGTATACGATGTGAGCTCCGATGGGATCCTCAGTCTTGCATATTACGAGAAATGCCTTGGATCGCACGGTTCTATTGTTGTTGACACAACGGACGCGACGGAAAGGAACGGTAACAAGGTGACCGTGTACGTCATCCCATACAGCTCGTCGTGCTATATATACACATTCAGCGATGCTAATTACAAGACATCCGCCGAGAGTGTCAGAATACAGATAAATGAAAATCTGAGACAATACAACTCTCAGGCCATAAGAGCCGGACTCAACGGTCAGTTGATATGGTACAATGATGGTGGGAGGGTCATCAGTTATGCATCGCCAGAAAAGAACCCGTATTATTTCTTCATCGTCGATGGAAACAAGGCGAAATGGGTGGAATGCTATGGATCCGATGCTGCGAGCGCAATCATAGACTCGGGATACGCCATAGTATCATCAAATACCATCACTTCCGCATCGATAACAGGGAAAGATGCAGACTTCAAGGTCGGGTGGAACCTGTATGCACTCGTAAGCGACAGCATGTTCGAGTATGCCTGGGAGGAGGTGGCCAGCATGGCGAACACCAGATACTCCATCTCGCATTACTACATCCTTACCACCGATTCGAGTCTTGATTACATAGACGGAAGCACATGGAGCTACGGAGATGATCTGAAATACTCATTTATCAAAAACATCGGCGACAGAAGCATGGTTGGCATCTGTCTGACAGGTAACGCGCCCACTTACACCGTGACCTATGATGCCGGCGAAGGTTCATACACCGAGTCCCCGACGACATCGGGGATAGTGTCCGGTACGAGCCATACGATAAGCCCCATCGTTCCGAACAGGGACGGATATGTCTTTTCCGGATACGCGGACGAGCCGGAAGGAAACGTCGTCTACGCGTACGAGAACGGAGGATTCACACCAGCATCCGTGACTTCGAGCGGTGACATCTCTTTGTATGCTGTATGGATAGACGATACGATAGGAACAATCCATTACCAGACATTCCTGGGAGGAGAGAACGTATCTAATATAAAAACGAGTAATAACCTACCTAGAATTTCACCCATGCAAAACGTGAATGAGGTCGAAGTGTACCTTGGAATGAAAGTAGAGGTGGGATACGCGGCTCCGACGAGTACCTACTATAAGACTGCACCCGACTCACTTCCTTCTGGATGGAATTGGAGTGATTCAGGATATGCGGTTTGGACAATCGTAACTCCGGATTTGAATTTGGATGCCGGCGTCTCGTTCTCGGTTTTGTATAATAACAATCCGGCAACAGCAACTTGGTCGAACCTTGTCCTGGCCGTACCCGAATCCACGGACGATGTTACAACGTCTAAAGGGCAAGTAACGTTGGTCAGTTCCATCGATGGAAAGAGCTTGGATGGATATGTTATCAAAGCTTGGAACACAGAAGAGGATCTCACTGGGACATCATACCCTGTCGGTTCGACATACGATCTGCAGAGCGATGTGACTCTCTATGCTGAATGGGCCGCCCTCTACACCGTTACCTACGTTCTCGACGGAGGTTCCGGAGACGCTCCGATGCAGTCCCCTCTCGCGGAAGGCGCCAAGTTCAAAACCGCATCCTACGACGGGACCAAGGACGGATGCACATTCAACGGATGGAACGACGGAACCAACACCTACGCCGCAGGCGCGGAATACACCGTGGAAACGTCCAACGTGACTCTCACGGCAGTGTGGACCGCGGTCGTGGAGTATTCTGTATGCTGTACACCTACCACCTCTGGTGGCAATACCGTTCTGGATCTGGGGGTGAGTAGGGAGTCCGGTGATGCCAACGTTGCCAATGCTCGTTTCCTAGTTATCGCCGAATACAGCGGAGGGATTTTCCTCAATGTGTACTCTAAGATCGATTTGAAGGAAGATGGAACAGCCACTGAGAAGGTATATGTCAGTACCGGCGGTCTGAAGAATATATCCGTGCAGATTGTGAGCGGCATTCCATCCGGGACGTCTTTCGATCAGTATGGGATATATCAGTATTCGGTAATGGTGTAAGGGGGATTGAGATGAATACCGTAAAAACAGGATCATTGTTCGCAGTGGCATTAGTGCTTTTGTGCGCTGTGTGCATCCCATCGGAAACTTCGGACGGGGATGGTGGCCTTAGCGTCACCATCTCCTCGGCCACCTTCAACTCATATGACGAAATGTTGACAATTGCAGGAACCTCTTCTGAGACATATGTCAATTTGATAATCACCGGGAATGGATTTGTATCAGCGCGTGCGCAGTTTTTCGTGACTAATGATTCATATTCCGGTACCATAAGTCTCAAAGGTCTCTCCGCAGGCGAGTACACAGTCACGGCATCCGTGAGCGAAGCTGTGAAGGCAGAAAAGGAATTCACCGTGCCCGAGTCCCCCAACCATATCAGCGTCACCGGCGTGTCTCTGAGTCATACAGCTTTATCTATGACCATAAATCAAAGTGAGGTATTGACAGCGACGGTCTTGCCGTCGGATGCATCGGATAAAACGGTTACATGGTCCTCGGATAAACCATCGGTGGCCACAATCAGCAACGGAACGATCACTGCAGTATCTGTCGGTGAGGCAA
>JAVERT010000051.1:0-8444 GCA_034006985.1 Gudongella sp.
GGATACTGCAGCACTCCCCCGCAGATCGTTGTACGACTGCCCCGGGCGGGACAGATAGAACATCAGATCACGGAAGTCCTGATGAGTGAGGACAGGAAGCCGGACGTATTGTTTCTTGTTGTAGAGGACCGGATAACGGTATCTCGCATCCTCAAAACAAGAATTTCCATGATACCTGCAGAAGCGATTGATCGCGCCCTGCAGATCCATGATCGTGTTGGGCGTTATGTCTTTCCGGGACCGGAAGGATATCATGATCTGCTTAGCGTCCTCGACGGTAAACCTGCCGGGGTCCGTTGTGGAGATCCTGCCCGCCGACCGCAGAGCCGATATAGTGCGGCCGATGCGCACCAAACGCCTCCGGCGATCCTTGATGGTCACGTCGGAGTACACCCCGGAATAGTCCGAGATGTAATCATTCACAGCGACCATCCAGTCGGAGACCATCAGGCGAACGCTCCCAGATCATAGGCGTATGGATGCAGATAGCCGATCTGCTCACAGGTTTGGAGGTACTCCCTGACGGTGGACGGGGTTCCGTCCACGTGTTCAACCTGCCAATCCTCATGCCAGGGGTTCCAGAAGAAGCAGAGATACCTCCGAAGGCGAACCGTAGGGATCCGACGTCCGCAGTACCTGCCGTCAGGGATGTACTTCCAGCCTGCAGCGATCATACGATGACCCCGCGAGGATTCTCATCGGAAGCCGATTCCGTGAAGACAGGTATACTACCATCCAAGGCCAGAGGCCACGAGTGTATGCAGGTCCCGCAGGTCATGACCTTGGGGCCGCAGGTTTTACGGGCATATGCGGCGCACTTATGCGCGCGGTCATTATTGACCCGGCAACTGCCGTTCCTGCAATAAATCTTGGACGGCATCACCGGATCACCTTTCCACCGAATGCATCCACAATGCGCATAGGTCGAAACTTAACGCATTCATGAATGTAGTGCTGGCCGAATTCCCGGGGGGCGAACGTCGCCAGGAATCTGCAGTTGATATCACAGCGTGCATTCTTACGGGATCTGCACGCACGGGGTCTCACGCCATATACGTAGGTTGTCATCCACATCCACTACCTGCCCATCTTTTGATGGACACCCGGAAAGCCTCATTCGCTCCCCGGAATGTCCACCCGCCCCGTGAATGAGCCGCCAGGGACGGGTTCCGCCGAAAGTGTCACGCTGGTTTCACTGCCGACGGGGCTCTTGGAGAGGCCGTAAAGCCTCCCGGATGACTGCGAGCCTGAACTGTCATCAGTATAACGAACGTTATATTGACTATTTCAATATATCGAATACTATCTCTTCGTTATACCATTATCTATAATGCTACACAATGATAAAAGAGTATGAAGGACAAAACGACATCCCAAATCAATTTCAAATGTCCTGAGGGACTGATTAAGATAATTGATCAGGATGTTGAAGAAAGCGAAGAATTCAGAAACAGATCTGAATGGATAATCGCAGCTGCAAGATTTTACACAGACCACAGAACCATGATAAAATCAGAACGCAGAAAAGCCGCAGAAACAACAACGACAACGGCGTCAGAAACTGACGATTATGTTTCTGCACATCCGAACCGCGTTCAATATGATATGAAGGGATAAGTTGAGTAATGAGAGTCCGATCTCACTTTACATTGCAATCGTCTTTGTAGTCGTTTTTATATGGTTACTTGTAAAGTATTGGTATATCGTATTGACAGTTGCGGTGCTTGCAGTACTGACAATCTTAGCGTATTTTTGGATCAAAAGAAGAAATAAAAATTCCGATACGGAAGTTTCAGAACATTCGGAATACATCGAACCCGAAACGATTGTAAAACCAAAACATGACCCAGAATATTATGAAAGATTGGGCGCGGATTTCGAAGACTATGTGGAAAACATGTTTGACATAAGCACATTCCAACAGACACATAAAACACCTAGAAAGGATGAGAACGGCAATCTGGACCATGATTGCATTTATCCAGATCTCAGGTTTTATGAAAAAAACACGCAAACAGCATTCTGGGTTGAATGTAAATGGAGAAGAGGTTTCGAAGAAAAATCAAAATTGAGATGGTGTGAAAAATATCAGCTGGAAAGATACAAACGCATCCGCAAAGAAACAGGTACGAAAACATACATCATGGTCGGTGTTGGAGGAAAACCCTCTAACCCCTGGAAGATCTACTGTTTCAATCTGGATGAATTGAGATACATTGAACTGTATTATGGATTCTGCAAGGACCACGAAGTATCCAACAGATGTTTCGTATCAATGGATGACATTGAAAAATACTCGGTTGTAAGCGCATGATATCAGAAAACTCCTCTCGGATCTACAGACGCATTGCCAAGATTCTGAACTCGGAGATTCGCGCGGGAGCGACCCCCGAAGAGATCTTCGAAGCGATCACCGAATTATCCGCAGAACTTTTCGCCGCCACTCATGACCCTGCTAAGAATTCAGAGGAGTGGGCAGATATGTTCGTTGAGAAAACGAAAGCGTTGGTCAAAGAAGAATGATAACACGAGTTTCCTCAATGTATTACTTAAACATGAACACTCGCATCAATATTTTTGCGAATATCATATGATGATTCTATTAGATCTCGTCTTTTATGGTTCTATGGAGAATGTGAAGATTACTAAATACTTAAAATTGTAAAAGGGGAAACAATCCCCTGTTTTAATCAATCATAACAGATGACTTCTTTTTCGATTTGAGATATAACACTCTTATCGATTTTTTCTATCTCGCATCTATACACTTTATTAAGTCTAGGATTAAAAACTCCAAGATAAAGTATATTTTCAAAATCACGATTCATGGAATGCATTCCCATTATGTAATACATCAACAATTGTAATGTGTGTTTATTGGTAGGGTCTTTTTTTATTACTTTGAAATCCCACAAGGTATCCGATGTTAGAAAATCTCCATCACCTGTATCTACTGTCTTGGTATATCCTCCTGGAAATGTGAATCCATCTTGTATAATTGGTCCATACTCTTTGATAAAAGTTAAACTTCTATTGACCATTATACGTATGTTTTCAATCGTATTTTTATCTGGATTGATTTCTTCTACAGGTTTATATCCCGCTAAACCCGCTCTATGACAAACATCAAATCCAGATAATTTACAAGCAGATATTATAGAATCATCATCAAGTCCTTTCACATTTTTTATTAATTTTTCTGCTGTCGAATAATGGTCGATGAGGTCTGCGCCAAGAAGCGAGATTGCAAAAGCCTTTTTTCCACTGGTGCCATTATTAAATCTAGTAAGATAATCGACAGCCATACCAACAAGAGATGCATGGATATTCTCTTCTCCAATTTCCAATTTATCATTTTTTTCAGTTATTGAAAATTGCTTCGGGTTTAGATATCCCCCCCTCGGTTGAGATATCTCAGAAATTCTTTGTTTTACTGAAACCATTTTATCACTATATGCGGTACTATTTATAACCTGATAAAATTATGTAGAGTGTTTATTGATATTCGGCCCTCCGTCAATCTACAATCAAGATTGTAAGAAGACACATAGGTCTAGCATACGCAGAGAGGCTCGGAAGGCCGGCCAATCAGCCGATATCAATCAGCCCATTTATGGTTCACACTCAAACCGAGGCCGATACGACAAGTACGACAGGGAGGATCCAGTCCGGACTGGGGACAGATACGCAGCTTATCAGCCATCCAGAAGGTTTTACTGTTCAGGTAGACAAGGTATTTCTGCAGGTCATAATCCGCCTCGGGAACCCCCGCCGTCTCCATATCCGCCCTAAGGCGCTTGACAGCCTCCTTAGCGGCATGATAATCGGCGCGGAACGCATAGACACGGACGCGATCGATGCAAACCACTGGATCAGCGGAATCCTGCAGATACAGCAGCCCCTCCCCGCATTCGGGGCAGGTCTTCTGACGTTCGAACTTCAATTCATCGACCTTGCGAAGCTGGCCGTTGCTGAGGCCGCCGAACAGCCTGTATGCCTTAAGCTGGCGTCCCTGGCCTTCGGGGCGGACCGGGGACGCGAGGCCGACATGGCTGAACACATAGGACAGCGTCGCACCCAGGTCACGGTCCGAATTGTCACGGGTGGACTTCACACCGACGTACCACCCGTCCTTCCGGAACTGCTCCTTATCGCGGGTGACACGCCCCCACGCCAGAACGTGGAAATGCACACCAACGCGCCAGGACATGCTCATATCGACAATTCCGCCCTCAAGCGTCGTGGATTTGTTCTGCCGCCAGGGATGTATGGCGACCATGCCGGTATCGAGGCCGACATCGTGGGCCATCTTCATGACCTGACCGTAGAGACGGTTCAACCCCTCTTTTGTCTGTATCATCCCCCGCGCGTACTCCTGAGGGGGCGAGAACACCACATGAAGCCATTGCATCCCCGCGGTCATCTCCTGGGCAGCCTCCCAGGACTGCATGCGCTCTTCAACCTCGGAGGCCTTCCTGCACGCCCAATCCCAGGCGCAGCGCGGGCAGGCCGGCCGCCAGCAGTGATACACCGCGGTCTTGATGTAGTCCATATGGGGGCAGACTTCGTTGAGATATGCACCGGCATTGCTGCCTGTCTTGACATGGCGGTATCCGCACGTGATGCCGGGCCGGCCGCGGAACGGGGTTACCCATACCAGGGGGGTACAATCGGCGTCCTTTATCCGTGCTGGGTGACGGGGGTCATACGTTTTGTCAAGAGGTAGGTAATCACAGTAAGCAGGATAATGGGCGCCAAGGGCTACCCGTCTCTCCTGGACAGTCAATTGAGGTGCCTCGAGACTGGGGATCTCGGCCCTGTAGCAGATATCGAGATACTCCCCGACGGTCTGCACGCCGGCCCTGCGGATCTGATTGGGAGAGTGCATCGAGGGATCCGCCAATCCGCCTATGGGCTGGAAGACGCCGTTGCGGACGTACTCGGTGATCGCCGGCTCCCGGTCATCCGCATAGGCGCGGGCTATACGGTCGTAGATCTCCGGCCCAAGCCCCGCCAGTGTGGCCTTAGGCCCGACGGAAGCGCAAGCATCACACATGGCGACACGCTCCCGAGGCGTCGGGACCCGGGCCAAGGCCATGGGTCCCGTCCGCCCTGCAATCGGCGACGCGGAGGGCCTCGCAAGCCACTACGGAGGCCGCACGATCCATCAGGGGTGCGGAAGCGAAGGCGGATGACATCGCACGATCGGAAAGCAGAGAGAGCACGGATACGGAGGTCGGCCTCTCAGAGACCCCCAGCATCTCCAGGAGGGCACGGGCCTGCCAGTATGCCCGACCGGGGCCACAGAGGGCCACATCCTCGCGGGCACGGAGCTTGGAGGCGGTGAGCTGAGCCAAGACCGCCGATGCCTCAGCGGTCGGAACGGTTATCACCTGCATAGAAGGCCTCCACGAATACCGAGGGAGCTCGCTACGATAATCGCATTCATGCGGACACCCCCTTATCCAAAATCCGGACATCACGGAGGCCGTGGGAATGAACGTATCCATACCAGGGGGCGGGGTCCATGATCAGGATCTCGGAGAACACCGGAACGAACGAAACATAATGCCAATCGACCGCCGATGCCTCGGCGTAGCGGGGGATCAGGTCGGAAGCGAGCTGGCAGTAAGGCCGGAACTCATCACGCTCATAGGCCAGGGAGATCAGATCGGTGGGCTTATGAATATTAACTACCCGCTGGTCACGGAAAATGCACTGGTCGACATTGGATGTGTTCTGCAGCGTGAACATGGCGAGGATGTCTTTATGGGAGATGACCCCCATAAAACGCTGAAGGGTGCTGTCCTTGGTCTGACGGGACGGCCAGATCCTATTGGCATCCTCCCCGATCAGGATGGAACCCGGAATGATATCATCCAAAGAATCCACCGCATACGCCTGATAGTCGGCAGGGAAAATGGACACGTCGGGATAGTTGTAGAACGCCTTGGGACGGGAGTACAGATCGGGGCACTTCTCTATGATGGAGAACATGGTACCGGTCTTGAACGTCTTCCCGGTCCCGATGAACGGGACGCTGCCGTAATCCATGCCGTTTAGGGCATGGAGGGTGAGAGAATCCTTAACTCTCATCCGATTCCTCCTGGTTCACGGGAGCCTGAACGGAAGCATCACGGCCTCCGAAGGCGAGATCGTCCATTATGTCCAGAACCGCCGTTGTGTACTCATGGCCGGTGCGGAGCGCATCGGTCCTGCCATGGTCAAGAAGGCGGTACCTCTCGACCTCGGCCTTATGATAGCTGTCAAGCAGCCCGTAATAGTCCTCCTTTATGGCCAGGATGTGCGACAGGGAGGTCTCGGGGCCGTGCTGCCAACCCATGGTTATGACGTTGTTTTCGAAATCAACGGAACGGACACGATACAATAGACGGCCATCCTTGGTGCTCTCTGGGTACAGGGCACCCTCCTTGACCTCCATACGGGTGAAACACCCGCGGGAGACCTCGTACTCCTCAGGGACCTCCCCCTGGACCTGAAGAATCACCGACATATTGTACCGGAGATAGACGAAACGGTACAGCAGGAATCCCGAGACAAGTGGGATGGAATAGTACCAATTCTGACGCACAAAGCTCCCGATATAGGATATGGTCCCAAGGACAAAATCGGCCCCCAAGACCAACAGCGCAAGGACGGCGATGATCAGGAGAGATACAGAGATCGCCAAACGGCCGCCGTGGAGGACATCCCACCCGGTGCGGCCGAATCCGGAGGATCCATCAGTAGATCCTGACAAACGTTCCCCCCCAGCGCGAGTAGTATTGAGAGGCTGCGGCGAAGCCCAAGACAAACACAGCTACCGATGTGACGACGATGGAAATCATCTCATCACCCCCGACGTGAAGAGGCAGCCGCCGACGAAGCAGACGAAACCAGAGAGAGCGATTCCCATCAGATCATCCACGCCAACTATAACCCCAAGAACCTGGGCTATAAGAGCCGAGGAAAGAAGACAGGTGATGCCCAGCAGGGCACGGCGCGGCCTCATGGAGACACCCTCCGGCGAGGGATGGCGAACCAGGTCAGTATCCATACGGATACCGCACCAAGGGCCAGGAACAGCCAGCATTCGGTCACGAATTCCTCGAACGACATGCCGTATTCGACGGCATAAAGGAAGGATTCGATCTGAGACGCTGAGCCGGCGATCTGCTCAGAGTACCACCAATCAACACCGATACCGGCCACGGACAGCAGGCCCAGGACCACCGGCACCAAGGGGATCATGAGGACAGCCTCCTGCGGACGATGACGACTGATCCAAAGGCCACTATGCCCAGGAACAAAAGGACGTAGACATTGGAGAAGACTTCGATAATGTCATCCCAAGCGGTCGGTATGTACAGGCCGCCCCCGCTGGATCCCGACGCATCCCAGACAGCGTACAGGGTCGTGGAGGAATCAGCGGGAAGCGTGATCGTAGACGCAAGCAACACAGAAGACGCATCGGAAGCGAGGGACCAGCCGGCGAAGGAATATCCCTCCTTGGTCGGAGCATCAATCCCGGAAAGGTCGAACGTATGGGATGATTGCTCAGATGACACCACCACAGAGGATACGGAGGACCCGCCGAGGGAATCGAACCTCAACGTGAATGTATGATCACCGCCGGGTACGACCGACCCGGAATCCATCACGGAGATATCAGCATAGAACTGGATCGTCCCGAAGGAAGGGATAGTGAAAAGATGGTGGAACGTACCGGAACCCACAGCACCATAGGCAATACGGAAATCAATGCAGTTGTTGGTAACATCCACGGTGAACCAGGTGGGGGCATTGCTGCTGTCCACCGTCAGAGTACCCTGGCGATATGCGGCGGTGATTATCTCCAGGTACGCGTACAGGTCCCCCGTCCCGGACCCGCTGACGGTGATAACCGTGGCGGTCGAAGACGTGGTTCCGGTGTAATCGCCCAGATCGTAGGAGTAATCATACGCCGCATCCGTCCCGTCCGCGATGAAAGACCCCGACACGGCCAACAGGACCGCGGACAGGGTCACGAGCAGATGGATGGGTCCGCGCATCATGCGCGCCTCCCAAACTTATAGCGGTCGGGGAGGGCCGACGACATGACCGCCAGGCACATGATCGCACTGAGGACGACCACCGCAACCGCGCACACGGTGTAGAAGGCCCACCCGGGGATATCCACCAGATGACCGGCGATAGCAATGACCAGAGGAGACGACGGCCCCCCTGATATCATCTCGCCGAGGCCCTGCCCGGAAGCCAGCCACGTAATGAGGTCGATGAGGAACACCCCCGAGATTATGCCGGAGACAACAGCCCAGAACCTCATCGGCGACCACCCCGACGGTATCCGCGATGCGTAAAACGGCGAACGCGGCCGATGATCCACCTTATTAGGAGCACGACGACGATACCGGCAACGACGGTCCAGATGACCGAGGACGCCC
>JAVERT010000019.1:0-47807 GCA_034006985.1 Gudongella sp.
GGTCCTTCTTACAGGTTAAAAGGCAAGATAGATATGATGGAGTCTAAAAAAACTAGCAATAATTGATTCTAATAATTGTACATTTTGAGATTCTAATAAATGTACAATTTGGGATTGACATTTACATTTGCTATATTATAATATGAAAAAAATTCAAAACTTATTCCATTAATTTCACGTATTTTACAAAATAAATCAATATTTCTAATTTTATTTACTTCAGTAGAATCACAGATACCTATTTATAAAGAAAATCATTATTAATACTAATTTTTATATATATGAACTAATACAAATAACCAATTATCAGCTCAAAGTCATTAAAAAGCAATCCAATAGTAGTGGCGTATACAAAAACTAACACTTTCACACTGTAAAGGGACTAAATCGATACTAAAGCAAAAAAATGGAATAGTTTACTAACAAAATGCGTAGTATAAGTAAGAAACATTATTAAGTAAGAAAAATTTGAGGAGGATTATTATGAACTATAAAGAGCTACAAGAAAGATTTAATGAACTTGAAAGTTTAAATCAGGTGAGAGTAATTAACCAAGAGACAGTAGAAGAAATACAAAAAGAATTCGAATTATTAAAGGAAGAATTCATGAAGAATTATTTTGAATTTGATAATATGGGGGATTATCGAGACTTAGAAAGTATCAAGATTAAGATTACTGAGAATATCTTATTATGCAGAATAAGTATAGATGCATTTTTAGGGATTTCAGATAGGGAATTAGAAATGGAATTAGATTATTTTTATAATTCTAATGGGCGAGTAGATTGAAATAAATATTGAGAAGTGAGGGTATAGTACATTTTAAGCTCTTTTATCAGTCTATAAGGAAGTTAATTAATATAATTTTGTTTATAGATTAAACATATTGAAATGTTTTGGAATAGTTTCCTAATTTTATACATATAATACTCAAAGGAAGGATTCCTTTTGGAAATATTACTAAGGAGCTGGAAACAGCAAATGGAAAAGGAGGATATTCAATTATGAAAAAGGGTGATAGGAAAATATCTTCAGAGTTTGGGGACATAATCAAGCTCTATAGAACTCGTCAAGGGCTCTCGCTACGAGAAGTGAGTGAGCTATCAAATGTATCGGAGAGTTATATTTTTAGACTGGAGAGTCAGGAAAAGAGAATGCCCAGTTACAAGGTGATGGAGAGTTTATGCAAGGCTTTAAAGATTGATTTAGCTGATTTGTTGGATGTAATTAATGAGGCTGATTCAAAATCCACATTATTGAAGCCAATCGACTTTATTATTATGACAAATGATTTTACTCTTAATGGGAAAAAAGCAACAAGTAAAAAAAAGGAGGAGATAGTTGAGTTGATAGAATTCATTTTTGACTCTAACTCTAACATTAACAGTGAAACCAAGAGTACTTTCGAGGACATTTACAGGCTCCTCAGATTAGCAGTTGATATTAAGAATGATTAGCTGGAGAACTCAAAGAGATTTAAAAGGAGGTTGTTATTTTGAAGAATAGAAAGAATAACAAAACAAAAAACATAGAAAAAAATTTAGGGATTTTCTATGCTTTTCATTCTGAGGAGCTACGAAAAATAATACCAATGACGGGATTTTTGGAGTTCGAAAAAAAAATGGGGAAAAGGAGAGTTGATATATACATTCAAGAAAAATACTATGATGTTTATATCGAAATGCAAATCTATGATTCCGATAAATCTCATCTTAACCAGGTGCTAAAGATCATAGAAAATGAGGATTTGATAGATAATTCAAAAATTTTATGGGTGGCAACAGGATTTGATCCAGAACACTTAAGAGAAGTGAAGATTGCTTTGAATAAAAGCAAAATAAAGTTGGAGTTTATGGCCTTGCAGATAAGTAATGAAATGGTTGATATTATTGAAGACTTTGCAAATGTCGAGACAATTGATAGCCTTGCTTATTTGAAAGAATATGATGATACAAAATTATTAGAAAAGTATTCAAATGAAGGAACGTTAGAAGATAGGATGTTATCTTATAATAGACTTGCGAATAAAGAGCAGGAGTTGGTACGTTTTTATATTGAACCAATTCGTAGAGTGATGCCTCAATTCTTGTCCGCTTGGAACGGAAAACAGCTGTCAGGTAGAATGATAAGTTTTGGATTAATTTTTGATGTAGCCATTAGATTTGGGTTGGATCGCTACAATAATCTAACAGTCACTGTATCTTTTGCTTATTCTCAATTTAGGCTATATCGAGATCTCTTCATATGTGGTCATATAATAGATGAGAAGTTGGAGAAAGTACCAACTTGGGATACGAAAAATCACAAGCTGTATTATTCAATTCCATATAATGAGGAAGACAAAGATTCTATATTGGAGAAACAAGTAAAAGTTTTGAAGGATTATGTTGATGTCTTCACTAAATTAGCGGAACACAGAAATGAAATTATTACGGCTTCAGAACAACAGTTGGAGCCTCTCGTGGCTAACATTTTGGATATAGAAGTCCATAGGACTCCGTGTGACATCCTCGCTGACATAAAGTAGTAGCTAAGATGATGTGAAGTAGCCATTTGCCATGATGATGGTTAGGAGATAGATATGGGGTTGTAAGGCGAACCCGAACAGAAATTGTAATTAATAAGAGTATTTAATATGATACTAAGGGCAGAATTTCTGCCCTTAGTATTTCAATATAAATAGGAAAAAAGATGATGGTTTTTAGTTAATGTTGACTAAAGAACTTTAACCAAAAGCAAGGAATTCTAATAATATATGTTTCCATAAAGTTAATTAAAGAACTTTATTGAAGATTGAGTATACTAAATTTCATTAAAAAACAGCCTTTAACCTCAGTTAATGCCTGTATTTATAAATATTTACAGTTGACTTGTATTTTCTTTAAAGTTAACTAAAGAATTTTAACGAAAACTTTGTCTTGTGTTTTTTACTAATAGCATAGAATTATATGAGCATTAATTAATAATAATGGGAATATAATGTGGATTGAAGATGTATATTAACAACAGAATACTATATTGCACCAGATTTATCTATGAAAGGCTAAGTATTCATTGAGAACCTTATAGCTGATCTAAAATAATCTATAGTTTTTCAACACAAGGGTAATTATGTTGAAAATCTATTTTATATATTTCAGTAGATAGAAATATAGTAAATTATGTGCACTCTATGAGTTAACAAACAAATAATTGGTAAATATGTTATACTTGAATCAACAGGTAATTGTCAGGATATAATACTACAAATTAAACAATGAAAGGGGTTAGAAGATGGACAATAAAAAAATGGTAAAATGTAAGGCATGTGGAGAAGATATTGCAAAAGGAGTAAAAAAATGTGTTCATTGTGGTAAGGATCAGCGCAGTTTTTTTATGAAACATAAAATTTTAACAGGTATTTTAGTACTTATATTATTTGCTGCTATTGGAGGAGCAATGGGTGGAGAGGAACCAGACATAGCAGAGCCAACTGCTGTAATGGAAAAAGAACCAGCAACAGAAATAGAACCAGTGGCAGAAGCAGAACAAGTTACAG
Source organism: Gudongella sp. (assembly GCA_034006985.1). Classification (GTDB taxonomy): domain Bacteria; phylum Bacillota; class Clostridia; order Tissierellales; family Tissierellaceae; genus Gudongella. Next base: position 3,539 of record JAVERT010000019.1, read on the forward strand.
AAGTAGAGCAACCTAAAGAAAGTGATGTTCCCAGGGAATATGAGTCAGCACTAAAAAAAGCAGAAACATATTCTAAGACCATGAGTATGTCAAAGTTAGGTATTTATGAACAATTAATTTCAGAATTTGGAGAAAACTTTCCTGAAGATGCAGCTCAGTATGCTATTGATAATATAAAAGCTGATTGGAAAGCAAATGCATTAAAAAAAGCAGAAACATATTCTAAGACCATGAGTATGTCAAAGTTAGGTATTTATGAACAATTAATTTCAGAATTCGGTGAAAAATTTACTGAGGAAGAAGCACAATATGCTATTGATAATGTTAAAGCTGATTGGAAAACAAATGCATTAGCTAAAGCAAAAACATATGCTAATACCATGGACATGTCCAATGCAGCTATTTACGAACAATTGGTTTCAGCATACGGAGAAGAGTTTACTGCAGAAGAAGCTCAGTATGCTGTTGATAATTTAGAATAATAAAATGTTTTATATTGATTGTAGTTTTAAAAGGTTATCTCAATAGATAGCCTTTTTTTCTATAAACATATCAAGCTTGATTCTTTCAAGAGCATATCACTTGTTTAAAATTGAAATATAATCATTTCTCATCTCAACACAACAGCAATTATGTAGAAAGTAGTATTGAATAATAAAATTTAGCGCGTTACAATGAGATTAAGCTCAACACAACTATAAGAAATATTATAATATAACATTCAACATAATTATTAAGAAGAGATTAGGGAAGCAGACTCTTAATTAGATTGTAATCATAGTAATAAAACATATCATTGAATACTACTTAATTACTTTAAGTAGTATTAAAGGGAATGCTGTAAGTGTTGGTAATACTAAATAGGACATAAAATACTGCCGGAATGTAATATTTGCCTTGTTGTGAATACGAGCTAATGGTATTATTAATTATAATAAGTAGTATAAAGAGGTGATAAGAGAATGAACAGGATTCCAAAAGAAGTAGAACCTTTTAAAAATATTAAAGACATACAAAAGATAAAACAATATCTAAGAGGTAAAGAAAATAGAAGAGATTATACTATATTTGTAGTTGGTATAAATATTGGTTTAAGAGCAGGAGATTTATTATCATTAAAGTGGTTAGATGTAATAGAAAACAATGAAATCAAAAGTACTATATGTATAAATGAAGAAAAGACTAATAAAAGAAAAGATGTGGAGTTAAACAAATCTGCTAAAGAGGCACTTCAGGAATTTAAAGATTCTTTAGGGAATGTTTATTTAGATGATTTTATATTTAAAAGCCGAAAAGGAGAAAGCCACTTACAAGTAAGGAGTTTACATCGAATTATAAAGGATATGGTAAAAGAGTTAAACATTAAAGGTAACTACGGGACTCATTCGATGCGCAAGGCGTTCGGATTTCATAGATATATGAACAATATATCCTTAGAAACATTAATGAAGGTATTCAATCATTCCACTCAATCACAAACGTTAAAATATATAGGGATTACTAAAGAGGTTATTCAAGATGCATATAATAGTGTAAATTTATAAAAGAAAAAACAAACCTATAATGGAAGGGGGTTAGTATAAGCATGGATTTAGATAAAATTAGTAACATTATAGGAAACATAAAGATGACATCTGAACAAACTAACAATATAGGAAAGTCTAAAAAAGATATTAAGGATATTATATTAAATATTAAAAAAGCTTCGTTTAAAAAAGATAAGGTACAACAACTTCAAAAAAAGATTATCCAAATAAAAAGTGCTTTTATGACAAACTGGGAAACTGATAATATACCATTTATAGAGAATATTTTAAATAATATTGATATACATGAAGGAATACCACTTCCAATTTTGTCTATATGTGGACATGGTACACAGGAAATCAGATTCACTAAATATTTATCTTATTTTTTAGACTCAAATAAAAAACATGGATTGCAGGATAAACTGTTAAAAACAATATTTAATCCAGAATGTGAATTATCTGATTTTGATTCAAATTGGAGTGAAAGTTGTGAAGTTATACCTGAAATTAAATTGGGTGTGATTCAGGAAGAAAATAAAAAGATTGGATGTTATGCCGATATTGGTATAGTGGGCGAAGAGTATATAATCATTGTTGAACAAAAGATTCTAAGTGACGAAAGTAAACATCCTGATACAGATATGAATCAATTAGAAAGATATAATATTGCTTTAAATAACAATCTAAACTATAAGGATAAGAAAAAAGTTAAGATTTATTTAACCACTAAAAGAAATAATAATAAGAACCACTATGGGTGGTTGCCTCTAACACATGAAGAAGTAATAGACAGGGGAATTAATCTATTAAAATCGAATGATATTTCTAATATAGGAAAAGAAAACTTAATGAGATTATTAATTGATTTGGCAGTAGGCCCGTATGAGATTGTAGAAGAATCATTAGACGAAATTATTTTATTGGGAAATAAGTTGGTGAATGAAAAATTTCACTTAGGAAGTATTGTAAGATTTAACAAACTAATAGATGAAAATAAGAAAGTCATAGAAATATTACTGGAGGGTTAATTATGGAAAGGATATCTGAAGCTGGTGTTTTATACTTAAACGATTATCAAATATTAACAGAAGCTCGTAAGGAAGTAGAAAGATTTTTAAATGCTATAGTTGATGAAGTTTATAATATAATAGTAAATGAAACAGATAAAATTAGTTCGGATAATTTTAGTACAAATATATGGCAAAATCAAACAGCTAAAGGACATTTGGAGGTGCAGCTTATAGGTTTAAAAGAAAATAGTATTTTCAGAAAGGACAAAGCCGATTTATATATAGTTTATAAGGATATTCGTAATATTGATGATATCGAACCTAATTCTGGCAAGATTACTGTTTGGTCTCCTAATGTAGCTTCAAAGTTAGAAAAATCCTTAGGATCTGTATCTATGAAATCACTGGGAGAGGATATTTATCAGTCTACTATAGTAGAGTTTGATTTAAACAATTCCATGTCTACTGCCGAGGAGATAGCAAGAGAAATTTTCAACAAATATGATTTGATAGAGAAACTAATCACAGAGATTCTATGAAGTCATTATAATTTAAAAACATTATAGTAGGTACTTGTAGCACAATTAGGATGGTGTACAAATAAAATTTAGAGGGAGGCCTTAATGGGGGAAAATATAATTAAGCCTACAGGGTATTGGAGTTTCATTTGTCAGCCTAAGAAATGGGATATCGATAAGTTTTTTGAAGAAGATATAACTCGTGATACATATCAAATAGATAATTGGCAGAAAGAATGGTTTGAAGCTGGGCAACTCGGAATAATTAGAGTTAGTAAGGATAAAAGGACAAAGGTAGAGTTAGAAGGAAGAAAAAAACTGGATTCTGGTGTATATGCGATTGTAAGAATATTAGGCAAACCATATAGAAGAGGTGATAGTAAATCTAAGTTCTGGACTGATGATAGTTATATTGATCCTGACAGATATATAGTAGATATTGAATACTTAAAGAAAATTAACACTGAACCAATTTTAATTGATAATTTAAAAATGGATATAAAAATTAAAGATAAGTATCTGATAAACGGATGGCAAGGTTCGAGTGTACCATTGACAAAAGAAAGTTTTAGAGAGATTTTAATTAGAATTGAAGCAACAGATTTTTTGTTAGAGTCTATTAATACCATTAAAAGTATAAATGGTATTTTGAATGTCAATGGCAGAAATGGATTAGAAGATGAAACAACATTGGAAGAGATATTAGAAACTGATTTCCAAAATAAAACAGAAAAATATTTTGCAGAGGATTATGAAATAAGAGATGAGAAGAAACAAAAGGAAGTTCCATTAGTGTTAGGGAGAGGCACATATTTTCCCAGGAGTATTAAAGTAGCAAAGAGAGCTATAGTTGATGCAAACTATTTATGTGAATTAGACAGTAATCATAAAGATTTCCTCTCTAAAACAAGTTGCCAAAACTATGTAGAAGCACACCATTTAATACCAATGGAGTTTCAGAATGAATTTGACTATAGTATAGATGTGGAAGCTAATATTATTAGCCTCTGTGCAGTTTGTCACAAGCTACTACATCATGCTAATTTAAATGATAAGAAAGACAAAATTACAAAATTATACTACATAAGAGAAAAACGACTAAGAGAGTGTGGTTTGAAAATTGAATTGGATAAACTAATTAATTATTATAAGTAATAATTTTTAAATAAATTTACGTTAGTAAAATAGGATGTTATTTTCTATAACAATTATCGCTTTAAAAAAAAGAGTGTTAATTGCCTACAGAGAATGGCGTCTTTTTATTTTGTCTACAAGCAAGACAAGGAGGGGTTAAAGACATGGCTAAGAGAAAAGTTGAATGGACACAGCAAAAGTATGAGAAGTTCTTAAAGGAAAAGCGTGGGCAGGGAGAGGGAGAAGATTATTTACCTTGGTTAAATATACAGTCATTTCCAAGTTTAGGGAGAGTCAGCCGAGTCTTTAGTAACAAAACAGGTCGAATACATCATTTTCTTTCTGATATACAGACAAATGTATTCTATATATATTCTTTTATGGATTATGTAATAGATATACGCGAACATTACCCTCTCTTAAGTATAAATGGACTCTTAGGGAATTTAGATAAGTATGGACTTGGTAAATACAATAATTATAATAATCAAGATAAACCACCTACTATAGTTACAACTACTTTTCTGATAACTACCAAGAGTAAAGATGGTGAGATAGGCTATATTGCAAGAAGTGTAAAAAACTCAAATGAGTTAGATAGGAAACATGTAATTGAAATGATGGAGCTCCAACGAAGATATTGGGATGCTAAAAACATAGATTGGGGAATTATAACGCAAAAAGAAATAAACAAGACAAGGGCAAAAAATATAGAATGGGCTTTATCAAGTCTATATGATAACGATGATGAAACAGAATCTTTAACACCAACAATTCAAGATAGCTTAGAAAATGAATTATTGGATAGACTAAAAAACGCATCATCACAGCCAGTTAGGGATATATGCATTGAGTTAGAAAAGGAATACGATCTTCGCGCTGGTGAAGGGATACTATTATTTAGAAGATTAGTTGCTAAGAAAAAGATATTGATAGAAATGGAAAAGAATATAGACCTAAGTAAGAAATCTAATAAAATCCTAACAATCCCAAAGGAGGGTGGATCAAATGGAAAATCAATTATTAGTTAATCAACTGATTCAAGATAATAAGGGGAAAATATATAGAATAATAGGCATAAATACTATAAAAGGAAAAATATTCTTATATGACCTTGATAAGGATTGGCTTGATTTAATAAAAATGGATTTAAAAGAACTGGGAGAGGCAATATTAGATGGAGAATATTACACCATTGATGAAATATATAAAAATGTTATTAATGGAAGGATTCTTAGTCAGAATGACATAGAAAAAAGAGATAAAGCTTGGAATATTATTCAAGGGATCTATGAAATTACGGGTGATGATGGGATACTTGATAAGAAAATAAGGAGTTTTGCGATTAAAAAGATGAGTGCAAAGCACAATATTAGCGATAGAACTGTAAGGGAGTATTTAAAAAGATTTTTTAATCTTGGAATGATAAAAGATGCTTTAATTCCTGATAATAGGAATAGTGGAAGAAAGACGAATTCAAATGCAACAGAAAATAAAATGGGTGAAAAAAGAATTTGTCCAGATGCTAAAGGGATTAGTATTGATGATAATATCCAAAAGATATTTAAAACTTCTATAAATAAATTCTATAATACATCCAAGAAAGCATCATTAAAAACTGCATATGAACTTATGGTAAAAGAATATTTTAGCACAAGAGGAATAGGAGATGATGGAAGAGAACTAATTAAAGTTAATGATCCTTCAAATCTTCCAACCTTTTCGCAATTTAAGTACTGGCACTATAAGAATAGGGACTTGATAAAAGAAATAATCGGTAGAGATGGCGCAAAGAACTACAATTTGAAAAGTAGAGCTGTGCTACACAGTTCAACAGATGAGGCGATATCTCCAGCAAGTATATATCAAGTAGATGCGACAATTGGCGACTTCTATCTTGTATCAAGCTATAATAATAAAGAAATAATCGGTAGACCAACAATTTATTTGGTTTTAGATGTATTTACAAGAATGGTATGTGGAGTACACATATCTCTTGGTTCAGCATCTTATATTAATGCAGCTATGGCACTTCTAAATTCTGCAACTGATAAAAAGAAGTTTTGTAGTGAGTATGATATAGATATAATCTCACAAGAGTGGCCAGCAAAGCATATTTGTAAAAGAATCCTGGCCGACCGTGGTGAGCTTGAGTCAACAGGTATAGAAACCGTAGTTGAAAAGTTAGGACTTCATCTATCTAACACAGCATCGTACAGAGGCGACATGAAGGCAATCGTAGAAAGATATTTTAAATTATTACAAGATGCAATTAAACCATTCTTAACTGGAGTTATAAGAGATGACTTCCAAAAGAGAGGTGCACCAGATTATAGGCTCACAGCGACATTAAATCTTCATCAATTTACTAAAATAGTTATAAAGACAATTATATATTTAAATAATTCATATTTACCTGCCTATGAAAGAGATGAAGCGATGATTTCAGATAATGTTTCTGCAATACCTACTGAATTATGGGAGTGGGGAATTAGAAACCGTTCAGGTTCATTAAGACATGTAGATGAAGATATTCTTAAGTTTTATCTTCTCCCAAGAGATAAAGCAAGAGTTACAGGGAAAGGAATAGTGTACAAAAATATAAGATATACATGTGATAAAGCCTTAAAAGAAAGATGGTTTGAAAGAGCAAGAGAGAATGGAAGTTGGAGTATTGATATTATGTTTGATCCAAGAATAGCAGAGTATATTTATATTTTAGATAAAAACTCTGATGACTATCAAAAATGTACGTTATTAAGTAATAGCAGCAGATATAACAATAAGTCATTTTATGATGTTGATTTTTTATTAGAAAAAGAGAAAAAAGAAAAGACTGTATTAGAATATGAGAAACTGCAATCAAAAGTAAATCTTATTAACGATATTGAAGATATAGTGAATGAATCAATTGAAGGAAGAAAAACAAAGACTAAAGATATTAAATCTAAAAAAGCGAGATTGAAGAATATAAAGGAGAATAAAATCAAGGAAATATTGATTGAAGATAAAGAGAAAGGAATAAGACTCAAAGAGCAAGAACAAGAAATAGAGGTAGAAGAAAATTCAGTTATAGTAGAGTTTAAGGAAAATCTAAATGACACTAATAATTCTACAGATGAGTTATTTAGAATCCAGGAGGAGATGCTTAATGATTGATAATAGTATCCATCCTATTACACATGGAGTAATTGCTGAATATAAAGAGCAAGAAATCAAAGAATATCAAGGGAATCCCTTAATAGAGTCACTTCCAAATATGATGGACAAAGCTCAATTGATTCGTTCTCTTACTAATTATCCTACTATAACTAATGACGAATTATCAATGAGTGGTTCCATTAGGGCTCACCTTATAGAAAGACTCTATAAGTTTTTTCAGCCACTACCTATTCATATTGAGCTCGAAGATAGGATTTCAAGGATGATAAGACAAGGCTATGTTTACAGAAATCCATTTTCCAAACAAATAGTAGAGAAATACTATGAAATATATGAAGCTATAGAAGATAAAGATATCACCAAAATAAGTGAACACCACTCCATACTTCCTTCTGTAAATAGTTTATCTATAATAGGTGTTTCTGGAATGGGGAAGAGCCTATCAATTTCGAAAATACTAAGTAATTATCCTCAATTAATAATACATTCAAAATATAAGAATATTAATTATAGCCAATATCAACTTGTATACTTGTTTATAAACACACCTCATGATGGAAGCATAAAAGGTTTATGCTTGGATATTATAAGCAAGTTTGATCAATATCTTGGGACGGATTATTTTAGAAAAGTTGCTAATTCTCCAGTTAATAGACTGCTTCCCGTCATATGTCAGATAGCAAAACGGGCATCATTAGGACTGCTTGTTATTGATGAGATCCAGCTAATTTCAAAGGCAAAGTCGGGAGGCAAGGATAACATACTCGATTTTTTTCTAACATTGGTTAATACAATAACGGTGCCGATTGTTTTAATTGGAACCAATCAGGCTATGTCTATGCTTCAATCCCATTTTAGACAAGCAAGGAGATTTACTGGTAAGGGAGAAATAATATTTGATAGGATAACAAGTTATGAAAATAATGAATGGGCTCTATTTACAAAATCGCTGCTAAGATTTAATGCAACACGAAAAGGTGTAGAAAACCAGTATGAAGTCTCTAAAACACTTTATGGAGAGAGCCAGGGAATTTTCGATATAGCAGTCAAACTTTATGCTATGTCACAACTTGAAGCTATAAATAATGGTACTGAAGAAGTCACTCCAGAACTTATAGTAGAAGTTGCAAAGTTTAATCTTATAACAGTAAGGCCAGCAATTGAGGCAATTAGAAATAATGACTTGGGGGCTTTATTAGAATTTGAAGATATAATGCCACTAAATTATAATCCAAAAGATACAAGTATGGGGAACTATACAAATAAAACATCTTCCAAGGATAAAACAAACGATAATAAGAGTAAGGTATCATTAAAGCCATCTAAAACTAAAGATAAGATTGATATAAATGAATTAGAGGAGGATGACTTACGAGTAAAAATTTCTAAAGGCATAAATAGTGAATCATCAGCATATAATATATTAATAAGATGTGGGATTGTTAAACAATTATAGCGAGGTGAAAAAAATGGGGACATATTTCTTTCCTACTCCTTATGAAGATGAATTAATATACTCTACAATAGCAAGGTATCATATTTATTCTGCTAATCCTGGACATGTTCATTCTATTGAAGACTTATTTAATTCAAGAACCATATGCTCTTCTTTAGAATTTCAAGGAGAATTAGATTTGCTAATAAAAAACCTACCAATAGGATCTAAGTTAACTTGGGAAAACATAGTATACTACCATACCCTATTTCCATATTATGGAGCATTTGTACCAGAGGAAAGAGCATTAAAATCAATAGAAATAATGAGAAGAGGAAATCTATCAAAAGTCTATAATATGTTAGGTGTAATAAGCTTAGGTCGTAAAAATCAAAGTTTGCAATTTTTAAGACATTGCCCAGAGTGTCTAAAAGAAGATGTGGCTAATTACGGGGAAACCTTTTGGCATAGAGAACATCAAATACCAGGAGTCTTTGTTTGTAGCAAACATAATTCATATCTACTGGATACTAACTTTCCTATTATAGGAGTTAATAGGCAAATGTATAATGGGGCAAAAAATATTGAATTTAAAGACAATACTCTTGATTTAAAAGACGATATGCTTATAAAAGCGAAGCTATTGACAGAAAGTATTGAGAGCTTATTAAACAGGAAATATGCATTTTACAATCCAGAAGAATCAAGGAAAATATTGATGAATAAACTAATATCAAAAGGGTTAGCATCTCCGTATGGAATGATTAGACAAACAAAGCTACAAGAGGTAGTGATTGAGTTCTGGGGAGAAGAATTCCTCCAATTATTGGGACATCAAATAGACATAAAAGATCCTGCTAATTGGCTTACTACTTTAGTAAGAGGGAAGAGAAGAATATCTAACCCTGTTTCCAATATAATATTGCTTAGAGCAGTTAATGTAGATATTAATGAGTTTTTAACTCCAGATGAAGGGACAGAAGACTTTAAGACTGCTTGGAAAGATAGATTTATGGAACTTGTAATTAATGGTGAAAGTATAAGAACTATTTCAAAAGAAATGCATACATCAACTAAAACAATAAAAAGAGAACTTGAATTATTAAGTATTGATACTAAATGGAGATACAACGGCGGAGGTAGACACGTTGGATTTGATTATATTGAAACAGAAGAATACTGGATGAAAATGAAACTTAATAAAGAGTTATGGTTAAAATTAAGAAAAGAGAATCCAAATAAAAGTAGATATGACCTAAAGGAGAAGGAAGAGGTTATATTTAGATGGTTATTAAAATATGATAAAGAATGGCTGTTTGAAAACTCAGAACTAAATCCAGAGCAGTCAAGTAGATTAGATGAATTATGGGCCAGTAGAGATGCACTATATATAGAGAAGGTAAGAGAAACGATAGAAGAGATGAAAGATGGACCTATAAGAATTACTATTAGTGCAATAGGAAGTAGACTTGGCATAAAGGGATGGTTATCAAATGGAGTCAAGAATATGCCAATGATACATGGTTATCTTAAAGATCAAGTAGAAACAATAGAAGAGTTCCATATTAGAAGAATTAAGTGGGCTATCGATGAAATGGAAAGAGAGGAGATAGATATAAACAAGTCTAAGTTAATAGAAATTTCAGGAGTAAACAATAAATATATAATGAGAATGGAAAAGGAAGTAAGAAGAATATTAGAGGATAAGGGATTTGATGAAAATTTTTATTTGTGATTTAATAATAAGTAATTTCCAAAAGATGGATAATATTAATTGAATGCTTTATTTTACAATGATATACTAAATTATATAAAACACAGTAAACTATGAAGACAGAGGTGAAATTATGGATTATACACGACAAGAAACATTGGAGAAATGTCAAAAAGCACTTATAGACATAAAGACTTTTTATAAGACCAGTATGGTAAATTACAGAGGTAAAACATCTGATACAAAAGAATACTATACTGAAATAATTGCAGAGTTTATATGTAACCACATAGAACTTTTTAGGACAACCATTTCTGTTACCACAAGAGAATCTTCTTATAAAACAGCAAGTCATATTGGTGTGTTTTCGGAAAGTTCCAACAGAATTGAAGAATTGACAGCAATGAAGATGTTTAATCAAAGTAAAGAGGGGCATATTTATAATTCTATAGGTGAAATTATTGATTATCAAACACCTTTGAAGTCAACTCGAAAAGATGTTGCTGGGAAAGTAGATTTACTTGCTTATGATGGGAGCATATTACGAATACTTGAATTGAAGAAACCAGATAGTGAAGAAACTATGTTAAGGTGTGTTCTTGAAGGATATACTTATATGAAAACAGCAAACTCTGAAAAAATGATTTCTAATTTCACACTACCTCAAGATACAATAATCAAAGCAAGTCCATTAGTGTTCTTAGGGGGCATCCAACATAAAGAAATGAAAGAAGATAGACAATGGTTAAGACAACTTATGATTTTATTAGATAGTGTTCCTTTTTATATTAGTATAGAAAGTGGGAAATATATTGTTAAGGAGGGTTAATAATGAATAAACTTGATTTCAGTAAATTTGATGCACTTGAGAAAATCGGTGGTGGATTATTAGGCGTAATTGCAATTGTTGCAGCAATCGTAGAATTAATTTTAGGTGGAGTTGATGCGTTAAGTATTGCTGGTGCAATCAAGGATATCTCAGGGACTTTGATAGTAGTTATGGTACTTCTTGCGGCTCTTAAACACCTTGTTCCTAAGAAAGCAAAGAATTTTAAGGAAGCTTTTGAGAATGAGATGGTAAAAGTTCTATTAAAATATAATCCTATCATTGCAAAAGATACAACAAAAGATGGGCGTTATAACATTGCCTCCAGAATAGATGCTATTCATGATAATAATACTGGAGATTTTCATACTTTATTTGATTTTGATTATAAAAACGAAATGATATTTGTTGTTAGTAAAACTCTTTTTATGGGGAGGTCTAAAGAAGATTTTAGTTCTATGCAAAAAGGGATTATACAATCTATAACATCGAAAATTACCAGAGATTATGAGGTTGTGAATAATAATTGGAAAAGCACTTCCACTGGTTTTAATCTTACTTTTAACCACGAATTATGTACTGCAGAAGATGCCATGCAAGCTGCAGAAATCGTCGATACAATTATTTTACTATATATAGCGGGGTATAAGAAATAATGAAGATACATATACACAGAGGACAACAGCAAATAGGCGGTTCTATTATAGAAATAGCATCTTCATTAAACCGAATATTCTTGGATGTGGGAGTTAACTTAAATCAGGATAGTAATGTAGTAATACCTAAGATAGAAGGAGTATTTTCGGGTAAGAAGGATTGTGATGCAGTTTTTATTTCTCACTATCATTCTGATCACATGGGATTATTACCAAGTTTGATTGAAGATATTCCAGTGTATATGGGAGAAAAAGCATACAAAGTTTATGAAGCATCAGCAAATTACAGAGGTAAAAATATAGGCTTTTCACCGAACTTTATCTATGATAAAGAAACTGTAGTTGTGGGGGATATTTCCTTAACACCTTTTTTATGTGATCATTCAGCTTTTGATTCATATATGTTTTTGATTAAAGTAGATAACAAAACCGTTCTTTATACTGGAGATTTCAGAGCAAATGGTCGGCTTGATTTCACAAAGTTACTTAGTGCATTACCCAAAGTAGATGCAATTATAATTGAAGGTACAACACTATCAAGAGAAACAGCACGAAAAAACATAGAGGAACAACAACTTGAAGATATCGCTACAAATTATTTGAAATCCCATAATGGTCCAGCGTTTATAATGATGTCTGCTATGAATGTAGAGAGAATAGTTACAGCTCATAATGTTGCAAAGAAAACTAATAGAATATTCCTCGATGATATATATACTGCTGATATTGTTATGTCAGCAGGGAATTTTGCGCCTAAACCAAATGTAGATGGAGGTATAAGGGTATTTACTACTGGAGGCGAAGAGCAATATGAAAGGTTAATACAATATGGTGATGCTAAAATTGGTAAGTACGAAATTGCCAAAACTCCATTTCTTATGTGTATCCGCCAGTCAATGAGAGATTATCTTATTAAACTCAATGAGTTAGTCTCCTTTAATAATGGTGTACTGTTTTATGGTATGTGGAAGGGATATATGGAACAACTGGAACTTCAGGAGTTCTTATCATTTATGCAAGACAAAGGCCTTAAATTACATATTCTTCATACAAGTGGTCACGCAGATGAAATGACAATAGATAAACTAATAAGAGAGGTATGCCCTAAAGTTATTATTCCAGTACATACTGAAAATGAAAAATGGTTTGATAAATATAGCGATACATCAGAAATCATTTATGGTAAAAATATAATTGAAATATAATTATGAATGAACGATAGTACTGAAATAGAATTATTGTGTCTTAAGATGATAAACATTTGACATGAAAATAGATAAACTTGAGAATTGAAACTAAAAAAAGAAGTGAAATCCGAAATGCTTTGTTCGAAATGTTGACGAAGATTTCAGGATTTGAAGAGTATGAAAAGTTAAAACTTTATTGCAAAGGGATAGATTGCAGAGACTGAAGAAGGAGGAAGTGTTATGAGAAAAAATTATTATATATTTAGAATAAGTTATGGACATGATAAAGAGTCAATATTATCTTCGCTTAAAAAAGAAGGTGTATTGCGCCAAGGTTGGGGAAGTTCAGGAATGTCATTAGAAGATGGAGTAGATAGTTTCGAAAATGGATGGAGAAAAGCATGGTCAGACGACCTTACAACAACAAAGGATATTGGAAAAAGGTATAATATTTTATCCCTTATGTTAAATTTTGTTCCAGGAGATATTATTGTCATCCCTAAAGTACCAGAAAACAACCAGTTTTCAATATTAGAAGTTATAGAAGGGTATTATTTTGATACGACTGATTCTTTTACTAATCATTGGAATATGGATGATTTTAGACACTGTCTAAAAGTTAAAGTTTTAAAAGAGGGTGTAAATTATTTTGGAAATGGTGATGAGGTTAATCAAATAAAAAGAACTTTTAGAGCATATCAGTCAGCGGTAAACAATGTTTGGAATGAGAAAACGATTAATGCTATAGAGAGTGTTATAAAAAGTTTTGAAATAAATGGGAATAGTAGTTTATTAGAAGATATAGGAATAGCTAACAGCAAGAATTTTTCAGAATTAAGTAAGGAAATAATAAATCGTGTAACCCATTGGGCGCCACATACGATGGAAAATATTATTAAAGAGATATTTGAAAAAAATGGATATATTTTGTTGGGAAAAAATAAGTATAATAGAGAAGGTGGAGATATAGATCTGATGTTTGGTATAGATCATGGGAACCTTTTAGATGATATTATGACTTTATCTGATAATAACTGGAATAAAGATGAGATTATACCTAAAATAAATATACAAGTTAAAAATAAAAAAGGTAAAGATTCTAATGTAATTGAAGGAATAAATCAGTTAATTAAAATGAAAGAAGATAATAAAAATGAGAATGCGATTCTTATTTTAATTAATACAACGAATAAGATTGATGATAATGATATACGATTAGCAGATGAGGCGAATATAATCTTAATTTATGGAGACAAATTATCACAACTTCTGATGAAATATTCAATGATTATATAAACTATAATGGATATGTTTTAATTAATTTAAACCAATCAATTCAATTAAAAATACAGAATTGATTGGTTACATATTTTAACATTTCTTCCAAAAGTGATTTTCTAAAATATACCCTCCACTGAGGAAAGAATATCAATAGTGGCATATTTATTGTACTCTTAAGACATGTTAATATGTCGTACTGCTTGAACGAAAACATGTCCTAATATAATAAAGTTTTGACTTTTCTAATAAAGGACTCCACTATAATAAACATTTGATTCCACCATATTTTCCCACTAAAACATCACCCTCTTTCTTTCCCTCCTTTTCATCTTTTTCTTGAAAAAAGAGAGAAAAAACAACAGGAAAAGATTGAATAAAAGAGAAAAAGAAACAGGAAGAAACAAGAGGAAAATGAGAATTGATGCAATTGTATAAACATAGGATTTGCAAGCCTTGTAGGCGACTGCGGAGCCATAGGATGTGATTGATAAGGGTGAATAAAGAGTGGGAAAAGAAGTGGGAAAAAGAGATAAGAATGAGAAAAAACAAGAGGAAAAGAGGAATGGAAAGTTTTCAAATTTTGTTATAAATAAGCAAAACTTTATTCAAATTTTAATAAAGTTTTGACTCTGAATTGGATGAATTTGAGAATTGAAATTGAAAAAAGAGGGAAAATCGTCAAGACTTTATTTAAATTTTTGACGAAGGTATCAGGGTTTGAGGGGTGTCAAAAGTCAAAACTTTATTGCAAAGGGACATAGTAGGGAAGATAAATATACAAAAAGCAAATTTAGAATTTGAAATTAATAAAATGGCAGAACTTTTTCTTTGACTTTTCAATGATTATTTAGAAAATTCCTAAATTCTATTTAGGGCATAAGGAGATACTTTGCATTATCAATTGCAACGTAGTTTTCTATTTTCAAACTAAAGGAGCTTACAAACGACATACGTGAGGGCTCCCATTTTTATACGAGATTATTTGGAACAAGGCTGTCAAAAGAGGAGAATAACTCTCACACAAAAATCCGTTGATAAGGGATAAGTATAAACAAGTCTAAGCTAATAGAAACATCGAAAGTAAATGATAAATATATAATAAGAATTAAAAATGAAGCAAGAAAGATACTGGAGAAGAATGGATGTAAAAGTATCTATATTTTGTAGATGGAATTATTAATTTTGCAAAACACACAATATAGAGTGGGTGAACAAAAGTTCTCCACCAGATGTTGATTTAGTTATAGGTTTATGTTATAATTTATTTAAGCTGATAAGAAATCGATATATGAAAGGAGTGGTAATTATCAACTCAGAAATGATTTTAATAGATTCAATAAAAGAGTTAGAATTATCCGTAACTCAGTATATGAGAATCAAGAGTAGTTATGATGCACTGTCAGAGGAATTAAAGAAGAACGACACCGAAGTGGAAGTATATACTCAAGGTTCAATACTCCTTGGTACAACAATCAGACCTTATAGAAAAAACAAAAATGTAGAATATGATGTAGACTTAGTAGCTCAATATCCAAAAGACAAGTCAACATTATTACCACAACAAGTTAGAGACTATGTTGGTAATACATTTAAACAAAATGGTACTTATGCAAGTAAGCTTTTAGAAAAGAAAAGATGTTGGCGTATTGAATACGCAGAACAAGAGGGATTGGGATTCCATGCAGATATAGTTCCTGCTATACCTGAAAGTCAAATAGAAATCCAAAAAATCTTAACAAAACCAGGATTTGAATACTTAGCTGATTTATCTGTAGCCATAACTCATAAAGACGATGATGATTCAAGAGCTGAGTGGCTTTCATGCAATCCAAAGGGTTATGGAGAGTGGTTCAGCCTAATCAAAAGCGAAAAATATCGTACTATGATTGAGCAAAAGAGAAGTACAATTTATATGGAAAATAAAGATCTATTTTCAAACATAGATGAAGTGCCAATACAGCTTGTAAAGACTCCTATGCAACGAGTAATTCAGCTTCTAAAAAGGCATAGAGATGTGTACTTTTCTGGTAAAAAATCTGAAGATGATAAGCCCATATCGATTATAATTACGACTCTTGCTGCAGAGATTGTGGATACACTAAATTTACAGCAATTAGGTTTTGTAGACCTACTTGCTGAGGTTACTCGTGCGCTTATTGAAGTAGAGCGTCTTATTGATAACAAGCTTTATACCTCATACCAAATA
Source organism: Gudongella sp. (assembly GCA_034006985.1). Lineage (GTDB taxonomy): Bacteria > Bacillota > Clostridia > Tissierellales > Tissierellaceae > Gudongella. The sequence goes on from JAVERT010000019.1 coordinate 20,197, forward strand.
AGGAGTTTAATATATAGAAAGGAAAGTGAATGGTGGATTCCAAATCCAGTTAATATTAATGAAAACTTTGCTGATAAATGGAATGATAATATTAATATACCAAGAGCTTTTTTCGATTGGTTGAAAGCTTTAGAAAGAGATATAATAGATAATATTAACGACAAAAACTTTCATAAAATATTATGTGAAAAGTTAGCTGTCCCATGTAAAGATAGTTCGGAAAATGAAGAATCAATTATTAGCGTTAGCTCAAACACTTCAAGTAAACCATGGAGTAGACATGGTAAGTAGACTAATAAATTCAGTAGAAGATTGGATATCATCACTTAATAATTCAACCTTAATTATTGAAGATAAACGCAGTGAAATAACTGTATCAGGTAGAATCAGAGTCGCATATTATTACGAAGGCCTTGAAGATAAATTGTCGGATGAATTTAATATTAAAATACACATATATAAAGATTATCCTTTAACTATACCCGACATAGAAGAGCTTGATGGAAAGATACCTAAAGAATTTCACATGAATGATATATTCTTTTGTTTAGGCGTTCCTCTTGAGATGCTAATGTATGCAAAAAATCATAGTATAGAACAATTTTTAAATAGATATTTGAATTCATATTTAATGAGCTTCATGTACTATTACAAATATGGTATTTGTCCCTACGGAGATAGAAGCCACGGCTCTCACGGCAAATTAGAACACCTTAAAGAGTATTTTCAAGAACAAAACGATAGAATGGTTTTTAAGTTACTGAAATTGACGATAAATGAAAAAGTAGGTAGAAATGAAAAATGTGTATGTGGAAGTGGGAAAAAGTACAAAAGATGTCATTTGAATACAATTGAAAATTTAAAAATGAGTATAGATAAAAAAGAATTGGTAAGCACCTATGAGGAGTTGATAAGATTTGTCAAAAACAAGAATACCGCCTAAAGTGGTATTAGAATTATGGACTCGTGCAGCTGGCCGATGTGAAATGCGAAGTTGTAATAAGTTTCTATTCGATTCTGTAACTTCCCCAGAAAGTTTTAATGGGGCTGAAATGGCTCATATTATTGCTAATTTAGCAAAGGGACCAAGAGGTGTAGAAAAAGAATCAGCTAAATTAGCCAAAGATGTTAACAATTTAATGCTGTTATGTCCATCGTGTCATAATGAAATTGATAAGTCAGAGAATCTTGAATACTTTACCATTGAGTTATTAACAAATATGAAGAAAGAGCATGAGGATCGAATTAGATTGGTTACTGGAATAACTGAAGATCAGGATTGTCATGTTATAACATATTACGCTGGAATTAGCGACATCGATAATTTTTTTACTGAAAAGCGAATAAAGAGTGAGCTATTACCTGATTACTTTACTCATTTTCCTCATATCAATCTTGGAATGAGTGGTAGGTATGATAAAGATAATACAGAAAAATATTGGATAGATGAAGAAAATAATTTAGTTAATAATTTCAATAAGAAAGTAAGGCCTATAATTGAAGAAAATGAAGTTAATAGTTTTGCTGTGTTTGCTCTTGCGCCAATCCCGTTATTAATTAAGTTAGGCGCGCTATTAGATGATAAAGTAAGCTCGGCCGTATATCAAAAACATAGGAATCCAGACACGTGGAAATGGTTGGAGGAGGATATAAGAGATTTTGATTATAAGATTATTTATCCTGAAAAGATATCAAACAACATTGCTCTAAACCTATCTCTTTCGGGAACTATAACAGATGATAGAATACAAGCAGTATTTCCTGATAAAGACATAGATATTTGCACATTAACTATAAAAAATCCTAATTTTGATTACTTAATGACAAAAGAACAATTAGAAATTTTCTCAGTAAAGATTAATCAGATTTTGGATAGACTTAAAGAAATGTATGGTCACAATAATAACCTACATGTTTTTCCAGCATGTCCATCAAGTATTGCAATTGAAATAGGAAGACGATGGTTTAAGAAAGCAGATTTGAATTTAGTTATTTACGATGAGAATAGAAGTAAAGGTGGATTCATAAAAGCTATGGAGATAACATCTGAATATCACAAATAAATAATTGAGAAGTGAGATGTTGAAAAGTTAGCTTTGTTGAAGATGCAAGTGAAAGAGTGGACAAGATAGATAAACTGTGACTTTTTAGTAGATGCTTTTTAAATAATTTATATCAAAAAGAATCTTATTACTATAATAAAGAGGTTCTTTTTTTCTGTCAAAAAGTTCACTTGGCGAACTTTTCGTTCTACATTCGGAATAAATGAATATTAGTTTTTTAAAAAGATGTTATAATAGAGTCACTATATTTGACAAGATGAGGGAGATGATACCATTAACTTAGTTGACTATAATAATTTTTTAATGGAATTTTTTGAAGAATTAATAGATCAAAGATTAGTATTTGATAGCACAATACAAATATTAAGAAGTGATATTCCTAATGTAGATGGTTATTTTCCGATTATTGATTGGTATTACAATAAAGAAAGAACACATGAAAATTTAAAAATCCAGGACTTTGAAGAAAAGGAAGGAATAGATGAAGTAAAGGAGATGTTTAGAGAACGATATAATGAGATGCTCCCTTTCTTAGAAGATGTTATATTTAGAGATTGTATAAAAGAAATGACACATAGGAATAACAGGAGAAGTGGTGTTATAGATCTTATAAAAATGATGGATTCAAAAAGCACTATAATTACAGATATCAAAATTAAAGATAGTCGGTTTATAATTTCGGCAAACGAGAAGTTGAAAAAAATTAAGTGTACTAATTGTGAGAATAAAGAAGATTTAACAATATATGGGACAAAGATATTAACTATAGCAGATGCTCCTATAAATAATAGACCTGTGCTTTTTATGCTTGAAAGACAGAAGTATAAATGCAAAGAATGTAATGAGATATATTTTACTGTAAATGAAGATTTGCTTGAAGAACGATCTATTACCAAAAGACTAAAAGATTACATTATAAGAAATTCATTTAGAATAACTAACTTGGAATTATCTACTTTTACGGGATTAGAAGGGAATACTATAAGGAGCATTATATTCGAACATAATAAAGGTAAAGTAGGGGAAATAAATTTTAAAACACCCGAAATATTAGGGTTTAGCTTAGTAAATGATAATAGAGTTTTAGTAAGCAATGTTAGAAAAAACACTGTCATAGATTTATTAGAAGATGTGGATGACATAGCTGAGTATCTTGATTTTATTAGAAACAAAGATAAAATAAGATATGTAGTCTTAAGTAGCAAAGAAAGATTATTAGAGATAGTAAAAAAATCTACTCCGCAAGTAAATATAATTGCAGAGAATGGTATTATAACGGAAAATCCTTCTATTAAAAGGCATTTAGATAGCATAGAAAAATTAATAGTGCTGATGGAGATAAATAATAATGGCCATTCATTTAGAGAATTGAAAGCTCGAGTACTATGTGCCAGTGATGCATATGATGTACTAAAAAAAGATTGGACACAAAAAGAATTAAACTACGGACTGAGTATAGAGGTTCTAATAGCCCAGTTAATAGATTCTAATAATAACAATAAGGGAAACAAAACTGTTGGTATTTCAAAAAGCTAAAGTTTTATTGTATTCAAAGAAGAAATAAATTCGTTAAAGTTAACTAAAGAACTTTAACGAAAAGAATGAATCAAAAATGGAATTTTTTCATAAAGTTAACTAAAGAACTTTAAGCCCAAATACAGCTCCTAAGTTTAGCTGTAGATAATATAAATGTTGTGCTCTAATCCATTTAATATTATTTTTTATTCTTGCTCCTCGATTATAGAAGAGAGATTATCCAGTTTCTCTGAAGTTTGTCTTGTATTTTCTTCTATGTCTAAAAACACCAAAATCATATGTCCAATTATAGTAAAGGTAACTATAGTTAATACAACGGAAATTACTGTAGCTGTAATTATTAAAAAACCCTCCGTTCCACCTAAATAATACATATTACTTAAAAGGAGTAGTGAGTATAGAATTTGAATTCCTGCTAATATGTATCCAACCGAAACGATTAAATTAGAATATCTACGAAGTTTTTCAAACTTTGTTTTAACATGATTTATTCGATTGTTATTATCTTCCGATTTAGATTCTTGATTTAAATCATTTTCACTCCTCGGGATATCGCATGTATAACATTTATCAACCCACTCATCGTACTCTCTTCCACAAGATTGGCAACGCCACATAAATTTTCCTCCTAATATTTATTTCTTATTCTGATATATGTAATTATTTTAATTTCAGAATTAGTCTATATAGTCATAATTTACATCTTTTTTCCTTCTTGTAGTATTATATAACATTAAGTTAGAATCATTCAACTAATAGAGTATATTAATAAATAGACGATGTCTTAACTTATTTATTTTAAAGGTAAGAATGGCAGAATTTGTGAGATCTAAATTGAGTTGCTGGCACAAATCTTTTTTAGCAGAAACTTCCTATTTAATATAAAATATGAAGTCTTTTTTTATGTCTATTTCAAAGAAATAGGCTTTTCAGTATAAATAGAATAGTAGAGATGAATTCTATTATTTATTTCCAATTAACATTCCTACGAAATGATTTTCTTTAAATGTTCTAAAATATATATTATATTTACTGTGGTCTAAAATCAAATAATAATACTTTATAAAGATCTATGAATCTCTAATTAAACCATCTCTATATTATAAGAAATTGTTATCCCTATGATAAGATAAATTCAATAAAATTATTTACTAAAAAAGTCACCAAATGCTATCCTCATGTGTGTTATATGTGAAAGGGGTTGATAAAGTGCTTCAACAATCAGTTCGGCCGACTGGAAATGATATAGAAGAAATAGTTGATAAATATGGGAATATGCTATTTAAATTATGTCTTGTAATTCTATGTAATGAATATGATGCAGAGGATGCTGTACAAGAAACTCTTATTAAGTATTTGACTAAGGCTCCAACTTTTAACGATATAGAACATGAAAAAGCCTGGTTAATAACTGTTGCGACTAACCAGTGTAAGAATATGAGAAGGTTCCACTTTATGCATCCCCATGTCAATATTAGCAATTTGCAACTATACAGTAAGGATGAGGAAAACTATGGTTTGCTGGACCTTCTTATGAAATTACCAAATAAACATAAGACTGTATTATTACTATATTATGTAGAAGGTTATAAGGTAGATGAAATAGCCAATATACTTAAGGTTTCTGTGTCAGCTACAAAAAAACGATTACAACGAGGAAGAGAAATTATTCGAGATAGATATCGGAAGGAGAATGAATAATGGATTTTGATAAGATTAAAGATGCTGTTAATTCTATTGAGATGTCAAAAGTAATGAAATACCGTGTCATAGATAATTGCAATAGTGTAAGAAAAGAAAGAAAGACACAATTAAATTATAAAAGATGGATTTCAATAGCAAGTATACTTGCTATCATATTATCAATTTCAATACTTATTCCATCTGTTAATAAAGGTTTGGTGAGTACAAACTTTGTGATCACAGCTTATGCTATAAATGATGATGGTAATGAGTTCAGGGAAAATTTATCGCCAGAAAAAGCTATATTTGAATTATCAACTCAAGAAAGAATAGGAGTTGTTGAGAGTGTAGGTGGTGGAGCCAATTTAGTTTTTACAAATATCATGCTAAAGATTACTGGAGAAGATATTGATTCAATTGAATATACGATAAACAAAGGCAAGTTTATAGAAGATGTAATACTTACAAACGAAGAGAGAGCAGATAGAGAGTGGATATTAACAGAAAAGATATATATAATTTATGGCGAGCTTGGTTCAGAAATATATCAAGGTATAAAAGAAATCGGGAATACCTATACACTTATGTATAATGAGCAGGATAAATACGAATATACTCTTGCAATCCCCAGTGATGCTAAGGGTATGATAGATGATGATATCATAATCAATGTAAATGTAAAATATATCGATGGGAATACTGAACAAGAAGATATTATGGTAGGTCAAGAATTTGATGCTATTTCATTAAAACTTAAATAAAAGAATAGAGAGACTATTTTTCTATATTTATAATATGTATCTAATCCCAATAAAAAATAAGCTAACAGTTTTATTGTTTGAGTCATCCAGAGATTTAAGAAGTACATTTTTTAAAATATGAAAGGGGCTATCTTTAAATAGATAGCTATTTTCATACAAATAAACGGAGTTTACAAAAAGATTACATTATCTATTAAACAGAGTAATAAGACACCACAAGTGCTATGATAAAGGTGAAATAAGTAGTTCAAAATCTATAATGATAAAATCTAAACCTTAATAATTCATCACAACTCAATAATATGCAATATGGGTGTTTTGTCTTACAATTACTTGACGTCATAGTGGTAGTACTATATGTATCTAAATCAAAGGGAGTGTCTAAATTGAGAAAAACAAGCACTTTAGTATTAGTTTTGTTTCTAAGTATTGTTAGTATTACTTCAGGATGTGATATAGAAGAGCCTAATTCGGAACAATTGGAACAACAAAGAATTGATTTGTACATTGAAGTTATGAGTTCTGTTTTTCAAGAAGAAAATGGAGGTAGTGACTTCATAGCAATAGACTTAGATACCTTAGAAGGATTAAGTTCTGAAGGGAAAAACATAGTGTTAGAAACTTTTAAGGACTTTTCTCCAAATGTATATGATTTTGAAGATATAAAGAATGATGAGAGTAAATTTCAATTTGATGGCGAACACCTTTTAGGAACAATTAATGGTTCTTTACTATGGATTGAGTTGAAAGAATATAAAGATAAGAGTGCTAAAATAATTGGAACCTCGTGGTTTGGAAATTTAGGTTCTGTTTCTATAGAATATAATGCAAAATTAAAAAATGAAAATTGGGAATTAACGGAAGTATCTATGAGCATATCTTAGGAGGTATTATTGTTAGGTTTAATAGTTGGAAGTACTATTATAATTATTGAGGGATTTAAAGAAGTAAAAGCTACCTTGTTAGAAAAGAGTGGATCAGAAAATGATACCAATAATGTTATGGAATAATTATTAAACTAAGTTGAAATTATTTTATTAGAGGTAACTTTTTCAATTAATCAGAGGGAGAAATAACAGTGAAAAAGCTTATTAAGTGGGAAACGATAATATTGATGTTTTTGGTTATTTTATTACTTTTTTATACCATTGGCATTAATTCAAAACATAAAAGATATATAGATGAAGATAAAGAACAATTTATTAGTAAGATAGACAGTTTAATCGATAAAAGCAAAGATAAAATAGATAGTATTATTACCAATAACGATGAAGCATATATTAAAGATGAAGATATAGAAATTCTCATGATGTATCATCATGATTTAAAAAGAAGTGTATTTGGATTTAAGAAAAAAACCAAGTATATAAATAAAGATGTAAGTGATGGACTTCAAAAGGTGTGGGATAAGTATAATTATGAGGAAGAAATAAATTTGGAAGATACAATTATATACTATGAGGATCTTTTAAAAAGAATAGGAAACAAAGAAAATCTAATGTTAAAAGATGAAGATGTCCATACTCTCAAGGGAATATATGAACTCTATATTGAGATTAGAAAAGATATTAATAAAGTTATATAAATTGATGCACATTCCTAACGTTTGACGACAAAGTTAGATAGTAAAGTGCAACAAAGGTATATTTTAGGAGGGGGATTATTATGTTTGATTCATTTGATTACACTTGGCTTAATGTAGGTAGTTTAGCGCTTGGATTAGTTTCATGGATACTTCCTGTTGTGAGCCTTATGAGATATGAAAAAAGAGGTCATAGGAATTGGATTAGTTTGTCTATATTAAGCATGATTACTTGTACTATTTCTTTATGGTTTCAAATTGTTTATAATCATCATTTGGTTGAAATTGAAGATTGGTCTGCTCTTATGGATACAACGGGTTCTTTGGTTAAGGTATCAGCAGTTCTTATTATTGTGACCATCTTATTTAATATAATCAACCTGTCTCTATATAAAGAAAGATTACCAAAATAAAAGGTTTAATACATAATATTATTATTTGATGTCTTAAAGATAGTGAATAAGCCATTAAAAGGAGGATTATAATAATGAAATTATTTAAAGAAGGTTACCTTAAATGGTCTTTACTCGGATTAGTAATAATAATGCTGTTAAGTGGGTGTGTATTGGGAAATCCTCCAACTGAGGAGGCACAAACAATACAAAGACCAGAAGACAAGATTGAGATTATTGAGGTAGATAATATTATATTATTTGCCAGTAGAGAAACAGATGGAGTGTATGAGGAAATCACAGTACAAGTTGATGATAAGAATAAAACTTTTCCATGGGTGAGTACAACTAATCCAACATATGCTCCAACAATCGATATGGTAGATGTAGATGACGATACTGTAGACGAAGTGGTTATATTGTTAATTACAGATCATGGCACAGGAGTTTTGCAACAGAAAATTCATGTTTTAAAGCTGGAAGATTTAACCGAAATTGATGTTGAAAATCCTGTTGAAGCCATAAATAAAAAAGTTACATCTACAATTACTAAAAATGACGGTAAAGTCAATGCAGTTATAAAATGGGATGAAAATATACTTGAAAAGGACTTTAATGAATCAGATGCTGGTTTTTGGTTTGATGAGGTTGCATTCGGTGCACATGTATTTTATGAAATTGTAGGTAGTAAAATTAATGCAACGGTATCAGGTGCTGTATCTCCTGCAAGATTTCCAGTAACAGCGATAGTAGAATATGATTCAGACCTTAGAATAGAAAGTATTGTAGTAGAAGAAGGATATACGGATGAAATAGATGATTGAAATAGGGATTAACTCTATCAAGTAGAAAATAGCAAATAAAAATTTGAAGTTTAGACGTATTCTTATTAAAACATGTCGTAAAGACAGGATTAAACATAATAAAAGAGCAGTACAATAAGTATAAAAGAAGGGAGACGAGAATGAATAAGAAATTAATTATATTGATAATCTTAGTATTAAGCATTTTAGCTTTGTCAGGATGCAATAAATCAATAACATATTCAGATAAGTTTGAAGGAATCCCTATATATCCCAAAATGGAATTAACAGCAAGTTCAGAATATGAAGAACATTATGAGGTATTTGACTTCAAGGATACATATGAAGATGTAAAAGAGTTTTATATGGGAAATATTGATCAAGAAAAATGGGAAATTGAAGAAAATCCCCTCTATCCAAATATAGATGGTGAAGGCATTAAAACACAAGGATATATGCTAAAGGGAAAGGAACAAGAAGTTTCATTAATTATAGGATTACAAAACACGGCAAATGCAGGTAATATTTTGCGAATTGATTTAAATGGTAAACCTTTTAAAGAAGGTAAATACAATGTACAGGGAGAAAGTGAAAATTGGCAGGTGTCCTTAGAATATACTATAAGAAAAGGAAATATGTCTGTTAATGGAGATGTAGTATATATTGGAGAGAATCCACCTAAAGAAGTAGACTATGAATTTAGAATATATGAAATTATAGATGAAAATGAAGGTTCTAAAAGCTCAAGTCAAGAGGTGGAGGGAGACGAATTAGAAAATAATAAGTTTAGTATTACTTCACAAAGTGATAGAAAAGATACTTTAGAGGTATATAGAGAGGCAATTAATCGTGGATATATCGAAATCAAATGGGAAGAGCAAGGTGAAAAGAAAACAGAAAAAACAACTATTGAAATAGTTGATTAAAATATAAATTTTACTAATAATCAAGTTTGTATTTACGACACAATATTTATAAACTATGACTTAATTGTAGATTTACATTCAGTTATAAGAAAGTTAAGCTAAAAAGACCGTGTGCTTTAAAGCATTTTTAAAAAGAAGGAGGGTTATTAATGATCAGGAGATTGTTAACATTAGGGATGGTAATGTTTTTAATTATATTTACTGTTAGTGATAACCAAGGATTAGCAATAGAGTCTGATGAAAAAATAAAGATTGAGCAAGATGAGGAGCTACCAGATGAGATAGATATAAGACCAATTGAATTACTGGAGCCAATATTAGACGCCACAATAAGACCAATTGAATTACTTGATCCAATATTAGATGCCACAATAAAACCAATTGAATTATTGGAACCGATGTTAGACATTAAGATAAAATCAGTTGAACTGTTAGAACCTAAACTAAGTGAGGAAACAAAATCAGATGAGTTAAAAGAAAAATTAGAAAAATAGAACATAAACTTCCTTAATTGAATATAATTGACATAAAATCCTGAGATTTAACAATATGAGTTTGTGAAAATAAGAAATGAGTAAAGCCAAAGTAAGTATTTGCTTTATTCTATCAAAAGTTTTGAGAACATTTAGCTGAATATGAGTATATAAGCATTTAGTGAGGAGGTCATAATATGTCAATCACAATTAGGCGAAATACTGGATGGATAGGCAGTGCTTCATTGATTCAAATAATAGTAAATGGAGAAAAGGTAGCTGGTATTATGGAGAATCAAAACTTAGAAGTAGAGCTACCTGATGATGAAAATAGTTTAAAAGTCATGCAATTTGGAGTTAGGAGTAATAAAATAGAAGTTAGAGACAGGGATATATTAGAAATAAAATACAAACGTTGGCATTTGATGCTCTTTCCTCTAATGGTAACTATCACTTTTATAATGAGCGTTATTTTATATTTACCATATAAATCGACTATACTTCCTGTACATATATTATTTCTAATTATTATTTTTGTGACTAAAGGGTTTATTATAAAAAAGTTTTAATATAGACAATTGATGAAAAAAGATGATTATATTACACAATGTCGTATCATTTATAATCTGCATCATAGCTGAATATAAATATATCATCAAAAGGAGAAATTTAATTGTATATGATTGAACCGATGTTTTGGATAAAATTATTTTTCGTATTAGCTGTATTGTCATTGTTGATATTTATTTTCAATACTGCGATGAGAAAGTTCTTAAAAGTAGAGAAAAGAAAAATATTTTCATATAATCATGTGAATGAAAAACACAAAAAAATCGATTGGACAATTCGCATTAGTTTTCTAATTATTTTTCTAATAACATATTTTTATCAAACGAGAAGTAGTGATAGAGTTATCTGGTATCTTGAAACGTGGTTTGTAATACTTATGTTTTTAGTGATTTCTGAGATTGTTAGAGCCTTTATGGAATGGAAATATGCAGAAAATCGGAAAGCATACATTTTCACTATTAGTCAATTGATTTTCATCTTGGCGTTGTTAGGGATAGGATTTACCAGTAATTTTTTTAATTTCTTTTAATGTTTATGTAGAAATATAATACATATTATTATTAGCCAACAGAAAGAAGACCATATAGAAGGAAAACATACTATAAAGGATAAGGCATAGTATTTGCAACTATGTCAAAGTGGTGCTGAAGGTACAAATAGAAGAATAAGATAATTAAGGAGATTAATTTATGGGATTTCTATTGTTATTTATTGTCATTGTATTAATCTTGGTATTCTTTTCGTGGGCTCAAAAAAATAATAAAGGTAGATATGTAAAAAGAGGAGCAATTATTGCGCTTTTTATTGTATCCTTTACTATGATTAATAGGTATAACTATCATGAAGCTAAAACTGTTATAAATCAGGCATTGCATCGCAATTATAATGAATTTACGAATGAACTTTTAATGGAAAATCCAGGTACGGATGCTTCTAACACAGAACAAAATGAATATTTCAAGAGACAAATCTATTCTATATTAAGCCCAATTAGAAATCTTGATACAATTTCTGAGATACCAACTATGAAACCTATTTTCACTTCCGATGTTATGGAAGATACTTTTTCTGAACTTGTAGAAACCTTATTCTCTATAAAAGATAGGATGGAAGAAGAAGATTACTCTTTAGATCCTACTATGGTTAGGAATCTATCTAAGTCCCTAAGTGAGATAGGATTTATTCTAAGGGTAACAACAGGAGATATGAAGCCTAATATTTGGGGTACAAAAGAATTTAGCGTTACCTATGATGAAAATGAGATTGATTTAGTGGATGCTTTGATAAAAGAGATTAACATAGTCCTAAACTCAGAAAAGACTGTGGAGTATCCAAATATACATATAGCAGTAACAAGTGTAGAATGTGATTATATTGAACCTATCAGTGGGAAAGTTAGAACATTTGAATTTCCAGTTAAAGATGGGATGTTAGAAGATGTTCTTAATGATTGGATAAGAGAACTTTCAAAAATGAGGATATCTTATGGGAACACATCAAGTGGAGAAAATATTCTTGAAAAACTATTAATAGTTGATGCTTATCTTGAAGGTGTAGACATTGTAATTGTTATGAACGATGCTTTTATAGCTTTTGAATCAAGTGATTTTAACAATTATACTAACCCAGGATATTTTATGTTTGGGTTGAAAGATATAGTCTCGCAAGTAACAGATGCAGAAAGTATGACTATTGATTACAATGGTAAAACAAGCGAAGTAATTCATCCTGAAGGATATGTTATTGATAATATTCCCTTAAGAGACTGATAAGATACCAAACCCCGTCTTCAAATTGGAGATGTGCTTTATATTACATTGCCAGACAATTATATGGTGCGGATTACAATCAAAATAGAAAATCATAATCGACAAGAGAGGAGGAACTTAAGTACAATCCAAAATGACCTAATAAAGGTATAATCAGATGGATTAGCGCTATTGATTATACGAGGAGGTAGATGATGTTGAAAAATAATATGATGTATAGGGCAATTTTACTTGTGTTATTTCCACTTATAATTGGATTCTTGATTGAAAAATTATTGCTGGCTAATATCACAAATGGAAATCAGTTATATTCAAGTTTGGGAGGTCTCTTATTAGCTATTTGGACATATAGTAGCTTAATATTTTGGTTTTATGTTGGATGGGTATTCGGTAAGTTTAAAATGGGAGCTATAAAAAGATATATTTTAGGAAATATTGTATGGGCCATTTCTCTTATTTTATACTTTTGGCAACCAGCCATAACTGAATATTATTCTATTGGATTCGCAAGTGTATCAATTAATATATTATCATTATTTACAAATAGTTCGAATACAACAACGATAATTGTATTTTCTTATTTCTTAATGTTGCTGGTATTTAGCTTAGGTTTCATATTTGCAGTGCAGTATAAACCATTAAAAACTGAGCAAGTATAAGAAGATTCAAATATTCTTAAAGGAGGCCATTTCAATGTATAAGAAAATCATAGCAGCAACACTCGTAGTACTTCTTACTATTTCATCTTTTGGATATAATTCAGAAGCAGCAATAACTGATGGATACTGGAGATTAGATAAATTTGAAGAGACTATTTATGAGAAACCTTTTTATGAGACAAGCAGTAATCCAAATATTGTAAGAATGATCGATTTTAGCAAACCACAAGGTAAAGATCTTGATGCAAACTTTAAATTGGGACAGACTGCATTATTTATGCATATTAGTGAATCATCAAAAGAAGAAATTGAAGTTGAAGAGATTTATAAGGCTTATTTAAAATTTACTACCCCACCTGTTGTTATCCATCATGAAAAGAAATTTACTATGTCATATGGTGGAAAACTGATTAAAGATACCACAAACTTAATGCGTGAAGTGACTATCACAAATTATCATCAGCTTTTATACCCTGGAAGAGTTCCTCAACCTGCTTCTGTTTATATAGAAAGAGGAGCAGAATTTCCTCTTATATCAAATGAAATAGGAGAAGAAGGATTAGTGCTAAGTAAGCTTACTGAAATAACCCCATTAGCTCCAAATTCTGACGACGATACCTATGTATTTAGAGTTAGTATTGAGAGTGGAACTGCTGGGCGAAGTTATGCTTATGTTTATAGGTGGGTAAGTGGGACATTCCCAGGAGTAGGAGAAATAAGGGTATTTATTGACAACCAACTATTGATATCTGATGTTCCACCATCAATAATAAATAGCAGAACAATGCTTCCAGTAAGAGCAATCTTGGAAAAACTCGGTGCAGATGTAGGATGGGATGGTATCACAAAAACAGTAATAGCTACTAAAGGAGATACAAGAGTAAAAATGGTAATAGGAAATCCTAATGTGTATGTAAATGGAATGTTAACTGTGATTGATTCAGCACCCATAATTATTGGTGACAGAACTTTAGTACCTGCAAGATTTTTAGCGGAAACCTTTGATGCCACAGTACAATGGCATGAAATAGATAGAACTGTGGAAATAATATTAGAATAATTCGAGAATTAGTTACTAACCTATTATTAGAAATAAGGGGGTGAAAAAGTGAATAAAGGAAATACTAAGTTTATAATACTGTTAAGCGTAGTAATTGTAATTTTTTCACTTTATAATTCATCTCAGGATGTTAAATTAAGTGAATCGAGTAACACCATACAATTATTAGAAAAACGATTGGAAAAAGTAAGAATTGAGATAAAAGACTTAAAAGAAAACACAGATGTATACGAAACCTACCAGAATCTAACGGATTTAAGTTCTTATGAAAGTTTTAAATTTGAACAATTTAGAGAGGATTATGATATAGAAGTCTTAGCTGAACTTAAGTCTATATCAATTTTAAAGATGTATATATATGCAAACCTGATTGAAGATTATGAGACACAATTTCAATTATTTACAACAAATGAGGAATATGTTCTTATGACTAAAGAGGAATTTTTAGCAAATTCACAAAGCGGGACACCTTCTGAAATGGATATATTCGAAGATGTTTATGAATTGAAGATCAGCTTATCTGAATCTAATGAAGAACATGCTTATATAAGTTGGAAAAGCAAAAACGGATATATCGATGAAAAAGCAGGTGCTTTTATATACGGATTCGCTTTACAAAAGGATGACAATATATGGAAAGTGAGTTTCAATCCAATGAATTAATAATAGAAATGTGAAAAGCTCGAAGTAACTGAAGAAGAATCAGAGAAACTTAATATTATAGGATTAATTTGCAATACTTAAATATGATTAAAACATCAACGGAATAATCTGTTTTAGCAATTAGTTCTGAATATAATTGAGGAGGTCTCGAATGAAAAAGAATAGTAGGATTATCATAATACTGATATTGATTATATTAGCAGTTGCAATATTCTGGATAACCACCAGAGATAACGACGATAAATTCAATATGATTGCAGTAGATTTCCTGGAGAAGTTCTACAATGTGTCTCATTCAGACGGAGAAGAATTATTTGGTCAGACAACAGCAGTTGAGGGAGAGCTGATCCTGCTTGATGAATCCCTTAGAGAGATTTATGCAGACCTTATGACAGTGGATTGCTATGATAGATTGGTAGCAAACAGAATATTGGGTTCAACACATTATTCAGCATACCAAAGAGAATCAAGTTTTAGAGCAGAATCAATTAAGTTTAAGGAAGAACAAGAAAAATATGGGGATCAGTATTATGTATATACAATAGATCTAATCCAATACTATACAACCTCACGAGAAATAATAAATGAGTGGAACATAGAGGCTTCCATGTCTTTCACTGAAGAGAATGGAGAATTGAAGATAAAAGATGTAGAAATACCTAATACTGAACTTCTTTCTAAACAGTGATGGAATGAAATTGCATATCATCGTTCAAAGGATAATTGTAGTATGGAAATTTGATAGTATTAGATAAAGTAAAGATTAGCCATCCAAGAAGATTACATTTGACTGATTGTCAATTAAACGTAGGGAAAGTATGATAATAACAAATCATCAGTTAACTTGACTATGTGCATGTTATACATATGAAGTAGTAGATAGGATTAAATCTATATGTAATATCGAGGAGGTAGTAAGATGGGCATTCAGAAATGCAAAAACTGTGGAACGAAATTTAAATATAAAGATTTATTGAAATCAGTACTACCAGCAGAAGCAGGTTACATAAAATGCAGAAATTGTGGGACGTCTCATCAGATAACACGGTTGAGCAGTTTTATTATGAGTGCCCTAATATTAGCCCCCATGTTTTTAATGATTAGTTTAACAGCAAGCAGAGTATTGAGATTGTCGGTATTTGCAGTTTGGGTTGTTATATTAGGTGCTTTATCCCCTTATATAACCAGATATAAATTAAAGGATAGTGATAAGAATAAAGAATAGTTACTGTACTACAAATTATTTATAAACGACGTCATAATTGTAGAAATGTGCAATAAGTGAGGAGATTACCATGAAAAAAGCATTGTTTTTATTATTCGCAATAATATTAGGAGCTTTCGCGGGATGTTCTAACAACCCTGAAACAATAGAACATGATGTAGCTGTGGGGACTTATGTAATGGAATCAAGTGAAGCTTTAAAACCATATGTGGTATTAAAAGATAATAATGAATTTAGCTTTACTTATTCAATTTATAGCAGTTATTGGGCCATAGGTAACTATGAAGAAAATGATGGTCGGTTGATTCTTAAAACAATGGATGGTGAGTTTGAATATGTGTTTGAAATTGATGAGAAGGATTTAATTTTCAATGCAAAAGAATCCTCAGAGTTTCCATCATATGCAAATGTTCCTGATGGCGTAAGATTTAGCTTTAATGAGGAGTACTTAGCTGAAAGAGAGCCATTGATTGGATTTTATTATGAGTTAGAATATAAAGACAAAATATTCCCCGATATGACGAATTTAGAGATTGAAGAAGTCATTAGTAGGATAAGTATTGCTGCAGCTGAAAAAGCTAAACAAGGAGAACAATTCAAAGTTACTGAAGAAGAATTAGATGAACTCAAAATTACAGGATTAAATCCACAATACTTAGATATGATTAAAATATCCACCGAATAAACAATGATGAAGTTGGTTGTCGTACTTTATAATTTCAGATAATATTAATCGGTGACAGCTGAATATAAGTATATTAAAGTAAAAAAAGGAGAGTCAATTAATCATGGGAAAAAGCATCGTCTACTGGGTAGTGAGTATTGTATTTTATGTAATTTATTTCCTGATATTTAAATATACTATAGGTGAACTCTTCCCTATTAGTCCAATGTCCAATTTTATTATAATATTTATTCTTACCATCATAAACATACCATTGTCCATATTTAGTGCAGGAAAACTATTTTCAATAATTGAAAAACAGTGAGAGTTTTAGTTTCGCATTGTTTACCGTTTATAAATAGTGGTGTATCAAGAAGTGGCTAAAATGAAAGTGTTAAGAGACATAATTACATATTAAAAAGATAAAATAATGAATAAGAATGGAAGTATAACCACAGTATATTTATTCACATTTATATCATTTATCGTTACTTTTCTATTTATATATATCTTTGTAAAGATAGCTCCACAGTTTTATACAGGCTTTGATAGACACACAAGCAAAAATATATTGAGTATACTTGCAGATATACTATTTATTATTATGATGTCAGCTAATATCATAGGGATTTCATTATGTACTATTCATACTTATAAGGTATTTTCTAATAAACTTGGTAGAAAAAGTTGATTTAGGGAGTATTAAATCAAGGGAGATTTCAAGAGAATAGGAGGATTAAAGTGATACTATTAGCATTTATAACAACCTTTGTTGTTGGATGGGTAGGGACATCCTTTGGGCATGATTATTTGAACTTTCCTCAATTAGGGACCATATTGTCTGTGGCAACAATGGGGGGATTTATTATGGCAGCTATTAGAAAAAACTACAACGAGTAAAAATATAATTGCTTTTTACATTGTTAATCTGTGTTGTGAAAGTATATAAAAGCGAATTAGGGAAGGAGAATAAGTAATGGAGAAAAATAAACAATTACTCTACTGTATTTTAGGAAGTTTGATGCTTGCATTATTAAACAGTCGTATTTTTGAATTTTCAAGACTGGGCATATTTTCAGGTGGTTATGGAGGAAATGCTTTTGGAGAAATAATAGTATTATCAAGCAATGTACTTTCTTTAGCTGGATATATATTGCTTGCAGTATTTTCGATTATATTAATTCTAAAAAACATAAGATTAAGAGGTTAGTTCATATAATTTACAAATTAAACTTTAATTGTATTAAAGTATGTGATAAATAATATTTTTAATAAAGGAGGAACTATTATGGGAAGTCTTGGCTATATAAGTATTTCTTTAACCTATATTCAATTAATATTACAAATTTGTCTTTACATGGCAGCAATTACTTTATCCTTTAAGGGGGTACAGGCTCTTAATATATACATTAACAAAAACTCAAAATAATCGGAGGTACATGGATTTTTTTTATAAGAGTTGTAAAAGTACGAACTACTGAATTTTCAATTTTAGGAGGACTAACAATGATTCTAATTATACTTTCACTAATAATGGGCTACATAGGTCTTAACATAGGTGGGATATTTGGGGCAGAAATTTTTATGTATCTATTCGGGATTGTAGGAGTCTTAAGTCCTGCTTTATATGTTTTGGAAAAGTTGTATAAGGAAATAGGAAATAAAAATTAGTGAACATCATTTATAAGATATGAAGCAGTTGATTCACGATTATTATTATATTATTTAAAATTCTAAGATTCTAAAGGAAGTGATAATAAATGAAAATGATCTTTTCTCACAAAAGTTCTACATATATTAAAATAGCCTTAGTTATTGTTATAGCAATAATCTATATCAATTATTATAATCCTTATCATATAGAAAACAATCATCAGAGTATTATTCAAGAGATTGAAGAACTTGATATTAAGTTAGATAGTTCTGAAAAAACTACTATTGTCAAAGAAATTGATATTGGCAATAAAAAGTATATATTATCTAAGTCGGATGTAAATTCTTTAAAAACAACAGAATTGACAAGGGGATTATTTGATAGGTATAAGATTGAATTTGTTTACACAAATGAAGCTTTCTCTGTTATTACCACAACTAAACAACAAAGATATTTAGTAGTATTTGGAGAGAAATTCAATGAAAACATTAACTCTATAAAAGTTTCTATAGGAAATAATGAAACTTTATTTGATATATCTAATGAGGACTGTTTTGCTGTATATCTACCTATAAAAGAAGACATTGCTGACATTACATTTGGTAATGTTACTGATATTATTAAAATAGAAATAAAAGATAGTAATGCAGAAATCCTAAGAACGATACCTGTAATAGGAATAGAATGATATTGAAAAAACTTAGAAGTATGGGAACGGTGAGGGTAGTAAATAACAGCTGAATATCAGTAATACTAATCGGAGTGAGAGTTAATTCACAGGAGGTACTAAATGTTAAAGATAAGAGAAGTATCAAGTAGTATGGCACATATTATTCATAAATTACAAAAGGAGTCATTTGAACCATTACTTAATAAATATCATGATTATGATATAAATCCTGCAATGGAAAGTATAGAACAAATTATAGAGAAGATTGATAGCGCAAATGCTACCACATATATATTCCAATTCAACGATATCAATGTTGGATGCGTCAGAATAAGAGAAGTGGAAGATAAGGTTTATAAGGTCTCAGCTTTATGTGTTTTACCAGAATATCAAAATAAGGGAATTGCACAAGAAGCATTGAAACAGATAGAAGGGTATCATCCTAATGTACATAAATGGATTTTGAGTACAATACTTCAAGAAAAGGGCAATTGCTACCTATATGAAAAAATAGGATATGTAAAAACTGGAGAGGTGAAAAAGATAAACGAAAAGATGGAAATGATTGATTATGTGAAACTATGCAAAGTTTGATTATAATGCCTAATTATTAAATGAACATAATTTTAAACTGCGCCATTTTTATTGTTCATCTGCATAGATTTCTAAGTATACAAGTCAAGCGGTTACATTTAGGAGGATAGGATGTTATGGTTGTATTAATATTATCAATAATATTAATTGGATTAGCAGTATTAGAGAGAATTTTATATATAAAAAGGAATAAAATCTGGTATAAGATGAGGTTACTTATAGGAGTATTAAGTATTTTTATATTGTTTTTAATATCCTATTTTGTAACAGATTCAACTCCTGGTTTGCTTTATGTATTTTTATGTATGAGTATTTTTATTTTAATAGGATTAGTTATTTATAGGAGCGACAAACAATGGCTTAAACATACAGCATATATAATAGGGATACCTACTATGGCGTATTTAATAACCAAAGCTATTCATAATATGCTTGTTAACCCACAGTATATTTTATTATTATCAGTAATAGTAGGTTTAATATTAAGTTATTCATATAAACGAAAACGAATAATAAAAGAAACCATTTCATTTATATTAGGCTTTGTAATTGCGGCAGCATTGTTGTCCTCTTATTATAAGACTTCTAACTCCGAAGATAGAAGTATGATTAAGCAAGAACTTGTAGCAAAAAAATATACTGAAGAAGAATTAGGTATAAATGGTGCATCTATTTATACTAACACATCAAGGATAAATTTAAGAGGAGAAGATATAACAGTAAAAGCTTTTAATCCATCAGGACCTTCTATAATAATGATATATAAAAATGGTAAGATTATAAGCTATGATGTAAAAAATGATTAGTCTTAATCACGACAAAGCGTTTATAAACTATGTTGCAATAGTAGGAAAGTGTGCAGTTAAATAGCATTTATAATTTGGGAGGTATGAGATGAAAAATCAAAAGAAAAATATAACAATAATAGTATGTTTTTTTCTTGTGATCAGTCTGTATTGGTTATTGAATACAGATAGATACATAAGAGACAATATTGTCACGATTGATAAAGTAGATAGTATTGATATTGTTACTGAAGACAAGTTAGTGTCCTATCCATTTGATGAAAAATTAATTAAACTTGTATCATATGCTGGCTTTGTAGTTAAAGCAGATAATTTTTTTGTTGGATTATTCTCACCATATAGTAAAAAATTGACCAAAATTGATATGAGTATTAGATATATAAAAAGTGAATCTACACTTGCTACTGCAGATGTTTTTCAGTCTAATGAAGATTCAGAAGAATATATTTTGTATATGAATAATATTTATTGGACAACAAATTCAAAACTTATAGATTTATTAGAGTTGATAGAATAACTTATAAAGCCAGTATTATCTTGGGTACTCATATGTCATATTCTTTATATTATGTGTCGCTGGATAGCTTTTCATTTAGAAAGCTTCAGTTTGATACAATGCTAATTAAGTAAAACTCAAGTAATTATTTATTTAAAAGTATCGTTGAAAGGAGAGGTATAAATGATAATTAAAGCTCGCTATATATTTATAGTAATTATAGTAGTATTGCTATCCTTATATTTTACTGGTTATAGATTTTCACCAAAGCAAGCAGCTGATGCACATTCTTTTTCAGAAAGAGGCTCCCAAGTAATTATTGAAGTTGATATTGGTTGGGGATATACATATATTTATAAACTTCCAGATTCTTATTTAACAGTTATGGCAACTAAAAAAGGATTTCTTTGGAGAGCCCCAGTTAGCACATATATCAAAGATATTAATATTGAGAATGATAAAGTTAAAACAATTGGATGGATGAGCTATACAAATAATGAAAAAGAGAAAGCAACAATTGTAGTGATAGAAAATAATGATGAAGATGTTGTTTCCATTGAATCTGGGAAAATAACTCAGAGAAATAAAAAGAATATAGGAAATGGAGAATTGGTAACATTTGTTTGGGATGAATCATTATTTCCACATGATATCAACCCAGTAGCATTGTCTAAAGATAATATAGAATTATATAGATATGGATATCCTTTAGGAACAACGACATTTATAGATAAAGATTTGAAATGGCATAGTATCAAATAGAATTGCCTTGGTTAGGTTTGTTACAATGCTAATATAGTCAAATTCATAAAGATAATTTCAGAGCTAAATCTATTGATATTGTAATACAATAATAAAAATAAGTTAGTGAATATTAGTAGTGAAATGCGAAGTAAGCAAAACATATTAAGGGAGGTAACCGTTGATTAAAGAGATAAATAAAATAGAAGTATTTGGATATTTAATTATGATTTTAGCTTTACTATTGGGAGTATATGCACAAGATATTTCGTATTATATGAGTGAGAATACTGTCGAATTGCTCCCCTCATATTTCTTAAGAATAATTACAATAACAAGCATACTTCTATTTATAATTCCACCTATTCTAATAGTTAAACTTAATAAGAAACGAAACATTGGGAAAGAAGGATTCACTCTATATTTTCTTATAAATTTTTTAATAGGTATACCTACATCTATGTGGTCGTTGCTTGTTTTCATTATGTGGCATTAATTAGTTGCATATAATTTATATTATGTGCAGCATCAATACAGAGATATTTAGTTTAAGTGGTCTCTTTTTCTTTTGTGTTTATATAAATCTTTTATTCAACAGTGTGTAGTAAAAAACAAAAAATCTCGATCTGCAAACAATACTTATTGGCTATCAAACTTATGAAAATCAGTCAGTATCTATAAAATGAGCATCAGTCAATTATTGGAACATATAAACTACATATAGGATAGTTGACAATATTAAATAGTGTATAATGTGCTTGATAAACATAGTTTATGATATTATTTGACTTTCAAGTGGAGGAATTTCTAAAAGATGTTTATTGTATGAAAATTCTATTTATGTTTCTCGTCTTGAAAGATAATAGAAGCTTATTATAGCTATAAAATATGGCTATATATACTATAATAGTGTTAAGCAGTGAACATTAGTATGTTTAGGCAAATTAAGAAAATTTTAATACGAGGAGGATTTTGGATGGAGCTTTGGATGGAAATACTATTACTATTCACACCTGGCTTGATTTTAGTATCTATATTATATATGTTGAACAAGGTATTCAAATACAAAGACAAGTTGATTAGTACTTTTGGGACTATTAAATATAAAGTAGCACTATTTGTTTCGGGAGGGATTGCTTATTATATTCTTGTTTTTAAATATGATCTAAATTCTCGAAGTCCAGTTTTTACAGCTGTATTTCTATCTTATATTTATCTTGTGCAGTATATAAAAAGATAGTGTGGGCAATATGTTTGTATACTACGAAGCGCACATCCTTTATACAAAGCATCGTAATTGTAGAAAAATGCGACATAAAAATCAACTTATTATAAAGGGATAAGTCTATAAAGGAAAAGAATACAAGTTGAAATATTAAATAGTTGAAATAACTTTTAAAATATTAATCTGAAATGGACAAATGGTTAGAATATGTTAGAAAGTATTTGAGTTTTTTTCTTATAGCATTGGGGCGTACTATTTAGTAAATGAGACTGAAACTTGGGAGTCTTTTTTTACAGATAATAGAATTCAATTTCCATTTTTAATGACAATCGGATTTTTACTTATAAACTCAAGTTAGGAATTATTCAAGTGACAAGTGATATAATATTTTAGGATGGGTGATTTTTTGAAAAAATCAATAGTAATCTTATTATCTATTAGTATTTTAATATTCTCAATCGGTTGTGAAAATTCAAAAGCAGAATATAAAGAATTTCCTGAAGACTTTCCACCTGAAATGGTTTTAGTTCACAAATCAATTTGGGTGAACACAGGAAAGAAAGTTACTGGAGAAATTGATAACATTGTAATTAGCGGGGAAATAGAATCAATTGTTGAGCGTATTGAAGTACCAACGCAAGATGGTCAAGCAAATTTTGATATTAAAGGGAGTAAATATGCACAATATGAGAATAAAATTATTGTATTAATTGAAAATGAATGGATACTATTTATAACTTTGGAGGATTGGAATAAAGAAAATGCTAATAAAGGTCCTAAAATACAAATATCATATGCAAATAGTGATAAAGAAGAAATTTTTGGAGATTTAAATGATGAAATAATCCAAGATATAATAGAAAAAATTGCATCAGAGGTGGAAAAAGATAAAGATTATGGAAAAGATTTTGATGAAGTAATTGAAAAAGTGTTTAAAGAATCGGGTTTAGATGATATTTTAGATTTAGAAGCTGCTAAATCTAAAATATATATTTATAAAAGCGAATAATATAAAAGTACTAATAATATCTGCAATGATTTATTCTATTCGAGCTTGTGATAATGGTAATTGGTTAAATCAATAAAGATAATTTAAAGATACTCTTATATGTTTGTTATTTAGACTTATTTTGAATATTTTATTTATTGTAGTCACAAAAGTTGTAGAATCAATAAATTGAGATAACTATAAATTTGGGAGGTAACGATGGAAAACTTTGCTGGAGTTCACATAGTTATGTTAGGCTATCCTTTAAGTGTAGGGCTGATGCTTATTGCAACAATAGGGTTGAAAAAAGTGAAAAATGAGTCCAATCAGCTAAATTACGATATGTCGGATGAGGAAAGAAAAAAACGATTTCTATATTTAGTATTTATTATACTTGGGTACATTATTTCTGCAATTACTACAATCATTCTATTATTAATTTTATTTGACATTAATATATATAGCTAAATATATTAGAAGTTTATTAATGGTGGCTGCGATAACAATAGGTCCATCTATTGTGATATTACTAAGAAGTGATTTAACATTCCTTATATTTCTAAGCATTTCCTTCATTTTTGTTATGGGTTATATTGGAGCACGTATTGGTGCAACCTTTCTATGGAAAAGAAATAAGGAAAAATATAATATACAAGAAAATGATATTGAAGAATAAATTTATTTTGTGTTGTAAAGGTATCTAATCTTGGGGTAATTAGAATATTTTAGCTTTTTGAACCGACTGCAGTTATGCATCATTAGTAAATTATGCAGCATCAAAGGTGGGTTTTATATGGGGATTCAAAAATGTGAAAATTGCGGAATGAAATTTAAGTATAAAGCTTTGCTAAAAGTATTTGTGGGTAATTCTTTAGAATGTAGAAACTGCGGAGCTCCTCACGAGATGATATTAAGTAGTAGAATTGTTCTTTCAGTATTACTAATATGGCCAGCATTTATTAAGATACAAGCTAAAAGAAAACTTAGATAAAAACTAAATACATTTAGTGAGAGGAATAAACAACTTGTATCTTAGTAAATAATTTATATCACTATCGAGTTTGTATTGATATGAAATGAGTAAAACTCATGTATAGTAAATAAAGGAAATATTTAAAATTGCTTGATATAAAAGACTAAAAAAGGTGGTGACTATATGAATAAAAAGACTAAAGCATTTTTATCAATGCTATTTATGTCTCTAACATTTTATATGATGATAGAAACTACATATGTTAATGCTGTAGGTGATTATGTCATAGAATTTATAGGGTTAAAATCATGGACAGGTAACTATACTGGAACACATTTAACAATTTACTACTTTATGCCATTATTTATAATAGGAATTATATTAGTAAAAAAATACGCTATACATGATTTGAAAATTAAATGGAAAATAGTAATAATAGTTTTTATAGGATTAAATACTATATTTGCATTAAGTACAGAGGCAATCGCAAAGAACATAAAAGCTAACTCTGAGGGGTTATTGTCTATAGGACTTGAACAGGAAGACAGTAATCATATGGAGTATGAGTTTAAAGATGGTAAATATACCAAGTTTACAGCAGATATTAAACTTACTAACTATAGCAAAGAAGACAAACAATTTCATTTAGTGATTGATAATAAATACCTTAGAAACCCTATAAGATTATATAATTTAGATGGGAGTAGAGCTATTTTTAAACTTAAAGGGGAAGAAACGAAGATGTTTTCCATTAACTTAGATAACTATCTTGTTAAAGATGGTAATATCAATAAAAACGATTATGGAAATGTCGCTGGTAGTGGAGATATTACTGGAGTTATAATTTTTGATGATAGAGATGATGAAGTTAAGATAGATAATAATAATTTTTTTGGGATTAGTTTAAAAAAATAAGCATGGTTTTAGATAGAGGGTTTTATGGTGTAATTAATTCATAATCTAAAATTGTAAGTTTTACATAAAAAGAATTGATTAAAACTCAATTAAGTAATTATTATATTCGAGAACTGTGAGGAGGTAGTTTTTTGAAAATAATTAGAACCATGATGTATGTAGTAGCACTCATTGTGCTCATACTATATATCGCTAACCGAGATTTTTTAATGCTATATATGTTTATAGGTCTGACTTTCCTTAATGTTCTGTATGGAATAGTTTATTTCAAACAAAATAAAAAGATTGGTGCTATTATTCTGTTATTACTAAGTTTAGCTATTTTTGCAGTTTCTGTTTTCATGGTTTTACAATACAAAAATTAAACAATCTGGAGTTATTGTATAGAATTACTGAGTTTGTCTTAATGCCAAGCATGTAAAAAAGCCAATTGAGTATTTGTTAGTTAAGTCAAAGAATTTGCAAAAACTTATCTGGAAATTAATAGAAATATATGTAGTTGAAATTTTTGAGTGGTATTACAATTTCGGAATGGAGGAGAATATGAGAAATTATATTAATAAAAAGTTAGGTGTAATAATAATATTTGTTATTGTTATTGCAATTCTAATAAATATTTCTACAAGAAAGACTCCATATGAATTAGTGGAAGGAATGCGTGATGGCGTTGTAGATTATGAACTTATTACAAGCAATAAAACTGATGAGGGTATATTTTTATATACTTCAGGAGTAATTAATAAAATGGAAGATAACATTTACTATGTAGATATGATGAAAAAAACTCTTACGGGATATAAATGGATTGGCGGAGGAGGACATATAAATAGAGATCATCCAAAAGAAAGTGAAGATTTTATAATATCAATGCAACTACTTAATGAAGAACAGCATATTACCCCAACAGCTCTTGGAATTATTTCAGATGAGAAAGTTATAGGCATAAGAATAGATATTCTTGATGAATTATCTAATAAGGTAACAATCTATAACGGTAGAGATGAAAAAGAGAAATTCTATGTAGTACATTTTGAGAGCGATATTTCAGAAGTGCCATTTTTGATAGTAAGAATAATGTATACTGGTGGTCGTGAAGTAGTTTTCTTACCTACTGATGAAGACATGAAAAGACTCCAAGAAGGCAAGCAACTATATATTAACGAAGAAAATATTGAGGAGTAAAGTCATAAAATAGATTTCCTCCTAACTCGGGATGTATATTATCTAAAAGCCATGTCGTAGATGTAGATAAGTGTGTAACTAAATTTAAGGGGGTAAAACTATGTATGAATATAAAATTGTAGAATTAGGTTTCAAAAGATTAGGTTTAAAAGCAATGGCTTTCTCAGAATTAGAAGAGCATCAAGAAATTATTAATAAATATGCTAAAGAAGGTTGGAGATTAATACAAATTCTACCTGTAAAGTTTGGTAATGCTGGGTACCCTACAAAATTTGAAATTATTTTTGAACGAAAAATAGAAAATAGTAATTAGTAGATTGCAATCTACTAACATTTTTAATTGCACATTCTTTATATTATGTACAGCATTAATCAGCCAAACTACTATTCCAATTATTAAAAAACCTACCTTGTCTCTATCTAAAAATAACCATTCGACAATTCTATGTTTGTTCCTACAATTTAATGTTCATCCCTAACCCCAGGAGTAAGCGCCACAAAACAGCGCCTACTCCTTTTCTAATTCCTATTTTCCCTC
>JAVERT010000052.1:0-8391 GCA_034006985.1 Gudongella sp.
AGCTCCGATAAACGGACCGATAATCATTGGAATCATTACGTAAAAAATCATTCTCATTCCTTGGAAATGACCAACTTTATCCAATGGTGTATAATCCCTTACTTTAACATTGAAGATAGCGGATAAAACCAAATTACCACTCATCATGATAAATCCTGAAATACCTACTAATATAACATTTCTCGTTAAGAATAACATAACTAGTCCAACTACCATAGTTGACATTGCCGGAATAAAGAATTGATTTTTATTATGAGGTTTAATCATTCTGCCAACCAAAACACTAACAACTGAAGCCAGTAGTAATACAACACCTAATAAAATAGCATATGAATCAATTCCAAGGTATCTTTGCATATAGATAATAAAGTAAGGCATGTATATTTGAGTAGATATTCCAAATATAGCCATCCCTATAAGATAGATATATAATTTCTTGTTTTTCTTAATGTTTTTGGGAATAAAACCATATGTTAATGTCTGAATATAATTAGATTCAGATTTTTGAACATTTGATTCTTTTATTAAAAAGACTCCGACAATTCCACCAACAATTACCAAACCTCCAGAAATCATAAAGAACAATGGCCAATTGTCTTGTTGGACCATAATATCAAACCCACCGAAGATTATCAATAAAGCCATTAATGGTAAAATGGCTAACACACCCTCAATCTTACCACGATTATGTTCATTGGTTGAATCTGTTATCCAAGCGTTGAAAGCTCCATCATTTGCCATTGAACCGAAAAACGTCATTATACAGTCCATAATAATAACAATTATTACTGTCGCCAATACAATATTACCGGTTGTAGAAAATATCTTGGAGATATTTTCTACTGATATGAATGCAAATGAAAATGTCGCAAGACCCCATAAGATATAACCGATAGACATGAATCGCTTACGTTTTGAAACTCTATCCGATAAAGCACCCATAAAAATCGTAGTCAATGTCGCTGTTACTGCACTAGCAGCTACCATCCAAGCAATCGCTCGCGGATCTCCAGATATTGTATTATACAAAAACAAGTTGAAATACATATTTTCAATTACCCAAGCCAATTGTCCAAACAATCCAAATAAAATCAATGTAACCCAAAATCTTTTATCAATCTTCATTATTTATTTCTCCTTGTAAAATGTGTATTTCTTAATACTGTAAATCCATACGGAATCAATTTAACTTCTATATCTTCTTCTTTCACAGGATCATATCCTTCAACAATTAAAAAATATTTATTTTTCTGGAACGAATTATCATTCTCTTTAATAATTACATCTTTTAATATGACATTGTTTTCTTTTGTATATAGTTCAACATCACTGTTTTCAAGTGCAATATATCCTCTATCATGGAACGGTTTAGTACCTTTGATATAAAACTCTTCATGTTTAATCGGTAAACTAAATAATAGTGGACCTTTTCTAACGCTAATAGTATTATCTTGATTATGAATTGTTTCAACTTTGAAATCAAACTCAATATTGACTTCATCATCTTTTTTCAAAGATTTCAAATCATAAAAATCTTTATCTTTAATAGTTGTAGTTTCATCATTAACTTTAAGTATAGTTTCAGATTTATAAGGAATACGTAAGATTAGCTTAGGGTTATCTTTACTGGTGATTTCTAGAATTTTTATAAATACTTTTTGTGAGAATGGATAGTTTGTCTTAATTTCAAACTCAACGAAACCTTCTTCAAATTCCACTTTGAATTTACCTGATACATACAAGAAGACGTAAATGTCTCCTTCTTTTTTCATCACCGCCGACAACATCATCTTAGGCCATCCTTGATGCATATTGGCGGCGCAGCATCCGTAATTAGGTTCTATACCAAAAGTATTGGCATACTTATTGGTATCAAAGAACGGATGTTTTTTGATATCACAATCAAGTTGATTAACTTGTTGGACATATTGATGAGCAGTAAAATCGGGAGTGATTGTAGCTAGAAGTGCGTTATATGCATAATATTCTAATCTATCACAAGCTTCAATACTTCCTGTTATTCTAATGGTCTCCTCCATAGAATACATCATTTCTACTACATTACAAAGTTCAATACCCTTATCAGGTAAAACACCGTTTAAATGTTCATCGGAAGAAAATATCCCAGTAGCATTACCATGATATTTAAGAACTTCATCCAATCCTTTAAACATTGGTTCTTCATTTTCTTCCCAATATGTTAAATACTTTAACGCCATGGCAATATTAACACCATGTGTTTTTAAGAATACTAAATTATTCTTATTATCTCTTTTTTTAAGTATCTTTTCTTTATTGATCTTACGTGGTTTATTTCTCTTCTTAGCAAAAGAATCTATAATGTTGGTTATATATTTTACTATCTTAAATAACGTTTGAGGTAGATATTTATCTGTACTCTTTTGATAAGGAAAATTGTTGAAGTATTTGGTCCAATCCAATGTATTTTCTTTAAGCTTCTCTTTTAATGTTTGAAGTTCTTTATCATCTAATTGATCCCTTACAAAATCAATCATTTCCAAACCTTCCATACCTCTAGCATATCCCCAAAAGTCAAAAGGTATATCATCAATGTTCTTCAACAAGTAGTTTAAGTATTCTACAACAAAAATCATTAACTCAGCATTCTTAGTAGCTAAATAAGCTGAAACCATTGCTTTTAACACTACTGCTCTAGGCCACCAATCAATATTTTTAGACGGACCAAAAAATCCGGATTCTTCCGCAGAATCTAGTATTGATTTAATCCATTTATCAGCTTCAGAAATTAACTCAGCATCTTCTAAGAGATAAGCTAAAGGGATCAAACCATCAATATAATAAGGCCCTCTTTCCCAAGCTTCACCTTTACCACCAAGCCAAGCTGACTCATCTGATAAATCTGAGAAATAGTCCTTAATGTGTTTAGATAATCCTTCACCTTGTTTTATTAACAAATCTCTATGAATACCTGATAATTGAACATCATTAATAAAAAGCTTTTCCCAACTCATTATTTTATTCCTTTATTTTATTACTAAGTTAATAATACTAACATCACTAATCATTGTCAACATAAGCAGCATAATTCCTATCTTTTTTCTTAATTTACTAATATAAAAAGCAATCAATTCAGTTTATAAATTGATTGCTTTTTCGACATAAGTGATTATTGAATACTTCGATTCAAACTACTCACTAAGAATTTGTTTGATATAGTTATTATTTAACCAAAAACATTGTTTAGTAAACTCTTTAAGATTCGTTAACCTATCAGCAACTGGCAAATCATAAACATCCGACTTATTTCTTGCATGAGGCCTAATATGAAAGTAATCATTATAATCCTTACCAGGAAAGTTCGTTATTCTATTATCGTTATTGTCAATATATCTTACTATATTACCTTCTTTAATTAAATCTCTGGTATAATCATAAACTTTTCTTAATTCATTCTCAATAATTGTCATTGGAAGATTCCAAAGTTTAATACGTGAAAAATACAATTCGTTATTTGAGTTATATTCGAATATGACAAACAAGAATTTCTTTGATGTGAAATAATCATACACTTCGGATTCCTCAAATTCATGCTCAAAGATTTCAGTGAATTTAAAAGTAGGAAATGACATACTTTCAGTAATATTTCCATCCTTCTTGAGTCTTATAAATTTTGGTACAATATCTGCTTTTAAGAACTCATCCGTTTTGGATATCTTACCCTTTACTCTAAGCATTTTACCAAACAGAATTTCATAAATAGCTTTTGAAGATCCAGAAACTTCGAACTGATTACGTAGTTCTTTTTCAGTTTTTCCAAAAAATTCTTTAATTCTTAGTATTATATTTTGTTCGAAAGATAATGATAAATTCAACTCATCATCAATGAAAATTGTCTCATTTTTCTTAGAAGCAAGTATTTCTCGTATTTTTTGTGTCATAAATGTAGTCTTAAATGAATAAGCTCTTTGTTTTGCTCTTACGGTACTAAAAGGCTGCTCTCTGAAACTAGAAAGTGCTGTAGCGCCTTTTGTACAAGCTCCCAGATACATTGTATCTCCCTCTGAAATCTCATGAGCTTTTCCCTCTAATATTTTGTGTCTAATTGTTTCAAAATCTTGCATGATTATTTTTAGTTCGTTCTTATCATAACTCATCTCATAAACGTGACTTAACGTGAAGTCTTTTCTATCTATGTTTTCAATATGCTCATACAGAAATAGGAGTAAACTCGAATTTTTATCCCAAAAACTACTTTCATAGAAAGAATATTTATACTCTGTCATGTAGTTAATTATATTTAAAACAAGTCTCTCTTTAGCTGAGTAAGTTCCATTTTTATTTTTCTTATATGGAGTTACTTTAACTTCCATGTCAGCTTCTGGTAAATCTTTTTGAGGATTACTATTCCTTGAATACCCTAAAACATTTTCTTCTATAACATGACCTAAAGCTCCCTTATTTCCTTCTTCTGTCAGAATAAATCTTGTATCAATTTCGTCAAAAGATTTACCTATATAACTTTTAGATTTTTTTATTATTTTTTCTTTATTCTTATTCATATTTAAAAATCACTTCTTTCATAATTTATTAGATAAATTTAATATTTCGATCTTTACTTAGTTGTCGTTTTTTGATATAATTATAGCAACGTAGAAAGCAAGGGATATTATGGATAAAACAGTAATCGAGTTATTTGCTGGTGTTGGTGGATTTAGAGTAGGTTTAAATGAAGTTGAATCTATAGATGAAAATGGTAGAGCTATAGAAAAAAATAATTTTAGTTTTGTTTGGGCTAATCAATGGGAACCTTCAACTAAAGTTCAACCAGCATTTGAATGTTACATAAAACGATTTGGCGAGTCAGAAAATCATGTCAACAAAGATATATCTACCGTTAGTGTTGAAGATATTCCAAATCATAGTTTACTTGTTGGTGGATTTCCGTGCCAAGATTACTCAGTAGCTAGAACTAAATCGGGTGAGAAAGGTATCCAAGGAAAAAAAGGCGTCTTATGGTGGGAAATAGTAAGAATTCTTGATGCAAAAAGGCCACCTTTTGTACTATTAGAAAATGTAGACAGACTTTTAAAATCTCCAGCCAAACAAAGAGGTAGAGATTTTGGGGTTATGTTAAAGACTTTATCTGATTTAGGTTATGGTGTTGAATGGAGAGTTATAAATGCAGCTGAATATGGTCATCCTCAAAAGCGAAGACGAGTTTTTATTTTTGCCTTCCATAATAGCACTAAATATTATAAAAGCTTAGCTAACTTAAATCATCAAGATATTTTGATTAGTCATGGTTTATTTGCTCAAAAGTTTCCTATAAAAAATCTCGATAAAATTCATTCAGAATCCATATTTTCTAACTATAAAGATCTTATTGTTGTTTCGGATAAGTTTAAATTTGCTTTTGAGACATGTGGTCTGTATCTAGAGTCTTCATTAACTACTGCGAAATATCAAGTCAATGGTCCTAAAGAATTTCTACTTAAAAATCTATTAATTACAGAAGTAACAGATAAAAAATATTATCTTTCTG
This sequence comes from Gudongella sp., assembly GCA_034006985.1. Classification (GTDB taxonomy): domain Bacteria; phylum Bacillota; class Clostridia; order Tissierellales; family Tissierellaceae; genus Gudongella. The sequence goes on from JAVERT010000052.1 coordinate 5,525, forward strand.
AAAATGAAAAAGAGAAATTCGCTTTTTTAAAGAATTCCAAGAAAATTCCGAGAAAAAGACCCGACGGATCTGATTACTTCTACTCTGAAGGCAAAATGTCTTTCCCGGACAGTTTAAACTCTCCAGGCAGAACTATGTTAACTAGTGAAGGTTCAATTAATAGAAGCACACATGTTGTCGAAGATTTAACTAGTAAAAATTTAAGGATTTTGACTCCAGTTGAATGTGAAAGATTAAACCAGTTTCCAGATAATTGGACTGACACGGGAATGGCAGATAAAAAAAGATATTTTATGATGGGTAATGCTTTAGTTTGTGGCGTCATAACAAAATTAGGAGTATCTTTGTCTAATATCATTGAAAATGAATAATCAAATAACACTTTTATGAGTGTTATTTTTTTTAGCCACACGGTAGCTATTTTTGCTAATTAATTGAAAATCAAGCTCTGAATAAGGTGGTTTGTATATTTCTATAGTATCAGAAGTTCATATATATCATACACTCTATAAATTCTAAACTGATTTTTTTCTGACTCATAACTTTAAATTCATTTTCCGACAAATAAAATTCATTATTTTCATTTAATTTTGTGGATTTTACCTCAATATATATCGGCTTAATTTCACCGTTAAATAAATCATATGATTTAATGTCGTATCCGAGGCCATGGCCTACCAAAATAGAGGAATGTTCGATTTTATCTATATAATTATCTAACCCAATTGATTTAAGTCTTGTGTATTCATATTCTAAAACAACTAATTCTCCTAAATCACCTATAAACTGTAATTCTTTAATTAAATCTCTTAATTTTTGATTTCCTATTATTCTCTTAATAGTATTTTTCTTTTTTGTAATAATTTCCTTTTTTTTACTCTTCCACGGAACTGTTTCATTAGGCATAATACTTAAAAGTCTGGTTTGATTGCCTACATCGATGTCATACATATCAAAGTAAAACTTGAATGTGTCATTAATCGATGATGGCGATTCAAATCCATATTCTGAATATTTTAACATTGAAACATATTTGATTTCGGTACCGATTTTGGAGCAAAATACAACTGGAATATTTGTTTTATTATTAAAATAATTAACCAGGGTACTGTTTTGTCTGCCTAACTTTTGCTTACCATTCAACCCCGCTCCAATATAAGTTAGCAGTTGTTTTTCAATGTCTATATTATTATCATAATCTGATTTTGATCTATTCCAAGTAATTATTATTGAATCAATCGATTTAGATAATAAATTTTTTCTTGCTTTTATTCCAACATATTGATTATATCCATATTTAAAATATAAATCCTTGTTTGCCATTCCTTTTTTTAAATCAAATAAAAGCAAGTTAAAATCATTCGGATAAACCATACATTTCTCATTTTAATAGAATATTTATACAATTATCTACATTATATTAAAAATGTTAACAAAATGAAAGGCTAAACAGAGAATATCTATTGTTTATTTATTTTATTCTATAAATATTAGAAGTTAACTTTATAGAATTTTACTTAGAAATTATGTATTAATCAAAAAATAGTGGTAGTGATTTGTGATACACAAAAACATAAGAGAAATATCAAATATTTCCCTTTGTTCAGCGATTTATAACATTGGTTGCAACTATTTATGATACGGCTCATTATTATTAATTCTAAACGCCCTATATATTTGTTCTAAAAGTATCATTCTCATTAACTGATGTGGAAATGTCATATCAGAAAATGATAACTTTAAGTTAGATCTATCATAAACTCTTTTATCTAATCCTAATGATCCGCCAATCACAAATGTTATCTCATTAGATTCATAAGAAAAGGTTTTTTCTATAAGTTCAGCTAATTCTACACTATTCAATTTCTTCCCTTCAATGGCTAAAACAATAACAAATTCATTGCCTATTTTACTTAAAATCTTTTCTCCTTCTTTTTCCTTAATTATTTCTTCATCTCTAGGAGAAAGATTATCTGGAGCTTTTTCATCAGGCACTTCTATCACTTCAATCTTAGAATATCTGCTAATCCTTTTTAAATATTCATTGATTCCGTCTACTAAATACTTCTCTTTAATTTTACCTACTGCTACTATCCTAATTTTCATAATATTCATCCTTTAATATCGCAAAAAATAACTCATCCCACCAGTTATTATCTCTTTGGTTATAGATACATTGTCTAAATAAACCTTCTAATCTCATTCCTAATTTTTCACAGATTCTTTTTGAAGCTATATTATCCGGTTGACATGTTGCGATAACTCTATGAGCTTTTTGTTTATTAAACGCATAATCTAAAACTAACTTAGCTGCCATAAAACCATAGCCTTTGTTAAAATAATTACTATTTAGCATCCAACCAATTTCATATGTGTCTTTCATAAACCAATCATGTAGATCAATATGACCAATTACTTTATTTTCTTTCTTTAAGATAATTCCAAAATGTTCTTGCTCCTTATCAGGATTAAGAAATTTATTAACTCTTTCTTCGTTATATATCCCTTCTACAAAATAAGTCATTGTTATTGGATCAGACATATATTCTAAAACGTCATTAAAATCTCTAGGTTCTAACTTTCTTAATTTAATAACATCATTTTCCATTATAAGTTATCTTCCTTTAACCAAATATATTTTTTGTTAAAATCTATTAAATTTTCCTTCTTCATTAACTTCATTTCTCTTGATAAAGACTGTCTTGTTACATTTAGATAGTTTGCTAGTGCTTGTTTGTTGTTAATCTTAATAACAAAACTTTTATCAGTTGTTATTCTGTTGTTTATATATAAAAGGATTTTATCTTTTAAACTTCTTTGTAAAAGAATTTTATTATGCTGATTTAACTGTAAAGCTTTATCTGATA
>JAVERT010000053.1:0-8103 GCA_034006985.1 Gudongella sp.
GTCCTTCAGTAAAGTATCTATCCACTGGCCAATGTAGGATATTACCATCGTCATCATAATACCAATCCTGTGATCCTTGCGCGGTAAAAATTGGATGTTCTACAGAGAAAACAAAATCACCATCACTCACAAGAAGCTTGTCTATTTTACGTAAAATATTCTCAAAAGATTCAATATAGTGAAAACTCAATGAACTGATCACTACATCAAAACTGTCATCAGGAAAGTCAATCTCTTCAATTGGCATACAGACATACTTAATTAAATTGGTGTTCGTCTTTTTCTTTGCCTCTTCAATCATCTTTTGTGAGATATCTATCCCAACGACTGATTCAGCACCATTATCTATGGCATATTGACAATGCCAGCCAAAGCCACAGCCTAGATCCAACACTCTTTTGTCCTGAAAATCTGGCAATATATTCCGTAGTGCAGGCCACTCACCAGCTCCTTCTAGCCCTTTCTTCGAACGATCCATATTGCTGTATTTTTTATAAAAAACTTCATCATTATATTTATTTTGTCTCATTATCTGTTTGCTCCAACGTCAGTATTGTTATACCTTTTGATGCTTGGTAATACTTATTTTTAGCTTTCTAAGTAAGTCTTTAAAACTATTAGTTTTATTATACATCAATACCCTATTACTCTTTCTTTAATTTCCACAAATGAATACTTGTAGTAATTATTAATACTGTATTTATTCCCGCTATTGCAGGTGAAGGTTCTCCAGTTTCAAAAAACATTTGCCTTCCAGATAAAAACAACATAATGAACTGAGAAGCTAATAGTAATCCTAAAAATAATCTCATATCATTAAAGCAGTTTTAATATTTTTATCATTCATAATCATTTTAACTCCTTTATTTAAAATTATAGTTAAATACTAGTTAACATTATTCAACGACCTCAATTTCACCTGTTATTAGATTCATCTTATTAAGGCTAGATTCGTACTGAGCATTTTCAGAATTGAATAGTAGCCAATCCCCAACTACGGCAAATCCTTCAATTCTCTGCATTTCCATTATACTAGTGTTACTGCTTCCGTCTAGTTCTACATGATAAACTCCATTTCCAGGATATCCCTCTTCTTCAGAAAATAATGAATAGAATATTTTATCGTTAACAAGAGCATATGATGAAACTTGACCATCTACCAACAAGTCTTGTTCTATGTTTTCATCTATATCTCTTCTATACAATCCATAATTTTCACCAATATAATAATAGTATTCTCCCAATTTGATCAGGTTGTCAGCTTTATCTTCAAATTCCAACCTTCTATGACTTCCATCAAGGTTTATACTCTCCACATAATACTTATCATCTTTTATATGGCTAAATATAATCCTACCGTCATAAATTGAAATATCTGAAGCATATACATCTAAAAACTTCTCTAAATCCCTACCATTTAAATCCATTCTATACAAATTAAATTCATCAAGAAAATTTATAAAGTATATCCAATTGTTCTTCATATTCACATCTTGAAGATAGCTGCTTTTATATATGATTTCATTTTTACTTCCATCGATAGACATCCTATTTAGTTCTTGCCCAGCAGTATAGTAAATCCAATCTCCTACTATATTAAGGCTGGCTAACCCATTACCTCCAGATCTTTGGATTAAAACTTTCTCATTATTAAAATCCTTGTCTACCCTTATAAGACTAAAGTGATCTTTTATATAGAATATATATTTTTCATTTTCTACTGCTAGTCCGTAATTGTTGGTATTCATTATACTATTTCCAAGTACCTCTACAGACTCAAAATCTATTACCTCCACATTTTCCACGAATTTATTATGTCGGTATTTGTTAATTTCCCAGCGAACCCCTAAGTCATCAGAAATGGGAATTAAGACTAATAAAACTATTATTATACCTACTCCGATTTTTGTGAACCTCTCTGTCCAGAGGGTACTTTGCCCCTTTAGATTTTTTCCCATGTTATCTACATAGTACCTGGGTCCCTCAAGAAAAACCCCTTTTTCAATATATTTAAGACTAACTGTATCTTCGATAATCATTCTAAATGGAAAATCAAATGTTGGCTTTACTAATAAACCATCTTCACTCTTATCAACAATTTCCCAACTGGCCTTCTCTATGTAAACCTCCATTTGAGTAAAATCTTCTATACCAATTTCCATTGTTTTTTTCCTATAATTACTTACAATTGAAATAGCTATGATTAACGGGTAAAAAAACAACAAGTTCCAAGATAATGCAAATCCCCTACCAAGGACAAAACAATAAAAGATAGAAAGCAATACTATGGCAGGCAAATAGATATAAACTACCCCTTTAATTGCTAGAAATATATAGTTCTGTATTTTTTTCATAAATTTTTACCTCCTTATAGAACTCAAGGTCCGGATGCAATTGAGTATTTTGAGTTTTTGTTAATATATATATTAAGAGCCTGCACTCCTTTAAATGCTAAGGTAATTCCAGCCATAGAAAGAAAAATTCCTAAGATTTCTTGAATATAAGATAAAGTAATACTTAGATAACCAAAACCTGCCATAATATCAACTCCTCGTTAAAATTTTTATTTATACTCCTTTCCTGCTTCTATTCAATTATATAAGATTATCATTCCTCATTTGTTTTATTTTTTAAAGAATCATTAAAAAGGATTAATCTTTTAATCATAAAATATAAACCGATTATAAATGCTCCCAATATTATTATTACTATGACTATTAATCCCAATAGAACTATTGAAGGTAGATATTCTGTCATTTTATCACTCCTCTTTCCCTATTTGGTTACGCATATAAATGTGATATTCATTAACTATAATTATTATACTATCTAGATATTTAATTTTTAGCTTTCGCAGCATATATTTTATCTTCATCTTCTATTCCATTTTCTTTGAATACATCTTCAATTATTGAATCTCTATTTTTTCATATCCTTCATATTGTCTTACTTCTTCTGAAATTTTTTCTATTATTTCATCTATCTCTTCTCTACTTAAATCTCCAAAGATTTCTTCTTGAAAACTTCCACTATAACTTACTACTACCATTTCGCTTTGGGCTTTATCTTATACAGTTTTCGAAGTCTCACAACCAACCGATAATATTAGTATGTTAATAAATAATATAGCCACTATGTTTTTTCAAAATATAACCTCCTTACTGCTCTATGACGAATTAGATGCGGTTTTGAAATGGCACCTCGTGCCGCTATGTATTTAAGAAAGTTTATTAACTATTAATTTTTATTTCCATGATTTGTATAATTATCAACATCTTCTAACGGTATTATAAAATCATCAATCATTCCCTCTATTATTTTGTTATCTGGACCTAGTAAAATTATATTATTTTGCTTATCGTCATAAGTTATGAAATATACCTCTTCATTTTCATCAACAATATCAAAAGACGTATAATTATCTTTCATTAATACCTTAATAAAATCATTATCACTATCATCTTTTATAGTATAGTTTTCCACTCCATTCCTTTCCAATGTCTTATCTACTTTTCTAGGTAAACCGGACTTTGCAGAACAACCAGCTAAAACAGTTACGCAAATAATTATCAAAATAATTTTTGTTATATTATTCTTAGCTAAGTTAAACAATTGTAATTCACCTCCGTTCTCAACCCCTTCTGATGTTGCACATGATATACCCAAGCTGTCGTAATCATTTGCTTTATTATTGTATGCTAATTTACAAACCATGTTGTACAATCTTAATATTTTCTTCATTATTGTATAGCTCAAACTCCAGATCTTCCCAATGCCATTTCGAATCAAATAATTGAATTTCCTCATAATTATTACTTAATTTAATAATTATACTTTCTTGAATCTTAGAGATATTTCGCCCTCCATGTGTATAGTAATAGCTTTCAAGATCATAATATTCCTTACCAGTGTAAACTTTAAGACTTTCTGGCAAGTAAACTCTTATTTTAAATTTATTCTGTTTCCTACCATAATCCTTTAATTCTAAAGATATAATTATTGTCATTTTATCATCAGTACTACTTAACCTGATATTCGATTCTTTTATATCTATAGCTTCCAGCCCATCACCTTTTATCCAATGATAGTTTGTTCTGCTAAAATCCAAAGTCCACCTTATTAAGGGTATAATGATTAATATAACTGTTATAACTATTAGCAATTTGCTTTTATCTGCAAATCTTTCAAGTTTAAACAAGCCTTTGATTCCTATTATGAATAATATCAATAGTACTATCCCTGAAAGATAAATTGCACCATTATTAATTTTAATTGGTGGTATTATGTATTGAATAATAGAATAAGAGTCGTGTGGCAGTTTATAAGTTAATAGTACTGCTATGAATATAATTCCTAAATACTGAATTAGTTTTCTATTTTCTTTACTCACTATTCCATCTCCTCTTAAAATTTAAAAGTATTAAATATTATTTCAAAATAAATATACATATATTCAACATTTTAGAATCTCAATGATCTAATAATTTTTGTTTTGATTATTATTGTCTAACCTTTCAAGAATACCAAGGGCCAATAAACCTACAAACATATATGGTATTAAAAAAACATTATTAGTTGCAAATAGAACTACTACTATAATCACTATTATAGCTCCAATTGTTTTCAAAAAAACCACTCCCTCACAGTATTTAGAACTCTCTAGGTGTATCTATAGGTATTAAATCGAGTTGTATTCTTACAATATTCCTGTTGATATTTATATTTAAGATAAGGCTATCATTAAAAAATAAGAATCCATAATAATCGACACTACTAATGGAATATTTCAAAATTCTTAAATAGTTTATGATTCATACCCTTATAAATTACTGGGTAACTGCCTTTTCTATCATTTCTTTTAGCCCCTCTAGACCTTTTTCCAATAGAGGTTTTTTACTATCATCTAAAACTACTCTAAATTCCTTTGTTTCTGGATTATATCCTAAATCCTTAGTTGTTAATCCATTAAGAATAAGCTGATTATAGTATAAAAAGTCTTGAAACACTTTATCTTCAGTGTTCTTATTCTCTAATAGATTCTCAATAATATAAGCAGAATCAATATAATAAGTCTCTAATAATCGGATATTTTCTACTAGAAAATCTGTTTTTACTACCTTTTCGTTTATATAAGTATTTCTAAAATCCATTTGACCAGCTAATTTAAATATTATTGTGTTATATATAATTGCATTTAATCTATTTCTTGCTCCTAAAATATTTACTTCATCCCCTGTATCATTGTAAGCTTCAAGCTCTCTAACATATGTATCTACACTTGAATATAGATTGGAATAACTTTGATAATATATGGTTCCTGCATTAAATTCTAGACTATTATACGGCCTAAAAATGTAAACAGCCGAAAATAGAATACTTATAAGCACTATAATAACTACAAATTTATTTTTCACTGGGTTTCCCCTCCATTTCCATGATTAATCATAATAAATATATATACTGTTGTAATTAGGTTTAAACCAGTATCAAATCTAATTCTAGTTTAGCTAGTCTGGTATGATAATCCTATGGACAATAATATTCCAGGTATGATAAACGATATCGGATAATATGAAATACCCTGTAGCATCCAATTTGGGGTAATAGTAGTTTTGAAACTAATCAGTGTGGCAACATATATGAGTATAAATGAAATAGCAACTATCACACAGTATCTCTGCGTCTTTGTGGATATATAATTATTCGACCAATATTGGAATATTAAACCTACAATTCCTCCTACTGACAAGTATAAGGCTGGAAGTGCAATCAAAATATATAAACTCATATTCTTAATCTCATGATAAACTTTCCCTGTTAAAATCAATTCAAGGCGATAGTAAGTTACACAAAAAACACATAACAAAAGTGATACTAACCAAATTGTGATTTGCTTAATTGTGTTTTCTCTTTTCATATAGCACCTCCTACTTATTAGCCTGTAAAGTCCATTTAATTTCCATTTTGTAAAAAAAACATAACTGCAATTATAAAAATAACTACACTAATAAACAACATAATAATAGCAAAAATCTTTTTATTTTGCTTGTAAAATTCCACTGCATAAATAGCATCTATAATACTTATGCACACAAACATATATGCTGAAAAATTATATTCGGTAGTAAGAGATAAAACTCCTAAAATAACTGCTACCATGGGTATTATAAATTTAATTATTTTCAAAACGCCACTTCCTCTCAATTATCTAGAACGATAATGCAATTAGTTAAGTTTTAAAAATTTATAAAATATCCAACCTAGTAAAATTTAGCTGTCTTTTGCCCCTCATAATCTATAACGAAGAAGATGAGGTTTTGTTACACTTGTTTCTGAATTTTTATTATTATTTTTATTATTTCGTTTCATAAAAACTTCCTCCTCATATCGTTATTTTAGGTTCTTACCTATAGAACGCACGAGAAGGAAAAAGGGGACATATTTTTTTAAATTATTTTAAAATATTTTCTGCTACTTTTATTATTTCATCTTTGCTTATATTTCCTGAAATGTGGCATTCAATTCCATCTTGATACCATATAAGATAGGTAATTTCACTAGTTTGCCATATATATGCTCCAGAGCCTTTGAATACAAACTCTTCTATTTCAGCATTCTCAGTATCATAATACGATTTACCTTCGCTGGATAAAGAAAATATTATTGTTATTTTTTGGTCATTTTTAGTTGAATAATTATAGATTAACTTTGTTCTGCCTGCATTGGTGTCCACCAATTCAAATCCTCTTGGAATATAATTAATATTAAATGCTGTTAATTCTACTGGATTATCTTCATCTATATTTTGAGATGTAAATATAGTAAACTGCGGAAATGTTTCAATTATCCAATCAAGAACCTTTTCGCGTGCTTGTGCATTGACAGCCATAACAGCGGAAAAACTTAGGGTGGTTACCAATATAAATATTGCAGCTCTTTTAGCTACTAGCATAACTATCTGATTGTAGTTTTGCTTTATCTTTATATTTTTAAGTTTTAGTCTAAAATCCTTAGAATAATTTGGTTTGTGTAATATTTGAAGATTATCATATTCTTTAGTCTCTTCTTTAAGGGCTATTTGACAAGCTTTTTTCATGGAATCATTAGCAATCCAAGAATTTTCTAAACCCATAAAAGCAGATAACATTTTTTGTACATATCGTAATTTTACTTTAGAGTTTTCTATTCCCAATACATTCTCTGTTTCAGAAGGGGAATTACTAAATAAATATTTAAAGAAAAGAATATTGCGATATTCTGATGGTAGTAGGCCTATCTTTTTAGCTAATATTTCGATTTGATCGTCAGATAATACTCCGTATATGATAGCGTTAATATCAAGTTTAGCTAATTTTTGCAATTCAATCTGTAAAGATAATTTAGAAACATCTTTCATAATTTCACTAGCTATTTTAGACATTTTTATCACCTTCCTCATAATATTGCCACATTTTACCCAAAATTCTTTGTCCTCGTTTTTTCGCAGCTTCTTCAGTAATATCCAAAAGTTCAGCAATTTCTTTAAATCCCATTTCATTAACATATCGCAAGTGAATTAAGTTTTTCTCAACATCTGAGAGTTTATTAATACAAGATAGTAATTCTTGACTATCTATCGTCTTTAAGTAATCTTCTTCAATATCATATTCTTTACTATCCTGATCAAAATAGTCTACATTTTCAATATATACGACTTTCTTTCGTTTTCTTATTATGTTCATTGTTTCGTTCTTCACTATTATAACGCAGTAGGGCTCTATTTGGGGACATGGTAAATCAGATATTTTTTCTATATTATCGATTATTTTTAGAAATGTCTGTGATAAGGCCTCTTCTGTATCATGTTTATTTCTTGATATATTAAAAGATATATTATACATCTTTGCATTCATTTTTGAAAAAAGCTTGTTAACTAAATCTTTTTCATCCTCTGACATTACACCAAAAATTATAAATATCACAATGTTTCACCTCACTTGTAAATGATAACATAAAAATACACAAAAATTAGAATCTCAAAATACACAAATTTGTACATCTTTCTTGTATAATAATTCTATCATAAATGTGAATGGGGAGATATTATGCGGAAAGATATAATTA
>JAVERT010000004.1:0-154204 GCA_034006985.1 Gudongella sp.
ACGCCGCCAGCGTTCGTCCTGAGCCAGGATCAAACTCTCATTTAAAAGTGTCTGATAATAACTCTTTATTTGCTGACTTCATTTTGTTTCTTTACTTCTTTGGTTTTTATTCAAAGTTCTCACACTATTTAATTATCATTGTTCAGTGCCGCCCCTTCTGAGGTGACTTATTTATTGTAGCAAAATCAATTTGCTTTGTCAATAAGTTATATGTTTTATTTTAAAGATTATTTTAAACTAATTCCTATGTTACAAACTCTACTAAATAAGCCATCCTGCAATTTAAAATAACAAATTATCACTTGTTTTAATAGTATATTTAGTAATTTAATTATATCTATTTAAAGCTTAAATAGAAAAACTAACAATTAACGAGTAAAATCTTGAGTCACATAAAATCTATTAATCTAAATCATACCAGTTTTAATCGCAAATAATGTTGCTTGTACTCTATCATTTACTTCTATTTTCTTAAAAATTCTTGTTAAGTGATTTTTAACAGTTTTTTCACTTATATATAATTGTTCTGCTATAGTTTTATTTCTCAAACCAGATGATACTAATCTTAATATCTCAAATTCTCTTTGTGACAATTCATTTAATTTTTGATTTTCTATTTTTGATATATTTATACACTCATCAGAATACTTAAGTTCTTTTTCTATATTCTCATCAATAAACATAACACCTCTATTGACTTCCTTTATTGAATATAATAATTTATCAAGCTCTGTCGTTTTTAAAATATAACCTTCTATATTTATTTTAGAAGCTTGTAAATATTTTTCACTACATATACTTTCCAACAACAAGATAATCTTTGATTTAAAACCTCTTTCCTTTAAAATTCTAATACAATTAAATCCATCACCATCATTTAGTTTTGGATCTATTATTAGTATGTCAGGATTCAGTAATAGGCCTTGCTCAATTATGTCAAATCCTTTACTAACTGCAGATATAACAGATAAATTATCTTGTGATTGAATTATATGTTTTAATCCATACAAACAAAGAGGATGCGAATCTGCTAACATTATATTTATTATTCTTCTTTTCATATAAATTCTTCCTTTTCATTCGTTATAATATCATTTATTAACATTTTATTAGAACATTTCTCCTATTTTAGCTTCAACATTTTTCACTATTTCTTCAGACAATATAATATTTACTACTTTATTTATATCTAAATACATAATTCTATCTTCTTCCAATTCTGATACTTCTTTTCTTATAATATCATAAGCAATTCTAGTTCCGATCCCTAAGCCTTTATTGTCTCTTAAATCTATTGCTTGGCAAGCTGTTAGCATCTCCATACTAACTACTTTTTGAGCATTCCCTAATATTTCACTAGCTTTTCTTGCAGAAATAGTTCCCATAGAAACATGATCTTCTTGATTAGCTGAAGAAGGTATCGAATCAACACTTGCTGGATGAGCAAGAATTTTATTTTCGGACACTAATGAAGCTGCAGAGTATTGAACTATCATGAATCCTGAATTAACTCCTCCGTTTTTTGTTAAAAATGGTGGCAATCCATTGCTAAGTGATGGATTTACTAATCTCTCCAGTCTTCTTTCAGATATATTTGCAAATTCAGATAATGCTATGGCTAAAAAATCTAGTGCTAAAGCCATTGGCTGTCCGTGAAAATTTCCCCCTGATATAACTTCTCCTTCTTCAATAAAAATAAGAGGATTGTCAGTAACTGCATTCATTTCTATTTCTATTTTATCTTTTATATAATAAAGCGCATCTTTTGAAGCACCATGTATCTGAGGAGTACATCTTAAAGAATATGCATCTTGAACTCTTTGTTCCCCCTGTTTAGTTGTTAAATTACTATTAGCCAAAATTTTCAATAAATTATTGGCTGAGTTGATCTGACCTTTATGTCCTCGTACTAATTGAATTTTAGGGTCAAAAGCATCTGTGATTCCATTTAGTGCTTCTATAGTAAGAGCCGCTGCTATATCCGAAGTTTTCGATAAAATTATCGAATCATATATAGCTAATGCACCTATTGCTGTCATAACTTGAGTACCATTAATCAATGCTAGTCCTTCTTTTGAGACCAATTCAACTATCTCTATCCCAGCTCTATCCATAGCTATTTTACCGGATAGTCTTTCTCCTTTATAATATGCCTCTCCTTCACCAATCATTACTAATACCATGTGCGCAAGAGGCGCTAAATCTCCGCTTGCTCCAAGAGATCCTTTTTCAGGAATTACTGGGTGTACACCTTTATTTATCATCTGAATTAAAATATTCATTGTAGATAATCTTATCCCTGAGTAACCATTTGCAAGTGCATTTACTCTCAGTAACATAATACCTCTAACAATTTCTTCCGACAATGGATTCCCAACACCGCATGAATGGCTAATAATTAAATTTCTTTGTAGTTTCTTAATTTCTGATGAATTAATCATTACATCACTAAATCTTCCAAATCCTGTAGTTATGCCATAGATAACTTCTTTGTTATCTATAATTTTTTCTACATACTCTCTGGACTTAATAACTCTAGTTTTTGACTCTTCACTTAACTCAACACTAGCGCCTCTTCTAACAATACTTATGTAGCTGTTTAAATCTAAGTTCTTACCGTTAATGATTATCTTATCCATACATTACCTCCTCGCGGTATTATATTACTAAGTTAAAGTTAATATGAAAAACCACAGCTAGCTGTGGTTTTATTCTAAACATATTGACTCTCTAATATAATTAAACATGCCCTCACCTATTTATAATATATTTTAGTATAACTATTATACCATAATACAAAAGCTAATTACTTATATATATCATTTATTCTATCTGAACTATCTCTTATTATTAATTGAACTGGTAATACAGTTGTTTGTTTTTCTAGTTTCTCTCCCTGTAGTTGTTTTAAAATTTTTCTAATTGATACTGCTCCAATATCGTAATACGGTTCTTTAATCGTTGTCAGTTTTGGTCTATAAACTGATGCCAAACTCGTATCTCCATATCCTACTATACTTATATCTTCTGGGACCTTTATATTATGATCATATAAATAATTAATAATGCCAAGCGCTACTTCATCTTCACAACAATATATAGCTGTAACTTGTTCTTCTTCTATTAGACTCTTAATTTCATTCCCTAGATTATAACCAGTAGATATATTATGTCCATCTACAAATATAACAATAGGGTCTTTTTTAATACTATACATCCGTTCTTTATATGCATTTATTTTTTGCTTTTCAATTGTTATTTCAATATCTTTTTCTTGAGCTACATATGCAATTTTTTTATGCCCACCATCTAATAAATATTTCATTACTTTTTCGCTTGCTTCATAATTATCTATAGCAACTGTAGGACTTTCTAAAACATTATAATACTTATTTAAATAGACAAAAGGCACTTTTGTTTTATCTAAATATTCAACTATTTCCATATTTAATATTTCCGATACGACAATAATTCCAGCAACTTGTTTTTGCATTAATAACTCTGCAAATCTCACTTCTGAATCTTTATCTCCATATGTGCTTAGTAATAAAAGATCATAGTTATACATTCTCCCTACTTCTTCAACACCTCTTATTATTTGCGCAACATAAGAACTACCAATATCATCCACAATTATTCCCATAACATTCGATTTCTTTGTAACTAGACTTCTTGCTATTTCGTTTGGTTTATATCCTAACTCATCAATAGCACTTAATACTCTTCTTCTTGCTTCAGGACTAACTGGCTTTGAATCGTTTATAACCCTTGATACTGTAGATATTGAAACTTCTGACATCTTAGCTACGTCTTTAATAGTAATTGCCATAAGATACCACCTTTCTTATAAAATATATTATTTACTTTTTCATTTTAAATTACAACTAAATACACCACTTAGAGTTTCTACAAACCCTATATTTTCACTAGTAAATTCTTTATTCTTAAGAAGCACTTCTAAATATAAAACCCCTTTTAATATTCCATTTACTAAAATCGGCGATAGTAAAAGTGATTTGATATTAAACTTTTCTATTCCCATATCTAAAGAATTACTAGAATGCCATTTAATGGTTGTAAAGGATTCTTTAGATTTTGTAGCTCGTATCAACATTTCATTATCAATACCAATATCTTTAACCCAACTATTCATTCCATTTTTTCTTGTGTATTGCTTATATATTTTTTTATCTTCAATAAGTAACAAAGATGCTGTTTCTGCTTCTGAACCATCTATAATCATACCTAAAAAACTAAATATTTTATCTTTGATACTATATAGTTGCCTATTCATTAAAGAAAGGTCCACTAATGAAATTATATTATTTATGTTGTTTGCAAACCCTCCAAAAGCTATACTGTGTACATAACTTTTCAAATTCTCTATATCGTGCATCTTGTCATCCCAAAGAGACACTTGATTCCTGCCTAAAACTTCCTTCGAATAATATAGCGCTTGATCTGATTTATAAATTAATTCATCCTTATAAATAGTATGTTCAGGGAATTTTGAGATTCCTATACTTGCAGTAACTTTCTCTTTAATTCCAAACTCTTTGTAATTTTCTATGGTACTTAGTATTTTATTTGCTACTCTTAATATTTCAGTATTATTAATATTCTCAAGTATTAATAAAAACTCTTCACCACCATATCTTCCTACATAATCAGTAGCTCGCACATCATTTTTAAGTATATCTCCGATATGATTTAATACCCTATCACCCATTTGATGTCCATAAGTATCATTTACAAATTTAAACTTATCAATATCTAACATCATCACCGCAAAATTCCTAGAAATTTCAATATGTTCCTTAGTTAATTCTTCGAGTTTTTTTTCAATTGCACTCCTAGTCAGGACACCTGTCAACTTATCATAATTTGATTGCCTAAATAATTTCTCGTTTTCTAAATTCAAATGAATTAATTTTGAAATCCCAACGACAAATTCTAATGCTTCATTATTAAAAAGATTTATTCCACTAGTCGTAGATATTAGAATACTAGCATATGCTCCTCTTTTATTCTGATTTCTTCTTTTTTCATCAGTAAAATCACCTTTCCCCGATTCAAAAATTGGGACCCCCATGAAAGCTACTAATTCTTCTGGAATATAATCATCATAATCTGAGATATAGATATCTTTACATGTTCTATTAATTAGTATATGCTCCCCTTTTCTAATGCCTTCTAAATCTATTGAATTTATTTCTGCTTCCTCTTTGTTTTGACTATAAGAATATTCTGTTGTTTCACCAATGTCAGGATAGTTAAATACCTTAAGAGTTACGTGTTCTGCTAATGTATGAAAACTGATAAATTCTAACAATTGGTTTATATTGCTTCCATAATCAAAACAGAAATTCATGGTTAAAGTCGTCAAATCTTTATATATATTTAACTCGTCACTACTTTTATAGATTCTAAGTATATCATCTTTAGTTAACATATCTAAATAAAATCTAAGATCGTAATAGTTTTTTTGCAAGTCCTCAAAATCAATTTTCACATCAATACCTAAACCGTTTTGAAACACTTCAGATAATAAAGCTTTAACAGAATCTATAGTATAATAATGCTCTAATTTTTCTTCATAACCTCTTATTCCAAGATTATTTATTGTTTTATAGAACAAATCTAGCGAACTAAGTAATGATTTAATGGCAAGATCATTTAACTCCATTTCATAAAAAATTTTCCCCAACTCTGAAAAATACATGATTTTTGATAGTGCTAATTTAGTATCCTTCCGCTTTAGCAAATTAAGTGACTTGATAAGCAACTCTTTATTATTCTTATATAAACTATTTAAAATATAAATATCATCTTTATATACTTCCTCAACATTTAAATTATTTATAGAATTGAATTCCTCCATTAAATAAATAAACACATCTTTTTGATTTAATCTTAAAGATAGAAAACTAACATTTAGAATAAAGTATGCTCTATCTAAAATATTTCCTTTATCCCTAAATCGCATAATCAAATCTTCTAAATCCATATAATCTATATCCATTTTAATTTTTGAGTCTATAAAGAAAGTCCTAGAAGATGCTTTCATATATTCTATCAAGCTTACATCTTTAGATTTGTCAGCAGATAGTTGGCTAAATTTTTTACCCATAATTAAATCCCCAAAAGCTGTATAAAACAAACCTAAAAAGTTGGTATATTTCATATTTATTTCAGCATCTACAATAGGATTATACTTATTCATTTGTCTTAAATTATGAAGGATGTGAACAGCATCTCTTAATCTTTCACGAGAAATGTATGTAAATCCTAGATTTATAGTAGCTAAATACTCCATAGTTTTATCTTTATTCTGTTTTGATAGTTGAATTGATTTTTTAAAATATATCTCCGAATTCTCAAAATCTGACATATTAAAATACGCTTCACCAATATTATTTATAAAAATAGATTGTCCATTCAATAAATTGTTCTCTTCTGCTATATTGTAACTTTGTTTGAAATAGTCCAATGCTTTTATAGGTAGACTAAAAACTTCATTATAAATACTCCCAATATTACTAAGTGGTTTCACAACATCATAAGGTCTAGAAGAATACTTAAATCCTTCTATAGCCTTTTCATAATTATCTAAAGATTTTATATGATCTCCTTCAAAATGATAAGCAATACCTAATAAATTATATAAATCTCCTAAACTATTTAAATACTTATTTTTATCTGATAATTCTATAGCTCTATTTAATAAAGAGATTGTCTCACTATTTTTCCCAAGTGCTTGCATTAATAACGCTTCAATTCTAATATACTCAATTAAAAATTGTGGATTTCTTTTTACTTCTGATATTTTTCTTATTTTTAATGATAATTGTCTAGAAGCGTTTAAATCATTAGATCGAACATAAGTTTCTAATCTGTATAATTTGGATTTTATAACAATCTGATTTAAGTCTAATTCTTTACTTATATTTTCTAATTTATCAATATATGGTTCCAATTCAGAATAATTACCAATTGAAATATAACTCTGTATCAGTTGTTCAAGTACTTCTAATCTTTTCTTATGCTTTTTATTATCGAGTTTTGAAAATAACAACTCTAATAATGCTATAGCCGATTCACTATTTTTTATTTTTTCATTATAAATTCTGTCTTCAATAATATCAAATAAAACACCTAATTTCCCAGCTCCATTAAGTTGTTTAACTAAACAATTAAAATCTATTATCTCACATTTAGATCTCTTTTCTAGGAAAATATCAGATAATATAGAATGATATTCTATCTTTTCCTTATCGCAAATTCTGTTATATATATGTCGTTTTAATTCTCCTTCAGCAAATAGTAATTTCACATCTTTTTCAGTATAACTTTTATATAGTATTTTCTTGTCTACCAATCCATCAATTAGATTGATAAAATTTCGTTTTTCTATATTCATTATTTCACTAACAATATTCTCAGCTGCAAGATATTCAAAACAAGATATTATTTCTAATACTCTTAATTCCTGTTTACTCAATGAATTAAATGATGTTCTTATAGTTTCTCTAAAGTTCTGTGGAAAATAAATCTCATCATAATCCTTAGTCCGAATTTGCCATTCCCCATCACAATTTATAAATATTTCATTTAAATATAAAAAATGCTTCAATAGAATATTTAAATATTTAGGATTCCCTTGAGATTCTCTAAAAAGAAGTTTAGAAAATTCTTTTGGAAAAGTGCTAGTACCAACTATTGATTCTACGAGCCTTATTGTACCTTTTTCATCCAAATTTTTTAACTTATATTCAACAAATATCCCATTATCAATCCAATTATTTAAAATTATTTCCAACTCTTCTGATTTAAGCATTTTATAATCTATTGTGAATAAGAACAAAACATTGTGAATTTTTATACGAGAAATAAGAAAATCAATATCATTAAAAATTTCTAAATCATCAACACTCAAATGACCAACCGAAATATAAGTAGGCTTTATTCTAGAAATACTTATAAAGCCTTCAGCTATTTTGTTAAGTAATGCATATTTGTCATCTAAATTTTTAAGTTCATATTGAATTTTAGCATTGTCAATTGATACTTGTATAATATCAGTACCATTTAAAAAATTATACTCAATTTCTAAGACTTCTATCAGTTGTACAACAAATCGTTTTAAGCCATCCATTTTAGTAATATCATTCTTATCTATATCTATTCTATAAAGATTACAATCTTCTAATTCCATCCTATAGCAAAGTTCCTTTAACACTTTAGTCTTTCCCGTTCCTGGATCCCCGCTAATTATTATACCTTTAATTTTAGATATACCTTTTTTCATTAACTTATCTATTTCAAGCGTTTCATTTATATAAGAATCTATCCCTATTGGATTGTTATCAAAATAAAGCTTCTGTCTTTCCTGTTTATAATCAATTACATAATCAATCTTAAACATAGCAATTAAAGCTTTAGCATAAATTCTAAGTTTATTTTGTTTGAATTCTATATTTTTTGATTTTAAACTATCAATCATCTTATTAACATATACTTTATAATCAGCATGATTCTCATTTAAACTTGGTAATAGAAATTCTTCTAAAAGAATTCCTAAAGAATAATAATCTCTTTGAAAGTTTGTCTTATTATGCGATTTAAATAGTTCTGGTGCTATATATTTGTAGTTATTTAAGTGCTTATCTTTTTCATAGGAGTACTTTATGATTTTCCCAATGCTAGATAACTTTATGCTATAATCATCTGATATAAATATATTATCGGGTGTTAAATAATCGTATGAAAATTCGTTAAAATGAAGAAAATCTATTATGGTAAATAACTCTATAAAGACTGTTACTATATCAGTAATTCTGTAGTCTTTCTTTATTTCATTAAGACTTTTCAATTCGGTATATTCAGTTAGTATATAATACAAATTGCCATAAACTGGCTTAAGATTAATAGATTTTACTCTTTTAAAGTCAATTGTCTTTAAAATATATTTATGTGAAAGATTCTTATAAATTTTGTAATAATTAATATAATCTTTAATTAGCATCAGATTCATATTGCTATCAAGTAATCCTAGAATATATTTATCTTCACTATCATCTAGGCTTTCAACTATATAATCTTCACTATTTTTATTAGGTTTATACTTTTCTATAATTTTAAGATTATCATTAATTAGTTTCATGTCTAACTCCTTTTCTATTATTATTCTTTCATCTCTAAATATAAGTTTTCTAGTGCATCTCGCAGATTTTCCTTATCAGTTTTACTAATGTTTTTCAATTTTATCGTCAGATATTCAATTCTCTTTTGTAAAACTTTTTCTAGTATATCATTTCCTTTGTTTAATACTTCTATTCTTACTACTCTTTTATCCTTCTTATCTTTCCTTCGTTTTACTAATTCAGAATTTTCCATCCTATCAACCAAATCTGTTATAGTACTACAAGCTAAATCCATTTTTTGGCTTAATTCACTTATTGTCATTTCCCCATCGTTTATTAAAATTTGAAGTGCTCTAAATTGAGGAACTGTAATATTAAAATCACTCAATATCACTCTACCTTTTTTTCTTATAATATAATCTATCTTTCTTAAGTGCATTTCTATATCTTTTTCATTTTCTATTCCATTATCTTCCACTAGCTACCTCCTAAACTAGAATCTTTAAACCCTTAGGTATAACCTTGAAATGTACTGGTAATTTCCCACCAAATTCCCCATCAATATCTAAGAATATGTCTTTCTGGGAATTAATAGTAAGTTCTTTTGTCTTATAATATATAACTTTTGGATGTTTAATATGTTCACCTGTTAACACATTTACAAATATATTCGCTAATTCTGCTAAATCAGCATTTTTAATTAAAACTACATCTAAAAGTCCATCTAAAATATCTGCTTCTGGAGCTAATCTTTTAAATCCTCCTATTGATGAACTATTTGATACAACAAACATTAATATTTTTTCCTCTGAATTAAACTCCTCACTAATAATATTAACATTAACTGGATCTAGTCCTTGACTCGCTATTTCTTTAAGACCTTCCAGATAATAGGCCATCCTACCTAAAACAGCTTTCATATCACTTGTAGCTTGATAAGCAATTTTTGTTAGCAATCCTCCAGCTGCGACATTTACAAAATACTCATCATTTGCTTTTCCTATATCTACATTAACTTGCTGATTCCTTTTTATTAGTTTAAAAAAACCTACAGCAGTTTTAGGCATTTGTATATAATTAGCAAAGTCATTAACTGTACCACCTGCAAGTATTGCTAGGGGCAACTTTTTATCGCTTGTCATTATACCCTTAACTACTTCGTTTACTGTACCATCTCCACCACAAACAACTATTAAATCAAAATCTCCATTGCAAGTTTCTTTAGCTTCAAACATTGCATCATATTTCTTTTTAGTAAAAAATTTACTTATTGTATAACCATCATCTAACAAATATTTACATAAATTATCTATTTTCTTTTCCATACTCTGCCTACCAGAAACTGGATTTACAATTAGTTTTATTCTTTTCATTTTATTCTCCTAATAATTAATTATAATTATATTTTTATTGTATTATTATAGTATACCAATAATATACTCATTATCAATGGATTAAGCAAAAAAAAAGAGCCCCAAGGGCTCTTAATATTTTTTAAGACTATCTCGAACTATCTCAACTATTTCTTTAATCAGTTCAATATATGATGTTACGTTCTTTGCATTAAATTGGAAAGCTAAAGCTGTTTCTGCAATTGTATCAGTTAAAACATCTACTGTACTGCCTACTTTTTGACCTGTAGAATCTATAACATTTGCTACATCATCAGCTACACCAGCCAATCTGTCTACTTTGCTTGTAATTCCATTAACATTTTTCACCATACCTTCAACATCAGGCGTAATATTAGCAATCAATTTATTTGCTTCACCTGTAATACTATTCACATTTTGTGTAATATCTGGAAGTTGCTTAATAGTAATATCTATTTCATTCATATTTGCTTCTATAACTTCTTCTGCTTTTCCAATTATTTTATTTATGTTCCTTAGAAGCAAAAGTAAGTATCCAAGAACCCCTATACCTAAAAGAAATAATATAAGCTTAAGCAAATCTTGTAATGTTAAGGTTATATCCATCTAAATCCCTCCTTAAGATTTGCTTATTTTTTTATTTCTTTATCTATATCTTTTTTCTTATCTTCTACAACTTCTTTTACTTCAGCCATACCTTCTTTTACTTCTTTAGCTACGTTTTCAGCTTTTTCTCCCATTTCCTTTGCATCCTCTTTTAATTCTTCAGTCTCTTTCTTAGTTTTTGCTTTTAAATCTCCCCAACCTTTTTCAACATCTGTTTTCACTTTGTCTAATTGATCTTTTGTAGCATCTAGACCTTCTTCTACTTTTTCTTTCACAGTTCCAGCTACTTCTTTACTTTTCACGCTAATATCTTCTCTAGTTTCTTTCCCTGACTTTGGAGCAAACAATAAACCCGCAGCAGCTCCAAGCGCAGTACCTATAGCAGTTCCTACAGCAACATTCTTAGCTGTCTCCATTTTCTTTGCTTTTTCCATTTGTTTCTTCTTTTCTTCAATAATCTTATTTAACTTCATCATTTTATCTCTCCTTTGTATTATTCTTAAATTCTTTTTACCCCATTTGATAATTAATAATCATATCATTTTCAATACATGAATACAGTATTATTTTAATTATACTTTTATTTTAGATTAAATGATATATTTAAACTATAATAAATTTAGTAAATAATTGATGGAGGCTATAATGAAATCCTTTATTAGCATAAAAGAATTTATAATTGAACAGAAAAAGTATTACTTAATTGGCATTATCTTTCTAATTATGATTGATGCAGTCCAACTACTAGTCCCTCAAATACTAAAGGGACTTACTGATGATCTACAAAATGGGCTTTTAAATAAAAATAAGATTTATTTCTACATTATTTTAATTATAAGTTCAGGTTTGTTTATTAGTATTGGAAGATACTTTTGGAGAATATATATAATCGGCTCTTCAAGGAGCATTGAATACAGTTTACGAAATAAATTTTTCAACCATCTGCTTAGTCTAAATACTTATTTTTTTAATACTCATAAGACAGGCGATTTAATGGCTCATGCAACCAACGATATAAATGCAATTAGAATGGCTTTAGGCCCTGGCACAATAATGATTGTTGATTCTTCTTTTTTATTAATTTTTTCTTTAGTTATGATGATTTATACAACAAATTTAAAAATGACTGCCTTTGCAGTTGTTACTGTCCCATTAATTATGTTTTTAGTTACACAATTTGGTAAGATTATATATATAAAATTTAGGAAAGTTCAAGAAGCTTTTTCTAATCTTTCTGATGTAGCTCAAGAAAGTTTCTCAGGCATTAGAATTATAAAATCTTTTGTGCAAGAAAAACTAGTATCTAATAAATTCTACAATTCAAATAAAAACAATCTAGATAAAAACCTGGAACTAGTTAAGGTTCATGGGCTGTTTAATCCATTATTAGAGTTTTTAAGTTCAATTAGTTTTGTGATCATCATTTTCTATGGAGGTAGAGAAGTAATATACAACAATATTAGTTTGGGTGATTTTATTGCTTTTAATTCATATCTAGGTATATTAATGTGGCCAACTAGAGCACTTGGCATGGTTATAAATGTATTACAAAGAGGTGCCGCATCAATAGATAGAATAAATCTTATCTTTAATCAACAAACAGATATTATAGGGCCTTTATCGCCAACTAAAATTGATTCTATTAAGGGGGAGGTCATATTTGATAATCTATCTTTTAAATACCCTGGTTCATCTGAATACGCCTTAAAAGATGTCAATATAAATATAACCCCTGGTAAGACACTCGCTATATTAGGCGGAACTGGAAGCGGAAAAACTACTATAGCAAATCTAATCCTTAGATTATACGATCCCAATAGTGGGACTATTCTTGTTGATGGAATTCCTCTAAAAAATATATCTTTGTCTATACTCCGTGAGAATATTGGATTCGTTCCTAATGACAATTTTCTTTTTTCTAAATCTATTAAAGATAATATAAATTTAGCTTTTGATAATGAAATAAATATAGAAAAAATAATAGATGCTAGTAAAATTGCTAGTTTACATGAAGATATTTTAGACTTACCAAATAAATATGAAACTATAATAGGAGAAAGAGGTGTTACATTATCAGGAGGACAAAAACAACGACTTTCAATCGCAAGAGCTATTATTAAAGATCCCTCTATTTTAATTTTGGATGATAGCTTATCTGCAGTTGATACAGAAACTGAAGAAAAAATCCTTAAAAGAATAAATAGTATTTCTAAAAAAGCTACCCTTATAATAATTAGTCATAGGATCTCTACGGTTAAAAATGCGGATGAAATAATATTTCTTAAAAATGGAAGGATTAGTGAAAGAGGTAATCACGATGAATTGATAAAAATAAAAGGAAGTTATTATAACCTATATCAAAAACAACTCCTCGAAGAAATGATAAATAAGGAGGAGATTTAAATGAATGAACTTTATAAAGAAGAAGAAATAACTAAATCATATGATTGGAAACTAATGAAGCGACTATTAAAGTATGCTAAACCTTATTGGATGCTTATAGTTGTATCAATACTACTATTGCTTCTCATCACAGGCTTAGAGCTTTTAAATCCTTTTTTAATCAAGATTACCATTGATGATTATATAAATGGCTATCAAAAGGACTTTATTCAATTACCCATCGGATACAAAAATAAATTTGATGGTGTAATAATCGGTGATAGTTTTTATTCAAAGTTAGAATATATTGATGATAATGAGCTAACAATAGAAAACAATTATCCAATTGTAAATTTAAAAAAATTAGGTAATAGTTACTTTATTGAACAAAAAGATTCTAACATTAACACTATCCAGATATCCTATGAAGATTATCTAAAATTTAGAAAATCTGATATTTCCGGGCTAGATAAAATAGCTTTAATATTTGCTTTTTCAATTTTCATTAACTTTCTGTTGAGTTATATACAAATATATATTCTAAATTATACTAGCCAAAAAATTATCTTTAATATAAGAGAAGAACTCTTTAATCATATTCAAAGTCTCTCTATTCATTATTTTGACAATAATCCGATTGGGAGACTAGTCACTAGAGTCACTAATGATACAGAAACACTAAATGAAATGTATACAAGCGTTTTAGTTAACCTATTTAAAGATTTCTTTTTATTAGGTGGAATTATGATAGTTATGATAAAAATTGATCTTCAGCTTGCTCTATTATCATTTTCATTGATTCCAGTAATAATACTAATTTCTATATACTTTAGAAAATACATTCGAGAAATTTATCGACTTAGCAGGCTACAATTAGCTAAAATTAATTCAAGCTTAAATGAAAATATTTCTGGAATGCAAACTATTCAATTATTTAATAAAGAATCAAAATTTTTCAAAAATTTTGATATGTTGAACAAAGAGTATTTAAATATTCAAAGAAAAGAGATAAAATATTTTGCTATTTATAGACCTTCTATTGAAGTACTTCGTTCTTTAGGTATCGCATTGCTGATTTATTTTGGTGGAGGAAAAGCAATTTCTGGAATTATCGAATTCGGAGTTTTATATCTGTTTATTAATTACCTTCAAAGGTTCTTTGAACCTATCTTAGATCTTACAGAAAAATACAACATTTTACAATCTGCTATGGCTTCGAGTGAACGAATCTTTCAAATTATAGATTTAGATGATAAGATAAAAAATATTGATAATCCTGTTGTTTTTAAAAAAATAAAAGGTAGAATAGAGTTTAAAAACGTTTGGTTTGCTTATACTGATAAAGACTGGGTCTTAAAAGATATCAATTTTATAATTGAACCTGGTCAGTCAATTGCAATTGTTGGTGCTACTGGTGCTGGAAAAACGTCTATAATAAATCTTATAACAAGATTTTACGATATTCAAAAAGGCGAGATCCTTATAGATGGTGTGAATATTAAGAATATTGATAAAGAATCTCTTCGAAGGCATGTAGGTGTAGTTCTTCAAGATGTATTTATTTTTACAGGAACTATAAAAGATAATATAAGATTAAATAGCAATATTAACGATGATTCGATAATTGAAATTTCAAAATATATTAATTGTCATGAGTTTATAACTAAACTACCAAATTCTTATGATGAACCAGTTATGGAAAGAGGCTCTACCTTATCTTCTGGTCAAAAACAACTTTTGTCATTTGCAAGAACACTTGTTTATAATCCAGATATCCTTATTCTAGACGAGGCTACATCGAATATTGATACCGACACAGAACAACTAATACAAGATGCTCTATTTAAACTGACTAAAGATAGGACCTCAATAGCTATTGCTCACAGACTTTCGACTATTCAACACTCTGATAATATTATAGTTCTTAAAGATGGAATAATAAAAGAACTTGGAAATCATCAAGAACTATTGATAAAGCGAGGTTTGTATTATAATCTATATAAACTTCAGTATAAAGATCAAATTTTAGAATAAACGATAAATAGAAGTTATGCTATTTTTAATTTTCATGTTCGTAGTAATTTTTCAATTAATTTAAAAGATCATAAAACTGGATTTATACGATAATTACATCTTAAGAAATAGAAAAAAGTACCCTATTAGGATACTTGAAATAAATAAAAACCCTAAAAGGGTTTTTATTTTTTGATTTATTCCCGCAATGCCGTTATCCCAACTAATTCAGACCCGCGTAAGTGCAGGTGGGTGTCAAGTCAAAAACATCTAACTTCCCCTAAAAAGAGGCATGTTATCAATTTTCAAACATCAGACTCCCGTATTTAATATGTCGGTTGAATTATATGAGAGTGTCGTACACCGCAGAAAGATTCTATAATCATTATACCACGGTTAACTTATATATTCAATAAATTCTATTACTATTCTAATCTCTACTCCGCTCTCAAAGTATTAATTAAATGTAAAATATCATTCGGTAGAGATGCAACGATTGTTATTATCTCTTGTTCTCTTGTTTTCTTAAGTTTTATACTATACGCATGCAGGGCTTGTCTTTTAATATCTTTGCAATCTTTATTGTACAAAGTATCACCGATAACTGGATGGCCAAGGTCTAATAGATGAACTCTTATCTGATGTGTCCTACCTGTCAAGATTTCTAGCTCTAATAATGAAGAGTTTTTATATTCTTCAACAACTCTATACTTTGTAATAGATTCTGAACCATCCGGCCTAATACACTGACCCAAACCATCTTCGTTTTTCCCAATTGCTTTATTAATTATGTCTTCCTTTGTTTTTAAAATACCTTCAACTACTGCATAGTATGTTTTTATCGCAGTATTATTTTCTAGTTGTCTTGCGATTTGTTGATGCCCAAAGGTATTCTTAGCAAATAGAATTACTCCTGAAGTATCTCTATCAAGTCGATTAATAATTCTAACTTTACTGTGTATATTATTTTCTAAAAAGTAATATGCTACTGCATTAGAAAGCGTTTTATCTATAACATTAGTAGTTGGGTGCACTATAATAAAAGGTTCTTTATTTACAGCAAGAATGTCTTCATCTTCATATAAAATTTCTATACTGATATTTTGCGGTTCAATATCAATACTTTCATCTGATATAGATAGTCTTACTATATCTCCGCTGTTTAAAGATTCTTTTTTGTTTTTAGCTACCTTCTCATTTACTTTTATTTTCCCTCCTTTTAATAGTTTTCTGAACATCCTGCCGGATATATTTTGTGTATTTAGAAACTCCTCTAAAATTATTCTGTCTAACTCATTTTTAAATTCAATAAAATTACTCATGGTTTTTATCCTTTCATATTCTTAACTAATTAACTGTTAAAGAATTATATATTGTGTTAAAATTATTATAACAATAATACTCAAATTACGAAACTTTAGAAGGAAGTGCAATATGATAAACAACAATTTAATTAATATAATCTCAAATAAAAACTATGAATCCAGAAAAACAAAAACAAATCTAATTTACAAATTAAGAAAAAATGGCTTTAACACATCTGAAAGCTATGATAAAAGCGCAGTCCTCAGTATATGTATAGGTGGTGATGGTGCATTTCTAAGAGCTGTGCATAGAAATGCATTCCCCGAAATTCCTTTTGTGGGTATAAATACAGGTCATCTAGGATTTTTCCAAGAATTACAACCAAATGAAATCGACAAATTTATTTCCATGTATATCGCAAAAGCCTATACTATTGAAAAAGTATGTATGGTAGATGCAAAAATATGTACAAAAGAAAAATGCTATTACCTAACCGGAATAAATGAAATAGTAATAAAAGGTGTTAAATCCAAAGTAATCCATATTGAAATGTTTATAGATGATAACCACCTTCAAAGATTTAGTGGTGATGGGTTAATTGTATCTACTCCATCTGGTAGTACTGCATATAATCTATCTGCAGGTGGAAGTATAGTCTACCCAAGTATTTCATCTTTACAAATTACTCCTTTAGCTCCTATAAATTCAAGTGCTTATCGAAGTTTACCGAATAGCATAATAGTAGCTGGTGAATCTACTATAATAATTAAACCGGAGTTAAGGTATGAAAACTCCATTTTAGTAGTAAATGATGGAATGGAATTCAAATACGACAATATTGAAGAAGTTCAATTAACAATGTCTGATAAGCATGTAAACAAATTAACTTTTAGCAAAGATACTTATTGGAATAATCTAAAAAGTAAATTCCTATAAATAATTTAAATATAGATCTTAGTTAGTTCTTTTACTCGCTAAAATCTATATTTTTAAGTGCATAATTAATAAGTTCTTTAGCTATAGGTGCTGCCAATTCTCCTCCAGTTGATGTTTGATCTTCTATTAAAACTACTACAGAAATTTTCGGTTGATCATATGGTGCAAACCCAACAAACCATATATCATTAAGGCCCTTGCTATTTTGAGCCGTACCTGTTTTCCCAGAAACCGATATTCCATTTATATAAGCCTTTGTACCTGTCCCCTTTTCAACTACAGATCTCATCATAGTTTTAACTCTATTCGTATCATTTATTTGCAAGTTTGTAATAGTAATCTGTTCGTTTTCATAAATTAGCGCGTCATTTGGGCTCTTGATTTCTTTAACTATAGTTGGAGATATTATCTTACCATCATTTGCTATAGCTGAAGTTATTAAAAGCATATTCAAAGGTGTAACTAGTATTCTTCCTTGTCCTATCCCACTAGCTGCCAATTCAGTTTTTCCAGATGAGCTTTTAGGAAAATTTGATTCTTTTACATCTAACCCAAAACTTATATTTTTATTAAATAACATGCTTTCTGCTGTATCTTTCAATTTATCATAACCTAGTCTCGTAGCAAAATTAGCAAAATATGTGTTGCAAGAATAAACAAATGCTTCATCTAGCCCAATCTCTCCATGGGCTTTATCTCCAAAATCATTGATTATATAACCATCAATATCTATGTGTCCTAAGCAATTATATTCTGCTTCTTCATTGTTTTCTATAATTGATAGGGCAGTTACAATTTTAAAAATCGAACCTGGTGCATATAACCCCTGTGTAGCTCTGTTTAATAAAGGGCTTTCTTTATCTACAGACACAAAAGACCAATCCTCACTAAGAGTATTAACATTGAAGTCAGGCATACTCACCATCGAAAATATTTCTCCGTTACTCGGATTCATAGTTATTATAGTCCCTTTTTTCCCTTGTAGTAATTTTTTCGATAAACTCTGCAGCCCATTATCTACAGTTAATATTAAATTATTCCCTATTTCCTGAGGGTTAATTATATCTATAACTTCATCAAGCCCTATACTAGATTTAGAATTTATTAAATAGTTGTTATAGTTTTTCTCAAGTCCAGCTTTTCCATAATCTCTAAGGCTGTAACCAATAATGTGACTATAAAGATAATCATATTTATAAATTCTATTTATTCTATCATCTTGTTTCTCTGAATATGCAAGTACCTCTCCATTCCTATCAAAAATACTACCTCTAACAATAGATTCTTCATCAATCCAAAGTCTCTTGTTGTATGCATTGTTTTTTATTATATCTGCTTTAAATATTTGAAAATAACTCATATATCCTATTAAAACTACAAATCCCACTAAAAGAGATACAAGCAGAGTTATAGTTCTACTTCTTTCTTTATCCACTTTTATAATATTCTCCCTTCTAATTTCTCTGAGGATCCTTGTAAAATTCCTAGAGCTGCAAAACTTGCAATTACTGAGCTTCCACCATATGAAACAAACGGTAACGTCAAACCTGTTAAAGGAATCAACTTTAATACTCCAGCAATAATTATAAATGCTTGAATTCCAAACATAAGACTTATACCGATTGCGATTATTCTATAAAAAATTTGTCTTTGTTTAAGCGCTATTTTAAATCCTCTATACGTCAATAACATAAATAGCATTATAATTCCAATACCTGTAAATACTCCCATTTCTTCGGTAATAGAAGAAAATATAAAATCATTATATGATAGTGGAATAAATGATGGATTTCCTCTTCCCAATCCTGTCCCAAAATAATCTCCACTTGATATTGCAAATAATGATTGTGTTATTTGGTAACCTTTGTTATCAATGTATGGCCATGGATTGATCCAAGTCAAAATTCTAACTTTCACATGATCAAATAATAAATATCCTGTTAATCCTCCAAACACCGCTCCCATAATGTTTATCCCAATAAGATATCTCTTTTTTGAATATATAAACTGTAAACCTGTAAAAATTCCAAAAAATACTAATGCAGTTCCTAAATCTCTTTGTATAAAAAATAATCCTATAAAAGAATAAATAATAAATATAAGTACCCAATTTGCATATTTATTCTTTTTTTCATAATTTTCATTTGCGAAATAAGCTGCTATTATAAATACTAAAACTATTTTTGCAAATTCCCCAGGTTGGATACTTATATCTCCTATTTGTATCCAATTTATAGCACCATGTTTTCTTGTCCCTAAAATAAAGGTTATTGCAAAAAAAGAATAGTTTATGAAAATATATAAATACAACATCTTATCCCATACTGATAACCATTTTATTGCAAAGTAACTTATAAAAAAAACTCCTATCCCTATAGTAAGCCACAATAATTGTTTTATCCCTAACTCAGGACTTATTCTGTATATCATAATAACTCCAATAGACATAAGCATACTAACTATCAAGAAGAGATAATGGTCTCCCGAAGAAATCTTTGAAACAACTACATTTGACAAATATATTAATAATATTAATCCAATCGCCAACAAATAAACATCCATGCTTAAGCTATCCCAGCTATATAAAAAGATAAGTGAGATGGTTAATATTTGGAATATAAATAGTAACCTTCTGGGAGTTTTTATGGTCATTTTAGAATCCACCTAAATCTCCTCCATGTTTTTATTCAAAAATATAAATTCGATTGAACCTATTCTTATAACATCATTGTTTTTTAAAATAACAACATCTTCTAACTTGTCTCCATTAAGAAAAGTCCCATTAGAGCTATCCATATCCTCAATAAAATAAGTATCTTCATCTTTAGTAATTCTAAAATGATTTTTGGATATAAAAGGATCTTTTATTATAATGGTATTGGAAGATGATCTACCCAGAGTCAATTCATCCCCTATTGAATAACTATCTTTTATTGAGAATGGAAGACTATCAATCCTATTTAACAATTTTAAATAAGATTGTGTTATTTCACCTCTGTAATCCACGGTTTTCAAATCTAAATATATCATTCTAATGATTGTAAAAATAAATAAGTAGATTATAAAAACAAAAATATATTTAAAAGCAATAGATATCAAATCATACACTTATTATCACCTCGAAATAATGTTATCACAAAGTAATGTTTAATGGAATTGTTTTATACAAGTATTTGAATTTCTTAATTTATCTGGTATCATTTAAGATACTACAAGATTATGGAGGTTATATATGAAAAAATTAACTCGTTCAAGAAATGATAAATACATTTTTGGAGTTTGTGGGGGATTAGCTAGATATTTAAATATCGATTCTACTATAATAAGAATTTTATGGTTTGTTTTAACTATGACATCATTTGGTATCTTTGGAGTTGCTTATATAGTATTCGGTATTGTAATTCCCCTGGAAAGTAGTGATGGTAATAACTATCAAACTGAAACTGGTTCTAATAACAATACTAAAATATTTATTGGACTATCATTAATTATAGTAGGTTTATACATGGTATCTAACTTATTATTCCCACATTTTTCGATCCTCCTCTATAGGATGTTAAGGTTTTGGCCGGTTTTATTAATTGTTTTGGGTCTCTATGTAATATTAAAAAAAGATTAGGGTTGGTTTGATTTATTATGATAATTACAAAAATCTCAATTCAAAAAGACATTTCAAGATGTAATATTTATATAGATGGAGACTTTGCATTTGGAATCGATTATTCAATAAAACAGGAATATGATTTATATAAGGGTAAATCATTAGATGAAGAAACTATTCAACTTTTAAAAGATAAAGATGATATAAAAAAAGCTAAAAATAGAGCTTACAATTATTTATCATATAGACAACGTACTTGCGCTGAAATGAAAAAGTATTTAGAATCAAAAGATTTTAATAATCAAACAGTTGAAAATACCATATCTACGCTTTTAGTCGAAGGATATCTAGATGATTACAAATTCGCTGAAACTTTTCTACTTGAAAAATCATCTTTAAAAGGATATGGTCCGTATAGAATTAAACATGAATTACGAAATAAAGGTATAAACGATAATATAATTGAAAGTATTTTAGATATTTATGAAGAAGACATAGAGGAATTAACTAGACTAGTTTTATCTAAATATAAAAATATACTTAATGAGGAAAGAGATATTATTTATAGAAAAGTTGGAGGATTCCTTCAAAGAAGAGGCCATTCTTATGATACAATTAAGAAGGTTTTAAATAAGATATTTTATGGAGATGATTGATTTGTTTTATGTTTATATATTAGAGTGTAACGATAAAACTCTCTATACAGGGTATACAAACTCACTTGAAACTAGACTTAAAAAACACAATCTTGGTTTAGCATCAAAATATACACGTGGAAGAATACCTGTTAAATTTGTTTATACAGAAAATTTTTCATGCAAGAGTGCTGCTATGAAAAGAGAAATAGAGATAAAATCTTTAACTAGAAATAAGAAACTTAAACTTATTAGGGAGAATCGTGATGAGCTTATTATATGAAAGCCTTAGTCTGTATCCTATAATTGCAGAAGTAAATCTTGCAAAAGAATTTGAATCAGCTCTTAATTCTGTTTGTCAAAATATATTTTTGATGCAATCTAATATATTTACCATAAAGGAACTGTCAATTAAAGCAAAACAAAAGAATAAAAATCTCTTTATTTTTATAGATTCAATTGAAGGTTATATTAAAAATTCTTGGGGAATAGAATTTATTATAAAAAATATAGCTTTAGATGGAATAATCTCCTCTAACAATAATATTCTTAAACAAAGTAAAGAAATGGGAGTATTTAGTCTGGGTTACTATCCAATTTACAATGAATACAGTATAGAAAATGCATTAAATGAAATTAAAGATACAAGGCCTCATGGTATTATATTACTTCCTGGAGTTTTAACAGATACTATTAGTATTTTTTCAAAGAAAATAAATGTACCCATAATAGTAAGCGGTTTAATAGATAGTCCTGATCTTATAAAAAATGCTTTAAAAGCAGGAGCTATAGGAGCTTGCACGGAAAAATTTTATGCTATAGATATTTAAAACTCCCTTATTCTTGATAAGGGAGTTTTTTATTGTTTTCATTTTCAGTGTTACTAGGTACCGGTTTTTTTGTAGTTCTTCTATTTCTTTTAACTGGTTTTACTATAATTCCAATAATCAGTGCAAAAAACATTCCCATTAAACCAGATACAACCCCTACAATAAATAGGAGTAAATTAGGTAAACTACTCTCTGCAGTGATATTATACATAACTTCATAAAAATTAAAAATTCCAATCAATAAAACAATTAACCCCGGTAAATATTTTATTGGGCGAATTTTTCGAAATATAAGATGTGTTATAAGTGTTATTGCCATAACCGCCATTGATACATAAATCAATAAATTTGAATCACTAAAATAACCTCCTAGTTCATCTAATATTGATTTTACAGTACTAATCAAAGAAACCAAAGTCTCCATTAAACCATTCCCTTCAAATTAATGTTATTTATTCTAAATTTATCCTATTTGCCCCATTTTTTACCATAGTATTTTGCCATATATTTGGATATCTACCAACTGCCCATTCACTCATAATAATACTTGAATCATCAGGTAGGCTTATAGTCGCTACAGAAGTTTTATTAATATCATATTCTTCTACTAAGTATAATACAATATCTGTAGTTGTAATTACAACTATAAATTCACTATTGGGCGATGAAAACACATCAACTACATCTGGAACTGTCAATCTTATTGCATCCCAGGGCAAACTCAACTCATCGTAACTAACCATTTCTTTAGGGGGTATAGCCTTTATATTAAAATCTTTATATAATTCTTCATTATTTTCTTTATAGTTAACTCTTCCTTTTAATGTCCAATAACCATTTCTTCTAACCAAGCTTACATTTTCTTCATTTGCTACAATTTCATTGTTTAATGCAATAGTAGAACTAGCAGCTTCTTGAAACAAGTTTGTTCCATCTTCGCCAATCAAATCTGAAAGTTTTATCGGTTTTTTTTCTTTCAAATTGTCAATAGCATATATTTGCAAAGTCCTTCTGGAATTTCTATTCAAATCTATGTTTTCAATTGAAATATAATCGTTACCCACAAATAAAATGTTTTTTAATACAGAAGGTATCATTGGAGCTTCTAAACTTGCTTTTTCTCTTAAATCGAAGTTTAAATCTTCACCAATCATTTGTTTGTTATCCAGATTTAATAATGCACTTGCATTAAGCTCATCAAAGAGTAAATTATTCTCTACTATTCGCTCTGAATCAATAAACCAAAATCCATTCCTTCTTGGTAGCAAAAGTTTATCTAATTCATAGATAGTAATTGAGGATTTATTATTAACATTTATCCAATATGTTTTATAGTCCCATCTAGGTATTTCATTTTTTTCATCAAAACTTTGAACCTTTAAACCTAATAATAATCCAGAATTGATATTTATACTATCTGTATTACCAAAACTTCTTTGAACACTCTCTTCAACATCTATATACCTTTTTACCTCTTCTTCACTTACTTCAGGCAATAGCCTTTTCATATTGTAAAAGGCTTCTTCATTATAGATTATTGCGTTATCTTCATCTAAAAGAATAAATTCCTTAAAATATTTTTTTTCATTGTATATTGTTACTACTTTTACAAATTCATCTTCTAATCCTAAACTAGAAGGATCCAATTTATACTTATATATTAAATAATCTCTAGCTTTCACTCTTTTAATTTTAAACTCAGGAGAACTAGAATATTCGGAACCTATCACAACAGCATTTTGGTGAAATAATCCAACTTCGCCTACTTTGTTATTTATATCTATATCATTTAAATTTACTTTGTAGATAATTTCACTAATTTCCCATTTTCCTAGGATTGGTGGTATATCATTATTTGGAGCAATAATCTGGTCTTTAACTCCACTTTCTATAACCCCACACCCTGACATTAATACTATAAAAAAAATAATTAATGCTAATTTTTTAATTTTCATATAGTATTACCCTCCTTGGCTTTAGGTAAATATATCTTTACAATAGTTCCATTATCAATAATTGACTCAATTTGTAATATTCCCTCATGCAAATTGATTATCTCATCACAAATAGATAATCCAATACCACTATTTGATTTAGCATTTTTACCTTTATAAAATTTTTCTTTAATATAAGGCATATCTTCATCTGAAATACCAGGCCCATTATCTTCAATTTCAATAATAATATAGTTTTCATCTTCATAAGTGCTTAAATCAACTTTTCCTTTATCCGTAAATTTAAATGCATTATCTAATACATTAATCAAAACTTGTTTTATTCTATTTTCATCCCCTAATATAGGAGTAATATCATCCTCAATATGGACTATGAAATCTATATCATTATTAATGGCTCTTGGCATCATCTGATACACTATATTTACCAGTATACTCTTAATATCTATTAATTCTTTTACAAGACTTATCCTTCCAGATGTAAATCTGGAAAAATCTAATAATTCTTCCACCATTTTGGTTAATCTATCACTTTCACTCTCAATTATTTCTAATCCATCTTGAATTAATTCTTTATCTAATAAATTATCATTTTTTAAGGTTATAGCCCAACCTTTTATAGAGGTTAAGGGCGTCCTTAACTCATGAGATATAGATGATATAAAATCATTCTTTAGACTTTCCTTCCTACTTATTTCATCAGCCATATAGTTTAAGGTCTGAGCAAGCTGCCCAATTTCATCATTAAGCTTAATTTCACTTCTTACTTTCAATTGACCATCAGCCATTTTTTCTGCTGTCTTTGTAACTTCTTTTAAAGGTTTAACTATAGAATTAGCAAGAAATACACTTAGTATACCAGATATAGCAACCACTACTAGACCCATAATTAACAGGAATCTAGTTATCTCTCCTACAACTCTATTTGTTTCTCCTAAACTAGAAATAAATCTTACAATACCAACCTCTTGCCCTTTACTTGTCAATAGCATTGAAACAGCCATAACCGGTTCTTCATCATATGGAACATTACCAGTCCATATACCTTTTCCTGAATTTAAAACTTCTTTTATGTCAATTGTCTCTATCTTCTCGATATTATTCAAACCTAAGGAATCCATTAATATAGTACCATCTAAATCTAAAATTTGCACTTGAGCATCTGTGTGTTGCCAAAATATATCTATATCGTCAATTAATATATCTTCTAAGCTACTAGATGAAAAGTATCTTGCATAAAAATTCGTAGAAAACTCTATCTGATTAACTAATATATCTTCTACATTTCTATAATAATGAGACTTTATACCATTAATTAAAAATATTTCCAAAAAAATTACTGTGACTAATATTACAAGCATAAAATTTCTAATTAATCTCGATTTAATACTCTTTCTCATGTTTTACTCCTAATTTTTTGATCTCCATCTATAGCCTACACCCCAAACAGTTTCTATATAAAAAGGTTGACTAGAATCTTCTTCTATCTTTGATCTAAGTCTCCTTATGTTGACATCGACTATCTTCGAATCACCTACAAAATCTAATCCCCAAACAAGATTAAGTATTTCATCTCTTTTAAATGCTTTTCCTGGATTCTGCAAAAAAATCTTCGCAATTGAAAATTCTGTTGGAGTTAATTCAATTTCTTGTTTCCCCTTAAAAAAAAGCCTTGAATATATATCAATTCTAAAAGGAGCGAATTCTAATACTGAATCTTTTGATTCTTCATCTACATCTAATCTTCTTTCTAATGACTTTATCCTTAAAACTAATTCTGTTGGATTAAATGGTTTAGTCATATAGTCGTCTGTGCCATATTCTAAACCCATTATTTTATCTACATCTTGACTCTTTGCTGTTAGCATAATTATTCCTAGATTAGGGTATTTTTCTCTAAGGGACTTACATACTACAAATCCATCTATCCCAGGCAGCATAACATCCAAAACAACAATCTCAATTTTCTCAATTTCAGCTATTTTTAAGCCTTCTTCTCCTGTAGAAGCTTCAAATACATTATATCCTGCTCTATCAAGATTTATTCTGATAAATTTTCTGATTGGATCTTCATCCTCAACAATCAAAATACTTTTACTCATTTTTATGCCTCCTCATTATAATTATACTCTTCTAAAGTCTTAAAAATATAGCCTTCATTTATTAAATGCTCTATAATATTTGGCAGAACTCTCGTAGTTCCAACTTTTAAATCGGTATCATGCATTAATATGATTACTTCATCTCGACTTTTATAGGTATTTAGAAATCTATCAAACAAATATTCATCAGTTAAATTATTACCCTCTCCATCTCCATTTACAGTGTTCCAATCAAAAACTTGATATCCTAATTCTTTTGCCTTTACTAAAAAAGGTTTTTTATATTTTGCATGAGTTCCTCCTGGGAATCTTAATAAATCAGTACTAAAATTATCTCCTAAGATCTTTTTAAAGATAACATCTGTTTTATTTATATCATCAAAAAAAGATGTTTGACTAGAATATATTTTTTTATAAATATGAGAGTAACTATGATTACCTATGGCATTTTCAGATTCATATACTCTTTTAAGCATTTCTGGATATTTTTCAGCCATATTCCCCACTACAAAAAAAGTGGCTTTGATACCATAATGATTTAATGTTTCTAAAATTATTGGAGTAGATTTTTCAGAAGGACCATCATCAAAAGTTAAATATGCGATTTTAGAATTAATATCGTTTATATTAGTTTCAATGATCTCAGTTTTATTTTCTAATTTTCTCCGACTTATATCTTTAATTAAACCCGACTGAATAAAGCTTGATTCATTTTTTTTATAATCTATTATCTTATTATCCATAGCTATTATTAATAGATTATTATTTTCTATTGTATCTTTTAAATCAACTAAATCATCCGCATTTACATAATGCCTGTTTATAGATCTTTGCTTTTTTATTTCAGGATATAAAAGCATGAATACAACTACAATTAACAATAATGCTATTAATAAATTAATAAATTTACTCTGCATAGTAATTTCTCCTAATATGATGAATTCTACTATCATATTATTATACCCACTATTTAAAATAGTTACAAATATATTAATATATAGTTACAATCTCTTTACATTGTCTATTTCGCAAAAATATTTTATGAGCATCTAAATTTTTTTATACTATAAATTCTTGTGTTTACTTCCATTAATAGCAAATCTTATAGTTATTGTTTTTTATATCATCCTATAATCTAATTTTTTTATACTATAG
Source organism: Gudongella sp. (assembly GCA_034006985.1). Lineage (GTDB taxonomy): Bacteria > Bacillota > Clostridia > Tissierellales > Tissierellaceae > Gudongella. Next base: position 28,037 of record JAVERT010000004.1, read on the forward strand.
AGATTACATCTTCACTATAATATAAAAACTTGCTCGCAATGAACAAGTTCTAAATATCCCAAAATTGAGGATTATCTATCAATTATAAAGAGTGAATCCATTATTACTGCCCTAAAAAATATTTTTTATATTTTCTTAAGGTATAAGTATATTTATCATATTTCCTATAAATATCGGAAATATAAACTTAAAAACCAATATAAAAAAATAAATATTTGTGTAATTTATAATATGCTATAAATTTTCTAATCATTTTTATGGTACTTTACTTCTTTTAATCTGGGTTCTATGATATGATTATTTGGGTAATTTGTTTAGACCCACGAATATTATATGTCAATTCTAATATAGTTTCAAATATATTATCAAAAGGAGATTTTATGAAACAGCGGTTAATGTTTATAACAATTTTTATAATTCAATTTATAATTGCCATGGAAATGAATTTCATTGGACCTCTTGCTCCCTTTTTCTCTAATTATTTCGATATAAAAGCGAGTCAGGTTGTATACTTCAATCTTGGGTATTCTCTTGTAGGCATATTCGTACCTATTTTTGGCGTATGGGCAGACCGTTTTGGCAATAAGAAATTAATTTCTTATTCTCTGTTTTTATTTTTAATAGGCACTTTAATAAGTGGATTTGCACCATCTGCTTTAGTTTTCCTTCTCGGAAGAATACTAATTGGATTAGGTTATTTCTCTCTTAGTGGTACCATGATGTCCTATGTATCAGAATTTGTGGACTATAAGAATCGTGGGAAAGCTAGCGGAATACTAAGAACAGCATTTGGTTTTGCAATATTTGCAAGTCCTATTTATACTGCAATCCTTACTACTAGATTTGCAAATCTTCAAAGTATATATCTGCCAATTAGTATTCTTGCAGTAGTAGCACTTCTTCTATTAACTAAACTTCCAGAAACTGAGTTAATAGAAGATAGTAAACTAAACATTGAAGAATTTTTATCCATACTTAAAAATCCTAGCACCATTAAAGTTTTAATATCATTATTTTTAATTATTACCGCTCCAGCAACTTTATACAATTTTCTTTCAATACATCTCTCTACTGAATTTGGATTAACTCAAGGTCAAATTGGCTTAACATATTCGACCTTCGCAATAGGAACTATGCTCGGAATACTTACTGCAACTTTCTTAGCAGATAAGTACGGTAAATTAACATTTGCAAGGGTATTCTTTACGATAATGATTATAGGGTTACTACCCATTGCTTATGTGAAAAGCGTTGCCATAGCTATAATGCTGACTTTTATGTTTGCTTTTGGATTAGATGGTGGCTGGACAGCATATCAAGCTTTTGCTTCAGAAATATACCCCAAAAAGAGAAGCACCTTTATGAGTCTATTTTATACTGTAAACGCAGCTGTAATAACTGTATATTCACTTTTAGGCCCCTTCCTTTATGATTTAGGCGGATTACGATTAACTACTGGTGTAGGATTTATTTCTTCACTAATTGCATTAATTATATTGTTTCGGCTAAGTAGAATACCTGTTTAAATCCTATTATCTAACCAAGAGATTATGTCTTTAATTACATAATCTCTTTCTTTTTCATTTAATATTTCATGATAAAGATTATTATATTCCTTAAATGTTTTATCAATTGAAGATATTGAATTAAAAAAACTCTTACTGATAGATATTGGTACAATCTTGTCTTCTGAACCATGAACAATTAGAATCGGTGATATAAAAACACCTTTATCTTTAAGTATTCTGTCTGTTCCAATAAAAAGAAATTCATAATATAACCTTAAACTTGCTCTGTGGAGCACATATTTATCTTTAAGATACTCAAAATATACATCTTCATTTTTACAAAGATTCTTATCGATTGGATTTTTTATCATAATTTTATCGTAGATTTTACACACTATTTTTATTAAATTCTTATTTATTTTTTTTGCAGATGGTAATTTACCAACAGCTGGACCTGATAAAATTATACCATTTACTTTTAGATCTGATTTTGTCCCATAAATAGCCGTTATTAATCCACCCATACTATGACCAAATAAAAAAATTGGTACTTCTTGGAACCTTTTATTGGTTTCTTTATAAATCTCATCCAAATCAAGAATAAAATCATCAAATGATTTTATATGACCTAAATCTTTTGTATTTCTACCATGTCCTCGTAAATCATATCGTATTACACCATAGCCAACTTGATTCAAAGATTCTGTAAAATAATCATATCTACTAAGATGTTCTGCAAAGCCATGACTAATTATCACTATTGCTTTTGGTTTTTCTATTAAGTCTTCTTTAAGGAACAGTTCATAATCATCTCTTAGTTTAAAATAATCCATGTTATCCCCATCCTATACTATATTTGTTCTATATTTATAAAATATCCAAGACTGCTTTAGCAGCACCAATCATTCCAGCATTATTAAGATACTCTGCCGGTACAATTTTTAAATCTGCAGGATCATTTACAGAATTTTCATAACTTGCTATCATATTGTCCCACCAATATGATTTTGAATTTATTACTCCTCCACCTATAACAATTCCCTCAGGATCAAATGAATTTTTTAAAGAAACTATAAACAATCCAAAATTATAAGCAAAATCATCTATACTAATTTTAGCATTATTGTCAGTATTATAAATCCTGAAAATTTCTTTCCCCGCAAGTTTCTGACCAGTCTTTTCAAAAAAACTATTTTCAATAGCGCTTCCAGATATATATCTTTCGCTACAACCTTTTTGTCCACATATACATTGTATCCCACCTGGGTATAATAAACTATGACCAAATTCTGCTGCCTGAAAATGTTCTCCTCTCCACAGCCCTTGTTTCTTAGTATATATACCTCCACCCATTCCTGTGCCTATAGTTAGCATAATAAAGCTCTTCATATCTTTACCAGCTCCAAGCCAGCCTTCACATATAGTTGCAGCATTAGCATCATTTTCTATCTTAATCGGTAAATTATAATAGCTATTAATTTCATCTTTTAAATGGGTCCCTGCCCATCCTTCTATATTCCCACCAACTGAAAGAATCTTTCCATTATTTGTATCTATAAAACCTGGAGCTCCAATACCTATGCCACAAATTTCTTCTTTCAGATATAAACTATCAATAATATCTTTTATTCCATTTATAACATGAAAAGAGGATCCAGATTTACTCGTTTCTAATTCCCGAGTCATTAAAATTTCTCCTCTTTCATTCACAATTGAACCGCTTATTGAAGTTCCACCTACATCAATTCCAATGACTTTTTTCATAAGCTATTCTCCTTCTTCTAAATATTTGTTAATTTTGTTATTGAGTCCATCTATATCTATAGCTACTGTTGATTGGTCTTCTAAATTAAACCTCTTTTTAAGGTTTAGAATTCGAAATACTTTTTCATCAAGCTCATATTGGGTAATCTGTCCCTCTGCTAATGCATCTTCTATAGAGTTTATTACTCTAAAAATATTATCATCATTATGACAAATTAACGCAATATCTCCTCCTGCTTTAATAAATTTAACAGCAGCATCTCCTATATCATAAGTATCACTAATTGCACCCATGGTTAAATCATCTGAAAAAACCACTCCGTCAAAATCTTGCTCTTTTCTTAAAATATCAGTAATTATTTCTGTCGATAATGATGCAGGTTCGTTGCTTAAAGCTTCTAGATAAAGGTGTCCCACCATAAGTCCTGGTATACCATTTTTTATAGCTTTCTTAAAAGGTAAGAATTCTACTTTTTCAAGCTCATTCTTACTTTTAGTAATTATTGGCATATTATAGTGAGAATCTAAAAGTGTATCTCCATGGCCTGGGTAGTGCTTACCAACAGGTATTATGCCTGATTCCATCATTGATTTAAAGATTTGAGTTCCTAACAAGGCCACTTTCTCAGGATCATCACTAATTGCCCTATTACCTATAACGACATTCTTTGGATTAGAGTTTACATCTAAAACTGGGCTAAAGTTTAAATTAAATCCTAAAGCAAGTAGCTTCAATGCTTGTATCTGGCCATATTCAAAAGCTAATTTTTCATTGTTTTTTAATCCTAAATTTGATACAGGTTCTAAATTCTTAAAAATCTTGTCTAATCTTGAAACTCGGCCACCCTCTTCATCAATAGATAAAAGCAAAGGAATCTTATTGTTTGAATTTAAGTCTTTTAATGAATTTAAAAGTCTTAAGGTTTGCTCATAACTAATAATATTTCTTTGAAATAATATAAAGCCTCCAATTTTATAGGTTTCAATTAATTCTCGTTCTCTTTGGCTTATTTCTGGACCTTCAAATCCTGAAATTAACAACTGCCCTATTTTTTCATCCAAGCTCATAACCTCTATCTGCTCACTTATCATATCTTCTATTGATTTTTCTTTTTCATTTTCATTTACTGGAATGTCTTTATTAGTATCATTATTCTTTATGTCTACATTAGTATTTTCATTATCATCCGATTTTTCACCCATATTAACACTACATCCAGAAATTAAAATAGTCAGTATAAAAAACATTAGAAATAATTTCTTCATAATCTGCCCCCAATAAGTCTAATCCCATCCAATAAATTCTCTAATTATAGAATTTGGTGGAATACATTTTTCATTTTCTATTGGTTTAAAATATTTCAAAAATTTCAGTAGTTTTTTTGCTTCGCTATAATATTCACTTTCTTTTGTAATTTCTTTTAACAATGGCACAATATACTTACTTAACACAGACATTTCATAGACCAATGCAGAATTGAACATAATATCTGCTTCTTCTTGAAATGGGAAAATATATTTTTCTTCACCTTTTCTTACTCTATCCCACATTTCAAAAGTTTTAAGTGGACTATTTCCTCTGTATTTAGCATCTCTGACAATTCTTCTTATCAACCTTGTATCGGTTGTAGATATACGATTATGATTATCTAAGTTTAATTGGGTTAAAGCAGAAACATAAATTTTATACTTATTTTTCTCTGGAATATCTTTTGTTAAATTTGGATTTAAACCATGTATTCCTTCAATTATTATTGGATGATCAATATCAACTTTAATCCACTTCCCAGACTTCTCTCTATTTCCAGTGATAAAATTGAACTTAGGTAACTCAATTGTTTCGCCTTCTAACAGTGAGATTAAATCCATATTAAATTGATTTATATCAATAGCATCAATAGATTCATAATCAGGTTTACCGTCACTATCTATCGGAGTCAATTCTCGATCTACAAAATAATTATCCATAGAAATCGATATCGGTCTCTTACCATTTACCTTCATTTGAGTTGAGAGCCTTTTAGAAAATGTTGTTTTACCAGAAGATGATGGCCCCGATATTAATATCATTGTTATATCTCTATCAGCACAAATTTTATCTGCAATTTGAGCTATTTTTTTTTCGTGCAAAGCCTCTGAAATTTGTACTATTTCTTTTACTTTATTATTGTTAATTTTCTCATTCAATGAGCCAATATTAGACATATCCAGTATATCTGACCATATATGTGACTCCTTAAATACCTTAGCTAATTTTTTTTGTTCTTTGAATTTATCAAGATTATAGTTGTTTCTTCTACTAGGAAATAAAATAATAACGCCTGGATAGTAATACTTTAATTTAAACTTACTTACATATCCCGTTGATGGAGCAAGATAACCATGAAATGAATCTATATGCGATCCTATAGTATATATACTAAATTCTTCTTTATCTAATGTAGAAATAAGTCTTACTTTATCTAAATAACCATAGTCAGTAAATAACTTAATAGTTTCTTCTCTAGAATATTCTTTCCTAACTATAGGTATATCCATCTGGATAATTTCATCCATTTTTTTTTGTATCTCTTGGGTCTCTTTAAAAGATATGTTGTGTTTACCATCTAATTCCGCGTATAAGCCCGGTCCAAGGAAATGATACAGGATTGCATCCTTGTCAGGGAAAAGTTCTTTACATGCCATAATAAACACTGCAGAAATGGTCTTTGTATATATTCTATACCCGTCTACATCTTTATTGGTCAAAAACTTAATGTACTGCTCATCCTGTACTGCTTTAAACAAAGGTAATACTTCATTTTCAATTCTAGCACCAAGATATTCTTTAGCATTTTCTTCAAATGCCTCTATAGCAACTTGAAGTAGTGTCGAACCTTCTTTTACAACAAGCTTCCCATATTCTTCTACAAAAACATTGATATTCTTTTTCATAGTAGCCTCCCAGTTAGTCTAAAATATCTTTCTTTATCTTTGCAAATGTTTCATCTAATGGTGCAACAAATGATTTATTATTCAAATATTCAAGCCCTTCCGATAATCCACCAAACTCCAATTTGTATCCATGTAAAATCTGATTTTCAATTCCATACTGACTCTTAAATCTATCATTCAAATCTTTATTTCCATATTTTCTATCACCAATTACTGGATATCCTAATGAACCTAAACGACTTCTTATTTGATGAGTTCTTCCTGTTATTAGTTCAACTTCCAGTAGTGTAAATCCTGCATTTACCTTTATTACATTGAAATTTGTTCTAATATCTTTTGATCCTTCTATTTCTTCAGATATTATACGCACAAGATTCTTTTCATTGTTTTTTATCATATAAGCAGTATCAAAAAAACTATTCTTAATTTCTCCTTTAACTATTGTCAAATAATATTTCTTAATACCACCTTCTTTTATAGTTTTGTTTATAATTTTAAGTGCATTATAATTTTTAACACCTATAACTATACCTGAGGTATTCCTATCTAACCTATTTGATATCGCTGGCTTAAATGTTTTTTCAATCCTAGGCACATAATCTCCTTTTCTTATAAGATAACTTATTAAAGCATCTACAATATTTTCTTCAAATTTTTCTGTTCTTTCACCAGTACCATGTGATAAAATCCCCACCGGTTTATTTATTAAGACAATATTATCATCTTCAAAAATTATATCTAGTTTTAATCCAGATGCCACAAAGTTTTTTTTCTTTTTAAATTTTTGGATGGTTTCATCGGCCAAATATAACTGAATTTTATCACCCTCTTGAATCATATCCTCTGGATTTGCTCTGTTTCCATTAATCTTGATATTCTTTTTTCTTAACATCTTATAGATAAATCCTTGACTTGCATTTTCAAGGTATTTCTTTAAGAATCTATCAACTCTTTGATTGTTCTCATTTTTTTCTACATTTAATTCTATCAAAGTTAAATCACCTTTTTCTTTGTATTATGTTATAATTATACTACATTGAATGAAAAAAAGAAAAATAACTAATGTATTACTATAATTTGAGGTGATTTAAATGAATTTTTATGATAAGTTAAAGGATTTTTTATATGATTCTGTCGATTATTTATTTATGATTGGAATATTAGTTGTAGTTGTCGGAGTGATTGGATGGCGATTAGATGTTTTATTTGAAAAGGAAACAGTTTCAGCGCAACCTACTGAGCAAGTTGTTGTAGATAACTCTTCGCGAGAAGATTTTTCAGATATAATTATAACTGATAAATCTCCGCAGGAAGAACCTGAAATATCTGAAGAACCTGAAGTATCTGAAGAACCTGAACAATTCCCAACAAATCCAACACCATCAGAGACCCCTCCTCCTTCAGTAGAAACTATTAAAATTATTATCCCCGATGGGAGCATGCCTGGTAATATTGGTTTAATACTCCAAGAAAATGGATTGATTACAAGTAGTAGAGATTTTATAGCAAAGGCTGTTGAATTGAAATTAGATACCAAACTAAAATCAGGTTCTTACACCATGAACAAAAGCATGTCCCTTGATGATATTGTACAAATGATGACAAAATAAAATACTGGCCTAGGCCAGTATTTTTTATAACAACTTTTATAGTTCTACTTTTTTTATTAACATATAGAGCATTATGATTTTATAGCAAAAGTGTTCAAAATAATTTTTAATATGTTGCATTTATATATTCATCAATAATAGATATTCTTCTCTTATCTGAGAATACCTCCTCAGACTTTAATATATCCAATAACCAAATAGCTTTTGAATGAAAAATAGCTTCTTTATATTCTAACAATACTATTTCATACAACTTATCCTTAAGTAACTTAGACTCACATTTTACAAAATATGATTCTACTCCTTTAAATTCAATTAGTTTTAATACTGCTAAGGCCGATTTATCTTTCTCATTATAAAAGTTATTTCCTTTATTAAGATAATGTACATACTGCCTTTGATGTTTTTTTACATTTTTTATTTCCATGGATAGCATTCTAAAATACTTAGCTAAAACATTGTAATATTGGTAATTATACATACCTTTTTCATAGCTATCGACTTTTAAAAAAGGTTTAACATTCATACTTGTTACGAAATCATAATTATACTCCAAAAATTCTCTTTTTGTAATATCCCTATTTTCATACTGTAAAATCAAAGCAGATCTGTTTTCAAAAAATGTTTCAAATAATCCTTTTTTCTTATGATAAATCAAATTATACACCCATTCTAATTATGTTAAAGCAAATTTTTTACTATTAACAATTCTATTTAATATACGGTTATTATATCACAATTTACAGCTGTTTTAACATTTTAATTTCTACTATATCTAAATCCCTATATTCTCCTGCTGAAAGTTTATTATCTAAAAATAAAGGGCCCATTCTGATTCGCTTTAAATTAAGCACTCTCATTCCCAATGCACCAAACATCCTTTTAACTTGATGGTACTTACCTTCATAAATTGTTAAATTAATTCTTGAAATAGAATCTGAAGATATTATTTCTAATCCTGCAGGTTTTGTAAAATAGCCATCATCAAGTAATATACCGTTTTTAAAAATATCCTTATGCTCTTCTAACACAATTCCCTCAACATCAGCATAATATGTTTTTCCAATCTCATGTTTTGGCGAAGTAAGTCTATGTGCTAAATCACCATCATTAGTAATCAATAATAATCCTTCTGTGTCTTTATCCAATCTACCAACTGGGAAAGGTTTAAAATTTCTATGATAATCATCAAGTAGTTCTAAAACAACAGAGTCTCTAGGATCATCTGTTGATGAAATCATACCTTTAGGCTTATTTAGCATAAGATAAATATTCTTTTTATACTCAATTTTTTTTGTTCCTACTATTATTTCAGAAACACTTGGGTCAAATTTAAAATCAGGTTTTTTAACTATATTGCCATCAATTTTAACTAAACCTTTTTTTATTATTTTTTGAACATCTTTTCTACTTCCTTCTCCCATATTACTTAATACTTTATCGAGTCTTTCTTCTTTCAAACGATTCCCTCCAAAATTTAAAAGGAGCCCATGGCTCCTTTTTTTTATGCTTCTATTTGATAACAATTGTTTCTAATATTTTCAGGTATTTTATCCATGGTATAATCTATATTAATATAAAATTCCACTTCATATTTTTTAGATATTTTACTAAGTGAATCAAGTAAATAAACGATATCTTTTAACTCAAGATTCATAACTTTGTATATCCCATCAACATATATTTTTTCAAGATCATAGTCCATTGCCATTATCCCACATAAAAAGCCATAGAAAGACTGCACATTTAGCACATTGAATTCCATGGCATTAATTAATCTAACATTGTAATTCAAACTAAAAATATGGGTGTCGTCAACATCAACAAATGCAATATTTCCATTACCTTCTGTCATATCTTTGTTAGCATTGTCGATTAACCACTTCGTCTTTCCTGAACCTTTTTCTCCTAAGATGAATTTAACCATGATAAACCACCTAACCTTTCATAATAGTTTTAGAATCTCTTTTATTTGTTAATATTTCTTAAAGCTTTTCCATTCAAGTAATCAAACTTTTTACCTTGATAAGAGCTATTATCTTCCATTTGCACTAATATTTCATCTCTTATTTTCCACCAGGATTCCTGCCAATTCACAAAAACAGAATTTTCTTTTGGTGCACGTCCGATTATTCTTTGTACTACTATATTTGGATTTAAATACTCCAAGAATAGAATTACCCTATCTATATATTCTTGCTTTGAACAAAGCTCAAAATCACCGTTTAAATATTGTTTAGCCATTATTGTTCCATCCATTAAATAGAGGCTATGTAGCTTAACCTCTTCTACTTCTAGAGAAGAAATAACCTTTGATGTTTCAATTATATCATATTTATCATCCCAAGGAAGGTTCAATATTACATGTACACAACTTCTTAAGCCAAATCGTTTAATCCTTAGGCTAGCATCAATAAACTCTGCTATTCCATGTCCTCTATTTATTTTCTTTAAGGTTGTATAATTAATAGTTTGTAGCCCAATTTCTATTGTTATATCTATACCCTTATTATAATGTATATCACTTAGAAATTGCAAATATTTGTCTTCAATACAATCAGGTCTTGTAGATATTGATATCCCAACAATATCATCAATTATAGAATCATTTATATACTCTTCAAATTTTTCAAGAGGCATATAGGTATTAGTGAAATTTTGAAAATATGCGATGAATTTATTTGCTTTATATTTGTGTCTTATATACTCCATATTTTGCTCTAATTGATTTTTTACTGAAATTGTATTTTTAAGATTCTCAAAGGAACCACCTTCTTCACCGCAAAATGTACATCCACCTATACCTAAATTACCATCTCTATTTGGACATGTTAATGGCAAATTCACAGGTAGTTTATACACCTTTTGTCCATACTTATTTTTTAAGAACTCTGAATATATATTATAAATATTATTCCCCATCTATACTCCTTATCAATGAATTAATAAATCAGTCAAAACTGATCCTACTCCTGATTCATTATTATCTTTTTCAGTGACTAAATTAGCAGATTTTTTAACTAAATCATTTGAATTTTTCATTGCGATTCCAAGACCAGAACATAACAGCATTTCGATATCATTATTATCATCACCTATACAAATTATTTCTTCTTTTTTAATCCCAATTGTATTTGCGTATTCTAACAAACTTTTCCACTTAGTTCCCATTGGATTCATAGCTTCATACATTGCTTCCGCTCTGTATATTCTTTCAAGCACGTGTGAATTATATCTATTTGGGTACTTAGTATTTATTATATTGCTGAATTTATAAATTATATCAGCATCCCCTGGGTAAACAACTGCCAAAACTCTTTCTTGTTTTTCTATTTCCAATTTTGGTAAAATTAAGTAACGATTATCATCTTCAAATATATACTTATTCTGACTTTGAAATTTTTCATCTAATTCAAATATCATATCAATTCCATTATAAAATAAATCCACATGAACTATCCCTTTCAATCCAAGGTCATTAGCTTCTTTCAATAAATCTAGGTATGATTCTTTATCCATAAACTTTGACATTATAGTCTTATCATCTTCTGAATTTCTTACAATATTTCCATTATTTGCTAGAATTATTAGATGACTTTTTATCCCTGTTAAAAAAGATTTTGCAGAAAAATATCTTCTTCCTGTAGCTATAACTACTTCATAACCTTTTTCAATAAGTCTGTTTAATACTTCAAGATTGAAATCCGATATTTTTTTACTATCATCTAAAAGAGTCCCATCCAAATCAATTGCTATAAGCTTATACAATGAAGTCACCTCATCTATTAAATATTAATATAGGGATCTTTTTCTAACCAAAAAGGCTCCCAATAGGATCTGAAATATGACCTTTTTTAAATATTTATTTATTTATAAAGAAAGTACCTTGCATACGCAAAGCACTCTTTATATATTATTCTTCTTCATCATCATCAATTTCATCTTCATCTGTATATAATGCATAAAATGCTTCAGAAACTAACTCAAATTCTTCTTCTTCTTCAATAAGTGCAAGTTCAAACTCTTCATCATTTATTTCTTTGTATTCATAAAGAAGTACATCTTCTTCCTCTTCTTCATCTCCTAAAGGTAGAAGTGCTATATATTCTTTATCTTCGACTTCAAAAATTCCCATTACTGCACACTCTAACTCTGAATCATCCTCAAGTGTAAGTGTTATTATTTCCATTTCATCATGGTCGTGTTCGTGATCATGATCATGGTCATGTTCGTGATCATGTTCGTGATCATGGTCATGTTTGTGATCGTGGTCGTGTAAATGCTTATTATCTCCCATATTCATTCTCCTTTTATTAAATTTTTTCTCGTATAGTTATCTTACCCTATTATGCATACAATATACAAGTAATATTGTATTTAATTTTGCTTAAATCTTTAACTAAAAAACATCTTCTTAATAAATGATCTTTATAAAAACCAAAAATTAATTTCTACCATCAATATTATTGAAATACTTATTCCCCCATATATCTATCGTTTCAATATAGACATTATTTAAACTCTTATCAATAGGCGTAAATAATAGTTTACTATTTATTTCTGGTCTAAAAAATTCCACCTCAATTTTATTTGATTTTGAACTAGAAAAAATTGATATATAATCTAATAATAGATAAGCATTCTCTTTTAAAAATTCAATATTTTCTACATCATTATTTTTTAAATTAATGTTCAAATCATTTTCTAAATTCACTTCAATATTGCTTAAATCAATTTCAAAAAAGCTATCAATCTTCATAGCTTTTATGCCTTTTAATTCCTTAATGCTTTCTTTTTTCATTTCTGAAAAAGACTCAAACTCAGCAGCTATGAACTTAAGTCTCTTTTTAATCTGGATAAAACTGTGAAGGCTATTATCAGACCCTATCCATCGCCTTTGGAGATTATTAGCAACTATTAAACTTGTACCTGATCCAGCAAAAAAATCGCCTATTAATGATTCTTTATTGGATGATGTCAGTACAATCTTTTCTAATAATTTATATGGTTTCTGAGTTGCATAATCTACTCTCTCGGAAGAAGTTCTGCCAACCATATCGATATTCCATACATCTTTAGAATTTACTAAAGTAAACCATCCTTTTTCATCCTTATACTCTTTAATATTTTTAAACTTATATGGCTTAAAGTCTCTATTATAAGATTTTTCTTTAGAGATATTAAAAATATAATTCTTAGTCTTTGTATAAACTAGTATATTATCATGTTTTTTAGAAAAACTTCTTCTACCAGCTCCTCCAGATTTGTATGCCCATATGATTTCATTCAAAAATCTGTCGTTTCCAAATACATAATCCAATATTATCCGAATATAATGGACCATTCTCCAATCAATATGAACATAAATTGTTCCAACTTCGGATAATAATTCCCTCATTAAAATCAATCTAATTGTAATCATTTCTAAATATTGAAATGGATCTTTACCCCAACTATCACTATACACAGGTATTTTAAGCTTGACTCTCCCATTAGGAGTATCAATGGAAACTTTTTTATTAAAAACTAAATTTGTAAAAAAAGGAGGATCCAAGTATATAAGATCAAATAATTCGCTATAACCTGAAGATATAAGCTTTTTAATAGCATCTATATTATCCATATAGAATAAACTGTTACTACTATTAGTTTGGTCAACCAAATCTAAACCTAATCCACAATTTGATTCTAAAGCGTCTATAATAATTATACTTGCTTTTTTTTCAGCAGTTTTAATAGCATTGTGAATTTCTAAAATAGATTCCATTCATTATCCTTTCTCTACAGTATCCTAAGTTAAATTAATTCGTCCCATCTAATAAAATCATTCAAAATATCTACATATTTTTCAAAATATCTTTTTTCTAACTCATTAAACCTATTTTTTTCTGGTGAGTCTAAATCTAAAACACCATATACTTTGTTATTTTGTATAATAGGTACCACTAACTCAGATTTTGATGCAGAATCACAAGCAATATGACTCGGGAAAAGTTCAATATCAGGAACTAGCATAGTTTTCATTTCTTTTATTGAAGTTCCGCATACACCTTTCCCAAATTCTATTCTATTACAAGCAGGGAGACCCTGAAACGGTCCTAAAACAAGAGTATTACCCTTTAAAATATAGAATCCAACCCAATTGATTCGTTCAATACAAGCATTAATTATACCTGATGCGTTTGAAAGATTTGCTATATTGTCTTTTTCAGAACTAAGCTGACCCTTTAAAAGTAAGAGCATATACTTTAATCGTTCCTCTTCATTCATCTTATAAATATTCTCTAATTTAAACATAATACCTCCCTACACACTCATATCTACATGACAATATCCACCTGGATTCTTCTTTAAATAATCCTGATGATACTCTTCTGCAGAAAAATACTTTTCAATAGGCATAACTTCAGTTACTATCCTTTTTTTATATTTTTTTTGTATAGCATCTATTATTTCTTGAATTATAAGAATATCATCTGGATCAGTATAGTATATGCCCGTTCTATATTGATTTCCTATATCTCCACCTTGACGGTTCAGTAATGTTGGGTCAATAATCCTAAAAAATTTATCTAATAATTCTCTTAAACTTACTTTACTTTCATCGTATTTAATATGAGCAGTTTCAGTATATCCTGTAATGCCTGTACATACTTGTTTGTATGTTGGGCTTTCAGTTTCTCCATTTGCATAGCCAACATCTGTATCCATTACACCTTCAATTCTAGAAAAATATTCCTCTACTCCCCAAAAACATCCACCAGCCAAATATATTTCTTTCATATTATCCTCCTCATTTATATTATTTGAATAATCCACATAATTATCGGAATTAAGAATACTGTTATAATACCTGCAACCCCAATTGATAGTGAACTCATTGCTCCCTCTATTTCTCCCATCTCCATGGCTTTAGCCGTCCCAACAGCATGTGATGCTGTCCCTAATGCTATTCCTTTCGCAATGGGATTTTTAATTCCTGAAATTTCCAATACTTTTTCTCCCATAATATAACCACTTAAACCTGCTATAACAACAAAAGTTACAGTTAAAGAAGCGTTACCACCAATAAGTGTTGATATTTCCATAGCTATCGGGGTTGTTGTTGATTTTGGTACTAAAGATGAAATCAATATTATATCAAGATTAAAAAGCTTACCAAGTAGCAATATAGATAATATACCTGATGCTGAACCAACAAAAATACCAGTTAGTATTGGTATTAGATTCGCTTTTAATAAATGGACCTGCTTATATAAAGGTACTGCAAGTACAACAGTAGCCGGCCCTAAAAAGAATGTTATAATTTGGCCTCCTTTATTATATATATCATAATCGATATTTAATAATAATAAAATTCCTACAATTATTATCATTGTAAGCAATAGTGGATTAAGAAGCTTCACTCTAAAGCGTCTCGAAATAAAACTTGAAAAAGTATATACTAATATAGATAATCCAACTCCAAATAAAGGAGTATCAATATATGCCATCATTTTGATTCTCTCCTTTTTTTGTTTTTTAAATTTATCATAAACTGAACAGTTAATCCAGTTGTAATCATAACAACAAATAAGCTAATGTAAACTATTATTAATAATGATATAACATTCCCTTTAAGCAAATATAATACAGTCATAATACCTACACTTGTAGGGATAAATAGAAAAGTTAAATGATTTAACAGCGTTTCGCTTATTCTTTCAATTGAATTCAATTTTAAAATATTAGTTGTTAATAGTATCAATAAAATAATCATTCCTAATACATTCCCTGGTAAAGCTAATGAGAAAATGTTTTGAATAAAATTTCCAATCCATAAAATTAATAATATAATTCCCAGTTGTTTTAGTGTCTCCATTAAAATGTTTTCCTTTCCAAATAAAGAATATCTTTGGTACTTTCACTATGAAACCATAGGTTTCATAGCTAAGATACTACGTTTCCGAGTACAGTGTTTACTACGACAAGAGACGTAATCTTCCACAACTCTTTAATTATAATATAAGAAATATACTATAAATTAGAAATAACAGGGTCACCCCTGTTATTTCCATCCTTAAAACGGTGCAAAACCTTGGTCAGCCCACCAATCTTCTTTATAAACTCCATATTGCTCAGTAAACTGATTAAGATGAACTTTTTCCCATTTGATTAGCAAATCATATAATTGTTTAGCTTCATCTAGTTTTGTAGACTCTTTTGCCTTAGTATAAAAATCTACGGAATCCTTCTCCATTTGTATCCCTATACTAAATACTGACATTGCTAATGAGGTTAAATCTTTGTCAAACTTATCCCACTTATAAATATTTGGTGAAGGTGGTGCCTCTGAAAAAGCCATTGCTTTCTCATCCTCAACTCCATCTTTGACTTTTATAAACAAAGCCTCCAAGTAGTCTATATGTTTCTTCTCTTCATTTGCTAACTCTAGAAACGCTTCAGCACTTCCTCCTGTCCCAGCTTGTTTAGCAGCCATTTTATAAAACTCATAGCCCTCTAACTCATTCAAAATCGCTTGTTTGATTACCTTAAGTTCTTCTTTTAACATATAATCACCCTTTCTTTTTCTAACAATACATATCTACCCAAATTTATGAACTTATAACTCTCTATTTATCTTATTTATCCCATTAATACTAGTGATTATTAATTTTTCCATAGTCCATAAGAGTTTCTTTATATATTTCTTTGTTCTCTAGCCATTCTTCATACTTATTTAACGGACCCATCATATGAAGTAAATCTTCTCCTAACTCTTCTATTTTACAATTAGATATAAAATCAATACTTTTTTCAATACAAAAACTATCAGTTATAGCATCCATTAAATAGATTTTAATTATTTCCTCTTGTTCTATACTTATTTTCATTCCTTCCATAGAATTACTAATAATTGAAAGATAGCTAGTTTCCAAATAATGTAAAAACGCTTCATAGTTTTCAGCTTTTGTTCCTTCTTCTATTTCATTAATTATTTTGAAAAACAAATTCCATCTAAAATCTCTATTTAAAACGCCCATAATTTGTGTGCCTATTTTTTCTGTAAATTTGTTTTTATAATTAATCTCTTTTTCAAATTCTATATAGCTATTAAAATCTACATTTTTCTTTCCTATTACGTTTAGTTTATTTAATACCCTTAAAAAATTCTCGCTATAACTACCATTCCCATCATCCACTTTTGTAAAAATAAAATTTACAATTGTGTCAGTAGACTTTTTGAAATCTAAGACAAATCCAACTTCTTGACGAACTTTTACAATATATATATCATGTATAGTTTTTGATAACAAACTCTTTAATTGATTTCTCTTACTTAATGATGTACTTGAATCCATACTACTAAGATGGTTATATATTAACATTAGCTGTCTATCAATCATTGTTAAATTATCTTTTATCGAAGACATTATATCTCTAAAAAAATCTTCCGTAAGCATATAATTAAAGTTTTTATAAAGTACTCTATGATCTATATCTCCCCAAAATACATTTACCATTGATTTTATTTGAAGCTCAAAATTTACAATTACATCATCTTTTGAGTATCTACCATCAATTTTATATATTTCAAAACCATTTTTTTGAATTTGAGGCTGTTTTTCCGCTAAAAATAGCGAAATACTTTCATTTAAAAAATTAGAGTAATACCCTTCATCCTTTTCAATATTAAACAATTTCACTATATCATTATATATTTTCCCTTCGTCTTCAATAAACCTACACTCAATCCTAAACCCTATTAAATCAGATAAACTCTCGACCAATTTCTCAGGATTCTCATACTTTAAGTAAAAATTATGCCTTAGAATTTTTTCTTTTAAGCTTTCAGCCGATTTAATACGATAGTTAACATTTAAAAAATGATCTTTGATAAATAAACTATCGTTAAAAAATTTTTCAAGCTCTAAAGCCACTCTATTTAGTTCATCAGATTTATCTTCAATAAGTAATAATGTTGAATCAATAAAATCAAAAAGTTCAAGCTTCATTATAAACCTCCTCGGATATAAGATCTATAAGTATTATACCATATCTAGACCCATCAATGAATAAAAAGCCTCTTCATAAGAAGAGACTTTTCTATCAAAATTTATCATAATAAATTAATTCTTCTGGTACTGCCTTATCCATTAAACACTTTACAACACTATCTATCATTGGTTCGTTTCCGCATAGATAAGCTTCTTTATTATCTCCCTCTAAGAGTAATTTTTCAATTGCATTATTTACTCTTCCTGTTTCCCCTTGCCAATTATCTTCATCTGTTGCTCTGGATAAAGTTGGTATAAACTTAAAGTCATATAGTGTATCTTCTAATTCTTTAAAATAATCTAGCATAAATAAATCACTAGGTTTTTTTGCACCAAAGTAAAACGTAGCTTTTCTTTTAATATCATTAGCTTTCATATAGTTTAATAGAGACAATATTGGTGCCACTCCTGTTCCAACTGCAACCATTACCATTTCTCTGTCTGTATCTTGATAGTAGAAATCTCCAAATGGTCCATTAATAGTCACCTTATCACCAACGTTCAAATGATGATGCACATAGGTAGTTGCTATTCCCTCAGGTACATAACCTATAATAAGCTCTATGTATCCCTTATCACTAGGAGAAGATGCTATGGAATATGCTCTGTAGACTTCTTCATCATTTCCTTCGTAAAGAGGCGCTTTAAGTTGTACATATTGACCTGGTTTAAAGCTAAAATCTATATCCTCAGGTAATTTAAACCTAAATTTTTTAATTACATCCGTTAAATCTAATATTTCTTCAACTACAGTTTCAAACTCTTTTACATTAAATAGTTCTTCTGGAATCTGAATTCGAATATCTTGTTTTACTTTACATTGACAAGATAGTCTTACATTATCTGCTAGTTCCTCAGCACTTAAAAAAGGTGCTTCCGTTGCTAGTACAGGCCCCCCACCTTCTAGTATCTGTACTTTACAGTAACCACAAGTTGCTTTTCCTCCACAAGCTGATGGAATAAATATTTTTTCTGCAGTTAGTGTACTAAGTAAAGATGATCCACCTTCTACAGTAAATTCTTTATCATCATTAATGGTCAATTTTACTTCCCCATAATTTCCAATAGTCCTATCAGCTATTGTAAGTAACACCGCAAACAAAGCTGTTATTATAGTTATTGAAACTGTTGATATTAATATTGTACTCACAAAATCACCCCTATTGTATTTGTACTATTCCTGAGAATCCTATAAAGGCAAGAGCCATCAACCCAGTTACTATTAGAGTGATACCAGGACCTTCTAGTCCTTTTGGGACAGTAGCTCTTTTTAGTCTCTGTCTTATGCCTGCCAAAGCTACAATTGCAAGGGTCCAACCAATACCAGATCCTACAGCAAATGCAAAAGATTGTAAAAATGTATACTCACGAATAATCATAAATAACGAAACACCTAGAATAGCACAATTTACTGTTATTAGAGGTAAAAATATCCCTAATGCATAATAAAGATTAGGTATATACCTTTCTAAAATCATTTCTAGAAGTTGAACAAATGCTGCTATACTAATTATAAATATTATAAATCTTAAAAATTCTAAATTAAAAGGCACTAAAATATAATTATAAACTAAATAGTTGATAATTGAAGTTGCAGCAAGTACAAAAGTAACTGCTTGCCCTAGTCCTAGTGAGGTATTAATCTCCTTAGAAACAGCTACAAAAGAACACATCCCTAAAAAGTTTGATAATATCATATTGTTTGTAAATATTGCGGCAATAAAAATAACCATTGGATTAAGTTCAATCATTATTTCGCCTCCCTAATAGCGGCTTTGTCTTGTATATTATGTGTAATCCATATTACTATTGCAAGTAAGAAAAATGCACTTGGTGGCATAATCATTATTGTCCATGAAGTCCACCAATCCCCTAGAATTCTAAATCCAAATAAAGTTCCGAAGCCCATAAGCTCTCTAAAAAACGCTATAAATAATAATACTACAGTATAGCCTACTCCGTTTGCAATTCCATCTATAAACGATGCTATTGGTGGATTCTTTTGTGCATAGGATTCTGCCCTACCCATTATTATACAGTTTGTTATAATAAGACCTACATAAGGTCCCAAGGCTTTACTCATTTCTGGCATATATGCTTTTAAAAATATATCTACAATAATTACATATGCGGCTATTATAAGTACTTGTACCATCATTCGAATATGCTTAGGAGTAAAAGCTCTTATTGATGATATTGTAAATGAAGATAATGCAGTTACAAAAGTAAGACCAATTCCCATAACAAGTGAATTAAACATTAAGTTAGTAACAGCAAGGGCTGAACAAATCCCTATTAATTGTCTGAAAACAGGATTATCATACCATATACCCATTGAAAGTATATTAGCTGGAGTTTGTTTTGCCATATTTTACTCCCCCTTTCTTTCTTCTATAAATTTATGTATATCTTCGTTCATTAATTTTGCCACAGATTTGGATGTCAAAGTCGCACCTGCAATTGCATCTACATTCCCACCAGGTGCAGGATTATAAACAACATATTCACCCTTTGAACTACCAGATACATCCAACTCTCTAAATTGACTTAAGTAATCTTCTTCACCTATTCTCCCTCCCAATCCAGGAGTTTCAGATTGAGTTATGAATGTCAATCCCAAAATAGTACTATAATCTTTAGAAATCGCAACATACCCTTCAATACTTCCCCACAGTCCAGGACCATTAACTGGAAAAGCGTATGCCTTTAGCTCTCCATTATCAGTATACTCATAAATTTCTCCATCTTGTGAAATTTTAGATTCGAATAAATTATTAACAGCTTCTACAGAAACATCATCAATCGGAACATTAAAAGCATAAAGAATTTTGGTTTCTAATTCATAGTCTTGATTTGATTTAACTATATCAGCGGTAGAATACTCCATATATGCAAGTATAAAAGTAAATATAGCTGTTAATCCCGCCATAAAAACTATTGGGTACCAGAATGTTTTTTTCATACTGTCACCTCTTCCTTATTCTCTGCTTTTTCTTTCTTATTTCTCTTATAAGCATTTATTGCCTCATCTATTATAGGAGCAAATGTATTCCCGATCAAAATAGCAAACATAACTCCACCCGCAAATAAAGCATAGCCTCTAATTATAACAGTAACTACACCAATTATAATCCCATATATCCATTTACCACCTTTTGTCCTAGCTGAAGATATTGGATCAGTTGCCATATATACTGTTGCAAACAAAAATCCTCCCGATAAAAGACCATAAATTGGATTTGGTACTTGCGATACACCAGATAAATATAATACTGTGCTTAAACCAAGAAATCCGCTAAGACAACCTGCCATAGTTTGCCAAGCTGCTACTTTTGTATAAAGCAAATATATTCCCGCTAGTATTATCAATATAGCACTAGTTTCACCAATAGATCCTGAAATCTTTCCTATTAGAAGCTCTAGCGGTGGAAGCATTGTCCCTGAGTCTCTAAAAGCTAACATTGGTGTTGCAGATGAAACAGCTTCTACACCTTGATTTAAATAACTAATAAATCCTCCTGGGAAACCAGTTGACACCTTAGTCCATGATATTGTCAATGGTTCAGGAAATGAAACATAAATGAAAGCCCTCCCAACTAAAGCTGGATTAAATATATTCTTTCCAAAACCTCCAAATACCATTTTGCCGAAAAGCACAGCAAAAATAATACCAACAACCGCAATCCAGTAAGGCGTTGATGGTGGTAATGTTAATGTATAAAGTATCCCAGTAACTAAAACAGCCTCCGATACCTTTTTTTTATTCTTTTTTTCATAAATATATTCTGTTCCTACCCCAAATAAATTAACAACTAGTAAAAGTAATAATACCCTGAAACCAAAATAATATGTAGCAGCTAGAATAATAGGAATAAGAGAAATAATTACTGTTCTCATCATTTTCTGTTTAGTAAAATATTTTGACATTAGATCTGAAAACATAAAATCACCTCCATGTTTTTTGTATTAGTTCTCATATACTATTAATACCACATTTTTAGTATATAATTCAACTATTATTCTTATAATTGAGTAAATATCTAAATATATATATATTTGTATGTTTAGCTTATATCATATTATCTGTCTAAAGAAAAAACCTGTCAGTTTTCTGACAGGTTTTATTTTTAATAGATTTCTACTGGATATTTTTCTTTAAGAGAATCTATCTTAGCCGTATACTTGTTTTCTTGTTTTTTTGCTAACAATTGTCTTTGAACTTCTTCTTTTACTTCCTCAAAAGTAGGTTCCTTGTTCTCATTCTTTTTATCAAGTCTAATAATATGATATCCAAATTGAGTTTTTATAGGTTCTGATATTGCACCTTCCTCCATAATAAATGCAGCCTCTTCAAACTCAGGAACCATTTGTCCTCTCCCAAATTCTCCTAAACTGCCCCCTGCTTCTTTAGAAGGACAAGTAGAATACTCTTTAGCTGCTTCTTCGAAGCTAAGGCCTTCATTTAGCTTCGATAATACCATTTCAGCTTTATCTTTTTCTTCAACCAAAATATGGCTTGCTTGTATAGATTCTTGTTGAGAAAACATTGCTTTATTCTCTTCGTAAAATGATTTAAGCTCACTTTCTTCAACTTTTATGTCTTCAATGATTTTATTAAATGCATAGCCTTTTAATAAATTTACTTTTGTTGCTTGTAGAACTCCTTGAAAGGCATCTTCATTATCCATTCCTTCTGTTATAGCATCTGAATAAAGTAATTCTTGGTTTACCATCTCATGAACGACTCTTTTTATTCCTTCTGGAGATTGAAATTGCATAGCCATTTGTGGCCCCATATCGTTTAAAAATTTTAAAACATCTTCTCTTAAGATCTCTTTACCATTAACTTTTGCAACTAATTTTTTTTCAGTCATCATCTCGCTCCTTTATTCTTTCTATTTAATATTAATTTTACTCACAATTTCTGTATACCCAAGTAAACAGAAAAACCTCTTAGATTTCTCTAAGAGGTTTTAGTAGCATTAATTAGCAAACTGTAATTTCTTCTGCTTGTAGACCTTTTTGGCCTTCAACTACGTTGAATTCTACTTCTTGGCCTTCTTCTAAAGTCTTAAAGCCGTCTTTTTGAATTTGTGAATAATGAGCAAATACGTCATTGCCTTCTTCAGTAGTAATAAATCCAAATCCTTTTTCTGCGTTAAACCATTTTACTGTACCTTTCATAGCGTAACCTCCAAAATTTATTTCTTTAATTCATGTAACCATACAACAATAAATTTAAGTTATACTTTGATAAGGCAAACTAAAATATTGTTACTCTTTATTACTTCTGAATTAAAGCTCATATTTATAATAACACCTTTATTTTAAAATAGCAAGCGATTTTGCTAAATATAATCAAATTTTACTGATATTTAAGCCAATTCTTAACTTTATCCCTTATAAATGTCTACTCTTTCATTTAAAGACCTCTCAAAATCATAAACATGTCTTTCGTATTTTTTACTAATATAAGGCGAACTAAGAATAAAATCTGCAGTTGCTCTGTTATTAGCCACAGGTATATCATATAATACCGCAATTCTTAACAGTGCTTTAACATCTGGATCATGTGGTTGAGCTTCTAATGGATCCCAAAAGAAAATCATAGTATCTATTAACCCTTCTGCTATTCTAGACCCTATTTGTTGATCTCCCCCCATAGGACCAGACATGTATGCATAAACTTCTAAACCAGTTTTTTCATTTAACAAAGAAGCTGTTGTTCCTGTGCCTAATAAGTTGTGATTGGCTAATATTTTTATGTTATTTTTTACCCACTCTATTAATTCACTTTTCATATTATCATGCGCTATCAATGCAATATTCTTTTTTTCTTTCATAATAATTATTTGATTATTCATTATAAAACCCTCCTATGTATTATGATTATAGCATATACGCATTTGCTTTGCTTGTTTTAATATTATAATCATCGAGACAAAGCTGGGTTTAATGGCCAAGGTGCCATAGACACTTTTTTACTATAATGATACAATAAGAATACAATAAAAATACAAATTAAAGAGGAGTGATATCTTGAATCAAATGATAACTAAGTTTATTTCGCAAAATTTTATGACAGAAGATCAAGGTAAGTACATCGAAGAAGCTATTTTAAGAAAAGAGTCAATTGTTGTTTCAGGGCATAGATCAGCTGGAATAAGGCCTCTTATGGCATCTTTAATGGCTGTTGCTAAAAGTAATTTTAAAAGCATTCAAGTTAAAAGCTTTGATGATTTAGAAAAAGAAACTGAATTTTTTTTGATTCCAGGAATTGACGGGCTAGATTTTGAAAACCTTATTTCAAAAGCTATTGGTGTTGAAAATACGGCTTTTGTATCTATAAAAGAACCTGAACATCCAGTTTCCCTAATGAGAGTAATGAAGGCAAACTTTAAAGAAGGTAAAGCAATTGATAAGAAAATTCACACTTTAGAATGTATAAAAATTGATGGAGTTCCTATTTTAGATAAAATAACTGTTATGTATCTAACTGAAAAAGGAAAAATTACAAAAGAAGACTTCTAACTTGAAGTCTCTTTTTTTTCCCATAAACTTATTGCAATGGCATTTGTATCTTCATCTGTTAATACTTTATGATACAACTTATTTTCTTCTTTTGTATGTATAACTTCAGTATGTACACTATCCCCTATTAGTAGTTCTTTTTTATAGTTTACTGCAAGTTTTTTAATTCTGTATTTTTTCTGTTTTTCTGCTAATATTAATAATAACCATTCTATATATTTTATATTGTTAACATGGTTGTTCTCATCTAAATCGTTTTCTACTACCTTAAACTTATCCGATTTAAGAAATACATCTCCTTCAATCTCTATATTAGAAAAAACATCAAAATTCTTCTGCTCAATAATTGAGTATTTCTCAATTATATCCTTTGTAATTCTAATTGGTCTTCTTTTATTTATATCTAAAAATACCCAAAGGGAAGATGCTTTCGCGACTATATTTTCACTTGAATCAATCATCTGGAATTCTCTAGTAGCATAAAACTTATTGAATCCAGAAGTCCAAGTACCTATACTTACATTATCTTTTGCTTTAGGATATTCCTCAATTTCTAGTTCCCATTTAATAAGCATCCAACCATAATTATTCTTTCTAATTTCATCTAAACTTAAACCCAGAGTATCACTATGCCAAGTAGATGTTTCAGCCATATATGCTAAAATTCTATCTACTTTTATTAATTCTTCATTATCTGTATCAAAATATGGTATTGTAAATTTTTTAAAATATTTATTCATATTATCCCTCCAAAATTGATTATAACAAATAATATTGAATAAAAAAGCATAAATTCTATGAATTGATACAATAAAATAGTGTTTCTATTGATTATAATGCGCTACTAGAATAAAATAGTATACATGAGAGGAGGTTTATTGATGGATAATTATAGCTTTATTATAGGGAAAGGTGAGGGTCCTGTCGAACTACTCTCAAATATGAGTAATAGACATGGATTAATAGCAGGTGCTACCGGAACAGGAAAAACTATCACTCTTAAAGTATTAGCTGAGCATTTTAGTGATATTGGAGTACCAGTATTTGTCTCAGATGTAAAAGGTGATATAGCAAGCCTTGCAGAACCTGGTGTTAATAATATTAAAATACAAGAAAGAGTAGATTATATAGGTCTTAAAGATTTTCAATTTAATACCTTTCCTATTAGATTATGGGATGTTTATGGAAAATCTGGTCACCCTGTAAGGACTTCGATTACAGAGATGGGTCCTCTTTTATTATCAAAACTACTTAATCTTAATGATACTCAAAATGGAGTATTAAATATTGCTTTTCGAGTAGCTGATGAAAATGGTTGGTTATTACTAGATATAAAAGATTTAAGAGCAATGCTGAAGTATTTGGGCGATAATGCTAAAGAATATTCTTTGGAATACGGGAATATAGCAACTCAATCTGTAGGCGCAATTCAAAGATCCCTACTGCGATTAGAAGATGCTGGTGGAGATTTATTTTTTGGTGAACCTGCCTTAGATATAAAAGATTTATTCACTACCGACATTAATGGGAAAGGAATAATAAATATACTTGATTCCCAAGAACTTTTTCAATCACCCCAAATATACTCAACTTTATTACTTTGGATACTATCAGAATTATTTGAAGAGTTACCAGAAGTTGGGGATTTAGATAAACCTAAGATGGTTTTCTTTTTCGATGAAGCACATTTACTATTTAAAGATACACCCAAAGTACTTTTAGAAAAGATTGAACTAGTTGTAAGACTTATTAGATCCAAAGGTGTTGGAATCTTTTTTGTTACTCAAAATCCAACGGATATTCCAGATAGCGTACTTGGTCAATTAGGAAACAGGATTCAACATGCATTAAGAGCATATACTCCTAGAGATGAAAAAGCAGTACGAGCTGCTGCTGACACATTCAGAACAAATCCTAATTTTGATACCGCAGAAGTTATAACTAATCTAAAGACTGGTGAAGCATTAGTTTCATTTTTAGACGATGAAGGAAAACCTAGCATAGTACAAAGAACTCTAATCGCTCCTCCAAGAACTTTAATTGGTACCCTTGCTGATGATAAACGAGCTGCTATAATCTCTAATTCACCAATGTTTTATAAATATGATAAGTCTATTGATAGAGAATCAGCCTATGAAATTATCGGCAAAAAATACGATGAAATATCTAAATCATTAGAAGATGCTGAAAAATTAAAAGAAAAAGAGCTCGAATTAAAACTTCAAGAAAAAGAAAGAGTCGCTTTAGAAAAGCTGCAGGCAAAAGAAAAAAAAGAAAGAGATAAAGCAAAAAAAAATAACCCTTTTAATAAGGTTGCTAAAACTACCTTATCTACTATTACTGGAGATATTGGCAGAAGTATTGCAAGAGGATTGTTAGGTAATGTAAAAAAATTCTTTTGATTTACATAAAGGAGTAAAGTCAATGACTTTACTCCTTTATACTTTAACTTTTATTAAACTCGAATTATTATTTGATTCATATTTGCTAGCAATTATACTCCTAAATACAATCGTAATTAAGACAATTGTTCCTCCAATCAATGATAAAAAGCTTGGCCTCTCACCAACTACTATGAAAACCCAAATAGGATTCAATATTGGTTCTATAAACATTATTAATATCGCCTCAAGTGCAGTTAAATGCTTAATAGCTATAGAATAAAAAATATATGCTATCCCTAATTGGAAAACTCCCAATAAAAATATGCCTATAACATCTATAAAAGTAAAAGTAACGCCTATCACAAATGGAAGTCCTAATACAGCGGTCAATATATGACCTAGCATAGTTGTTTCAACCGGCGATTCATTTTTTTGGAATCTAAGTGATATTGTAACCCCTGCTAATGCAACTCCACTTAAAATCGCAACTATATTCCCCGTTAAATTTCCACCCTCAACATCATCTATAAAGAAAAGCAGCATTCCCATTGCTACAAATAATATAGATAATAAATCATACCACCTAATCTTTTCTTTTAATATCCAAACACCAAGTATAGCTACCCATATTGGAGCGCTATATTGCAATAAAATAGCATTAGCAGCAGTAGTTAACTTATTTGCTACTATAAAACCTATGACCATTAAAGAATAACATATTGCACCTGATACCTGAGCCTTAGAAAATGTAAATTTAGGTTTTTTAACATATAGCCATACAACAGCTGTAGAAAAAACAGCTCGAGAACCAGCTATAGCCATAGGTGGTAAATCAATCAGCTTTAATAGTAAGCCTCCTGTACTAAGTAGCGTTGCTGCTATCAGTATAAAAAATATGGCTTTTAGTTTCTCTTTATTCATATAGTTCTCCTCTTAAGGTTATTAATTGCTATAATGATTTTAAAAATATTTCAATTTCTGAAATAAGTTTCGCTGTATCCTCACTGCTTAAATCCTTTGATATTTTTTCTATAGGGCAGCTACCATTCTTCTCTCTATTTAATATATGGTCTACTCTTTTTGCATATACTACATAAATATTCTTTTTATAAAAAATCTCAACTGCTTGTTCACTAATTAATTCTGTGTAAATCCCAGAAATACCTGCTTTGGAGAGTATCATCGCAGCAGCTTTACCTGTTACACGATCTGATATATAGGCATCCTTTAAGATTTGGGGACTACTCGTATATACATCATAAACTGGTTTAATGCCTCTATCAAATGAAGAAAATAATACAACCCCACCTTTTACTACTACTAATTTATAATTATTATCTATCATTATTGCTTTAGCATTTATAAGTTCTTTCATTTATTAACCTCCTATTATACTAGTAATTACATACTACTCTATAGTACAATAAAAAGATTGAAAATGAAATACTTTATCTTTATTAGTTTTACAACTGAAAAATAAAGTATATAATATAACAGAAAGGAATTGAGATAATGTATCCTAATATAAGCTATGAAGAATTAAAAGAAAAGATGAAACCCGGTGAATATATAGTAATTGATGTTAGAACTCCTAATGAATTCAAAAATGAGACCATTCCTGGTGCTATTAATATACCTATATTTAGTAATGAAGAAAGAGCTCAAATTGGAATAGAATATGTAAATAATTCAACCGATGAAGCAAAACTAATAGGTATTGAAGCTATTTCAAAAAATCTTCCAGATATTTTTAAACAAATACTTGAATTAAAATCAATATATCCATATCTAATATTTTTTTGTTCAAGGGGAGGGTTTAGAAGTAGTAGCATTGTAGCTCTATTAGATTCCCTTAAATTAAGTGCTTTAAAATTACAAGGTGGTTACAAAGCTTATAGAGCTTATATAAATAGTAATTTGGAAAAGATTTCAAAAGATGTAGCGTTAATTGTACTGTACGGAAATACAGGAACAGGTAAAACTCAGATTTTAAAAGCTTTAAAAGAAAAAGGTGCAGAAACTCTTGATCTTGAAGCTTGTGCTAATCATAGAGGTTCTACGCTTGGCTCAGTAGGGCTAGGAAATCCAAACTCACAAAAAATGTTTGAATCACTCCTTTTTGATGCTATTTCAAATAGAAAATCAGACTTAATTTTTACCGAAGGAGAAAGTAAAAGAATTGGAAAATCTGTAATACCAGAGTATTTGTTTGAAAAAATAATAAATGGTAAGCATATCGAAGTTACTGCCCCTATGGAAAACAGAGTTAAAAATATCAGGTTAGATTACTTATATGAGAGCGATAAAGACTTAATAGAAGCTCTAAATCACCTTAGAAAACGTCTTGGCAATTCTACTATTGATGAATATATTAATTCTGTTAAATCTGGACATTATAATCCTGTAATAGAAAATTTGATGCTTAATTATTATGATCCTATGTATGAACATAATAAAAAGAACTATATATATAGTATTGAAAATTTAGACCCTGAACTCTCTGCAGATATTCTAATTGAAAAATTTTCAAAAAAAGAGAATAGCATCTAGCTATTCTCTTTTTTTAACATATCCATAAATTGTTCCCCAGTAATTGTTTCCATTTCAAGTAAATAGTTTGATAACTCTCTTAATTTATCAATATTTTCTAGTAATATTTCTTTAGCTTTTTCATGTGCTGTTTTAATGATTTTTAAAACTTCACTGTCAATTCTTGAAGAAGTTTCAGCTGAACAAGAGAGTGATGTGTCTCCTCCTAAATACTGATTAGTTTGAGTTTCCAAAGCCATCATATCAAATTCTTCACTCATACCTAATCTAGTAACCATAGAGCGTGCAATTCTAGTAATTTGTTCAATATCATTAGAAGCTCCGGAGGATACTGATCCAAAGACTATTTCTTCGGCAACCCTGCCTCCTGTAAAAGTTACTATTTTGTTAAATAATTCTTCTTTACTCATTAATACTGTATCTTGTTCTGCTATCTGCATCGTATAACCTAATGCACCTGATGTTCTTGGAATTATTGTTATTTTGTGAACTGGATCTGAATCTGTCTGCAAAGCAGCGACTAAAGCATGTCCTATTTCATGATATGCAATAATTCTCTTTTCCTTAGGTGAGATAACTGAATTCTTTCTTTGGTATCCTGCAAGAACAATCTCAACTGACTCTTCTAAATCTGATTGATCAACCTTGTCTCTACCCATTTTAACTGCTCTAATTGCAGCTTCATTTATCATATTAGCAAGATCTGCACCCGAAGCACCCGCAGTTGCTCTTGCAATAGCATTATAATCTAAATTCGGTTCTACCTTAACATTCCTAGCATGAACTATTAGTATCGCTTCTCTGCCTGCTCTATCTGGAAGTTCTACAGGAATCCTTCTATCAAATCTACCTGGTCTTAGTAGTGCTTTATCTAAAGATTCTGGCCTATTAGTAGCTGCAAGTATAACAACTCCTTCTTTACCATCAAAACCATCCATTTCAGATAAAAGTTGATTTAATGTTTGTTCTCTTTCATCATTACCGCCTAATCCACTACCATCTCTCTTTTTACCAATTGTATCAATCTCATCTATAAACACAATACAAGGAGCTTTTTCTTGAGCTTGCTTAAATAAATCTCTAACTTTTGCAGCACCCATTCCAACAAACATTTGTACAAACTCTGAACCTGAGATTGAGAAGAAAGGAACTTTTGCTTCCCCTGCTACTGCTCTTGCAAGAAGAGTTTTACCTGTTCCTGGAGGACCTACTAAAAGAGCACCTTTAGGTAAATTCGCACCAATATCTCTAAACTTCTCAGGATTGTGTAGAAAATCTACAATCTCTACTAAAGCATCCTTTGCTTCGTCCTGACCTGCTACATCTTCAAAAGTTTTACCTGTCTTAGACTCCACATATATTTTTGCATTGCTTTTACCAAAAGACATTACATTACTTCCGCCACCCATTCTTTTTGAAAACATTCGACCTATAAATACAAATATAGCTATCGTGAAGACCCAAGAAAGTATACTACCAAGTAGTGTGGGTGTTGTATTAGATAATTCTCTTGAAAATTCAACTCCTGAAGCATAAAGTCTATTGACTAAGTCAGGATCATCCATAGTTCCTGTCATATAGATGGTATCAGAACCGCCCTTTTTTATAAAAATATCGTTATCTTTTATTTCAACTACTTCTACTTCACCATTATCTAGCATTTCTAAAAATTGGCCATAATCTATTTGTTCTTCCTTGCCTTTCATCATACTCGGAAAAACAAAAGAGTTTAATAATATTACTATTATCATTGCAATTATATAATAGTAAATTATCGGTTTTTTCGTTTTCTTAAATTTATCCATTTGCAACCCTCTATTCTAAAATTTTTAATAGTACAAAGGTCAAGACTTTAAGTCCTGACCTGAGCTGCTTAAACTTTTTCTTAATCCAATTATTATAGGTGGTATTAATATTAATTGAATCATTATTCCTGGCAGTCCAGTTATAATAGCACCCTTTAAAAAAATTAATGGATTTAAATCTGACCCAAAAAATCTAGATAAAACGAATACCACTAATCCAGCCGTAATCCTACCATCTATCATTGCAGCTAGTAAAGGTAAAAAAATCCTTTTTGGGAAAATTTTCGAGAAATATCCTGCCGTCAATCCATATATTCCAAGTTCAAATACCATTATTGGTAACATCGGGAAAGCAAGCGGCATTCCAGTAAAAAAGCTACTTAGAATGGGGGTTATTAATCCAACTATACTTCCATATAAAGGGCCTAGTATCATACCCCCTATTAATACTGGTATGTGCATTGGCAAAAATATTTGCCCACCCAAATTAATACTATGAAATAGCATAGGCAAAAGTAAACCTATTGCTATAAGCAAACCAGAGGTAACTATCTTTCTCGTTTTCATTTTTCCCTCCTGCTGTTAAAATTTATGTCTTCTATTTATTTTATTTTTTCTATCAAATCATCTAATACGCTTACATCATATTGTTCAATTAAACCCTTATCGACAGCTGTTGAAATATTTGGATCTATAGGTACTCTTGCAAAATAATCAATACCTTGTTCTTTTGCTACCTCTTCTACACTACTCTCTCCAAATACATTTATTTTTTTTCCGCAATCTGGGCATGTCAAGTATGACATGTTTTCAACTATACCAAGAATTGGAATATTCATCATTTTAGCCATATTAGAAGCTTTTGCAACAATCATCGAAACAAGCTCTTGAGGAGAAGTTACTATGATTATTCCATCTACTGGCAATGATTGAAACACTGTTAATGCTACATCACCAGTTCCTGGAGGCATATCAACAAACATAAAATCTATTTCTCCCCATTCAACATCCGTCCAAAATTGTTTTACAACTCCTGAAACTATAGGCCCTCTCCATATAACTGGATCAGTATCTTTTTCTAATATAAGATTTACAGACATAACTTTTATGCCATTATCACTAGTCCTTGGCATTAAAGTTTTACCATTTGATAAAGCTCTTCCATGTATTCCAAATGCTTTGGGAATTGAAGGTCCTGTAATATCAGCATCTAAAATTGCAGTTTTATAGCCTTTTTGATTAGCATTCACGGCCAGCATAGATGTTATAAGTGATTTACCTACTCCACCTTTTCCACTTAATACACCTATAACTTTTTTTACTGAACTATTTTCATTAAGTTTTATAGAAAAATCAAACTTATCTTCTTTTTTTTCTTCTTCATTACAAACTTCACCACAAGTACTGCAAGTTTCATTACATGTTTCACTCATTTACCATACGCCTTCTTTCTAGATTATTTATCGTTACTTTCATCAAATCTTTTATGTCTATTTCTAAATTGTCTTTGTCCATGACCTCTTCCACAGAAGAAATACTCTTCTCTTTCACATTCATCCTCACAAAGCTTATATGAGCCACCTTCTATTTTTAAAATTTTACCATCAACTAATGCATCTGCTATCTTTTTCCTAGCATTAATGTATATCCTTTGAACTGTTGTTCTTGCTACAGCCATTCTTTCTGCACATTCTTCCTGCATAAGACCCTCTTTATCTATAAGTCTAATAGTCTCATATTCTTCAACGCTCATAACTATTTCAACATCATTAAAAGCTCTTCTATTAAGTGGTCCAAACAAATCTGTTTCCGGAAGACAGCATACTTTCCTTTCTTTCATTGGTCTAGCCAAATAATTCACCTCCACAATATTATATTATACCACTGAGTAAATCCCCATGCTAGTAATTTGTAAATATTATGTGAATATTGTGTGGTTATTTTTAAAAATCTAAGAAAACAATAAAAAAGCTCCAATTAATTGGAGCCTCTAAACTATAAATTTAATAATTTATCTATGCCTGTCTTATCGAAACCTACTATAATCTCGCCATTGATATCTAGAACTGGTACTCCTCTTTGTCCAGATTTTTGAACCATTTCTACTGCTTTATCATGATCCGTAGAAACATCGTAATCTTCGTAAGAAACATTTTTGGAACTAAGGTAATCCTTTACCTTTGTGCACCAAGGTCAAGTTGGTGTTGAATAAATAATTACGTTCATTTGAAATTCCTCCTTATTTGTGTTTGATTACTATACTTATACCAAAATTTGCGTTATCTAATCAAATCTTTTTAAAACTTGGTACCCAACATATTTTTTATATTCCAATTTATACCAACATTAATATTATAAACTACTACATAAATAGATTCATTACCTCTATTAACTTTCAGGAGACTAGTTACTTAGTTTCCTTGACAAATAGACAAGTATAACAGTCTCTCTCTCCTCTTGGGAGGTCCTAGGCATACAAATATATGATTTTATTAAACTACCCTCTTGGAGCCTAATAAGAGGTACATATTCACAATTTCAATAATTGTACATAATCTTCTCCTATAGATTGATAATATACCAAGCAGCTCTTTTATCTACATTTATCACTTGAACTTCACCAAACAATATTTCAAGTTCGGGTTTTACATCTTTTATAAAATTAAAATAATCTCCACCTTCAAGCCATTCAACAAAATCATTTAGTAACTTTCTGCTTTGATTATAGTCATATATCACAAGTTTGTGTTTTGTTACTCTAGCCATTTCCTTATACATTATGAGTCTTTGTTCTCTTACCATACCGTGTGCAACATAAGATGCTATAGAAATATCAAAACTATTATCATCGATATTTAATCCCTCTAGAATATCCCAATTTTTAAAATCAATTTCATCAGTTTTAATCTTTTTTTTTGCAATTTGGATCATTTTTTCTACTGGTTCTACCCCCATTACTTTTAAGCCGTTCTCTTGTAAAACTTTGCAAAGTGCTCCTGTTCCTGATCCAATGTCAATAACAGACTTAAAACTAGTTAAATTTAAAGTATCTCTATGCTTTATAAAGATACTTTTATAATATTTATATTGATAATTGTAAAACAAGCCATAAATACTAGCGATATTATGAAATACACCTTTTTTCATTTTCTTAGCTCCTTAAATATGAAAATAATAAGATTCTAATAGATATTCTTGATTGTATTTTACTGCTAATTTATACAACTTATTTTTAACAGCTTTTAATGATATTTTATCGTCTTTAAACCTAATTAAACTCTTTCTAATATCATCTTTTTCTTTTAAGTTTGAGCTATCTTTAAAATACCCCCAAACATGTTCTAATGCATTAAGTTCATTGCCCTTAAAAGATTTTATTATAAGTGCACCATCAATCAACATATAAAAATCGACTACTGGGTAACTATTTTTATCTTTTAAAAGCTCACGAATAGCATTATAATTAAGAGGTGCTCGCTCTAAAACACTATATTTATACCTACTCCATTCATTTTCAAGAACTTTGATGTTTTCTTTTTTATTTAAAAGATTAATAGTCTTTATTGCTGATAGGTTTTTGTCCTTGACCTCTAACATAATATCTAAATCAAACTCTATCTGATTATCCAAAAACTCTTTAAATTCTACTAAATCAATAGATTCTGAATGAGCACCTGCATTTTTAAGAATATTTTGCTGTGAATAATGAATCTTTTGTTTTCCATCTTTCTTTTTCCATGTCTTGTTTGCTAATTCAATCCAATATTTATCATTTCCTGGACAATTATTGACTTTATGATGTAAATTGTCAAATACTACTGGTATTTGATTATTAATTCCAATTTCTAGAACTTCTTCTATATTATAAGATTTATCATCATTTTCAATTACAAGACGCTTCTTAATAGAGTCATCTAGGGCGTGATAACTTTTCGAAAATCTTTTTATAGCATTTGCCTTATCCCCATAAACACCACCAATATGGATTATAATTTTATTTGAGGCATCTAATTGGAGAGCGTCTAAAAATCTATTGTGGTACACCAAATCTTCAACTGCTCTGTTAACAACTTCCACCTTATGAGAATTAATTACCGTATATTGTCCTGGGTGCATTGAAAGTCTAATACCAGTTTTAATAATAATTTCTTTGAGCTCATTAAATTCTTCAACTAATATTTTATCCCATTGGAGTTTATTAACAGGACTTGACCCGAAAGGAATTATATCTGATGAAATACGGAACATTTTAATATTATTATCTGCATTATATTTCAATATCCTAATAAGAGTATTTAAATTATATTTGCTAATCTCCAAAAGCCTTTCTTCTGTAGCATTTTTTTGAATTGTACCTTTAATTCTTGTATCAGCAACCCCTTTTAAAAGACATGCATAGCCTATTCGCATTTATAATCCTACTCTATCAAGTTCTTTAAGATTATTATCTTTAATAATTTTCATTAACTTTAATGGATAAGCTGGATCGGTTGCATAACCTGCTCTTCTAATTGCCCAAGCACCCATATTGCTATTGTACATTACATCTCTAAATATTCCATATCTCTCAGCATTTAATAAAAGTGCTTTATGGTCATTCCAACTTTCCTGTGGATTATTATAAGCTCTAAATTTTGCATCTACATTATATCTAATGCCATTATAAACTTCCCAAGTATAAGATATAACCGACCCATTTGTTGAAGAACCTTTTATGCCAAATAGATTGTTAGATTTTTTTCCATTATATTTATCACTTGGAACTGATTGACCCCACCCGGTCTCTAGTATAGCTTGAGCAGTTTGTAATGCTGCTGACATACCAGTCTTTTTATATGAAGCTTTTGCCATATTCCCCGCAAAGTTTATAAACTTAGATTTTTCAACGACAGAATATGGTCCGTAAATAGCACCGTTATAAATACTGAAATCTACACTATCCCCAAGGACGGTAGACCCATTATACTCTCCTTCAATGGTTATCCTATAATCCCCTTGGATGTATGCTTTAGGATCAAAACTAGCTGTATTTGATACTGGATCCAAATCTATTACAACTTTATTTCCAGTTTTCAAACCTGTAATAATATATTTTACATTACTTATATTTACATTACTTCTATAATCCAATTTAGGTATTTCTGTTACAACTTGATTTGGTCCTATACCTTGCAATTGTATTTTTGCCTTATTATCAATATTTACTTTTACAGGACTGCTAGTCATAGTATTGCCTGAAGCATCTATAACTTTTACCATAAGCTCCTTATTACCTGCTAGCCCTGGTCCAGGAAACCATGTATATCCTCCGTAAGGAAGTGTTTTAAGAACAGTCTCTACTCCCGTATTAGTATCCTTTAAGATATATTGA
The DNA here is from genome assembly GCA_034006985.1 of Gudongella sp. Lineage (GTDB taxonomy): Bacteria > Bacillota > Clostridia > Tissierellales > Tissierellaceae > Gudongella. Next base: position 64,531 of record JAVERT010000004.1, read on the forward strand.
GTTTCCCTTACATCAAAATTTCTATTTGTATTTAGGGTTACCGGGTTATTTATTGTCATACCTTCCTTTACACCACTTAAAGATAAGCTTTGTGGTATAGAGACAAATATATTATATATGGAGCCAGGATATTCTTTTTTATTGATATCCAAAGCAAATAATTGTATAGAGTAATCTCCACTTTCTCTGAAATCTGGAGACCACATAAACTCTCCTTCTGGATCTTTTTCATCAAAATTTACAATTTTCCCTGTATTGATATTTTTAATTTGATATTTTACCGCATATGGTGCAAAATTCAGAACTGGAGTTACCCTAATACTAGAACTAAAGCTCATCCCATTTTGAATTCCTTGTAATGCTATCTGAGGTTTAAGATCTATCTTAACTGCTATTGCATCTGCCTCAATTAAATTACCATTTAAATCATAACTTGCAGCCACTAATATTTTATCTCCATTATCTTCTATCTCGGGTATATACACAGCTTCTTTATTTTTTAAATCTGTTCTCCCAACTACAAATCCTGTTAAGGTTTCTTTATCTAAAAGCAATAGTCGCAATTGAGATCCCTCAATTGCCCCTGTTTTTAGTGAATCTACTTTTATTGTGGTCTTTCCATTTATTATCGAATTTTGTTCAAGAGAGGTTATCTTAATATCATATAGAGACTCCATTGAAGATTGTTTATTAGAATCTACTATTACTCTACGACTATCGTTATCCCAACTTACATCTATATCCAAAAGATTTCCTACCAATCTAAGTGGTACAAAAGTTCTACTATCGATTATTATAGGTGCTATGTCTGATACCATAGCTGCTTTTTTATTGTTGTATTGTACAATCTTTTTATCTATAATCAGAGAAATGTCTTTATCATTTTTTTTAATCGATACTTCCCTCTTCTCATTATTCCATGCCACTTCTCCACCAATTTCTTCTGTAACAAACCTTAGTGGTACTAAAGCTCTCCCATTCTGAATAATTGGTTTTGCTGTACTTGTTATATCCTTGCCATTTACTATTAATCTAATTTCATCAATATTTGCAGCCTCTCCATTGCAAGCACTAAAAATTGAAATAATTAAAACTAAAGCTAATATAGAAATAAATTTATGACTCTTCTTCACAGTAATCTCACCTTTCATTTTATATGTATAGTTATTTTATTTTGCAATAAGTCTCGTATCTTTTTTAGATAGCGACTCTCTGTATTCTCTTTCTAAGATTGAATAACACATATCATCATACACCTCACCATTTAATATTACTGAGGATTCTCTCAACATTCCTTCAAACTGAAATCCACATTTTTCAATAACTCTTTTAGATTTTTCATTAAATGAATAATGATAAACTGACAATATATCTAGTTTTAAACTATCAAAACTATATTCTATAAATTTTTTAACAGCTTCTGTTGCATATCCTCTACCCCAATAATCTTGGTTTAATACATATCCTATCATTCTAGCATTTGAATTCTCTCTTTTTTTATCTTGATGTATACCAACAGATCCAATGACTTTCGAACTTTCTTTAAGCTCAATAGCCCAAACTTCTTTGCTTTTAATGAAACTATTCAAAAGCAATATAGATTCATTTTTAGATTTATGGTATTCCCAACCAGCATTTGGTCCAACATTAGGGTTTTTTGCATACTCATAAAAATCATTTAAATCACTTAGTTTAAATCTTCTCAATCTCAGTCTTTCAGTATTTATAACTCCCATTCACACACCTCATTTAAAAAACCTGCTATTTTAATGCAGGTTATTATTTTATATATTTGATAATGACATACTTATAATTCATATTAACATATACTTATGCTTTAATAAAGTATACGCTATTTGCATCTTGTTTACATATCTTCCTATATAAACTAAGTGCTCATAATTTCAACAGAATTTACAAATTCTTCAACTAATTTCGGGTCAAATTGTGTTCCTGCATTCTTTTTCAACTCTTCTATAGCCTGTTCTTTTGTTAACTTTTTCTTATACGGTTTATCGGTTAGCATTGCATCATATGCATCAACGATTGCTATTATCCTGGATAAAAATGGAATTTCCTCCTGTTTCAATCCATCAGGATATCCTTTGACATCCCATCTTTCATGATGTGCAAGTATATATTCCGCTATAGTAGCAAGCTCTATAGAAGCCATCGCTATTCTAAAACCCATTTCAGGGTGCTTTTTAATAATCTTCCACTCTTCGGATGTTAACGGTTCTTCTTTATTCAAAACCTCGGTATCTATAGCAATTTTCCCAATATCATGTACTGCTAACAATACTATTAGATTTTCACGCATCTCGTTATTTAGTTCTAGTCTTGTAGCCATATAATTAGCTATGCTTTTTAACCTCATAAAATTTTCTTTATCTTCTCCATTTTGCCCGAATAATGAACTCATTATTGAATTAATTATATCATTATGTGTACTTTTGTGTTCAAATAATTTATTCTTATACATGTGATCTTCAGCAAGTTTAATTATCTCATCAATAGGTTGACATAACAGCTCTCTTGTGTAATAACCAAGTGAAATACTTACTTTCTTAGTTGGGTCACAAGTTTTATTGTTGATTATTATACAATCATCATTTATTCGTTCTACTACTTTTCGAACTAAATCATTGCTTGTATTTGGGAGGAATATTGCGAATTCATCTCCTCCAGTTCTTGATAATATATCAGTATTACGTATACATCCTTTTAATAATTCTGCCGTTTTAATTATCAAATTATCTCCTGCCTCATGCCCAAATGCATCGTTAATTAACTTTAATCCATTTATATCCCCTATAATAACAGATAATGGTAAATACTCTTCAGAATCTACAGTTTTCATTGCTATATTATAGTATCTCCTATTATAGATACCTATCATGGAATCACGATATGTTAAATAATTAATTCTATTCTCTCTGTTTTTTTGTTCATCTATATCTACAATAACCCCTTCTAGCACTGTCACTTTCCCATTTTTATCAAAGATTGGCTGTCCTTGTTCATAAACCCACTTTATATGTCCTGTCTTAGTTTGTATTGGATATTCGAACTTGAAAACAGTTTTATCCTCGATTATTTTATTCCATAAATTCCATATTTCAGTCCTATACTCTTCCAAAATAATTTCATTATAAGATATTTCAATATTACCTATTAAACTATCAGGATTGTAACCAGTTAATTCCTTGCAACCATCTGAAACATATTGCATTGTCCATTCATGATCAAATTTGCATCTGTATACCATTCCCGGCAAGTTATCTAATAGCAATAACTTACTTCTATCTCTAATAGTCCGTCGTTCTGATTGTTTTCTTCTATCTTTAAATACCAAAGCTACAATGTTTTTATCTAAATAAAACGCCTCAACAGAGTATTCATAAGCATCATTTCTAATCGCTATCTTTCTTTCTTTTCCATTTAGCGCCAAAATTACGCAATCAATTAATTTTTCTAAAAACACGCCTTCAAATATATCTTCAAATCTTATACTTGAATCTGAGTCAAATACTTTAAAATGTTTTTTAAATTTTTCGTTATATTCTAAAACATTTATTTGAAGATTATCTTTTTCAAGAAGATTTACTTCCAAGAAAATATATGCAAAAGATGTTTTATCAAGCAATGATTTATATAATTGTTTATTCATTTTAAACACATCCGTTCACTATTTTAATGTATCAATTATAATAAAATATACTTATAGGGTAGCATAATCAACTTTTAGGATTAATTTATTGCTAATATATAATTTATACCCAAAATATATTATTAAACTAATTTATTTTAAAATTAAATTATAAAACTAAATTTTCACAAAAGTTTCACTAAAGAGTAACAATTTTGCAATACTTTTATAAGTTATTTATGGTATACTAACATAGAATTAATAAGAAAAGGAGAGATAAAATGAACTATATTTCAAAAAAAATTGGCAAAAAAAGTCTGTTTTTAATACTTTTAGTATTAGTAATTAGTATGCTTATGGCAGCTTGTGAGAATGAAACTAGTACCACTGATTTAGAGGTTGTTGCAAAAGTTAATGACTTAGAGATTACTAAAGATGAATATTACAATTATCTAGTTGAACAAAATGGAGATGAAGTATTAGAGGCACTTATACTTGAAAAAATGCTTGGTTTAGAAATGGAAGCAAACAGTATCGAAATAACTACTCCCGAAATCGATGCCGAATATGCAAAAATGGTTGAGTCTTATGGTGGAGAAGAAGAATTTACTCAAGCTATGGAATACTATAACTTTACTGACGATTCGATTAAAAAAAATATTAAATTAAATCTTGGTATCGAGAAATTATTAGGACCTACTATTGATGTAACGGATGAAGAAATCTTAACTAATTTTAATGAAAACAAAGATTCTTTTAATACTGCAGATAAAGTTAATGCTAATCATATTTTAGTTGATGATGAAGCTACAGCCAATGAGGTAGTTGCGAAGCTAAATGCCGGAGAAGATTTTTCAAAATTAGCAGCAGAGTATTCTAAAGATGCTAGTAATGCATCAAATGGCGGTGCATTAGGATTCTTTGAGAAAGGACAAATGGTTCCGGAATTTGAAGAAGCAGCATTTAATATGGAAGCAGGAGAAATAAGCGCCCCTATTAAAACAGATTTTGGTTATCATATAATTCAAGTGGTTGCTATAGAAGAAGGCACTCAAGCTCAATTAGAAGATGTATCTGCTCAAATTGAAGACTCAATAAAGACTGAAAAAATCAATTCAGCATATCAAGGTTGGTATACTTCAGTACAAGAAAAATATACAATTGAGAATTATTTAAATGATTAATAAAAAGACCAATACTAACTTTGAATTAGTATTGGTCTTTTTATAAACTACTTTAATTTATTTTTTTTTATTTCTTTCTAAAAAATCTGCTATATTAAGCTCCATCATAAATCTATCCTCGCCTTTACCATATTCATCAATAGAATACAGTACAGGCTCAAATCCAATTTTATCTCGATATAATCTTATTGCAGGTTCATTATCTACATCAACAGTCAATCCCATTCTATCAAATCCTTGATCAAGTAAATTTTCAACTATAATATGCAAGAATTCAAATCCTAATCCCATACCTTGATATTCTTCAGAAATAGCATAATCAAATAAATACGCTTTATACATATCCTCCCAATCCCTCATAAGTATAGCTAAACCAACTATTTGGTGTTTTCCTTCTTCAGTTAATACATATACATTCCCATGTCTTATTTGAGGTACTAAACCCCATTCATCCATTCCTAAATCGCCGAATATATCTAACCCAAACTTTACCATTCCCTTTAATAACTTAAGATCAAAATCCTGTACTAAATATACTTTTAGATTATCTAACCCCTCTATTTTATCAATAATTTTATGTGGTAAACCTTTTACTTCTTCTAAATGCATATATTCTCTCCTCTCATTTTACTTTAAGTGTATACCCTTATATCTACTTTCTAAATCTCTAAATTCTCAAATAAAAAAATGCTGATGACCCTTTCTACGATAGGAGATTGCCCCTTCAACTCCTATTTCATATTATAACAAGGTACTACATTCGACTAATTCAATAAATTCTCTATTAAATATTTCATTATATCTTGTAATAAAAAAGTACACCTCCAAACATTAGTTTTTTTATCTAACATTTGGGGTGCACTTCCTTAGGATGTTCTTTATATAAACTCTCTTATAATTTTTTAGAGAATATCGCTAATACTACAATAATTCCAACTCCAAATATCATAAGTCCTGTTTGCTCAATTGATACTATTCCAACAAATGCAACTATAGCTATTGCTACTGGAATAATATACTTAACTACATTATACCAAGCATTGAACAACCCAAACTTAATTGTACCACCATTTGTAAGTTCATCTTGTAAATCTTCTTTCTTCATAAACCAACCTACAACAATTGCTAGTATCATTCCACCAATTGCTAAGAATATTTTATCAGTTAATATATCAAAGAAGTCAAATACTCCAACTCCAAGAATCTTGAATCCTGACATCAATCCCATTGATAAAGATGAAAGAATTCCTGTAACAACCATAATTCCACCAGTTGTATAAACTGATTTTTTTCTTTCCCATCCTCTTGAGTCAATTAAATATGCAACAACAACTTCAAGTAGCGAAACAGATGAAGTTAATGCTGCTACAAAGAGTGCTACAAAGAAAACAGCAGAGAAAAGAGATCCTATTCCACCCATTGCTGCAAATATCTGTGGTACAACAACAAATACTAATCCAGCTCCTACAGTTGGTTCTAATCCAAATGCAAATAATGCAGGGAATATTGCAATTCCAGCTAGTATTGCTATACCTGTATCCATCAACGTTACAATTAATGCATTACTTGGAAGGTTTTCACTCTTATTTAAATAACTACCATAAGTCATCATACAACCCATTCCTAAGCTAAGTGAGAAAAATGCTTGCCCAAGAGCTGCTAAGTATGTCTGGCCAGTAACCTTACTAAAATCTGGTTTGAATAAGAAATCAAGACCAGCTGATGCACCAGGAAGTGTGACGCTTCTTATAGCAATTAATATTAAAAGTGCAAATAATGTTGGCATTAATACTTTACCAGCTTTTTCAATCCCACCAGATATCCCTTTAGCAACAATTGAGATGTTTATAAAAAGAAATAACAACATCCAAGCTACTGGTTGTATAGGACTACCTATAAAAGCTCCAAAAGCATCACCGATAGTTGCTGCATTAGACAATAGTCCAGTAAAAGACTTAACTATATAAGCCATTGCCCATCCACCAACTACTGGATAAAATCCCATAATGAAGAATGCACTTAATACTCCTAAAACTCCAGCGAAAGTAAACCTTGAATCAACTTTTTTGTAAGCTCCTACTGCAGAAAGTTGAGTTCTACGACCTACTGCAAATTCTGCAATCATAACACTAAGTCCAATTACAAGAGCAAACACTAAGTAAATAATAATAAATGCACTACCACCGTTTTCACCAGCTAAATATGGAAATCTCCATATATTACCAAGACCAACCGCTGATCCAGCTGCTGCCATTATAAATCCTATCCTCGAACCCCAATTCTCTCTTTGTTTTTTTTCCATCAACTATTCCCTCCTTTTAAAATTGTAATATTGTATTTTACACACATCCTACACTTATAATAATATATAAATGAGTATTTGTCTAGTCTGAATTTACAGATTATTATGAAAAATATGTTAATACTTTATCAATCTCTAGTCATAGTGCGTCTAAGTGCAAATATACATCTTAAAATATCTTAATATACATACATTCATTGGATTCAAGAACTAATCCCAATACTTATATACCGAATCTACAATACAATATCCAATATCTTTGTAGATTTTCCCAGCAATAGGATTTTCATATTCTAGAAACACCTGTTTATTTTCATTTTGCAATATATTTGATAAGTATTTCACAAGTTTTGTAGCATATCCTTTGTTTCTATGTTCAGGTATTGTAGCAACACCAACTATAAGTGATGCATTATCTGTTTCAAAATCAGTACCTGCTACAGATACCAATCTACTATTATCATAAATTCCAACAATTCTTCCCCTGCTAGTTAAAATTCTTTGCTGAAGCACATCTATTGAAGCAAAAGACTTGAAAGTTTCATTGTAGATTTCAATTACTTTATATAACTCATTAAATTCTATTAGGCATATATCCTCTGAATAATTTGTTTCAAGTTCCTTATATGATTTTAAATGACATAGCTCAGTTAACTTCTTGGATTTTGTAAGTATATTTTTAGTCTTAATTAAACTACAATATGAATTAGGACCTATAAGATTTTTGAAATTAATTGTCCCTAAAAAATTAGAAATTTCTATATAATCAAAACTTGACGGAGCATAAAACTTTAGTGTTCCTGATTTTCTTATAAATAAAACTGATACTATTTTCTCATCTTTGTCATGTTGAACGTAAATATCTTCATATATTTCCTTTTCTGAAACTAAACCTAGAATATTAAAATAGTTTTCTAAAATATTTTCTTTTAAAAAAGGTACAATCATGCTCCATTCTTTTTTATCAAGTCTAGTAATCATTTAATCACCATGCTTCCTTTATATATAAATTAATCCATTTTGCTTTTTCTCTTTTTATAATGTCTTTTAGCTTTATTAACTACTTGTTTGTTTTCTTCATCCTTTTTTTCTTCATCCTTTTTTTCTTCATCTTTTAATGAAACCCACATTGCTGTACCACCACTTTTATCATTTTCTATCTGAATAAATTCCATCTTTTTTAAAAATTTAGACAGCTTTGTATCTCCATAATTTCTTACATCAAAATCAGGGTACCTTTTTGCTAGTCTATTCCCTATTTCTCCCATATTCATACTCTGATTATTTCCATCTGCTTCGTCTAACATTTTCTTCACTGCTAATTTAATAACTTTTAAATTAGTCATATTCTTTTCTATATCTTCATTCCCATTATTTGACTTTGAAGTACTTAAATTTTGCTTACCATTTTTTATTATCTCTGACTTATTAGACATTTCCATCGACTTTTCTTCCGAAGCTGCCAATACATCTAAGTACTTAAACTGATTACATGATGCAATAAAAGGTTTTGGAGTCTTTTTTTCACCCATACCTATAACAGTCATGCCTGATTCTCTTAATCTAGATGAGAGTTTAGTAAAATCACTATCACTTGATACAATGCAAAATCCATCAACATTCTTAGAGTAAAGAATATCCATTGCGTCTATAATCATAGCGGAATCTGTCGCATTTTTCCCTGTTGTATAGCCATATTGTTGAATAGGGGTTATAGAATTCTCCAACAATACATCCTTCCATGCAGCTGTATTCGGTTTTGTCCAATCTCCATATATTCTCTTATAAGTTGCAATTCCATAATTTGCTGTTTCATCTAAAATATATTTAATATATTTTGAAGAAACATTATCCGCATCGATTAATACTGCAAAACGTTTTTCTTCCATTACTTAACTTCCTCCTTTAAAAATCCCAAATATTCTGCTATTCTTAAACCATCTAATGCTGAAGACATAATTCCACCCGCATAACCAGCTCCCTCTCCTATTGGAAATATACCCTTTATATTTGACTGGAAATCTTCATCTCTCTTTATCCTAATAGGAGATGAACTTCTTGTTTCAACGCCTGTCATAATAGCACTTTCATCTCCAAATCCCTTAATTCTTTTATCAAATAAAATTATGGCTTTTCTTAGAGTCTCAACCACATAATCAGGTAAACAATTAGAGATATCAGTCATTTTAACGCCTGGTAAGTAACTAGGATCCAATTCTCCGATGCTAGTCGAACTTTTGTTTTTCAAAAAGTCTCCAACTTTTTGAGCTGGTGCATTGTAATTCATTCCACCTTCGATAAAAGCTAGCCTCTCCCATTTTCTTTGGAATTCAACCCCAGCTAATGGATGAGAACCTTCAAAGTCATCGGGCCCAACACCTACTAATAATGCTGAATTTGCTGTTTCTAACTTTCTGCTATACTTGCTCATTCCATTTGTAACTAACATGCCTTCTTCAGAAGCTGCAGCTACAACTTGACCCCCAGGGCACATGCAAAATGTATATGCAGATCTCCCATTATCAAAATGATTAGAAAGTTTATATTCTGCAGGTTTTAATTTTGGATGCATAAAACTTTCTCCATATTGGTTTTTATTAATTAATGCCTGAGAATGCTCTATTCTAACTCCTATAGAAAAACTCTTTTGCTCAATTTTAATCCCACTATCATTTAACATCTCAAATGTATCCCTAGCACTATGCCCTAGTGCTAGTATTAACTTGTCGCAAGCTATTTGTTCATTATTATTAATAACAATACCTGTGATTTTATTTTCTAATATACTTAAACCTGTTAATTTCTTTCCAAATTTGATTTCCCCACCATTTGAAATAATTCTATTTCTTATATTCTTTACTACTCCTCTTAATAAATCTGTTCCAATATGTGGTTTGTTATAGTAAAGTATCTCTTCTGGTGCTCCTGCTTCGACAAAATATTCTAAAATTTTCTTTGATCTTGGATTGTTAACCTGGGTTGTTAATTTCCCATCTGAAAATGTACCAGCTCCACCTTCTCCAAATTGAACATTTGACTCAGGATTAAGTTCACCAGTATTCCAAAATTTAGAAACATCTTTTACTCTTTCTTCTACTGTCTTTCCTCTTTCAATTATGATGGGATTAAAACCTAGTTCACTAAGTACAAGTCCACAAAATAAGCCTGCGGGCCCTGTACCAACTATTATGGGTCTAAGACCAGTCCTTGTTTTATTCTGATAAATAATAGAATCTTCATTTACTTTTAATATGCCTTTTTTATGATTCCTTTTCAATAAGGTTTCTTCATCATTTACCTTGATATCTATAGAATAAACCATATAGATATTGCTTTTATTTCTAGCATCTATAGATTTTTTATTTATTGACCAAGAAATAATATCTGACTCTGCTATTCTCAGCATTTTTGAAATTAATGAAGGGATCTCTTTTTCATCTCTATCTAAGGCTAGTTTTACTTCATTTACTCTTAACATTTTTACACCTCTATTCTTTATCAATACTTTCCGAATATATAATATGTAGTTTATCTTTATAATTATGTATTAAATAATCTATTGCATTTTTTTTTGCTACTATTAAAACACAAGTTGCTGGTCCTGCAGACTTATTTAAATCCAAGTCACATTTTATAACTTTAACAAATCTCTTTTCCAATTCTTCAATTGCCCCTCCAGATCCTAGAGGAATTATTTCTTCAATATCTTTTATTTTCATCAATGCTATAAATTCTTTTGTGCTTATAGCTGCTTTTGCATTTTTAATTACTTCTTCACCGCATAGAGGTTCTCCAATAATTGCATAAATAAATTCTTTTTTTTCATAATTATCATTATACTCTATTTTTCTTAAACCAGTTATCGATACAGCAATGGATGTCTGTAAAGGTTTAAAATTGTTTTCACTACTTGAAATAAATGGAATATTATTATATCCAAATTCTTGAAAACAATTTACAAATCCTTTCTCTGCAAATACATACTTATCAATATCGCCTGTATAATTAAAACTATACCCAATTGGTTCACATTTTAGTGATAAAAGCTCCATTAAAGCTACCCTACATGTTATTTTAGCCACTTCTTCTATCTCTAAGTAAACATAATCATCTGGTAATTCTCCAACCCCAGTACAGCAATCAGTAGTAATTAATAACTCTTTGCTTACTCCAAATCTTATAAATGCAGCATCTCTCAATTCTTTCACTCCAATATTTTTATTAGTTATAATACTATTCTACTATTAAACTGTGTTAGTAGTCTATAGTACAATAAACTTAAAACAATAAGGTCTACCTATATATTTTAATGAAATCCAGCCATAAGGCGATTAACTCTTTCTCTCATCTCTCCTGCTTTATTATAAATTCACTATTTCGAATTACGAATTCATGTAGCAATTATAGCTTTCTAACATTTAAAAAAACCGGCCATATCGGCCGGTCCACTTATATTAATTCTATTTAATTATATTATAATCCTAAAGACCTAAGCACCCCAAATTGCATCCTATCTCTAACCATTTGAAGATGTTTTTTTTCTTCTTTAAGTATAGTTTTCATTTCCTTTTGAGCTATCTCTGGATATAATGACATCATTTGATAAACAAATAATATCCCATCTTTTTCCATTTGTTCTGCTAAATCTAACGCATCTTTTAACTTCATAGATTTATCAAACTCATGTTTTTCTTTTATATTCTCATTAATTAATGAATTTGTATACTCTACTTCTTCCTCAGAAAAATCTCCCTCTAAATCATCTGCATGAAGTTCAAGTAATTTCATATACATTTTATGATGCTTATCTTCTTCGAGTGATAATCGGTTAAATAATTTTTTAGATTTCTCATCCTCAGCATTTTCTTCAAGATCTGAGTAATACTTAGATACTTCCTCTTCCATCTTAACAAATGTAGCTAAAATCTGTTTTCCATCAAATTTCATTAAAATCACTCCTTTTTATTTTGTTTAATTAAATAATACTCCTAATCAGCGTAAATATCAAGCTTTATACCTTTTTAAAATCTAGTAACCAATAAAATTATCTGTTTTAATATTTTCTTTATCTACACCCATTTCCAATAGTTTCTCTGTAATTATTGCATTCATGCCTGGTGTCCCAGAGATATAAAAAAGAGCATTATTTCTCATTTCCTTAGAGTATTCTTCGATCTTTTTCATAAAATCATTTCTATCAGAAATTAAATGAAGATGAAACCCAGTATATTTTTTATCTAACCATTTTAAAGAATCTTCATATGCAAATTCTCCTCTATCATCCGCATATAAAAGTTCTAGTCTTTCTGGATTAATTGATTTCAAATCCATATCCATTAAAAAAGCTCTAACTGGTGTAATTCCAATACCACCTACTATAAGGAATATCGGTTTGTCATAATCAGTTATTAAAAATCTTCCTAATGGATCTTCGATGCTAAGCTTATCTCCTTTTTTTAAGTTTAACAACATTTTTTTGCATTCCGTCGATTCTGAAGTTATTCTAGTTGAAAACATTACCTTTTCTTCTTCCATGATAGATGCTACGCTGAAAATTCTATAATTCTTGTCACCTTCAGCTTTACACTCTAAATTTCTAAATATTGCATGTTGCCCAGGTATCCACGATAATTCTTTAGGTCTGTTAAAAACAAACGAATAAATATCAGACGTTTCCTTAATCATTTCCCTAAATTCAATTTCTATTTCTTTATTAAGCAAAGACATTTTAAATAACACCTCCTTCTGTAATATTTCTTACTTTTATTATTATACCCCTTTATTAAATCAATATAACTTTTATTAAATCAATAATAAAAAACCTGCCAAATTAGGCAGGTTTCTTTTATCTTTGTGCTTCGTATTTTCTTAATAACTCTACAAACAATTCAGGTACTTTTGCCATGACTTCTGGTTTTTCAACAAATGAAATTCTAAACTGAGTTGTACCAGGATTTTTATCATTACCCTTTACATCATAAAAACCTTTCATAGGAGCAATTAACAAAGTGGTCTCTACACCATCTAACATCACAGAACCTTCACCAGCGCAATATAAAACGAATTCTATAGCATCAAAACCAGGTTTTACAACATTTCTAACGTCTATTACTGAATAAATAGATGCATCAGGAGCTGATACGATTAATTTTGGTTCTTTTTCTTTTAATCCATTATACACATTTACTATTTGTTTTTTATAAAAATCTCTTTGCTTTTTAGCCCAACCAAGAATATCTTCTTTTGATTCATTAGCTAATGCACCGAAAATATATTGGCCTATTGCATTTGCACAAAGGTTAGCAGTATACTCTGCAACTGAACGATTATGGAATTCTGGGTTATCAGTTATAACAGCCCCTATTCTTAATCCACATGCATTCCAAACTTTAGAAGCAGTTTCAATACTTATTCTTCTTCCCTCTATGCCAGGTACATCTACATCTGATATTCCCCATATACTAACCAAAGGTTTATCCTCTTTATAGTATAGCTCACGGTAAGCTTCATCACTAACCATCCACATATTATACTTAACACAAAGAGCCGCAATTTCTTTCATTGTTTCATAATCAAAAAGTTGCCCAGTTGGATTGTCATAAGGAATTACTAACAATGCAGCAGGTTTATTTTCTTTGATAATTTCTTCTAATTCAGAAACTTCTGGTAAATTAAAACTGCCTTCCTCATCCATAGTTCTTTTAACTGTAATAGTTTTCTTACCAAGTCTCTCAGCAAATGACAAATAATTTGTATAAGCTGGATCAATTAACATTAATGGTTTTTCTGCAGTTCCAGCAGGTCCACTAACTCCAAGAATAATAAGCTCCATCCCAGATGATCCTCCATCTGTAACCTGAATATTTAACTTACTTGTATCAAATCCTTCGGAATCTAAAATATTTTTAAATGCATTAATAGATTCTTTAGTACCTACTGTAGGAGTATATCGTATTACCCCATCTTTAAATGGACTGTCTGGTGCATCAAGATTAAACATCCTCTTTTGCATTGCAGGATTAGTTGGCAGGGAAACGTTTCCAATCCCAACATTAATTACTGCTTGTGGCTTAATTTTTCTTTCTTCGTACTTCATTTGTGCAAGTCTTACTGCTGATGGCATCCTCGATTCAAAGTGAGCTGATAATACTGGTTTACTCATAAAATACACCTCTTTATTTAAATTTAGTTTATGTTTTTTACATTAATGCAATTGCATTAATGCAATCTCTTGCCTTTATATTATCACAACAAAGATATATTTACATCAATAAAATTGGATAAACTTAAAAACTTAAAATCTTCTTTCAATTCCTTAAATCATTCTATTTTTGCTTTTCTTATCGTTTGATAGAACTCTATCAAAGCTTACTGTCAGGTGCTACATATACTAGCATAATACTTAAAAAATGATTCAATCATTTCTTTAGTTTCAATATCATCAGTAGCAACTAATAATTCTTTTTTAATGGATTCTGATTCCAAAAACACAGCTTTATTTCTAAATATATACAACACATTCATTCCAATCTCAGGATTAGAACTAACTGCTCGAATAAAAGTATATGGGTTCTTGTTATAAAGCCCCATAATCACATCTTCAAATAAAGTAATATATGATCCCTCCGGATTAGAATATAAATTTTGCACAGCACTATATTCATCTTCTCCTTCTGAATCCATTAAATATGGTTTTACTATATTTATCATTTCATTTTCAGTAATAGATCCTAATGCACTCCAATAAAGTTCTTCTATTATCTCTAATCTAGTATACTCAGTTCCCTTATTCTGAATCAATTCTAAAATATCCATGTAATCTCCTTTTTTATTATATTTACCCTTAATTCAATTTTTTTGTCAACTTTTATGTTTTCCTTGAAACTAAAACGCTTTATATTTAATTAGTTATAATCAGACCCTATATGTGTTGTTAATGTTTCCCTAAAATAAAAGACTGCGATAATATTAACTTTATTGATTTAACGAGCTAAATTCAGGTATAAATATAATAGGTAAATAAATTTACATAAGAAATCTAATATTTGATTTGTACCCAAGAAAGGTTGTGATTTTATGTACAAAACAATATCAAAAAAATCAATCATAATTGTTATACTCTTCTTACTAATGTTTGTGGGTGCGCAAACAGTATTTGCAGAAACACTAAATAATAGCATTAGTATAACAGCTCCAGAAGAAAATCAGAATATAACAGGAGGAAAAACCTTTAATGTTGAATATGATATTGATTTCTTCGGACTAGGGACCTCTCTCTATTTTTCCAACAACAATGGTCAAGATTGGGAATTAATAGATGAGTTGGTAGATTCTGAAAATACCTATGCATGGTCAGTCCCCAATATCTCAACATCAGATGGGCTACTAAAAATAACTGTAAAATCTCTTAAAGGTTCACCAATACCTCAATTAATAACATATTATAATGAAAGCGAAAAGTTTAAAATTTCTAAAATGTTTATTATGGAACCTATTATACCTATATATCCTATTATCCCAATAGAACCAATTACCCCAGTGTTTCCTATAGATCCTGGACTTATTATCGTAAAACCTAGCCCACCCGAAGATTTAACTGCTGAGGCTATTTCATCAAGCAAAATAGAAATAAAATGGGTTGATAAATCAAGTAACGAACTTGGATTTCGTATTGAAAGAATGACTGGAACAGAAACTTTTACAGAGATTGCAGGTGTAGCTAAAAATACAACAATATTTATAGATAACAACCTAGAACCAGATACAAACTATTTTTATCGTGTACTAGCTTATAATACTATGGGTGAATCTACTTTCTCAAATACAGCATCAGCGAAAACAGAATCAATAGAAACTGAAGAAGAAGAAGAAGAGGAAGAAGAAACAGTTGCACCAATTATTATGAAGTTTTACATTGATAGCAGCGACTACTTTGTAGACGATCAAATAATGACAATGGATACTGCACCAGTTATATCTGAAAATCGCACTGTACTACCAATTAGATATGTAGTTGAACCATTAGGCGGAGTAGTTGATTGGGATCCTATAGATAGAAGAGTTGATATTTCTATGGGTGGCAAAGTTATTAACCTGTGGATTGGAAATAGCATTGCATCTGTAAATGGTAACATGGTATATATAGATCCTGAAAATACTAATGTAAAACCTATTATAGTACCCCCAGGCCGCACAATGCTTCCCCTTAGATTTATTGCCGAGAGCTTAGGTGCTGAAGTAAAATGGAATGCAGAGATTAAGGAAGTTACAATAACTTATCCTGCTCCGTAAATACACTACAAAACAGTGGGTGACAAACAACCCCACTGTTTTTTTCTGTGTTATGCATTGTAACTACTAAATTCTGTCTTCTTTTTTACTTCTTTCATAGTGTCACCCTAATCAATTAATCTTTTGAAACAGTTTCGTAGTTCTTATCTATTTATAGCTTAACTTATAGAGCATAATAATTGTTACAAAAATTTAACACGCTAAATCTTTAAAGTTCATATAGGCGGGTATAAATATGTTATTACTAATAGTAACAATTTTATAGTTGATGAAGTCTATATGATAAGGGAGGTATTGTCAATGGGAATGATTTTAAAAAAAGCAAACCATAAGAATACTGCTAGGGTAAAGGTAATTATTTATTCATTGATATTTGTTATATTATTTAATATATCAACCCCTGCACTTGCAGAAGAATCAGAGAAAGACAAGACAACAATGGTATTTATCATCGATAATAATTCTTACACTGCAGATGGAGAATTAATCGTTATGGATGTAAGCCCTATGATTGTTGAAGGTCGTACTATGTTGCCTATCAGGTATGCTGCAAGTCCTTTAGGCGCAGATATTAAATGGAATGGGGAAGATAAAAAAGTAACGTTAATCTTAGGAGATAAAATACTGGAATTATGGGTAGGTCAGAGCAATGCATTAGTCAATGGTTTAACTATTCCAATTGATGCTGATAATCCTAATGTAAAGCCACTCATAGTCAATGAACGAACAATGCTGCCACTTCGATTTGTAACTGAAAATTTAGGATGCGAACTCCTTTGGGATCCAGAAACTAAAAAAATTACTATAACTAAAGATAGAAAATCAGATGATTCAACAATTCCACCAATAGGAATCGTATTGCCACCTATAGTACCGACATTCCCTTCACTAATAATTGATGCACCAATCCGAGATTTGTCAAAGAATCAGATTAACGAACTTATTTTATCAAAAGATTTAAGTAACTTAAATGATATTTGGAGCGTCAATCAGCCCGACATTGCTAAAAAGGTAACTCTTAGCGAATCAGATTTTCCAGTTGTACTGCGAATTGGTAGAGGGTATGATGTGTTTGGAAAATATGCATCAGTTGAATCACTCAAACAAAGTGTCCTAGATTTAGAGAAACTAATAACAGATCAAAAAATTGAACGAATCCGCTACGATCAAGGTGTTAATACACAAATCACAAGTGATTCTATTAGATCATACAGTAGGACTCTATCCAAAAATATAAGTGGTTCTGGCAGTTACTTTGGATTTGGTGGATCAGCTAAATTGAATTTTAATTCTACTAGAACATCTCAATTAAACAATTATTTTTCTACTTCGAGTTATATAGTAAAAAAATTCGGTGTTTATGTTAATGGATCTACAAATTTGAAGAATTATCTTAATTCAGATGCAAAAAAAATGATTAATGATAACAACGTTACAGCAAAAACTGTTTTTGGCAACTATGGACATTATGTACTAGTTGATACAATAACCGGAGGTAGAGTCGACTACAGTATTACTGCAAAGTCTGATTCATCCACTAGCTACGATAACTTTGTTGCAGCTACAAAAGCAGACTTTAATGTTTTAGTATTTAAAGCTTCAGCTAATGCTGAATATCAAAACATCAAAAATAAATCAGAATATGACAGCAACAAAGAACAAACATTAAACACTTATGGTGGAAATTTTTCATTAAATCTAGGGCAATTCTTAAATGACCCACAAATACTGAGCAAATGGGAGAGTACACTAGAAGAAAATGGTACACTTGTTGACTTTGGAACGACGACAGAAAAATCGTTAGTTCCAATTTGGGAACTTGCTGATACTTCATCAAGGTCAACTTATCTAAAATCAGAGTTTGAGAAGCTTAACTTGGCACAAGGTAATCAGTGGCCAATGGAAAAATATATCACTGATATTGTGTTTGTAACAGGTTCAGATGCTTGGAGTGCTAGAGCTAAGACCCCACCTGGATATATGCTTATTGACGTTGATTTGAATACAGACGCAGGTGGTGATTTTATCTTCTTATGCTACAAGTTAGGTGATAACATTAACGACGCATATACTGACTTCTTTATGGAATACAATAACAAATCTAGAACTGCAGGTTCAGGAATCCTTAGTCACAATTCTAACAACGTTAATTATACAAGAATTGGCACTGATTTAAATAAAGGAGCAGGGGGAGACTTTTTATATTTATTTACTACTAAAGCGCAAACTTTGCCTCCAGTAAAAGGTGTTAATGTTTCATTTGATAGTTCTAACGCTGCAAGTCCTGATTGGAATAATGTATATTGGCTAAATTCTAAAAATCCTGCAGATGTCAATAAGGGTGCTGGAGGAAAATACGTTTATATAAAATTCAAACGATGAAGCAAACTTACCTTGAATAATACAATAAAAAGCAGTGGACGTATCTTCCCCACTGCTTTTAAACATTTTATAGATTAAAGTTGTTAGCATCTATTGTCTTTATTACGACTTTGATAATCTTCCTCTATTTTGCTTTTCCAATTCTTATCAATCAATTTTCTGGCTCTTAAATTGCTGACTGTTTCATTTAATACTTGGTAGCTTAATTGAGTTCCAATTTTATCAGCATGGTAATTTGAAGCTCTATCCTCACTTATTCCAAATCTTCTAGCCGTTGCAATCGCATCTATGTTAGCGCCTAAAAATATAAATTCCCAATCATACTTTTCTTTTTGATGTGTAATCATCTTATTGATTTTCTTAAAACTATATTCTCTGCTAGAATTTTCTTCTCCATCAGTTGTAATAATAAAAATTACACGTTCAGGCTTTTCACTTTCTTTTTTCTGTTTAATATTATTAACTATCTTACTAATGCTTAAACCTATTGCATCCAATAACGCTGTGCTACCTCTGACATAGTACTCCTTATCTGTTATAGGTAAAGCTTCTCTTAAATTTAATCTATCGTGTAACAATTCAAATTCACTATCAAACAACACTGTTGTAATAATAGCTTCCCCAGGTTCTGTTAATTGCTTTTTGAGCATCTCATTATATCCATTAATGGTATCCTCTTCAAGCCCTCCCATCGAACCACTTCTATCAAGAAGAAATACTAATTCAGTTAAATTTTTTTTCATCTATTTCATCCCCTTATTTTTATTGTAATTTAAGATTATCATTTTAATAAAGGGCTTAGGTCGCATTGCATGCGACATTTTTTTATACTCCTAGTAGATTTTCATCAAAAGCAAATAATGCTTCATTGATTTCAAATATATTATAATTTTCTTCTTCTAAAAAATATTGAATTATAACATCAAACTTACTACTATTTGAAAGTGCAAATCCAGCTCTTAAAAGCAAATCCTGTGTTTGATCAAGGTTTAATTCAAGTGCTATAGCAAATGCTAATACCGTTGATTTGCTAGGTCTATAACTTATATCATTTCGGATTTTTGAGAACAGTTTTCTGTCGATATTTGCCTTCTTATAGGTTTCTGCATCTGTCAACTTTTTTTCATCAATTAATCTTAACAACATTTGAGAAAAAGTTTCATCCAATTGATTTATAACATCATTTAGCTTTCTTTTTCTTTTCTTTTGTGTAGGCGCATTCATACTTTCCATGACTTTAATCTGAAAATTATATTCCTCAAGTAATCCTTCTTGTTCTCTTCTTTCAGATGATGAACTTCTATGTTCTTCAACATACTTATCATCGATATATTGCTTTATAGATGAAAACAATTTAGCTGATAACTTATATGCTGAATCATTATATATTACAAGATAGATAGTCATCTCATTTTTTAACAAAAAATCTCCAATTACAGATATTGCAGTTCTTAAAGCTTTATCTTGTGGAAAACCAAAAGCACCCGCAGAAATTAATGGAAATGCTACAGATTCCATATTATAAGCTTTTGCTAGTTCTAGAGAATTTCTATAACAATCTTCTAATAATTTGATTTCGTTATGATTCCCATCCTTCCATACTGGTCCAACTGTATGAATAACGTACTTAACAGGAAGATTATAAGCTTTAGTTATTTTAGCTTGCCCAGTTTCGCAGCCATTTAATTTTTTACACTCATTAAGTAATTCAGGACCAGCTGCTTTATGAATAGCACCGTCAACTCCTCCCCCTCCTAGTAGAGAGTTTCTAGCAGCATTTACAATGGCATCTGCTTTAACTTTTGTAATATCATTTCTAATAATTTCTAATGGCATTACAACACCTCCTTAACTTAATATATCATTTTCGAAATCAATTTTTTTTACGAACTCTTATTTATATTATATACAATTATTATTTAATTTCCCAAAATATTTTATCTTAACATTAATGATTAAATGCCACTCCTGTACTTCTCATGGCTGTTTTTACTATCTTATATACAAAAACTGTTCCAATGGTATTTATAATTGCAGTTGGTATTACGATCCCTATAACTAAAGCCGTTAATGGAGCAGGAAGCCCTACTATATACAAAGCTGATATTAGGAATACCATTCCACTTACAAATGTTCCAATTCCTCCTAATAAACCAATTACTATATAATTAATGTTAAATCGTTTTAGTATCTTGATGAGAAAATATATAACTAAGCAAGTTACAAATTTATCTATTATATTTGGAAGTTGACCGCCTGGAAAGGTACTTGTCATGGCAGCTAAAACACCTGCTAATAATCCTGTAAGTATCGCATTATCGAACTTAGGATTTAATAAAATCGCTATAATCATAAATATTATAAGAAAGTCAAATTTCATACCACCCAAAATTCCTGGTGTAATTTGATGCATTATTAGCCCAATAGCCAACAGCAATGTTGTGAAAATATTGTTTTTTAAATTCATAATAAATCTCTCCCTTTTTTGTTTTGTTTTTTTTATTATGCCAGTCACCAATTTCAGTTCACAACATTAGTATCACCACCTTTAATTTTCAAAAATAAAAAAAGCCCTTCATCCTTAAAAAGGACGAAAGACTATTATTTCGCGGTACCACCTCAATTAGACTATCAAAAGACAATCTCACTTAACCAGATACTTAGCTAATGCTATAATATCCTGTTTCTATAACGGGAAACCCCCGGTTTTCGATACTCTGATAGAATCATTTCACAAAACTTCTTGTAGATCCATTCATTAAATTACTGGTATTGGACTTTCACCTGTGCCAACTCTCTAAACCCAATTTAATCTAACTACTCGTTCTACGCACTGAATTTAATATTTTGTTTATCATAACATCATTTCACGTAAAGTTCAACTCTAAAAATTATTTTTTTTTAATTCATGTCTTCTCTTTCTAAATTCAATTATTGGTAAATCTCCTTGTATCAAATTCTCACCCATAATTAATTCAGTCTTTTTAGGAATTTGAGTTAAAACAACCCTTCTATCTTGATGGAGTATTATTCTATTTGATATTGTGCTTAAAACATTAGTTATTTGCTTTAGAACAGGAACTTTCATAAATCCTTGATAGAATCGCAAGTATATTCGAGTATGTTCTTCATCCATAGGCACAAAAGCTGCCATTATTCTAACATTATCTGAAATTATATTTTGCCATGTATTAGGCATTTGAAACTGAAGATGAAATAATCTCTCATAATCTAAGATTTCATTTGTTTTTTTTGGAATTTGACCATTATCAACCTCATTATTTACATAGAAAGTCATTAAATTATCATTCCATTTTACTACAGGGCCGTTAACTAAAGTTCGATTCCCACTTCCTATAGTATTTTTATGCACAAATGGCAAGTGAACAACATCTAATTGATTTTCTATAGCTCTAGTATAATGAACACTCCAAGTTTCTGAGAAACTTCCATAAGAGAAACCAGATTTCAGATCTTCAAAAAATGGTATTTCAGGTGCACTATCTTTATCATTACTATACCATAACCATATAAACCCATATTTATCTTTAACTAGATATGAATTTACTGCATAGTTATTTTTAACAGGATTACTCTTGCCATTTGCGGGAATTAAAACTACTCTACCATTAGTATCATACTGAAAACCATGAAAAGGACACTCTATATGATTGCCAATAATTTTACCTTCGCTTAAAGAAGCCCCTCTATGACAACACTTATCAAAAATACAATTAACCTGATTATTATCATCTCTCCAAAGCACAAGCTTTTCGGATAATCTAGTTACGCCAATTAATTTATTCTTTTTAACTTGCTTCGAATCCAAAATGACATACCATTGATTTTTTATCATATTAATAAATCCCCTTTAAAAGGTTGTTCATATATTTTATTTGGATTTTAATAAATCTCTAATTTCGGCTAGAATAAGTTCTTCATTACTTGGTACTATAGGAGCGGGTTCTGCTTCCACTTCTTTCTTCTTTCTAGAGTTTAATGCCCTTACAACCATAAAAATTGAAAATGCAATAATTGCGAAATCTACAATTGACTGTATAAATGAACCATATAGAATTGCTACTTCCGCTAAATCTCCACTTGCTGGTTCTATGACATATTTAAGATTCACAAAGCTTACTCCACCTAATACTACACCTATAGCGGGCATAATAATATCATTTACTAGTGATGCTATTATTTTCCCAAAGGCACCCCCTATTACTACTGCTACAGCTAAATCAATAACATTTCCCTTCAATGCAAATTCTTTAAATTCTTTTAACATAAAACTTCCTCCTTTTATCAATTTCTATTCTTTATATATATTTAAATATTTATAGCCTTTATTAATTTTTCTTTTTCCTGTGGCAAAGTTCCTTTTATCTTAATAATATTTGTTGGATGCGTTGTATCAAATATAGTTGGTTTTATGGGTTCCAAATTCTCCAATAAGCTTTTAATCTCTAATAATCTTTCATTTCTGTCTGGTATGATAAACTCACCATTTTTAACCATATCGTTTAAAGTAGTGCCTTCAAATATAGTTAAATTCATAGTAATAATAGAATTCGTGTGAAATTGATTAATCATCTTAGAAGTTGCAATAGCATTTGAAACTGCTTCACCTTTTCCTGCTATTCCATACATTATAATGGTATTAAACATAAGTTGTGCACGATTCAACTTTTTTGCTGCAGTTATTGCATCCACAACTTTATGTGGTTTATTCATCAACTCTAGTACATCATCGCTACCTGTTTCAAAACCTATATACAATAGTCTTAATCCTTCGTTATGAAGTATGGAAAGTTGTTCCTCTGAATATTTTAAAACAATTCTTATAGATGCATAACATGCCACTCTAGCACAGTAAGGTAAGTACTTCTTAATCAATCTAAGAATTTGTACCATTTCATCAAATCCAATTGTAAGAGGATCAGCACCTGTTAAGAATACCTTTTCAGTATATAGATAGCCATTCATTAGCTGAGGTTCAATCTCACTAATAGGAACTCTTCTATACTGAATATCCTTATACATAGAACAAAAAGCACATTTATTATATGCACAACCTAGAGTTATAGGCAACATAAAAGTGGTCATTTCATCATGTGGATAGTGTACAATGTCATTTATATCCATAAGGGTCATTCCTTTCTTATCTCGCTTACCTAGGTTCCATTCTTGTAAATATCTACATCTCAACATATTATTTAATCCCTATTAACATATCTAATCTTCCCAGCTTTTATTGTCATCTGTACTTCTCCAAAAAACTCCATCCCATCGAAAGGAGTATTTTTCCCTTTAGATAGAAATTTTGATGAATCAACAACCGATTTTTTATCTATATTAAGCAATACTAAATCAGCATCGTATCCTACCTTTATCTTACCCTTATTTATACCCATTATTCTAGCACTTTCTCCAGAGAATAAACTCGACAATCGTTTTAAGTCAATATGACCTTCTCTAACTAAAGATGTGTAGCATACAGAGAAAGCCGTTTCTAACCCAGATAAACCTGGACTGCCATTTTCTTTATCTTCTTTTGTATGCGGAGCATGATCAGTTGCAATCGTGTCTATTGTTCCATCAACAATTCCTTCGATAATTGATTTTACATCATTTTCTTGTCTTATAGGAGGATTTACTCTATAATCATTGTCATAAAGAGCTATATGATGCGGTGTTACATCACAAGTTAAATTTTTATAACCTTTTTGCTTAGCAATCCTAATTGCATCTATAGCTTCTTTTGTACTTACATGTGTTAAATGCAGCATACAATCTGTAACACTAGCTAAATATATATCTCGAATAGTTACAATATTTTCTGAAATTCTATAGTCAATAGGTGTCAAATCTTCATCCTCCGCATGAGTTAAGATAGTTAATCCTTTCTCCTTTGCTTTTAACATAGCATTGTACATTGTGATATTTGAATTTATTCCTTTACCATCATCAGAAATAATTTTAACTCTCGAATCAAGTTTATCTAAATGGTCTAATCTCTTCCCATCAAAGTTTTCTGTAATAGAAACACATTGATGCACGTCAATTAAATCAAGATTTGATGCTTTATCTAATACATACTTCACTACATCCATATTTGAAGATATGGGTTTTGTATTTCCCATAAGATTTACAAATGTATATCCTCCCTTAAGGGCTGCCAAACTACCTGTCTTTAAATCTTCTTTATGAGTATAACCTGGATCTCTAAAATGAGCATGTAAGTCTATAAAAGCAGGCATCAAAACTAACCCCGTTCCATCAATATACTTACATTTATAGCTTAGATTTTCCCCAAATTCATATATCTTACCATCTTTTATATATAAATCACCAACAAAATCCATTCCTTCGTCAATAATTCTAGCTCCCTTGACTAAAAGTTCCATAGCCTCCACCTCCTATGAATATATTTGGTCACAATACTCACATTTGTACAAGCATTTATCTTTATCTATTAAAACAAATTTAGGTACTAAATCTCTTTCTTCAGCAGTAATACATCTCGGATTTTTGCACTTTATAATATTTTCTACTCTATCTGGTAGAGTAATATTAATTTTTCTAACTATTACCTCATCTTCTATTATATTAACGGTAATATTAGGGTCTAAAAATCCAAGAGCTGTTAAATCTATATCTATTTCATTTTCAATTTTAATAATATCTTTACGACCAATTTTTTTACTTGTAGCATTTATTATTAAAGCAACTGTAAATTTTACCTCTCCCAAATTTAGATATTCAAATATTTTTAATCCAACTCCAGGTTTTATATGATCTATAACAATACCCTTAGATATACTTGTAATGTTCAACATTTATTCCACCCCCAAAAGAAGCATTATCAAAGCCATACGTACGTACATTCCATTTTTAACTTGTTGGAAATACCAAGCTCTTGGATCACTATCAACTTCCATACTTATTTCATTTACTCTAGGAAGAGGATGAAGTATTGCCAAATCTTTTTTAGCATTTTCAAGCTTTTTTAAATCAAGTATATAACTATCTTTTAATCTAATATAATCTGCTTCATTAAAAAATCTCTCTTTTTGTACCCGAGTCATATATAGAATATCCAACTCATGGATTACATCTTCAAGCCTTTCTACCTCTTTATACTCAATACCATCTTTGTTTAAAATTTCAGCTTTCATATATTCAGGGATTTGTAGCTCTCCTGGTGAAATTAAAACAAACTTAATATTTTTATATCTAGACATAGCTTTTATTAGAGAATGAACTGTTCTTCCAAACTGTAAATCTCCACAACAACCTATCGTTAGATTGTCTAGACTTCCTTTTGCATCCAGTATTGTAAATAAATCTGTTAGTGTTTGTGTTGGATGCTGGTGCCCTCCATCTCCTGCATTTATTAGAGGAACTGGACAATACTGTGCACCATATTTAGGCGCCCCTTCTTTATGATGTCTCATTACGATAATATCTGTATATGCGGCTACTGTTCTTAGAGTATCAGGTAAACTTTCTCCCTTTTTTACAGAACTAGAGCCCGGCTCTGAAAACCCTATAATTTTTCCACCCAATCTTAACATTGCGGCTTCAAAGCTAAATCTGGTTCTAGTGCTAGGCTCATAAAATAAAGTTCCAAGTAATTTTTCATCGCATACATGAGCAAAATCCCTTGGTTTATCAATTATCATTTGTGTTAATTCAAAAATAGAGTTCATTTCTTCAAGACTAAAGTCTCGTGGATCAATTAAATGTCTGCCTTTTAGCATATTTTTTCCTCCTTTTATTTACCTTAAAGGATACGTTTTAAAAAATGCCTTCCCGTAGGAAGGCATAATTATGCTATATCACGCTGGCCTTCTCAACCTCTCAGGATTGATTTAAAGGTATATTTGCATCTTTAAATAAAAATATCACATTTGATTTCTATTGTCAATAAATAAGCTTTTTGATTAATTCTTTATTATTACTATTTCTTTCTACTGCCAGGCTTTACTAAAGGTATGCTTTTTTCTTTGCAAATTGGGCAATTTTCTGCTTCATAAGAGATTATTTCTGCAGTATATACTGCTTTCATCTTGCATCCAAAATCAATTTTACCATTTGTTCTATCAACTAAAATTGCAACTCCTGCTAACTCTCCACCCTGTTCTTTCACTATATCAATAACTTCTCTAACTGATCCACCAGTTGTAATTACATCCTCTGCTACTAAAACTCTAGCCCCTTCAGTAATTTCGTACCCTCTTCTTAAAGTCATCTTTCCATCTTCTCTTTCTGCAAAAAGATTTTTTACTCCTAGCTGTCTAGCAATCTCATATGCAAAGATAATTCCCCCCATAGCAGGTCCAATTACTATATCTATTTTATCATCTTTAAATGCATCTGCTAAATATGCAGACAATTCCACAGTGTATTTTGGGTATTCTAATATTCTTGCACATTGCATATAGGTACTACCATGTCTACCTGATGTATATAGAAAATGACCTTCCTGTAGAACATTTATTTCCTTGAAAATTTCTTCTGCTCTTTCTTGCATAGACATTTTATAATTACCCCCTAAATAATTCCTCGTATATCCATTATATCTTTAATATTATACTTTTCACAATAGTCTAAGATTCCTTCTAATACATCAATTGTTGCTCTAGGATTAATAAAATTCGCTGTCCCAATTGCAACGCCCGTAGCTCCAGCCATAATAAACTCTATAGCATCATCTGAATTCATAATGCCTCCCATCCCAATTATGGGAATAGAAATAGCTTTATAACTTTGATAAACCATTCGCAATGCTACGGGCTTAATACATGGTCCAGATAAGCCTCCAGTTATATTCGCTAAAATAGGTTTCCTACGATGAATATCTATAGCCATTCCCAAAAGAGTATTTATCATTGATATAGCGTCAGCACCTTCAGATTCTGCTGCTTTTGCAATCTCAACTATATCTGATACATTTGGACTAAGTTTAACTATAAGAGGCTGTTTCACATGCTTTTTTACTTCTCTAGTAACCTCTGCAACATTTAAAGGGTTAGTTCCAAAAGATACTCCTCCTTCTTTTAAGTTAGGACAAGATATATTTAATTCTACCAAATCAATATCTGCATCTTGAAGTTTTTCTGCAACTTCGCAGTATTCTTTAATTGTCTTACCTATTATATTTACCACTATCTTAGTATCAAATCTTCTTAAAAAAGGTATGTCTTCTTTTATAAAATGTTCTACTCCTAAGTTTTGCAATCCAATACTATTTAACATTCCACCATAAGTTTCTGCAATTCTAGGGGCAGAATTTCCTAGCCACGGATTTGTAGCTATTCCCCTAACTACTACTGCACCAAGCCGATTTAAATCAATAAACTCAGAGTATTCTCTACCAGCAGCGAAAGTTCCTGAGGCAGTCATAACAGGATTCTTTAATTCAACGCTGCCGATATTAATCCTTAAATTAATATCTTGTCTATTCATCCCATAAAACCTCCTCGCTTAGGAATACTGGCCCATCTTTGCAAACCTTTTTATATTCCCAACCGTTTTCATTTTCATCATTTTTAATTTTAACAACACACCCAACACAAGTACCTATACCACATCCCATTCGTTCTTCCAAAGATACTTGAGCAATTGTATTACTAGTCCTAGCAAAATTAGCTACAGTCCGTAGCATAGCCTTAGGTCCACAACTATATATCATCTGCCCCTTAGCATTTTGTAATTCTAATAAATCAACTACTGTTCCTTTAATTCCAAAACTTCCATCATCAGTAGCTATGTAAACTTCATCAGCATATTTTTTAAATTCTTCAATAAGAAAATTACCTGTCCGAAAACCTAAATATACTTTTTTATTACCTACTATATTTTTTACAAGTTCTAATAGTGGAGGAATTCCAACACCACCGCCTACTATAATATGCTCATTCAAGCTATTATCAATATTATAACCGTTACCTAAAGGACCTAATAACTGGATATTTTCCCCTGCTTTCATGTTAGAAAACTCTTCAGTTCCTTTACCTACTACCGCGTAAACAAACGTCAATTTACCTGTATTTTTATCTATTTCGCAAATACTAATTGGTCTTGGTAACAGTCTTGAACCATCATTACAATAAAGATTTACAAATTGACCAGGCATAGCACATCTGGCAATTGAAGTAGCATAAACTACCATCTTGTATATTCCAGTACAAATTTCTGTATTCTCTAAAATTATGGATGTTAGTTTGTTTTTATAGATATCTTCAGACATTTAATCAACTCCTAGTCTATAGCTATTATTAATCTATTGCATTTTGAATATCTGCTTTCATATCCAGCGCAGCCTGCCTAGCAGCAAATGCAAAATCTTTTTCACTAAAATTACTACTATATTTCTTGTTTTTATAAGCAGCTATAATACCTCTAGATGAATTGACTATTGCTCCTAATCCATTTTTATCAAAACATCCTTTTAAATCTTGTGCACTACCGCCTTGTGCTCCATATCCAGGTACTAAAAAAAATGTATGAGGCATTAACTCCCTAAGTTTTACACCCTGTGCTGGATGAGTTGCACCTACTACAGCAGCTATAGAACTATAACCTCTTTCTCCTATTAAGTCCTCTCCCCATTTGGATACTAGCTTTCCAACTATTTCATATATTTTTTCTCCACCAATATCTAAATCTTGAATTTGACCACTATTTGGATTTGAAGTCTTTACTAATATAAATAACCCTCTATTATATTTTTTACAATCAACTATATACGGTTCTATAGAATCATAACCCATATATGGATTTAAGGTTATAAAATCTTGATTAAAAATAGTATATTCTTTATCCTCAATAAAAACTCTTCCTATATGGCCATGAGAATAAGACTCTGCAGTAGAAGTTATATCACTTCTCTTAATATCACCTATAACTATTAAATCTTTACTTTTTGCATATTTTATTGTATCAATATAAGCTTGTATTCCTTCAACACCGTATTGTTCGTACATTGCAATTTGAGGTTTTACTGCTGGTACAATATCCGATACAACATCTATTATACCTTTGTTAAACTCATAAAAAGCTTTTGCAACCGCCTTTGGAGTTTTCCCATATAAGTCAAATACTTCTTCTTTTAAATGTTCTGGAATATACTCTAACCTTGGATCTAAACCTATAACTGTTGGATTTTCTGTTTTTTTAATTTTTTCAATTAATAAATCTATCATAAAGCACTTCCTTTCTACATATCATATTTTCATTCAATAGCTGACAACTTTATTTCTACCCAAATCTTTGGCTCTATATAATGCAGCATCAGCTTTAGCCACAATTTCTTCAGCTGTTATACCCTTTTTTATTTCAGCAATTCCAAAGCTTGCAGTCACTTCACCAACATCTTGGAAGTTATAATTAGCGATTTTTTCCCTTAACTTATTTGAACAAACTATCGCTCCATTTTTATCTGTAGATGGTAGTATTATCATAAATTCTTCCCCACCCCAGCGTCCTAATACATCAAGTTCTCGTATATTATTTTTTAGAATACTAGCCAATTCTACTAATACAGAATCACCTATTGGATGTCCATATTTATCGTTAATTCTTTTAAAATAATCTATGTCTAAAATAATTAATGAGCTTATTGAGTGACTTCTTTCAATTCGTTTAACTTCATTTTTAAGAGCATCGTCAAGCCTTAATCGATTGTTTAACTGAGTAAGTTTATCAGTTATAGATAGCCTTCTTATTTTTTCTTCCATCTGCTTTCTATCAGAAATATCTCTTGAAACACCTACCATTCCTATAAATCTTTTATCTTTATCATATATTCCAGATATAGTAGTATCCATCCAAATAGTAGTACCGTCTTTACAAGGTTGTTCTAAGTCTGCCCGGAATGTTTTAAATGGCAAGTTATTCTGCACGGAATTTACTGCCTCTATCAAACCATGGTCCATATATTTAACTGACTCTGGGCACAATAATTCCTCTTTAGATTGTTTCATCACTTCTGCTACAGTAAATCCTCTAACTTTCTGTACAGATGGACTGATATAAGTAAATCTACCATCTATATCCATTGTCCAAATAACATCACTTATATTATCTGCTAATAACCTATGTCTTTCTTCGCTATCTCGCAATCTATTTTCCATTTCTATCCTCTGAGTTATATCTTTTATAACACTAAGCACATATTTCTTGTTTTCGATTAGAATAACTTGAGATGAAAAAAGTCCAAGAATTGATTTATTGTCTTTAGTTATTAAATCTATAACTTTATTATTGCAAAAATTATTATCTTCAAGTGTTTTTTGTAAATCATTTAGTTGATCTAAGTCTTGTATAAAGTTAATGCTTAAAACATTCTGCCCAATTAACTCATTTTTTTCATAACCACTTAAATTGCAACATGCAGTGTTTACGTCAAAAATGTTACCTTCATCTAAAGATATTATTATGGTAGCATCAGGTATTGTCTCAAATACCATTTCAAAAAGTTCTTTTGTCTTATGTACTTCTTGGAGTGAGTATTCCAATTTTTTAGTCATGCTATTAAATGCATCAGAAAATTCTCCTAAGAAATCAACATGTTGAGAAAAGTCACCTAAAGCAATCGCTTTTGTCTGCCAAGTTAAGTTCTTAAGAGATGCTTGAAGATTTTTAATAATACCAATAGTATATCCTTGCCCATCAATTCTACTAGAAAGATCTCCAAATCCAATTGAATAAATAGAATCTCTTATTATTCTAAGTGTTTCATCAATAATACACAAATCTTCAGAATCTAGTAACTCAGCCGGCATACTATTGGTAATTTTTGTATCAAATAACAATGAAATTATATAGTTTAAAATTTTCTTTTCTCTATTGTTCATCTTAACTCCTTAATCATTCATATTACTGATAGCATTGGCATTAAATCTACAGGTTCTATCACCTATGCACCAACAATCAACTTCTTTCACATTAAATTTTAACCCAGTAAAGTTTTCAAGTAATGCACATATAAAGCCTTCATCATATATACAAATTACATCATCCGCCTCTGGTAATCCTGAGCAATCTAAATCTTCTGAAATTGTTAAAACTAATTCACCCTTATCCATGTCAACCTGTTCAACTCTTAAAATGCCCATACCTAATTCTTTCAAAACTTTTTGTAATTGATTTATAAAATCATTAATTTCAGTTGTGGGTTTAATTAAATGTTTATAAAATTCTGAACCTGCAAGTTTCCCTGCTTCATAAAAAATCTGATCTGTTTTTTCAGATCCTACATGCTTTTCAATAATATCTCTAAAAGTAAACTGAAGTAATCTATATACTTCAACTCGAGTTGTATTTCCTAAATTAGGTCTACCTAACTCGATATCCCCTAATAAATCCCACGAAAATATATATTTTCTTTTGTTTTCCATAATAAAAATCTCCTCCTATTGAATATAATCAAAATTGTTTGATTCTAAAATAAAGTTTTGTAACATAACCTTGAGCAGGAAAAGATCTATTTACTCTACTCTTTTAAACCATCACATTTAATTATAGCGAAAATATTTATTATTTACTATGATTATTTAGATATAAATTAAATTGTAATGCTTGATTTTAAATTATTATTTATTCTTTCTCTTGATTTAATATATCATATATTTCTTTAGCTATTATCTGATATCCATTTTTACTCGGATGGAACCTATCTGCTGAAAGATAAGAATCTAAATGATATTCAAATTTTTCATATAGTGGGATATAGACAATTCTAGAATACGAATTTACAATAAGTCTTGTTTCATAATTCCATTGAAGAAGTAACCTAGTATTTTGTGGTTCTTCTTGACGATATGGGTCGTATAAACCTACAATTGCTAACTGAACATTTTGATTTATTTCTCTAATTTTATCAATCGTGTATCTTAAATTTTCTTTGTAAGCTTTTAATTTATCGGTATATTCAATCTCAAAAGTTAGATCCCCGTTATCCTCCAAACGATTTAAATCGTTTCCCCCAATTGAAATAATAATTAGATCTGATCCTAATATATTATCCAGATTCTCTTGTTTTCCTATTTGTGTTACTAGATCTATACTTTCATATCCTGGTACCGATATATTTATAAGCTCAATACCTCTTAAATCATCTGGATCTATTAAATTCTTGTATCTATTCCCTATCCCCATATTTGGCTCATCACCAATTCCAAAACCAATAGAATCTCCCATTATTACTATTTTACTAATATCTATCTTATTTAAACTTTTTTCATCAGACTCTTCTGAATTTTGATTATTTATATCATCTTCTTTATTCACATTCAATATAGTTTCTTCTAAATTTACATCACTTGATTTGCTTATATTAATGGAAATTATAAAACCCACAATAAAAACAAATGCAAGAGATATTGTAAAAATTAAGAATACAGGCCATCCCATTT
Source organism: Gudongella sp. (assembly GCA_034006985.1). GTDB lineage: Bacteria > Bacillota > Clostridia > Tissierellales > Tissierellaceae > Gudongella. The sequence goes on from JAVERT010000004.1 coordinate 97,762, forward strand.
TTTTAATCATATCTATCTCCTTATCATAAACTTAACCTTTATACTAAAACATCTTTACGATTAAAAACCCAGAAACTTATTATTAAAGATGCTACTGCCCACAAAGAGAGGATTATAATAGAAAATCCAATACTCATACCCTCAATAGGTTGATAAGATCCTGTCAAATATCGTGTAAGATCTAAATTTGTAACGAAAAAGTACTTTACAATAGTCCAATCTGATAAGAAAAACTGAAGAAATTGTCCGCCAATTAATGCTGCCATTAGTATTCCTATTGCAGATGCACTATTATTAACTAGAATGGAAATCAAGAAAGTTATTGAGGCTATAACTATAGAAACAAACCATGCTAAGGAATATATCAGAATTATATATTGTAATCTAGTTATTAATACAACGGTATCTGAATTTAGTTCACCTTTAATCAATTTAAAACCCGTTATTACTGGTTCCGCAAATCCCCATAATCCAAAAAATGCATAGGATATAAGAATCGACAAAACACCTATAAGAAAAACAACTATAGTTGTCATCATTATAAGTGCAATATACTTACTTAATAAGATTTTCCATCTGGGTATTGCTCTAGTAAGCAAAATCTTAATTGTTTTACTTGAAAATTCACTTGAAACCAAATCTGCAGCCAAAATAACAATTAACAAAGGTATAAACAATACAATTCCTTGTTCTATAAAACCTACACTAAACTTAGCTGCAGTAGGCGTTATAGGATTTATATCATTTTCTATAAAATAGGTTAATTGCTTAATTTCTCTTTCTATTGAAGAGATCCCCTCTTTAGGAATATATGGACTATTGAGTTTTCTATCTAAATCTTTAAGCCTCTGACTAGCCAAACTTTTCCAATCGTACTCTTCACCATTAGATATAGTCTGGAACCTTTCAATATTTTTATCATATGCATATTTTTGCCCATAGGATAATAAGCTTATAAATATTAATAGTAAAACTATAATTAAAGCCATTTTTTTCTTTAGCAATAGTTTATTTATTTCATTTTGAATTAATAGAATCATAGTCTCACACTTTCTATTGAATCTTTTGTGCATCTGTTAATGATAAAAACAAATCTTCCAATGTTCTTTTTTTCGTTGATACATACTTCAAATCTAAACCTTCATGTATAAATTCTTTATTTATTTTCGAAATCATATCTACTTCAACTAATGCAACTAGACTCTCATTTTCTATTCTGGAATCCATTTTAAAAATATTTTTAAGTAAAGCTTTTCCTTTAAGTGGATCATTTAAAATCCAATATACTTCTCCAGTTGAAATAAGTTCATTTATTGAAGCATTCTTTATAATCTCTCCATTATTAATAATAGATACTCTATCACACATCAATTGCACTTCACTAATAATATGCGATGATATTAATACTGAAATCCCTTTTTCTTTAGCTAACCCTTTCACTATATCTCTAAATTCATGAATACCTTGAGGATCAAGTCCATTTGTTGGTTCATCCAATACTAGTAATTTAGGCTTGTGAATTAGTGCTTGTGCTAAACCTACTCTTTGTTTCATACCCATTGAGTATATATTAACTTTATCATGAATCCTATTTTCCATCCCAACTAATTCCACTGCATCATCTATATCCTTTTTAGTTACTCCTCTAGACATAGAGCCAAGCATTTCAAGATTTTTATATCCACTCATATAATTATACAAATCTGGAGCTTCTATAATACAACCAACATTAGTCATTGCTTTAACGTAATTATCCATAATTGAATAACCGCATATAGTTATCTGACCAGAACTAGGTTTAGACAACCCTACAATCATTCGTAGACTTGTAGATTTACCTGCACCATTTGGACCTAAAAACCCCAGTATTTCGCCTTCTTTTATTTCAAAACTAATACCCTTTATTATTTCTTTTTTCTTTATTGTTTTTTTTATATTTGAAACTTTTAAAATTGTGGTACTCATAGTTGTCCTCTTTTCTAAAAATAAGCTAAATTGTATTACATATTTATATATACCCTCATAAAAGATATATTATTATGTGATACCAAATCAATAACAGTAGAAATCATATGCATTATGTATATTTTTTAAATAAAGATAGCGATGTAGTGTTAAATAGTTTATATTTCATCTTAATTCGAACTTATATTTAGAGTAAAATAAGTTAAAAAAACATATATTTTATATACACCTTAGGGGTATTGTAGTATACTAATCAAAGTATTACTAAATAAATTAAACGGAGTGATAGAATGTCTTATATGAAGGTAGAATTCCCTGGTGGACTAAAGGTAAATGCAAGATCATCCAGACACCTTATTAAAACTGATCAAGGCGGAAGCGAACCAACACCATTTGAGTTGTTCCTCGGTTCTATGGCAACCTGTGCGGGTATATTTGCACTAGGGTTTTGCAATAGCAAAGGTATCAACACAGAAGGCTTGAGTATATCAATGGATCTCGAAATGAATAGGGAAACTGGAATGATCAACAAAATAATCTATGATGTAAAACTTCCTGAAGGATTCCCCCCAAAATATGAAAAAGCAATTATAAAGTCAATTAATCTTTGCTCAGTTAAAAAACATATGATGACTCCCCCAGATTTTGAAATTAAAACAACATTCTAGAGAGTTCCCTTGACATACCGTCATGGGATTTTATTTTACTTGTAAATCCATGTTTATATTGTTAAAATCATACTAGTCTTTTCTTCGGAAAATCAACTTTAAATTGGAGATGTGAGAATTGTTAAATATTAAAAAATATATTGGGATGAGAACTCTCAAAACAGCTTTGGGTGCTGGTGTTGGTATATTCCTTGCCCAACTTTTAAACCTAAACTATGGTGTAAACACAGCAATAGTAGTAATACTAAGCCTTCAAAATACTAAAAGAAAATCTTTAAACCTTGCAGGAGTAAGAATACTTTCTACAATAATAGCCTTGGCAATTTCAAGAATAGTTTTCTCAATGTTCGGATTTGGACCTTTGTCCTTTTCAATATACCTTATAATTTTCATACCAATTGTTGTAAAATTCAAGCTAAACGAAGGACTTGTTCCTAGCTCAGTACTAGTTAGCCATCTACTAGCCTCTCAAAGTGTAATTTGGGGGAGCCTCGTCAATGAATTCGCCCAAATGTTAATTGGAGCATCAATTGCACTTGTACTTAATTTATATATTCCTGGATTAGAAGAACATCTGATTAATGACCTTGCTGCAATAAAAAAACTTAAGTACAGAATTCTTGAAAATATGAAAATCAGCCTTTTAAATGAAACTGATCCAAAAGAATATATGACAATGTTAAATGAAATGGAACAGAGAATTAAATTTGCAAATGAAAGAGTCCTTAATGAAACAGGAGAAAATTTCAATAGAGGACTTGATTATCATCTGAAATACCTTAAGATGGAATCTGACCATCTTGAAACAATTAGGTATATGAATAGAAGCGTAGAAATACTTAAAAATGGATTTAGTGAATCCATAGCTGTATCAAAATTAATTGGCAATGCAATTTCTCAGCTCAAATCCACTAAAATGGATCCTTATAAAATCGAAGAAATCCGAACTTACTTAGATAAAATAACCAAGCAATACTCCTTAGAAACAATGGATGGCTTCCAGGTAAAATCAGCTGTATTCCAATATGTTGAGGATCTAATAAAATTGCTTGAAACCAGAAACGAATTCTTAAACTCCCTATCTTTTTCAGATAGGAAGTTTTTCAGAGAGATGCATTCAAAAATTCAAGAAGTAGAATAGTAACTAAAGTAGTGGCTAATTAGCTTATTCTAATGCATATTTCACCGCTTCTTTAGCATGAAGTTCTGTAGTATCAAAAACATTTATTTCAACATCTTTTTGTTTTATCAAAAGAGGTATTTCAGTACAGCCTAATACCACACCTTTAGCACCCTTCGACGCTAGTCTATTTATTATTTCAACATATTTCTGTCTACTAACATCATTGATTTTACCTAATATAAGCTCATTATAAATGATATTATGGACAGTTTTTCTATCTTCTTCTCCAGGGATGATTACTTCTATATTGTATTTTTCTAATACATTTTTATAAAAATCACCTTCCATTGTAAATCTTGTTCCAAGTAATGCTACTTTTTTTATAGCCTTTTCTTTAATTGCACGACCAGTTGCATCAGCTATATGAAGAACCTTCAGTCCTGTTCCTAATTCAATATCCACTGCCATTAAATGCATAGTGTTTGTGCATATAACTATAAAATCTGCTCCAGCTACCTTAAGATTATTTGCCTGAAATACCATTTGATGTGTAAGCTCTTCCCAATTTCCTTCATTTTGAAGCCTTTCTATTTCTTGAAAATCAAATGAATACATTAGACATTTTGAGGAATGTGAACCACCAAGTATTCGTTTTGTCTCTTCATTTATTATCCTGTAGTATTCTAACGATGATTCCCAACTCATACCAGCTAATAATCCCATAGTCTTCATATATATTCCTCCTTTATTTATATCATTATATCTCAAATGAATTTAAAATGCTAAAATAAAAAGTAGGCAAAATTGCCTACTTTTAGTTAATTCGGAATATATATCACTCTAAATAATACTATTTCACCAGTGATTCAACTTTCCAATACATGCCGACTTGACTTAATGAAATATAATATATCCTCTCATTTTCATCACCTTCAATACTTGTTTTAAAATTAAATTTTATTACATAATCATTATTATTAGTATTTGAAATTTCATACTTAACAGCCCAAGGGCTTAAGATTTCTGTAACAAAATTTAAATCACTAAGATTGGCATAATTATCTTTTCGCAATTCATCTGACATAAGCCCAAATTGTACTACACCATTTCTCATTTTAACAGCATTTGCAAACATGTTAACAGCCTCATCTGCATTAGCAACTGATTTATAATCTTTTATTAAATTATCGAAATTATTATCGAAGCTTTCACTTCCATATGCTCTAACTGCAGTCTTATATTCTCCAAACATCCCATATCCAAAAGTTATATTTTCTTCTAAAACATCTGTGAAATATTGAATAGGCACATAAGTTACTCCCTTAACAACAACTGGTGCAACAAGTTTTATTGGGGACTTTCCACTGCGCCAATAAGAATTAACTCCATTTTTAATAAAGCCACTTGCAATTATTGCTCCATCATCTCTATTCCAGCCTACATCATACCCTAATGCTTCTGCGACATCTCTAAGTGGTAATAGAAGAGTATTATCTTTATTTAACAACTCATTTTCACTATTTAAATCAATTCCATTAAAGCTAATTAAACCTTTATTACCCGACTCGTTAAAATTGTCGTAAATATCAGTTTTTAATATTTCTTTAATATCTTCAAATTTAAAAACGAAAGTCGGCATTCCATAAGCATATGGGGCTATTTCGTAAAGATCAAAATAAACTACTAACGAATTCTCATTTATTAGATATTTAAAGTCTCCATTTTTATTGCTAATAGTTTGAAAGTAGTCCTCAAAATAATAGTCTTTTTCGTTATCAATTTCAGATATAATTTTGTTTTCTATTACATTTTTATATTCTGTATTGGTACTGAATATATCTTTAAAATCAATCACTTCTCCTGATTCAGTATCAATTACATACGAATTTACCCAACTTATAGGATGAGCCCCACCCGAATAATAATCTGTATAAAGTTGCACAGATATATAATGATTATTTATTTTGTACTCATATGCTATATTTAACGATACCTTCGGCTTAAAATCTATTTCAGCATTTTCTTTAATTATCTCATCTGCAGTGTATGTTGCATCCCCTATAGAATCAGCGATGATAGCTCTTATGCTTTCGTTAAGCTGCTCTGAACCATTATATCCTTCAAAATATGGATATTCAACATTTACATCCAAAATTTCTTGATTGATTAGCACTTCGCATTTTTTTACTGAAAAGTTATCATCTGCAAATATACTTTTTGTTTGTAAAAGTATCATAATTAAAATAATAGATAACAGAATTTTTTTCAATACCACCACTCCTATTTATTATAGTAACTATATCCTACCTTAGAAGTTGGAAATTTACCAAAAACAATTTGATTACAATAATATTTTCCTTATCTTTTGGTCTTTGATTGTTCTGAGCTTTTATTGACCACCTATATAGTTTCTATGATTTTTTCAATCCTTTAAAAACTTTGCCCACTCAAAATCAAGGATATCAGTATTATCCTGCCAATAAAGCAATCGATTATAATAGCACTCAATTTTTTCACTTACTGGTTTATAAAAATCTTTCTCTCCATACCTTAATACAATAGCCGTTAACTCATATATCGGTAAGCCCAAAGCATGACTTTTTACATGTATTGTAGATCCTGCTTGCCCTATAGCATGACATAAAGCCTGGTACTCACTATCATTAATTCCATTTACAACTGCATGACAATCTAAAATAGACCTTTTTGCTTCAGGCATTTTGACTTTTCCTCTAGCCCAATCATCACACATCTCCAAGCATATTCTAGGTCTCTTTTCATCAGGATACTTATCTTCAAAGTTTTTTAAAGCTATAGAGGCACAATCTAATGCCCACATTACCATTATGCGATGATTCTGTAACTCCATTAACTCAACTAAATCTAGCAAGGACTTACTTTTTCTAGAGAAAAAAATTTTATTTTTGCGTTTTATTTTTATTTCTACATCTGAAAACATAATAATTTACTCTCCCTATAATATATTTATATTCTTAGTAATCAAATAAAATCTCTAGCACCCTAGAAAGATGAAACACTGTTTAATATTGTTCTTCATTTAAAATCCCAATGTTCATAAACTTTTCATTCTCAATGGCGTTACCTTCAGGATATATTCCCTTCTTCTTTTTTAGTTCTTCTACTTCTAATTCATAGCAAATAATTTTATATTTTTATCATGATTCCATTTGCAATCATAAATGGGTATAATACTTATATATATAACAATTAATATAATGATATATAACTAACATTACAAATAAATTATTATATCAATAGAAAATTTATATTAAATTTACAGAAGAGGTGAAAAGTTTGAAAATACTAATTACTACAGATTTTTACTTGCCAACAATCAATGGGGTTGTTAAATCCGTTGTTAACTTAAAAAAAGAATTAACTATACTTGGGCATGATGTTAGAGTTTTAACTTTGTCTGATACTAACGACTCCCACAAAATAGATGATACCATCTATATTCGCTCGATAGGAGCAAACAAGATATACCCAGGTGCAAGACTTTCACTTATAAAGGATAATTTTTTAATTCGTGAGCTAGTAAATTGGCATCCTGATATTATTCATACACAAAGTGAATTTAGTACCTTTCACATGGCAAAACACATAGCTAATATATTAAATATTCCGATCATACACACATACCATACCGTTTATGAAAACTATACACACTATTTCTCTCCAACAAAATCCGGGGGACGAGCTATAGCTACTAAATTCACTCGAAGAATTTTGAAACAAACAAATGGTGTCATTGCTCCAAGTAATAAAGTTCATAATCTACTTAACAGTTACGGAGTAAATCAAAAAATCTTTGTCATTCCAACTGGTATAAACATGCCTCCTAAATTCTATGCAAATCAAGAAAAAAAACTAAAAGATATTAAACGTAGTTTATCTATATCTGAAGATAAAAAAGTATTACTTTTTCTTGGTCGTTTAGCAAAAGAAAAAAAATTGGAAGAAATATTTCAATTTTTTAATAAACTAGATAGAACCGATCTCATACTCCTTATTGTTGGTGATGGTCCACACCGACAGTTCTTAGAGTCGTATGCTTCTCGTCTATCAAAGAATCAGGATATTCGATTTACAGGTATGATTCCAAGTGAGGATACAAACTACTATTATCGCCTTAGTGATGTTTTTATCACTGCCTCTAATAGTGAGACTCAAGGATTAACCTATATTGAAGCTTTATCCAATGGTATCCCTATTATTTGTAAAAAAGATGCTTGTCTTGATGAAGTAATCTATGATGGAACTAATGGTTTCCAATATGAAAATTTCCAGCAGTTTCAAGACCAACTCAATGAAACCCTTAGTCATCCAAATGCATATTATAAACTAAATGCATTTGATAGCGTTGTTCATTTTTATTCATCAGAAGTTTTTGCAAAAAGAATTGAAATGGCTTATCTTGAAACAATAAATCATTATATAACTAAACCATCTAGGTTAAAACATATTTATTCAGAACCTATTCATAAAAGAAAATATTTGATAATAGCCTCTAGTAAATATAGAAAGTGGCGTAACAATGAAGATATTAAATAATTCTCCATTTAAAAGCATTTACAATAGAATTATCAATATTTAAATCATTGTTTTATTATATGTTGATTAGAAACCAATATTTATTATCAATGTTTTAAACTAAAAACAATAAATATTTAATAAAATGATAACTTTTGATGGGTGTTTATATTGGAACGAAAATGCTCCATGCGATAGAATAAAGGTTAGGTTTGTCAGTTTAATTGGAGAATACTAACCACTTAATCTTAGTACATGTCTTAATTCTGGAGTCTATTTATAGTAATCCAGCACTTTAATTGCTCTTAATGTATTCCATCTGCTAGCTGTCCCTGTTTTTTCCATATCAATATGTACTTTGCCAGCATGTTTAGCCTGAACTGGCCATCTACTATCCCTTCTTTGTTTACTTAATAATAATTGTAAAGCATCTTCCATTCTGTCATCATATGGAACTTTCGCCTGTTGAAAATATGATAAAGACCTTAATATATCATATCTCCATCTTGATGGATATGACAGCATGGTAAAGCTTTTATGAATTATTTCACCTGTCTTATCAGATTTATACAATCGATGCACTAATATGAATTCTTGACTAGCTTTTTCGATTGACTTTAATTCATCAATTCTATAAGTATAACCATTTTTAATATATTCTTGAATCCCCTCCAAGCATGAAATAGTAGAATGAAGAGAACTATGAGTTGCTCCCGAGCGATTTAACAGACAGTTAAATCCACCATCGTGTAATTGTTGACTAATTATAAAATCAATTACACTTTTTAGTTTTTCTTCTTTTAGATTGTAGAAACAAGCATAATTTAAAAACATACCATTTATACATACATCACTTTCTTTAATTCCTCTGCTAGTATTTATTCCTCCATCTTCTGCCTTGTTTTCATCAGCAATAATATTTATTGCAATATTAATTCCATCTGTATTTGGACAACACAAGCATCGAAGATCAAGCAAAGTATAATGAGTACATACCCACTTAGGTTGATAAAAAGATATCCCCCAATGTCCATTTTCATTTTGCTTTTGTAAAATACTATATCCCCATCCTTCAGTTGCTATTCTAGCTCTTAATTCAACAATGCTATCCTCCTTTACATGTAGTAAATCTCTTTTAGTTTGGTATTGTATAGAAATATCACCTTCTAACAACCATTGTATAATTTCTTGTCGTGTATTCATGTTTTTTCCTCCTAGATATAACACTCTAGTTTTGTATTTAATGGCTCACAAGAAATAACCTAAAATAATTTAATATTCCTTCGTAAATCCTTCCTTAATTTTGTCATAGTCATTTTTAAAAAATGTGCATTCTTTTATGCATATTGTGCAACCGTTATTTGTTGAAAAAGGCAATGCGCATTTTTTGTAATCAATATGTTCTTCTGTTCCATCTGCAAAAATCTTAGTATCTTTATATATAGCCTTTGCAGGACATTTCTCCACGCACCGATTACAGTTATTACAAAATTCTCTGATCCATAGATGCTTCTCACTATCTGTCATAGGCAAATTTTCTATATTTGTGTAGACTGCTGCAAGCCTTAAAGATGGTCCGAATTCCGAAGTTATCAGTAGCCCGTGCTTTCCTATAGCTCCCATTCCAGCCTTTTGCGCTAATAAAGGATAATTTACCTCTCCACCTAATGCTGGCCCAGCTTCTGCATAATATCCTCTTTCATTCAAAAAATCTTTTATTTTATTTACAGCCACATTTAGCTCGTAATATGTTCTAAATATTTCTTTTTCTGTAGCTTTTGATGGTGCTGTATTTATAATCTCTGAGTTCATTTCCATAAGCAATACAATTGCATTTTTATATAAAATCATTTTATCACTAAAAATATAAGAAGTATCCACTTCAGTAAAACCTATATCACTTATCCCCATACCTTTGATAAAATTTTTTAACTCTAATAGATCTTCTTGTGAAATTCTATCTTTTACATTATCAATCTCAGTATGAAGCTCTTTATATGATTTGTTCAATTCTCTTATACAACCAATCAAATATCTCCCTATACGAGGTATTGATTTTACCCTATCGCTTAAACTTCCATACTGCAAAACTATTTCAGGAACACTATATCCCAAATGAGCTTTTTTATTTGGCAAAATGTATTCGACATTCTCTCTGGTGTACTTATTTATGCTAGGAAGTAATTTTTTGATATCCATAATCTCTCCTTTCATATTACAATTCTTACTTACTAATCTAATTACCCTCTATATAACGCTTATCAACATTGGCCTTTATAATAAAAAACTCTCTATTTAAGAGAGTTTTTTTATATCTATTGTTTGTTATTAATCTTTAATGATTTATTATGTTTTTAATACATAATAAAACTTGAAATTAAGAATGAATCGTTGTTCCAGTTTGACCATCAATTGCTTTTTTTGCACTCTCTAATGATGTAATAATCGCTGTTCTTTTATTTTTTGACTGAACAAAATCTATTGCAGCTCTTACTTTAGGTAGCATACTCCCTGGTGCAAATTGACCTTCTTCAATATATTTTAATGCATCCTCAATTGTAATATTATCTAGATTAATTTGATCTGGTTTTCCAAAATTAATTGCAATTTTTTCTACTGCTGTTAGTATAAATAGAGTATCACAATCTAGAATTTCAGCTAATTTTTCACTTGCTAGATCCTTATCAACAACAGCAGGTACTCCAATTAAAGCATTTCCCTTCTTAATACTAGGGATACCCCCTCCTCCTGCTGCAATTACAATGTGCCCTCTATTTACAATATCATTAATAATGTCTTTTTCTACAATGTCCAATGGCTTTGGTGATGCTACCACTCTTCTGTATCCTCTTCCTGAGTCTTCAATCATTGTATACCCTTTTTCTATAATTAATTTATCGGATTCTTGCTTGCTATAAAATCCTCCTATTGGTTTTGTAGGATGCTTAAAAGCATAATCATTCTCATCTACTATTACCTGAGTTACTATGGCTATTACGGATTTCTTTAAATCTCTATTTTTTAATTCGAAATCGATAGCATTTTGAAGATGATACCCAATATAACCTTGACTCATAGCAGCGCATTCAGGGAATGGCATTTCTGGAATTTTTTTATCTATTCTTGATGATATTTCAAAACCAGAGTTTATCATTCCAATTTGAGGTCCATTCCCATGTACTATTACCACGGTATGACCTTCTTCAACTAAGTCTACTATTGGTTTAGCTGTTTCCTTAACCAGCATTATTTGTTCTTGGGGAGTATCTCCAAGTGCATTTCCACCAAGTGCAATCATTATTTTACTCATTATACCTCTCCTTAGTCAGTTCAATTAATTACATTTTTATTGATTTGTATATTTTTCTACTAAGGCTTCTAGAGCTTGAGTAAAGCAAGCAAGAGGTGCCCTTACTGTACCTGCACCTATTTGACCTACTCCTGCTTTTTTATGTGCTATTCCTGTATTAATTAAAGGCGTAATTCCCGTTTCTACAACCTTTCTTATATCTATTCCAAGACATGCTCCCTTAAAGTCCCAAGTTGGAATTGATAAATTAGGATTATGGTCTATGCAAATCTCTTTCATTTCATTGCTTATATTTTGTGCTGCATCGAATCCACCTGCACCTACAAATCTTGTTACACCGGGAGCAGCAATCATAGCCATACCACCCACACCAAAAGTTTCTGTAATAGCACTATCTCCTATATCTGGATTAGCATCCTCTTGAGAATATCCTGTGAAAAATAGACCTTCTGGCATATTTACAGGTGCCTTAAACCATCTATCGCCCATTCCAGATACCCTTATTGCAAATTCATAACCATTTCTAGTCATAGCAGTTACAACTGTTCCCTCCTCAATAGTCCTAGCAGAATCCATCACTGATTTCCCAAATGCCATCATAATATTTAAGAAAAATTGGTCAGTATCAGCTAAAAATTTGGTTACACTTTCTAAATCATTTTTGCTAATATCCGCTTTTAATAAAAATGGCATAATATCCTTCATAAATAATGCAGATGCTGCTATATTCCTTTGATGAAATTCATCTCCCATTGTAATAGCTTTTGCTACTATTACATTTAAGTTCATACCCTCCTCCATTAACTTAACTGCTTTAGACAACGCAGGTCCTAATACTTCTTTCATCCAATGAAGTCTGTTTACAACCTCTTCATTATAAGCTCCAAATCTAAGCACTTGTCCAATACCTTCGTTCATAATGCAGAATGCTCTATTTCCTAAATCTTTGTTTTCTACTACAAATACCGGCATATTACCTGAAGTTATTCCACCCATTGGTCCAACAGCATTTACATGATGGCAAGGAATAAACTCTACTTCTCCACTAGAAAGAAGTTTGTCAGCTTCCTCTCTAATAGTTGCCCAGCCTTCAAATATTGCAGCACCATAGCAAGATCCTTTCATAGGTTCTGTCATTTGTTCCCATTTAATAGGTGGTCCTGCATGCAACAATGTTTTATTATTCAATTCCTTAATTACACTTTTGGCTGGCACAACATCCACTAAATATGGTTGTGCTGATATTACCTTATCAATAACTGCTTGGTTGGCTTCATTAATATTAATAAATTTCATTTTTCTCCTCCTTGATCTAAAAAGAATTCAATTTATCTAACAGATTTTGCATTTTTTTGTCTCCACCCGCAATCGGAGCCCAATTATATTGAACAACTTTACCATTATGTTTCAAAATAGTTTTGGCAAAGTTTTCAAGCCCAATATTGATTACACCTATTTCATTATTTAAGAATAAATCAGCATTGTCATTTTCAATTTTAAATTTTCTATTCCCATTTATATATTCCAATGCCTCAATTGCCATATATGAAGCCTTAGCATTTGTATCTAAAACTAGTACTCCTGCATCCATTAACTTCTCAACTTGAGAGCTATAACTCTGAATATCTTCTTCAGTACCGCAAACAGAAGCAATGAAAAGTATTTCTTCCCCTTTTGCTCTCTTAGTCTTAATGACATTTATTATTGAAGGAGCTAACGCGCCGGCCATATCTTCATTTGAACCATAACCTAATACATTGTCAAATAAAACTATAGCTATATCATCTTTATTTATTAGGTTATTTATTGCATCTACTCTAGTCTTTGGATCTATCATAGGATGAGGTCTACCTTTAGTATACATATCATCTCCAAAGTCAATAATCTCATGGCCTTCAAAATTTAGCATATAGCCTTCTTTTTTTATGTCATCTTTTATATCAAAATGATCCTTCAATAGTATAGCTGCTTCTCCAGCCAATGTTCCTCCGCCAAAAAAACCATTAATTTTTCGTTGTACAATATTATTTCGTATCTTCTCTAATTTTTCTTTAATTCCTTCTATTTGACTTCTATATTCCCTTGTTTCGTTAGCGATTAATAATGCTTTAAGAGCAGCTTGTTCTATAGTCCAGACATAATTTATATTTTTTTCTTCACCCAGTGGTTTTTCTCCCAAGAACAACGCAACCACATTTTTATCTAGCGTTTTAAAAGTTTCAATTATCTTGTCTCTCACTGTTGGAGCTGGCGGTTTTGAAATAAATACTATTACATCAGTATTTTCATCTCTATTTAGCATGTATAAAGCATCTATGGCTGATACTCCACCTATTTCTTCATATAAATCTCTACCACCAATACCTATGGCATGAGACACACCACCGCCATTTCTTCCTATAACAGATGTAATCTCTTGGATACCTGTCCCAGATGCACCTACCACGCCTATATTCCCTTTAGGTACTATATTAGCAAATGCTAATGGAATATTTGATAATATCCCAGTTCCACAATCAGGTCCCATAACCAATAGTCCTTTTGTATGAGCTTTATCTTTTAATTTTTTTTCATCTTCTTTAGAAACGTTATCACTAAAAATAAATGTGTTTATATTTCTATCCAAGAGTCTATCAGCCTCTTTATAAACATATTCTCCAGGAATTGATATTAAAGCTAAATTGGCACCTGGCAAACTCTTTAACGCGCTATCTAAGGTCCTAGATACCATAAGCTTCGAGCCACTGGATTTTGTGGATAATTCTTTAATAAAATTATCTAATTCACCTGCAATCATACTTACTAATCCATTGTCATCAGTATCTACTGATATACATATATCGTTAGGTCCTGCTTGACTAAATTCTTCTACATACATTTCAGTATTTTTAAATATTCCTATATTTGCTGGAGTTCCCATCATTATTGATACTTTATTAATTCCATCTAAATCTGAAAGTTTACTACTCAAAACCATAAGATTTACCGAGTCCTGATAGGTATTTTTTTTTATTAATCCATAAATCAATTTCTTCACTCCTTCTTTAAAATTTAAACACTATCTTCTTTCTAGATATAATTATTTACAACTATATCTTAACTAGGCTGCTTTTCTAAATATTTTAATATCTTTATTGCAAACTGGATCTCAAGTAATGAATCTGCGTTTTTTATATCAATTCCAACAAGTTCTTTTATTTGTTCAAGTCTATATGAAACTGTTTTGGGATGGATAAATAGTTCATCTGCCGTCAAATTTATATGTTGATTGTTTTTTATATAAACCTCCAATGTATTCATTAACTCTTTATTCTTTAACTTATCAATCTCCATAAGTTTCAACATGCTTTTTGGCATATATTTGGTTATATCACTATCCTTCGATATATCAGTTATTATCTTATATATACCAAGTTCTTCATAGCTAAGTACAAAACCCTGGTTGTAAATATCTTCACCTATTATTATAGTATTCATTGCTTCTTCATAACTTTT
Organism: Gudongella sp.; assembly: GCA_034006985.1. Lineage (GTDB taxonomy): Bacteria > Bacillota > Clostridia > Tissierellales > Tissierellaceae > Gudongella. The sequence continues at coordinate 112,877 of JAVERT010000004.1, forward strand.
TTTAATTTCTGCAAAGCCATTTGCTATAGTCCCTATACCTGTGCTAAAACATCTATTTGACTTATAGCTTCCCATTTCTTCACTTATACTTTTAATTTCCTCCTTTATCTCCATTGTTGTAATACTATCATTTTTCCCGTTATTTATTGTATTTATAAAAAGTACTACATAATCATTCTTAAGAGAGTAAACGCCGTTGTGTTTTTTTACAAAATCACCTAAATATTTTTTTAAACTAAATTTTATGATATCTAACTTGCAATTTAACTTTAATACTAAAATAATATAAGGAGCATATAAATCAATTCCTGCTATGTTTGCTCTTTCTAATAGAGAACTGCTTATTTTAGGTAAACCAAATATTAAATCATCAACTATATTATTCATAAATCGTTCTTCAACTTCTTTAATAGCTATATTTTTAGCCATTATCAAAGCAATATTGGTGCAAGCATTCTCAATTGCTAATAGGTCCATATCATCTACAACTTTATTCATTTCAATAATTACAAGGTAGGACTTTGTATTTTCTAAAGCAGATACTTCAAATATCCACTCCTTTACTTTTTCATCCTTATCATCAATTCTAATTTCAGAAAATACTTGAGTTTTATTTGATATACTTTGTTTGAAATTACGATTTTTGGTTATGTCTTTAGCATTTTTTAGAGTAGTCAGCATCAAATTATAGTTTTTATCATAAATTGATACTGGGTTTCCAATAATCTCTGAAATTGTTTCTAGAACAACTTTTAAGGGATAATCTTTAATTGCCATTTCTCTAAATTTTTCATGTATTGACTTAAAATAGCTTAAACGATTTACTTGATTTTCCATAACCTCGGCCATTACTGGATACATAAGATCCGTATAAAAAAGATGTCTAGGGACTTGTATTATAGGTACGCAGTTTTTATTACCCCAAGATATCAATTCTTTTGGTACACTATCATAGACCTTACCTTTTTTAATTATTATTGCACTAACTCGTTTAGCAAGAAGGTTGTTAAAGAAATTTATCATTTCATCATCACTATAATCTTTTAATGGTATTAAACTAGTTAAAAGTGCTTCCCCTCCTCTTAACCATTCATTTATGGTGGTGTCTTCCATAATTGTAATTCCAGAAACTTCATTTAGTAAGCCTTTGGAACCTCCAACGAGAATGGAATCTTTATATGCTTGTAATTTTAATAATTTTTCTACTGTTAATTTCATTAGATCACCCTCAACTTTGCAAATATAACACTTTCAAGTTATTATTTGCTTATATTTTTATATTATCCTTAATTATATTGATTGTCATTATCTTCATGAGATAGTATTTGATTGTATTATGCTCCCTTCGGGATAGTTTAGTAATTTTTATTTAACAATTGATTTGCCTCAAAGTTAAAAAATTATATTTTTATGCTAGAATATAATTATTACTAGTATAAGGAGATTTAAATTTATGAGTTTTAAAGATTTAAAAAATAATACCAATCCCATAATTTATAAAAGTAGACTAGAAAACACAAAAGGAAATATCTTATATTTTCATGGTGGTGGATTTATCTTTGGAAGCAATGATGACCTCCCGGACTATCATATAAAAATGATAACAGAAGCAGGTTATGATATATTATCATTTAATTATCCACTATCACCAGAATCTGATTTTAAAAATATAATTCAATACATTATAGAAACGATAAACCAAACTACTAAATATATGAATAAGCCATATTTCTTATGGGGTCGTTCTTCTGGTGCCTATCTCTGTTTATTAGTTGTTTCTAAAGACCTCTATGAAAAACCTAGTGGAATAATTTCATATTATGGTTATGGATTTTTATTACCAAAGTGGTATGATACTCCAAGTAGTTATTACCTGAAATATCCACCTATAGAATATAACTCTGTTAAAAATTTGATTCAAAATGAAATTATATTAAGCGCTCCTATTAACCCAAGATTCCTACTCTACTTATATGCTAGACAAACTGGTAACTGGTTAAAAACTATTTCTGACCTAACCACAGAAAACTTTTTAGATAGATATAGCTTGCTAAATACTAATTTTGATCATTACCCACCTGTATTATTAGTCCATAACACAAGAGATAATGATGTTCCATATGAGGAAAGTTTTATTCTTTCAACTAGAATAAGTAATTCAAAATTGATTACATTTTCAACATTAGGCCATGATTTTGATAAAGATACTACTAATATCAATACTTTAAAATTGATTAAAGAAACAATCCAATTCTTAGATAATAATACTGCAAAAGCTAAGAGATAGAATTTATTCTATCTCTTAGCTTTTGCAGTATTTAAAGTTTACTTATAAAATTCCATTCCTTTATTAAATAGCTTATCCTCCCAAATCATTTGTAATATTTTTAATTCATCTTTATAATCTACCTTTAATTCATTTTTATCATATTCTAATTTCTCGAGTATCTCAATTGTAAAATCTATTCCTCCGTTTTCTTTCCACTTTATCTGAAGTTCTTTGTTTGGGTAATTACCATAGTCTAGTTGAAATTTCGCACGATTCATCGCACTCTTCAGATTTTTAGTCTCTTGTATATAACACTTTGAATCCGTATTAGATTTAATGATAAATATACCCATATTCGGTTTGGAATTCTTATATAATTCTTTAAGCTCTTTTTTATCCATATATAAATCCTCTTTTCTTTAATATTAAGTTTCTACTTCTATTCTATTTTTGATTTTTCATTCCCCCTATTTAAGTTATCTTCTACTCTGTATAGGACAATTTTTCTTATCAAGTCAAGTGGTAATGGTTTATCAATGGGAAACTGTACTGATCCCTTTGCTCTTTTGTATGCAGATAATTCATTTTCGAATGCATCTATTCCACCAGGTGTTGGATAAAAGCCAATATGATTTTTATATGCAGCAAAATAAACTAAATTTCCATTTAAATAGAAAGTAGGTATCTTATAACTAATTTTTTCTTTAGCTTCGGGTGCTACTTCTTTTATAACAGCCCTCAACTCTTGAAGAATGACCTGAATTTCATTTGGAAATTGTATAATATATCTATCAATCGTTTTAATAATAAATTTATCATCTTCCAAATAAGACGCCTCCTTAATATTTTACTATAAATATACAGCTTTATAGTATTGAATTTATTTAGTTTACCTCAATTGATTTAAAAATAATATATATTTAAATTATAACAAAAAAAAGGATGTATTGTACAATGAATCTTTTTTGACTCATTGTACAATACATCTTCAATTAGTTTTTTAAAAAAATATATGATTAATAATAGTTTATGTTTACACCATTTTTCCCTACTTGTGGTTCATACTTTTTATAATTATTAACGATAACTATTACATTATCTCCATTTAGCATGCCATCAATAGATGTCATCTCATCACCAACAAATACTGAATATTCTTCTGTTCCTTCTAATATAGATTTAAAATATGCAACTAACACCTCATAGCTTGCATCAGAATAATAGAATATTTGTGTCATATCATCGAATCCTTTATCTTCTGTATCTATATAGCTAACTTCGTACAGTAAAAGATCTCTTGTGGTTCCAACAAACCCTAAATCATAGCCATCATAATAATCACTAGCATTACCATTATTTGCAACAGCATCATCTGGTATATCAAATATTCCATCGTCGCTTAATTTACTATCATCTATTTCTACTACATTCCAATTTACTTCTTCCTTAAAGCCTTCTACTAAGTCTATTTCCCTAAACTTTATAGGAACTAAATATTTCATCGAATACCACATTTCAGTAATTACTCCATTTCTTATGCTAGTTTTTATATAAAGTACTTTCTCGCCATCTAGCATATCATAATTAGCTGTAAAGAGTTCTATCTCACTATCCAATTCGAGTTGCTCTAAATATTTTACATTTAGTAGCCTTATTGGTAGAAGATTACCGTTAGTATATTCAGCAAAATGTGTGTATCTTTTTGTTTCTACATATGTAGCATCTGACTTAGAATTATATATTGCTGTAGATACAGGCATATTATCCCAGCTAGTATCTATCCTTACATCTGCATTTTTATAAAAAACATCATATTCAAGTGGCATAATATTCTCTTTTGTTTTAGTAGTACCTTCTATACTCATATAAAATTCATTGGGAGCTTTTGCTAATGATATGTCTGTCTTTATATCCAGAAGAGAAACACCAGCCTCCTGAGCTGGCGTATTCTCTCTATTTGCCTCTTCCATACTAACACTATCTATTGCTTTGAAAAGTCTATACATCGTCATATAAGCCTGCTGTCTTTGATATCCGCCCCGAGGATCAAATCTATTTGAGCCTACACCTTTCATAACATTGATATTATAAACATACCCAGTATATGGTTTAGCCCAGTTTGCTATTTTCTCAATATCAGCATAATTTGGAGCATTTGCTGTTATATCTTTTCCTACAGCTCTTGCTGTTGCAGAAAGCACTTTAGCAGCTGCTTCTCTTGTAAGTGGATTGTTAGGTTCAAATGTCGTAGGTGATGTTCCATTTACAATTTCTAGAACACTTGCAGCAATAACATCTTTATTATTTGTGTCTACAAATGGTGAAGATGTCATTTCAAGACCTCTTATAGAAATATAGTCCTCAATACTCATATTAGATTTTACCTCTATCATTTTTATAGCAAGTATACAAAATTCTTCCCGTGTAATTGCTTTTGTGTAATTACCTTGCATATTTTCTGGAACTAATTGCATTCCTATAGCCTTTTCTACTTCTTCCATTGCCCAACTAGCAGGTGAGTCCTGAACATTTGAAATAACTTTAGTTAATGGAGTATACCAAATCTCATCACTATTATAACCTAGCCCATTTCTATAGTTGCCGCCCATTGTCCAGAGTGTACCATCTTTTTTGACAACAGCTGCATGTCTTTCTCCATTTGATACATATGTTACATTGTCACTGTATTTATAAGGTTCTTGTATATTACCCTCATCATTCCACTGACCATCCCAACCCCAAAGTGTTCCATCTGTTTTAACAACAAGCACACCTGAACCATTTTGGCACATAGTAGCAGTTGTAACACCGTCCATAACTTTATAAGGTGATCCAGGATTATCTACCCAACCATTTTCAGTATATATCTTACTAGAACCCCAACTGTATAAAGAACCATCAAGTCTAACAGCAAGAACTCTACCTCCACCTTCACGAACAAGTGCTACATCATCTAATATCTTTGTAGCTGATAACTCCGCATTTGTACTTGTATCGCCACTATCTGTCATATTGCCAAGTTGTGCATCAGAATTATCTCCCCAAGCCCAAAGTGTATTGTCTTCTTTTATTACAAATACAACACCTCTACCTGCAGTAACTGACTTTACCTGGTCCATTACCTTTACAAATCCAACACTTGTATCTGCTTTAGTATCTGTACCATTACCAACGAATATTCCACCGCTTATCCATAGCGAATTATCATTTTTTACTGCTAAAATATAGTTATTTCCATTAGCAGCAATTTTAACATCATCAAAAATTTGAACAGGTCTTAAAAATTTCGGATCTTGTTGGTTGTTTAAGTAACCATCAAAACTTCCCCAACCCCATAACGTATCATCTTTTTTTACTGCAACTCCACCAAATATGTTTGCTGATACACTTCTAACACTATTAAGTATCTTTATGGGAGTTATTTGTGGCTCTCCATTTTCATTGCCATTACCTGTATATTGTAAACCCCATCCCCAAAGAGAACCATCATTTTTTACAACATATGTGCTCCCATATGCAGATGATAATATACTGCCACTTTCACCTTCTGCTAAAACATTTATATTAAATGCCAGTATCATTACTAAAATAATACCTACTATTAAGCTTATTTTATAAGTTTTTTTCATTAGATCCTCCTATTTTTTTGATGTAGTGTCAAGATATGTGTTTACTGCCATCTTATTTCCTAATTCTTCAATACTTATATATACTGGAGTTTCATTTATCATTCCTTGAAGCATAGCGCCTGGAACTCCTGGCTGCTTTATTTCCAAATAATCCTCTGTATTAATTATCAATTCCTGATAATAGCTTACCAAATCCTCTGAACTTGCATCAGAAGAATACTCAAATAAAATTGAATACTCATCTTCATAATCTTGTAATACTTCACTTACTTTGTAAGAAAACAATTCTCTTGCATCACCTGTTACTACTCTTAGTTCACCAGAAGTATTTCCCTGTATTCCCATCATCTGTTCAATATCTGTTGTACCTAACTCTGGAATCTCTGTTCCTTCAGCTTCTTTTAAAGCATTCTCCATCCCATTCATTATCTGTTTTTGGTCTTCTGTCAAACTTCCTACATTTGATTTTTCATACTCATAATATTCTGAAATTGTTATCCCCATAAAATCTGCCGCTGTTTTGAATTCATCAAATGGAGTATCACCATTAGCCTCAATTCTAGATATATACTCCTCGTTTGTAATCCCATATTTATTAGCGCCTATTTTAGTTAATTCGTCTATAATGCTTTGCAATTTCTTCTCAGATATTCCTTCTTCTTTAGCTGTTGCTTTTAGTGTATCCGCCGAATTAGTATCTGCTATGTTATCAATGTCTTGAGCAAGTACTTCTTCTACCTTATCAGATGAATCTTTGCAGCCAACAGCAGTCAACGATATTAACGCAACAATAATTAGTAATATTAGTTTTCTTTTCATATGGGTCTCCTTAGTCTATTTAATTAATCTGTATTTCCCTATCAATGGTAACTCTTTCATAGTTCCATTTATTGCATTTAAGACTCCCATTACAGCTAGGACAAAGCAAAACAATCCACCAACTGGAAGTATTAAAAACCATCCTATAACAGGCACAAATGATCCAATTATGCTAACAGCAACTGACAATAAGAATAAATTTAAACCTTGATTGGTATGAAACTTATAGTCTTCATTACTACTATCAATCAAAATTGGAATAAAAAATATTATATACGCTAATGCACAAATCCACTTATTAGTTTCTTTCATCTTTAATCCCTCCCAAATAAATTAGCAAGTCCCGCAAGCTCTTCTATACCAGTATTTGTTGCATGTTTAGTTTCACCTTTACTTCCACCTGCAGCTTTGTATATTCTATCAGCCATTCTACTAAATGGCAGTGATTGAAGCCACACTTCACCTTCACCAGAAAGTGTTCCTAAAAATATACCTTCTCCCCCAAACAATCCACTTTTGATATCTCCAGCAAATTTAACATCAAAATCAACACCACTAGTCATGGCAACTAGACAGCCGGTATCTATTGTTAGTGATTCTCCATGATTAATGTGCTTTTTTATCAACGCTCCACCTGCATGTAGAAAAGCTAATCCATCTCCCTCTAGCTTTTGCATTATAAAACCTTCTCCACCAAAGAAGCCAGCTCCAATTTTTTTCTGAAGATGAATTCCTACTGATATCCCTTTAGCAGCACATAGAAAAGCATCTTTTTGACAAATAATACTACCATTTAATTCACTTAAATCTGCTACTACTATAGAGCCTGGGTAAGGTGCCCCAAAAGAAACATGAGCTTTTCCATCTTGATTGTTGCTAAAAACAGTCATAAATAACCCCTCACCAGTTACAAGTCTTTTACCTGCACCCATTAATTTGCCCATTAAGCCTTTACCTTTATCTTTTCCACTACCATCACCCATAATTGTATCCATTTTGATTTTATGATCCATATACATCATTGCACCAGCTTCAGCTAATACACTTTCTCCTGGATCCAATTCAATTTCTACGAATTGCATATCATCCCCAAATAATTTGTAATCAATTACATTTGCTTTCTCCATTGTAAAATCCCCCTTTATATAATTTCATCGTATTAAAAGCAAGAGTTATTTACAATATACAAGTGTCACCACTTTGTCTAGCTACAGTCATATATTTTAGCATAAAAAAATGACTCTAGTCATTTTAAATTCTAGAGTCATTTAAATACTTATAATCGCCATAAAACCATCTTGAGTATTATAGTCAATCTTTCCACCGATATTACTAATCCTATCTTCTAAACCTCTTAATCCATTCCCTTTAACTAGAGTTCTTATCCCCTTTCCATTATCCATCATTAATAAATCTATATCTGTATTCCTAATATTTATTGATATAAAAATTTCACTAGCTCCACTGTGTTTTAAGGTGTTAGTTATTAATTCCATACAAACTTTTTTTAAAACATCATAAACTATCATGTCTACAGAGTACATTATTCCTTTTAATTTTAAATTCGTTTTTATTCCTAGCTTATTCACAGAATCTAACATTTTTCTAATATCTATTTCTAACTGTTTTCCTGAGTGATTTTCTTCTCTAGAAATTGTAATAGACTTCATATTAGTTATTCCTGTATCAATAGATTTTATTGCATCATTAATCGATCGCATTGCTAATTCTTTATCTTTATTAATGTACAATCTAGCGACTTCTAGTAACTTTACTGTAACAACCAGCGAATGACCAACAATATCGTGGAGTTCCCTTGCTACATAGTTTCTAGCTCCCACTTTAGATGTTTCTTTCAATATCGCTATATTGTTTTCAAGTTCTATATTTGAATTTAATAGTTCCTTTTGCTTTTCTTTTATTTCACTCTCTATATGTCTATATGAGCTAATATCCTTTATAGTAACTAAATACTGAGTTTCAATTAAAGTGGATACCTCTCTAATATAAGCGCTAATATATTTATCCTCAATTCTTAATTCTTTTTTTAATACTTTTAATTTTCTAATTTCACTCATATATAGTTTTCCCAATATGATTTCGATTGTTTTTTCAGTGTTGTTTTTAAAAATATTTTCAAATTTTTCATTTGTATATATAACTTTATAATCAGATCCTAATATACATATCGCAGTGTCTAATTTATGTACTATTTCATGTTTCATAATTGGAGATAGGCTAAAAAAATCATGCTTAAAAGTAGCGTATACAAATGCTAGTGTCGCCCAGGTAAATGTTATTGGTGTTATGTCAAATATTATTGGTATTCCAATTGAAAATATAAAATGTTGCAACATTCTACTTATATACAAAAAATTAATTATAAGTGGAAAAACAATCGCAGATGCAATCAGACTTTTATACCATAATTTTTTATTTTGAAATTCTCTTTTAAATGTAAGAACTCCATATGCAAATCCTACTACCACAAAACTATATACTATTATGGTATGTATATAAAACAAGATACCAAAGCTATCTCCTCCAAAATTATATGTTTTATAAAACAAATAATGATACGGATTAGTAACTACAATTAAAAACTGTATTATCGGGAATATATATATAATAGATCTAATTTTTTTACTCAGAGATTTACCCTTATAGTATGAATATCCGAACTCTAGAAATGAAACTTCAAAAACACAAGTGCAGAAATAATAACCTACTATAAACCACCACCTAGAAATCTCAGAAGGAGAAACTGTTTTAAATATCTTAAAAACCATCCATGTAATCATGCTAATTTGCATAACAAGAAACCATCTAACGGCTGAGTCTTTATAAGCCTTAATATAAAATATCATGAAAAATACTATTGCCAAAATTATTGCTAATATATGTACAATACAAATAGTTTGAATTTCGAATTTTAACAGTTCACTCATCAGTCTATTCCATTTTCTACAGCATATACGGCAAGTTGCAGTCTATCAGAAATATCCAATTTTTCATAAATTCTACTTACTTTGTTTTTTACTGTCCCTTCTGAATAATTAAATGTTTTTGCGATTTTTTTATTGCTATGCCCTCTAACAATAAGCCTTATTATATCTATTTCTTTTTCATTTAAAATATCTGTGTATTGTTTCTTATTTTTAACAAGTTTTTTAAACTTATCTACCATTAATTTTTTTACACTTTCATGGATTACAGTCAAACCATAGTTAACACATTTTATGGTTATTATCAACTCAGCACAATCTATATCTTTAATAATATATCCATCAGCATCACTTAAGAATGAATTGATAACATTATCTGTATTTTCAAAAGTTGTTAGTATAATAACCTTTATATCAGGTTGGTTTTCTTTTATTATATTAAGAGCTGATATACCATCCATCTCAGGCATTTCAATGTCCATAAGCACAACATCTGGTTTGTAAATATCACAAGACTCTATGGCTTCTTTGCCAGTTCCTACCATATCAACTACATTTATCTCTTCATCTGTGCTAATAATTTGACCTAATGATTCTCTTAACAACATTTGATCATCTGCTATTATTATATCAATCATCCCATCCCCCCCATTAGTACTAGTTTATTTTATTTATCATAGTAATTTATATATTCTGAAACAGCTGTCCTTACATCTAATAAATTATCTTTGGCTCTTTCAATAGTCCTTATAATATTTTCATCAAAATTTTCATCTATTTTTTCTAACATATTTTGAATTTCTACTTTTAGCGCCTGCATTGATTGTTGCTGATTGTCTGCTATTTTGTGGAGCAAACTATTTATCTCTCTTTCCTTTTCGGTATCGTAAACAATCTCTTTATATAGGGCTAATTCAATATTTATATCTTTTGCTTGCTCTTTCTTCAATTCTAAATTGTCTAGCATATGAATTAAATCTGTTATATCTGTAAAAGTGATTATATGCCCAACAATTTCGTCTTCATCCATAATTTCTTTTTTATTGTACTGAAAATAAATATCATAATCCAAAATCTTGATAAAAGACTTATCATAAGCTTTTCTAATAATAGTTGAATTAGTAAATATAGTTTTTATTTCCGTAATATCTATCTTATCAATTTCACTGAAAATATGAGAATTAGCTATATTATTATTTTTATATATTATCTTACCATTACCATCAACAATAAAAACATAATCAAGAACTAACTCTTTAATATCCCCGAAGACAGATGTTGGTACTCTATAGGGTATAAAATAATTTGCTACAATAATTAAATTTATTGCAAGCAAAACGTAGACTATTATCCTAGAGTCAAAATTAAACAATAAAACAGATAAGGACAAACTAAACAATACAGTCAACGAAATCATTGTTTTTTTATCTACAAATCTAATCATTTTCACAAGTAAATAACTATGAAATAATACAAATACAACAAGAAATGTATTACTGAGCACTCCCGACAATTTAATTATACCTGTGGAGACTGCTATTGCTTCTACAAATCTTAGTAGAATTGCCATGCCAAAACTAGCGTATGAAGCCATAATAGTTTTATTATTGCCTTTATATAAATATATCATAAAGTTTACCACAATAAAAATAATAAGCATTGTTAAGTAAACTATACTAAAAAACTGATTTGAACTATAATATCTACCATCTCCCACAAGACTCCCCCTTTACCACTTTATTGTTTTATTATATCAGATACTGAAATATAATTGTTTCCATATCCTATTTTTTTGTATAGTTTTCTAATTTTCAATCTAAATACAATAATCAAATAATAGAATCTTTCAGGAAAAGATTAATCAACTTAAAACAAACCCCAAACTAAAATAGTTTCCTAACTCACTATTAACCTTTAACTGCATACATTTATTCTTTAATATACTTATTCTAATGCAAAGAAAGAAACTAAAAAAATTTACTTTAGTTTCTTTCTTTTTTCTTGGCATTCACTCTCTTGTATTATGAACTACTAAATAGTATCTTTAATAAATACTATCTTGGTACAAGTCATTATCCATAAACAAAACTTTTTTATATGTTTCTAAATATCGGTTTATTATGATCGACATCTCTGCTCTTGTTGCTACAGATAATGGGTCAATAAGATTCTCTTCTTTACCATTTATCAATCCTTTCCCTAGAGCCCAACTTACGGCGTCAATTGCATACTCAGAGACTTGACCAATATCTATAAAGCCACTAATATCCCCAGAGATATTAGTTTCTTTTCCCATATAACTAACATATCTATATAGCATTACTGCCAGCTGTTCACGTGTAATGAAGTCATTAATACCAACTAAACTATTCCCGTAACCTTTTATAATCCCATTTTCTACCGCCCAAATGATTGCATTAGTGTACCAAGCACCGTATTCAACATCGTTGAAGCTTGTTTCACTAGTAGTTACAGGACTTCCCTCGATTCTATATAAAATCTCCACGAACATAGCCCTAGTCATTGTTCCTTTAGGATCAAATAAATCTTGTGTAACACCTATCATAATTTGTCTTGCATAAATATATGCAATATCTGCGAAATACCAATCAGTCGGTAATACATCCTTAAATCTTGATGTTATCATTGGATAGTCTTTATCCCCAATTTGTGTATACTGACCATTATAAAGCACTATTTGGTATTCGTCATCTAAAATTATATAGGTTGCCAGATTCTCTGTTTTAAAGGTTAACTTACCATCTTTAACTATCATATTAAATGGCCTTAATTTCTCATCTTGATAAGCCAATACAGTCAGAATCTTATTCTCATATTCCATCCCTACTGGAATACTAACACTAATAGCATCTTCAAATCCTTTTGAATTTGAAATATCGTAATTATCGATTACCTTACCTTCTTTTATCAAGTTTTTTATATATTTTTTTGCTTTTTCAACATAATTATTGTAGTCTATTACATCGATTACTAATAGTTTAGCTTTATTCTTATCTCCAAATCCTGAAACAATAACGCCAGTTTCATAATCCATAAGCTCAATAAATTCTGGTTCAGCTCCACTACTGCCCCCACCACTACCACCTTCATATGGCTTATACAAGTTTTTAACATTTGATAGACCATAGGTAGCTTCAGTTTTAATCATATTAGAATCTCTCACATTTACATCTATAGGATTTAACAAAGATTCACCTATATTTCCAAATGCTTCTATATAAAGATCTGATGTTTTAATAACACTACCTAAAGAGCCTTTTATAACACTTCCAGAAGCTACTATATCAGTTTTATCCGGTACATTTATACTATCAATCTTAAGCTCTCCAGAATTATTCTCCAAGTAAAGTTCTTTTGCCTTTGCAACAATTCTATCTGTATCTGTAACTAGTGGTCTAACTTGAGTTCCTATGCTACCACTTGCATCTAGCCCTAGCTCTCTGGAAAGTATATTATTATTATTGTTAATTGAAGCAGTTCCTGCATTGATATTTCCAATCACTTCTACCTTAACAATATCACCAATTAAATTGTTTATTATTAAATCTTTTAGGTTTTTAATATATATTTTATTCCCAATTGCTGAAATGCTATCTAAATGAAGTAATAGCGGAAGAGCTACTCCTCCAATATCCTTACCCAAACTGTTTATAACTGCATTTCTGGCAGTTATTATTGCCTCAATGCTATCTTCCTTCCCTTTAATGTCCCCAAGAGCATTTATAACAACATCTCCACCAATTGCAACCGGAGCTAAATGTAAGTCAGTTCCACTTTCAAGATACAGCCCATCTATAGTTTTGCCTTCTGCTGCTAAAATATTAAGGTTCCCATTAACACTCAATCCAAAAGCATTATCTTCTAAACCTATGGTTCCGCCATTTAATAAGCTAAGATTTAAATCTCCCTCTGTGGTTATGCCACCAATTGTTACCGCAGCCAATTTATCTGCTGCTATATTTTCTAATGATACTGCTGCATTTTCTAAACTGTCTCTCTCTGTAGTTTTAGTATTAACTAAGTCAATCTGTGCTTGTTGAATTTCGGCGTCTATAGCGTTCAAGTTGTCTTGTGCTGTATCACGAATCTTAGCCAACTGTGGTATAATTTCAATTTCTAACTCAGTTGCTTGATTTTGCAAACCAGTAATCTCAACATTTTTACTTATCAAGAGCTTTTCTATATTATTAAGATTTGCATTTGCTAAACTCACTCTACTTCTTAAACCTACAATAATAAGCTCTTGTGCAGCTATTTCGGCTGGGTCAGTAAGAGTACTAAGCTCTGTTATTGCTGTATTCAATGCAGTTTCAGCATTAGCAGCTTCACTAACAGCCAAAGCTTTTTCAGATTCTATGGTTAACCCTTCTGCTTTAGCAGTATCTATACTAGCTTTAATATCAAGTAACTCTTGATTAGCTGTAGCTAAATTTTCATTAGCTAGTTCCAATGCTTGTTGTGCTGCACTACGACCTAACAATTTAGGTAATATATTAGTTACATAATTCTGTAATATTATCACCTGTGCTGCGGCTAAATCTGCTACACTACGCGCTTGTTCTGCCGCTATTTTCGCTTTTGCCGCTTCTGCTATATAATCACTACCACTTGATTCGATTATGCTTCCATCTCCAGCAGTAAGGCTTACATCACCACCACCACTAGAATTTATAGTTCCAACTTCAATTTGACCTTGTGCAAGGATAAATATATTACCATCTTCTGTTGAAATAATTCTGTCAATAATAAGATTTCCTAGCACTTCATTAATATTGATTGCCCCTTTATTCGCATTCGCGAAAAGTTGACCATCATTATCTGCATCCGTATCTATATCTATCAAAGAATCTCTACTTCCTATACTACCATTTTGGGAAGTTAAGGATATGGATGGTGCTCTAAGGTGAATATCATTACCTAACTTATCTCCTCCAATTATACTTTCTTCAGAGGTAATCTGAATATTCCCATTAGCATCGATAAATCCAATAACTATATTTCCTGTTGTATTAGATAGTTCTAATCCGTTAATTGTATATACATTTACTTGTCCATTACTACTATCAGCTACTAATATCAGATTGCTACCTGCATTTAAATCGTTTATATTAATATCTCCTAAGGCAGTTACATTTAATTTTCCATTAATATTAGTAAATATATACTTCTTGTTAGTTCCAAGTGATCCTCCACTTTGAATTGTTACATCGCTACCAGAGGTAATATTTTCTCTTAGTTCACCATCTGCTCGAACATCGTATATAGACCCTGGTGCAGTTAATATTATACTGCCACCTGCATTAATTATATTAAGTCCCATATCACCAGTTATTTCAGAAATCTCTATATTTCCAGCTGCCTCAGCTATAAGATTAGTTGCAGCTTCAATATTTAAATCTCTGACTGTTGTGTAATCTATAGCAAATTTCATTTCTAATTCACTACTAATCGGATTACGAATCAATATCCAAGTCTTTCCTCCTGTCGAACCGAAATTCTCATTGCTTTTATCTTTATCTGTAATATTAGAAATTGTGGTCATTGGCCAAGATTTTTCTTCTACATTTAGACCTCTTATGTCTCCAGTTCTTGCGTTAAGATATATGTTTTCACCTGAAACATTAGTTTTCCCTTGAACTCCATTTATACCAGAGCTACTTAAGTCCACATCTCCATATTCTGAAATAAGTTCTTCAGATGTAAATATTCCTGTATCTTGAGTTACAATAATATCACCCATATTATAGATACTACTATTTCCAGTTGATTCGCCTATCTTCAAAATTAATTCCCTGTGTATGTTTTGATTTTCTTCTGGCTCAGGATAATTTGTAAGTTCCCAAGCTGCTTCTATCAAAATTAACTTTTGTTCTTCTGTAATTGAATCCCAATAAGCTTTAAATAAATCGTCATCTAGTATTCTGCTTTCCATTACATAAACTGGAATTTGAATAGAATTCCCATTTTCATCAACATCTTCTATAAAGATTAATTCCCCCTCAGCGTCTGTTGCTTGTACATCAGTTGTCTTTTCTGATTTTATTGCCTCTGCTAAAAGTGCTGCTATAACAGCTGCCTCTTCACTTATTCCTTGGTTAATCAGATATTTAATATCTTCATCTGATAAAGCACTATCTGCATTTAGTTTATTTTCTATACTAGTTCTATAGCTACTTATAACATCTTCTTTGTATTCAATCATCAATCCTGCGTATTGGTCTTTATAGCTATTGTTTATCACATTAAGATTCGCATCTCCTGCTAGTCCAAGCTCTACTCTAAGTTTAGCAAGGATATCATCTTTAGTTGCGCCCTCAGCTAATCCTAGTTTAACAGCCAGTTCATTAATTTTCTCTATGTCATCGCCTTCAAGAATTGTTAAATCAAGTTCTTCCTCTAATTCTGCTACTCCTAAGCTTAAATCATTTACTAATTCTGTTAGACCTTGAAGATCAAGTGAATCTAATAATAGGATTAATGCTTCAACATCCGCATCACTAATTTTTAACAATGCTTTTATCTCAACTCCAGTCAATACACCACTAATAAATGCCATCAACTGATCTGATGTCAACTTTCCATTCTGCAGTTGTTCAGCTATTTCTTCCGCCGTTTGAGCTGGCATTATAACATTTACAACTTCATCTTTATCTGCCATATCATTCGCTGCTTGGTCATGATCTTCTGTAGTTCCATCTTCATCTCTTCCCTCAGTTGGCAAATCCCCATCTATATTAGAGATTCCTGTTTCTTGCTCAAGATAGGTGTTAACTACATTTATTATATTGAGTGATTGTATCTCTCCAGCTTTATTAACTTTTATATCTACTTTAAATTTAAGATCTCTGCTTCCAATATCTCCTCCAACATATAGCCAAGTGTCACCACTATTTGCAGTAGAATTTTCACCTATTGTAAATAGTGAATCCTCGTCTTTCATTAATAGATTACCATCGGATGTTTTAATCTGTAAGGTATTGTCTGAAGTTACATTGTCTACGACAACATCTCCCAAACCTGAAGTGATACTAAGATTACCAGTTGAGCTGACATCTACTAGGTTCATATTAACATTACCTTCATCAACAATAAGAATCATTTCACCTGAGACATCTAAGGTATTTATAGTGGAATTACCTCTGCCAATATTAACATTAACTTCCCCACCATTTTCTACTCCAACATTATTTATATCCGCATTTCCCCCAACCACAGTTAAATCTAAGAAACCTATGTTAGCTATATCTGTATCATGAAGATTAACATTATTTCCTATCCCTGATGATACCACATAAGCACTAGCATCATAAGCTCCACCAACTGAAGTTTTTATTAGCTTTAGATTTACTGTGTCTGAAAGCTTCGGTGCTATTCTTAATGGATTATCCTTGGAGTATATATTACCGCTTTCTTCTGCAACTATTAAAACATTGTCAGAGGTGATATTCACACTTCCTGCATCTCCTGTTAAGCTAGTATTCTCTCCAGAGAAACTAATTCTAACATTGTCAGCAGACACGGTATTAAGCTTCACCTGAGAATTACCAATGTAAGTTTTTATCGTTCTATCAACTTGTCTAGGAATAAATCCTGTAATTCCTAAAGAATCTATCCAAGTATTATCATCAAATAAGAGTATAATTCTATCCTCAATTTCAAGTATTCGAAGTAATAAGTTGTCATTTAAATCATTAATTCCTAATATAGATGCACCGTCAAATTGCTTGTCTAATGAATCTTTAGAAACATAAGCATCAAGGACCTCTTTTTCTAGCATAACTAAATTTCCTTCAGTATCTGTAGCAAAATAATCTGCATTATTATAAAAACTATTTGTCGAATTAATACTTTCATCAGGAACTCCCATATAAAGGCCTGTCATAACCTCATGCATCATAGTCTGACTTCCTGCACTAAACTCAGCTAACAATTCTACATTTTCACCTGTTCCCTCACCTTGATAAAGAGTAAATATTTCTTGATCATCGTTGTCGTCTGGTGTGTAAAAAGTACCTTGTTTATAATTCTGGAAGCTTCCATCTTCAGTATAAAAACCTGTGATGTTATTATTGTCGTCTACATACAATACTGTTCCTATACTAAAATCAATGCTATCTACAACCTGTATTCTCAGATATTTGCTAATAATTCCATATCCTTTTTTATCCTTTGGAATCTCAAATGTAGTTGAATCTGTATAGGTTACTGTAAATCCACCTTGGACAGGTCTAATAATATTTAAAGCTTCAACATCTCTGTAAATAACCTCGTACTTGTAAAACCAATCTGATTGATTCTCTGTAAATTCGCCAACTTCGTACTTACCTGATAAAATATTAAACTTGCTATAGAGTATTTCGCCACTTGCGTTTGTTTTAGGAACTCTCATATCATAAACAGGTACACTACTTGTATCATAGTTAAAACTATAGTACACTACACCATCTTTTTCTGTTTCTTTTATAGCTACAGTTAAGGTTCTAGAATAATGGTATCCTCCTGCCTCAACTTTATTATAAATCTCATCATATGTTGCATCACCTGGCCCACTACTCATAAAATACTTAATTAGATTGTCATCTGGATCTAAATACTTGTACTGAATTACTGAGTAAACTGGATTGCCAAATTCATCTATTTTCTGAGACATATTAGGAGAAAAAGAAATTGTCTCTTCATACATATCTCCTTCAGTGTCATTCCCTTCAATAGCTACTGGATAAATATTCCCATCTGGATTGACAACTACTGCTCTGTCATTAAGATAAAGAATTCCCTCATTTGCATCAGTTACATTAAAATCATCAACAAATAGATAACCCCCACTTACAACATGATACCCTCCATTTAAGAAATAAGTTGTTACATCGTCAGTAACCTCCTTAGTAATAACTCCTGAACCAGACTTATTTACTTTGTATACTGAAATTTGTGTTTTATCATCTTCATCAGAGCTTAGTACAAAATACTTGCCAAGAAGTTCTTCATATCGATCATTTTTAAAGATGTTGAGCCCAAGTTCCATATTTTCAACTACATAGGCATTATGGTCAGTACTATATTCTAAGTCAAAATAGAAGGCTCCATTTTTCACACTAATACTCTGAATTGCATCATCAATTTTGCTTATAAAGATGCTACCGCTTCTATCTCCTATGACATCTTTATCGTATATAACTCCTTCTACTATCTCTTCTGTTTTAGTTCCTACGATTGAGCCAGTTGAGGCACTAAGTTCAGACTCAGTTAATGCTGTTTCTAATTCTTTAGATGAAACATCGATAGTTCTATCAAGCTGTTCAGTTACTGGAGTTTCTCCAACAGCTACAGCTTCTTTTAAGTTGATCGTAATTTTTATTTTATCGATAATAGTTTTTGTTTTTTCAGCTTTATCTTCTTCTATTTCTGTAATCTCTTTTGTACTAAATTCAGTAGTTAAAGTAAATTTCCAATCATCTGTAAGCACGCTTTCCAATGCTGCTTGAACTTCAGTAACAATACTTAATGGAGTACTTTCTTTTGTAAAAGAATCTTTATCATAGTTGTCTAAGATTTCTTGAGCAGCAGATTTAGCATCTGACAATCCCATTCCTTTTCCTATTTCCATAACTGTTTTGTTAAGAAGTTCTTCCTTGGTATATGAATATGCAGCAACAAATATATTTTCTTCATCAACTTTATTGAATTCAACCACATGGTAAAAATCGCGTTCTTTCCATAATGGTTCAAGAAGATATAAATAGTTTCCTCCATTCATTCCTAAGAAGATAGGCTTAACTTCACTTCCATCTTCAAGAAAAGCATTCTTGTAGTAAACTCTTGCACCATCAGGTAAAGTCCAACCAAATTCCCCTGGCTCTGTTTCAACATAAATTGTAACCCCACCATTTTCTAGATTTTCTTCAGTTATTTCAATATTCATATCTTTAAAGCTTCCGTCTGTATTGTATACATATACTACGTTAAAATTTTCCTGCTTAAACTTGATTATATCTTTTACCGAATCACTATCACTAATAAAGGTAATGTCACCCAAATTATAAATTCTACCATCAATTGTAATTACATTTACAATATCACCTGTAACTCTGTTTACTGCAACTATATCCCCACTTGGTAAATAGTAGTGGGCTATTTTTTCTGTAACACCATCATCATTGGTTGTTTCTGAATCTCCTATATAATAATCTGAGCCATTTATTTTTATTCCCTCATCTATCTTAAGCATTCCATTCGGCATAAGTTTATATCTTGTATCTTCGCCCTTCCAATCCAGAATTATTATTTCATCTGTTGAGTTTTCTGGTTTTAACAACACAAGTGTGTCTCTTCTACCTGGTGTTGTCACTTCGATTGACTCATCTAAATCCACATAATCTTCATATAATAAGCTTTGTGGAGAAAATATGTGTAAATCTGCTATACCACCAGCAATAATTTTATCAATAACAAGGACTGGGTTGACTGTACTATCCGCTGAACCAACATAAGCTATTATATGATTTAAAGCTGCATAAATATCTTTAGCTGCAACCAATGAAATATATGTTGGTCTGGCTTCCATTGTATTGATAATTCCTTGAGTCCCACCAATTTCTGGTATTTCTAATATATATGCCTTGAAACGATTTTCTTCTGTCCCAACATTTCCTGCCCCTTCAACCATAAGTCTATTAGCCCAAATTGCTGCAGGACTTCCTTGGCCATCATTGGTTGCTGTATTTAAATCTCCACCGTTCATTTTTATATTGACATTACCATCACCAATATCAACACTTTTCCCAAAAGTAAGGTCAGTTTCTTTTTGAGATTCTACTTTAAGATTTGGAATTTCTGTATCCAATACAAATTTAACTCCTCCTATATTCAAGGAAGGTGAACCTAATTGTCCGTTTGTAGCAATTACTTCTCCTATTATTAGATTTAATGCTGATAAGTTATTAATCACTATATTCGGTAAATAATTGTTATTAAATACTGAGATATTCCCTTTGATCCCATTTGAGCTAGATGTATTGATTATTAATGACCCTAAATCCTCATTATATAATTTGCCTAGTGTAATTTTATTATCCGCTTGAAAGCCTGTTAGAGAATACTCATCTTCGAGACCAGAATAAATAAATGTCCCGTCTTCTTTAATTTCTATGAACATACCAGCAGCGGCACCTCCTAAATGAATATTCCCATTAATATCTACTTTACCGCTTGAATTTACGCTTCCTTCACGATATATCTCTGCATCGGAGTAAAGAATTTCTTCTACCAACACATCTACCCATTCAGTAACTTTTTTTGTTACCCATTTTACAATCCAACCTATAATTGGAATTTTACTTACCACTTTGACTACTTTTTCGACAACTCTTTGAACAGTCTTCCAGACATAGTTTACAACTGTATTTCCCTTAGCAGTAGCATCTCTAAATACAACTTGATCAGTTATCAATGGGGATTCAGCTCTTATGCTAATAGCTTGACTTGCTAGACTAGCTACACTAGCCACTGTAACTGCTGCATCACTGCTACCTGTGGCAGAAGACGTAGCATAAACTTTACCAGTAAGACCTACAATTTCCGAATAACTTTCAGAATGTAAATACATATCAACAACAACTGCATCTATACTTAAACTATCTATTCCCCCTACAAATGCATTATTAATACTAATTTTTGTAATATCATTCAAATTTATATATGATTTTGCATTGGTTAAAGAAGCAGCAGAAATAGTATAGGATACAGCGTATGCATGTAGTTTCTGTTCAAGAAAAGCATTTATATCTGTATTTCTACTGTTTAAGTAGCTCTGTGTTCCATTCCCACCTATTGTTACTATCGTATTTTCAGAGGCTGTAATGGCAGCTTTGCTCTGATTATTCCCTGCTAAAGTACCCATATGTCGATAAGCATAAGAGAATATATCGTTTTTACTAGTAGCAGTTATTCCTAAATCTCCAAATAGAGCTGTAATTTCAACTCCATTTCCTATATCAACTGCTGTATTAGTATTTATATAGGAATATGATTCTGGTCCATCACCACCACTAACAATACCTGCTCCACCCATAGTGGCTTTAGCTACTTGTTTTGCAATATCCGCTAAAGAATAGATACTTATGTCTCCATATCTAGAAACTATTTTAGCGCCATCTCCGACTATAACCCTCGTATTACGATTATTAAGCTTTGTTTCAGCATAAACAGCTCCAAAGTCACCTAGAGCAACTCCATTTGCATTTACAATCGCACTTAGGTCAGATTTAGTTGAAGCAAGAATATTGATGCCTTCTAGCGCCTCTAAAACCGCTCCGCTTCCTACTAAAACTTCACCTTTCTGATTGTTAACTATGCTTGATGCTGTTGATTTACCAACACTAACTAAGCCTGCATTAGTGGCTGATGTATATGCTGAAGTAGTTATTTTATCATCTGCACTTACCCAAATATTTTTCT
The DNA here is from genome assembly GCA_034006985.1 of Gudongella sp. GTDB lineage: Bacteria > Bacillota > Clostridia > Tissierellales > Tissierellaceae > Gudongella. The sequence continues at coordinate 135,016 of JAVERT010000004.1, forward strand.
TGGAAATTACTGTGCCATTTACTTCAGCTATTGTGCTATGAGTTCCAACATATGTTTTTATTGTATACTTACCCACTCCAACTAAACTTATACTAGTGCCATGGTTACTGTATGCTCTAAGAGTTGTCTCAGATGCTGCTGCTATATTAACACCATCATCCTCATCTGTTCCTATTGATTCAATAGTTGCATTGCTTCCGATAGATGCTTTAACATTTCTTGTTCCTACTTTTGCTTCTGCACTAATAACATCTAAATTTGCACCGCTTACAGAAGTATTTGGCTGTTCTGCAATTGCAGTAGCTACACCATTGGCATTCGCAATTACACTAATATTATCTCCTGTTACATTAGCATTACCACCAATCCAAGCTCCAACTATATCTTGTGTAAAAGATGCAATAACATCTACAACTCCTAGACTATACAAACTAACAGTAGTTTCAGGAGCTTGTGATCTTGAAATTACTGTTCCTCCTAACTCTGCTCCTACATTTACATTGCCTTCAGTTACAATAATAACATTACCCTGTATATAAGCATTAACTTTAGCAGAAGATTCTGCCTTAGTCATATTTACTTCGGCATTGTACAACGATACTCCCGTTCCTCCATTAGCACCAGCTTCAGCAAAAGAGCTTGTATCCTTTAATATTGATAATACTGATACGACTCCTGTTGCTGATACTGTCCCCGATCCTGCAATATAAGCATTTTGGAAGATTTTCATATTAGCTATTGCAACATTTGCAGCAATCTTAGCTCCACTAATACTTATCTTCGCAGCATCAATATCTGCGTTTGCACTGCTTTCTTCTCCATTTACGATGATTTCAATACCATTAGCATAAACCTGACCACTACCAATAATATATGCATTAGCAACTGTTGTTGTATTAGACTTAGCAAAATTAACCTGTCCCGTAACTAAATTTACACTTCCCCCCCCTCCTGGTTGTGTTGATTTAGCTATTGAAGTAGCTTTATAATTATTATTTATATATATATCATTTACAAATATTTCTGCACCTGTGCTTTCAAGATAAGATTCGAAAATTCCTTGTGCATTTGCTGTCATTGTAAGAATACCTAGACTAGCTCCACTAAGGCTAATAAGGTCATTCATAAATCCTGCTTTTGCATAAGAGTTAGCTTTGGCTGCGATGTTAAGATCACCATTTTTTTGATCAATACTACCAAAACTTGTTCCATTCACAAAGGCTTTATTACTAGCATTGGCTGTTGCATTAGCAATATTTGCTGACCCACCTACTAGACTTGCATTCGCACCGCCCGTTCCCCCAAGAGAAGCTAATGCTCCAGGGGTAGTTTTATCTTTATTTTGCCAAGAGTAAACATCTACTGTTCCAGTCGTTATAATCTTTCCACCAGAAATATAGGCACTTTGTTTAGCACTTAAAATGGCTTCTGCCAAGCTAACAGCAACTTTTACGCCACTTACACTAATCACAGGTGTCGAAACAATGGCCTCTGCGTCTATTATACCTTCTGTTCCAACTTTAACATTTCCACCTGGCAACGTTACATTGCTGTTGTTAATATAAGCCTCTGCTATAGTTGAGGCGTTAGCATTTGCATAATTGACATCTACTGAAACAAGACCAACACCTAATATTGGCTGTGTCGCAACTGCATTGGCAGTAGATATATAAGTGTTTTCTACTTCTAAGGTTCCACTATTTATAGTTGAATTATCAATATAAGCTTTGAAATTTCCTTTTGCATCCGCTGTCATAAGAGTAATACCTAAACTAACAAGCCCAGCACTAATGGCTGATGAATTCACTTTTGCATTAGCATAGGATTTAGCTATACTCTGTACTGCTATCTTGCCAGCAGCTGTTATATCTACACCATTTATATATGCATAATTTGTATTATTAGCTGTTGCAATAACCGTATGCACTTCCCCACCTATAAGTGCTACATCTGCACTAATTCCATTAGCACTACTACCCAATATCGCAACTGCTCCCTCATTCTCTCCATTATTTAATGTTGATTTTACATCTATACTTCTAGCATTTACTATAACACTATCCATATAAGCTTTTTGCTTAGCTTCAAGAATAGCAGTAAGCAAGTTGAGTGCTATTTTGATTCCACTATAACTAACTTGAGGTGTTACTATTCCAACATTTGCAGTAGCCGTACCTGCTACATTTACAGTAAGAGCATCAGTAGTTTCAATAGTTCCATTTCCTTTAATATACGCTTCAGCCACAGTTGTTACCTTAGCTAGAGCAATATTGCCTTCGATATCTGCAAGTGCTACACTAACCCCGCCTGTAGCTTGAGTTGTTTCTGCTTGAGCTAATGATATATACTGGTTATCTACCGTAACAGAAGCTGCATAAATCTTCTTGCTTCCTGTTGTATCTATATATGCTTTGAAATCACCTTTTGCTTGAGCCTTAAGAACTGTTAATCCTATTGAAATCAATCCAAGACTAAGTGCTGACTTAACAATTTCAGCATCTGCATAACTATTACCAAGTGTTTCCACTGTTAATTTTTCTATTGAAGCCCCTTCTGTTCCCATATTTGAACCAACTATATATGCATAATTAGTTGCATCTGCAGTCGCTACGCCAACATTTACCTTAATACTAAATCCACTAATATCCACAGACTCAGGTATTTTATCAAAATTGCTACCTAATTTAGCAAGCGCACCGTCGTCATTTTCATCATTAAGTGTAGATTTTACCGAAATATCACCATTTGTAATAATGGTAACACCATCAATAAAAGCTTTTTGACTAGCACTTAATAATGCGACTACTGTATTGGAAACAACATTTACAACGTTAACAGAAATAGATGGTGCTTTAGTAATTGCATTTGCAGTTGCTGTCCCATCTGCATTAACTAGAGCCGAACCAGTGTTAAGTGTTCCTAATCCTTTTATTGAAGCGATTGCTTTAGAGTCCGCATTTGCTAGTGCAAGATTAACACCTACTGATGCGAATGAAGCTTGAACACCACCTGCTGAAGGTGTCACATCTGTAATTGCATTAGCCGTATAGATAGTCTCTACATTTACTAAGCTTGCTGTTACTAGACTATTTTCTGGAATATTAAGAACTGATTCAAATGTTGCCTGGGAATATGCTACCCCTACCATAACGCCCGCGGCAATTACGCTTAACGTTAAATTAGTAATTTCGGAAAGCACTTTAGCATTTCCATAACTACCAACCGTAATATTTCCACCTGTAACATCTACGCTATTCCCATTTATTAAAGCAATACTACTAGATCGACCATAAGCTACTGCAACATTCGCAGTAATAGTAATAAGTCCACCTGAGCCTGTAATTAATTTCGCAATACTACTTTCTTCTGTAAGGTTATTATTTAAATTAGATATAACATTTAATGATCCAGCTTTTATATTGCTTCCATCAATCATTGCAATCTGTTGACTTCTAAGAAGGGCAACTGCTATAGAAGCTGCAATACTAGTTCCACCAGCAGTTATTCCGATTACTTCTGCTTTGGCAGTAGCTTTTCCGTTTGCTCCTACATTAAGTATGTTATTTGCAATCAAGTTACCGTTTCCTATTATTTGTGCATTGTTCTTAGTATTATTATCTGCAATTGCTGCATTAATATTCACCGCTGTTGCCCCTACTGAAGCTGATACAGCTATAGATTCCGCTATAGAAGAATTTCTGTTTCCATCAATATCTCTACCTGCATGAATATTAATATTATTAGCTTCTACTGTAACTCCTGTGGTATCTATTATTGCAACATTTGTTGAAGCTAAGTTAACATAACTGACTGTTACTCCAACTGCTATTCCACCCACTGTTGCTGCAGCTAATTCTGATGTAGCATTTGAATTCATAAAAGCATCTATACTAATATTTTCAGCTGTAACATACATTTGATTTATTGCTGCATAAGCAAGTGTATTATTAAATACTAATAAAACATTACCATTAGCTACAAATGATACACCTCCAGAGACTGAAAGAACTATACTAGTTGCACTAGTTTTAATATCATTTAGAACACTGACATTAGCTGCTTCAATACTACCTATTTTTCCAATTTCTGCCCCCATTGTTGCACTTGTTTTATAAGGTGTAGTCCCTATATAAGTTAATATCGTTGGGTCTAGGATTGCAATTGAAGCTGAAACTCCTACTGCTACACCACCGATTGCTGCTCCTACTATATAAGTATTGGCTTTTGTATCAACTCTTGCCTCAACATTAACCTCACCATTAGATTTAAGATTAACGCCCTGACCAATAAATGTTTCAATTTGACTAAAATTAACTGCTAAAGAAATAGCTCCATTAACCGCAAACCCAGCCCCTGAAATAGCAGCTGCTAATGTCGTCGCATCTGTTTTCGCAACAGAAAGAACATTTACATCCCCTACAATATTGCCCGATTCGTTAGACATTCCAACCTCTGCGTCTCCAACTATTCCAGATACAACAGTTCCATTAAATGCAACTGTTGCTACTGACACTCCAACACCTACTAAACCGCCTGCGGCAGTAAGAGTTGCGGCTATAACTTGTGGATAGTCACTTTCTGCTTTTACAGTAACTGTACTTGCTTTTACTACATCTCCCCCTATATAAGCTTTGATATTAGAATTAAGAGATACAACACCTGCTGCCACTCCAACACCTACTAAGCCCCCTGCTCCCGTAACTGATATCGCACGAATAGTCAAGTCTACTACTGTTACACTATCACTATTTTCTCCTATTGCTTTTTTTAGTGCAGCATTTATTTCAGCACCTAGACCAACTGGTGTAGAACCTCCTCTTGCATAAACTGTAATATCGCCTTCAGCAGAAAGTACTGAGTTATCTTCCACATACGCTAATACATTAGAGAACATTACAGCTGTTGCTATACCGACTCCAACTCCAGCGTATCCTCCAACTGCAATAGTCGCAGTTACCAAATCTGCAGTTACATTGTCATTAGCTTCAACAGATATATCTTTCGCACTTATTACCACTGTATTTTTAGCAATATAAGCCATTGTAGCATCTTTTGAATTATAAGATGGCTGAGTCTGCCCCAAATTGCTAGCATCCTCTAAATCTTGATTGCTACTTTCATTTGGAGTAAAATCTTCACCTGGTGTATCTCCTTCTTTATATTCTTCATCAAAACTACCGTCACGATAACCAGTTTCCCCATCAAATACCATTTGAGTTTCATAAATAGGATCGCCATTTACATCAATCATAGGGACGCCGTTAGAATCTATCTTTTGTACTTTGACTAAATTACCATTACTATCTTTTTCATATACATATTCTTCATGACCAATAGAATTGTTTTTAACGCTGCTACCGTCACCTTCTAGATTACTTGCCAATCTATCTCCATTGTATTCACTATAGTATGAACTAGTTACTCCTGGAGAATTTTTTGATTGATCATCCATCACTGCGTTAGGGTCAAAATTCTCAGACAATGAATCTGAAGCATCTTGTGTAAGCATACCACCTATAACTGCAACCATTAAGGTCACTCCAACACCAGCTGACCCACCACCAGCTATAGTTCCTGCATACATTTTAAAATCTCTATTAGATTTGGCAAATACTATCACATCGCCAGAGGTAGTTGTAATTATATTATTCTCACCGATATAAGCAGTAATAGTATTTCCTGCAACTGTAACCATTGCTGTCACTCCGACTCCAGCAGTTCCTGATACAGCAGCTGAAACTGCTATTCCAACAAAATCATAACTATCTATTGCTTCAATACTCAAGCTTCCCGCTTTGATTGAAACTCCGCTCTCAGTGTAAGCCTGTGTTTTAACTTTAGTAATAACTACATCAACTGCTCCAGAAACTGCAGCAGTTCCACTACCAGACAAACCAACAACATCTGCAGTTATAAATTCTATAGAATTTGCTTGGATAGTGATATTTCCATCAGCTTGAACTACCGTATCTTCAATTACTTTCGCAATGGTTTCACCTGTAAAGTAAGTAACTACAGCTGCCCCACCTACAGCAACTGAACCACTTCCTGCGAGAGAAGCTGCTATATTTAGCAAGAATTCATCGCTAGTAGCTGTAACATATATATTACCACCTGCTTGAACATTGCCATCTAATTCAGCTAAAACACTATTCATAAATACTAGTACACTCGCACCAAGTCCAACAGCAGTACTACCTGAACCAGCAAAACTAATAGCTACTAAAAACAAATCATCTTCAGCGTTAGCCTTAACTGTAATATTACCAGTCGCTATAGTTTCCCCACCTGTGCCAATACTAGCTTTTATATCTTTATCAAATACTAGTGTTAGTACTGTTGCTCCTACTCCTGTTGAGCCAGATATAGCTACAGAACCACCAAAATTGTATATACTCGACGAATCACCGGCCTCAACATCTATATCTCCTTGAGAAGACTTTCCATCTTCAGAACCATCTTCATCTATATCATCTATTATACTTGTTCCAGCTTGCATTCTAGCATTATTACCCACATTTGCATTTACCTTATTTATAACTACCATAGTATCAATAACACCTGACACTGCAGTAGAAGATGCACCACTAGCTCCAATTCCTAACATTAATATTTCTTCTGAAGCTAAAGCACTAACTACAATTCCCTTTCGTCTAGTTTCACGATTAGATGTTAATATTCCTGTATTGCTTCCCACAGCAAGTGCATAAGCAATTATATCTGCATTATTCCCAGCACTTGCATTAACCTCATTTCGCAGAATACCGACTATAATTGTTGCACCTACTCCTGTTCCTCCTGAAATTGAAGCATTAGCAGCTGTAAGATATACATTACTCTTTTGATCTGCAATAATTCCCACAGAATCGAATGCTCTGACTATAGTTCCATCACCTATTGATGAGAGTATTTTACTTTGTGCTACGGTAACTTGAATATTTCCACTTATAGCTGTTCCAGATGCTGAAATACCTCCAGCTGCTGTGATAACCAATGTCCAATCCTCTGCACCTGACTGAACTATTACGCTACCATTTCTAGAAACAATCTTTGCATCTTTGCCTATTTTAGCCTCAGTTGTACTATTAATTACATTAACATTAATAGTAGCTCCTCCAGCTGCACCTGAACCTGCTGAAATTGCAATTCCTACCAAAACATTTACTAGCTTAGATTGGTTTTCTGCTTTAATGATAATATCATTTTTAGCAGTTATCTTTGCATAATCTCCTACTAATGCTTGACTTTTAGAATTTGTAACTATTACATTAAGTGTTCCAGCAACTGCGTGGGTCGAGCCAGAAGATCCAGATGCAGATGCTAAAATACTTATTAACGTATCTTTATTTAATGAAGCAATACTTACTCTTCCACCACTATTAATTTCCACATTGTTTCCTAATGAAGCTTGAGCTTTATTACCAGTTACTATAACTGCTACGGTACCACCACCTGCGACACCCGAACCTCCACTTGCATCTACCGCAACTGATGCTGAAACTAATAATAGATAAGCATTATTATCTGCAATAACATCAATATTACCACTTACATTTATAAGAGAATAATCATCAACTTTTGCTGATACTTCATTGTTAGATACAATAACTGTAAGTCCTCCACCTATCGTTGCCCCAGAAGAAGAACCTCCTCCCGATGCTTTTATTGCTGCAGCTACTGTAATAGACCACAAATCAGAGTCTGATATTGCAGAGATATTAATATCGCCATTTGTAACTTCTATCGCTCCATATTCTCCAATGGACGCTGTAACGATATCCTTATTAGTTATTATTGCTACATTTAATCCAATCCCAAATTGTGCTGCAGAAACTGAAATAGCACCACCAATAACGCGAGCATTATTATTTGATAAAGCATTTATATCAAGATTTCCATCTGTAATAGTTATTACTGCTCTATCCCCTATAATTGATCTAGTTTCACTGTTTTGGAATAACATTGATACTGAACCAGCCATTGCTAGCTTACTATCTTTTCCACCTACAATAGTACCTGCTGTAGCAGATGAATAATAGTTTACACTACCTAAAAAACTAGTAAGCTGGGCTATATCTACTAAATCTTCCGCTTCTACATTCATAGTAACTGCAAATTTATCTTTTCCTTCGCCTGTAGTTGTAACATTTATGACTCCTTCACTACCATCTTCAGCATCTGCTGTAAAAAGATCAGAACCTACAAAAGGCAATCCCCAATCCTTAATTGTTACCGGCATTTTTTCAGCGTTCATCGTGAAAGACTTCGCTGTAACTTCAACGTCATCTCCCAAGATTGCCAAAACTTTATTCTCTGCATAAAGAAGTGCAAAAGCTGCACCGACACCAAAAGTTACACCTTTTGAAAGAACTGCTGCCATAGCAGATGCTGAAAGTTTAGATTTATCAGTAGCTTGGAGTTCTATATCACCATTTACAGCTGTAAGTCTAGAAGAATCAACAACTGTAATGCTACTTTCTCCTCCTGCAATAACTATAGCTAATGAACCTGCAACTCCAGCTTTTCCACCAGAACCAGAAACACTACCTGAAATACCTAACGCTCCATATTTACCACGGTAAGCACCGTCCATATTCTGAGTGAGTTCAGTACTTACAATTATATTTCCATCAGTTGCATTTAGTTCACCATCAATAACAACCCTAGATGTATTTTTATTTACAGAAACTGCAACACCAACACCGATAGAATTACTATTTTCCATCAGTGTAGCAGCTACACCAGTTCCAACTGTAGAAAAGTTTCCATTGTTTACTGTTAGTGCTTCTATATTTTTAGCAGAAAGAAAACCATTAATAGTAGTCAATGCATTATGCAATGTAACATTAACTCCAACAGCTGCCGCTATGTGAACTTTCATATCTTTCTTTTGTTCTTCATCATTATTTTCGCCTGAAAGCCCATTGGTAATTGTTTCACCAATATCTGGACTGCTATCCGTTTCAGTTTCACTTATAATACTGCCCATAGCATCATTATTAGCTGATGAAGATGCTTCGTTAGTTGAAGTCGTTGAAGCATTTTGTGCATGTAAAGCGTTAGTAGACACTGGCAAAGTAGAGCTAACTTCTGAGCCATTTTCATCTCCCGTACTTGTAAGTTTATTACTTATAAGTGATGATGTTTTATTGCCACCTTCACTAGTAGTTGTTCCTTCATCTTTATTTATTTTAAGATTCTGAGCATCACGGAATTTTGAAAGATAACGATCAACATCTGCTCCCATAGCTACAGCTAGAGCATTAGCATCATCTTCATTATAAGTTACAGCAATTAGTCTAGCTTTTCCTGCTATCTCTCCCTGTCCTTCAAAACTTGCAACAACTGATGATATAGCTATATTAACAGCAACTGCTGCGCCTACAGAACTAGCATCTCCCACAGAAAATCCGCTAGCATTAGTTAAGGTATCGCCTCTTTGTTTAGCATACAAGAAAAAATTCACTTTTTCTCCTGATATATCAGTTTCTACTGTATCCTCATTTGCAGTAGTTAAAACTTTGCAACCTTGACCTACGTATGCTTTAACATCATTTTGAATCAAGCTAACCGATACAGATGCATCTACAGAAATATCCTTAGCTTCAGTATCTCCATCAGTATTAGTGCTACGAGCAAGTGGATCTGATCCAGAAACACTAATAGTGTCAAGATCATTTCGAGCTAATGCTGAAATACTTATGTTACCAGCATTTACATTACGATATTCCCCAATTCCTGCATAAACAGTAAAATCAGAAATACTTATTGCAAAAGCTGCACCTACTCCTACTGATTTACCTTCTTTATCATCCTCATCATTTGTATTTTCAGTTTCTATTGCTCCATTATTATTACTTGTACTACCTGATGTCGCAGTTTTGTTTTTATCTGCTCTCCCCTTGTCATCAGCTGAGGAACTTGCAGTAGTATATATTTTCTGTGCGCCATCGGCATTAATAACAATATCACCGCTAATATTTATATCTTCGCCAATAATAAGTTCAGATCTATCTGTAATCACAGCTTTGGTCGCACCATATACTACTGAAATAGCTGCTGAACCTGCTACACCGACATTTGATGCCCCTACGCCAGAAACTGTTGATGTAGAGATTTTATGTCCTATACCATCGAGTTCATCATTGCTTCCTAAAATAGCTGCAACAGCTTTTACTGTAAGTGCTATTATTTCATTACGTTTAACAGGATCCTTTAAATTTTCCAAAATTGTGCTAATACTAGAACTATCACTTTTTATTATATTAAACAATACATTAGTATCCACAAGCCCATCAACAATATGAATAAGAGTCTCTTCAACTACTACTTGAAAATCTTCATCTATACTATCCGTAATATCAGTACCAGCCAACAATGATTTTAATCGTTCTGCAATTGTTGCAGCTAGTGTTTGACTAATATCTTCTAAATTAACGTCTTCTGCTAAAATAATGCCTCTATCATTAATTAATTTTTCAATATATGCCTTAATAGTAGTGTCTTCGCCTTCTAATTCAGTAAGAACATCATTAGCCAAATCTTCAGCATCGAGAATTTCTAAAAGCTCACCAAGTACTTCTTCTAAAATATCTTTGGCAACTTTTTCATCTATATCTGCTGTAATTATAAGGCTCTCACCTATTAGTCTAGAGTCTCCAACAAGTGCAATATTCTCATATGTTACTATATTTATTGCAACTGCTACTCCAACACCAGTAGTAGAATCAGTAGCAGATGCATCAGACATAATAACTGCATCTGTATCATTCTCGCTTGAAATTATTATTTCGTCTTCAGACTCAACAACGATACCATCTCCGATTATAGCTTTAGAAATATTTTTCTGTATATTAAGAGTAAAAGTTGCTGCTACTTGGATGCTTCCTTCAGGAGTTTCTCCTTTTTGTCTATTTTCAATCAAACTATTTACTGAATTACCAGAAACATTGTTAGTTCCTATCACGTCCGCCATACCTACAGCTGCACCTGTGTTAGCATCAGCTATAGCATCAGCTTCTCCATCATTATATAATTCAGCAAAATCTTCGCTGTTATCTTCTCCCTCTGGGTTTGTAGTATTTCCATTTTCATCAAATAAATCTGAGATCCCATCATATGGGTCCTCCGAGGCAGGCTCGGGGTCAGGATCTCCCGTTTCGCTATCTCCACCCGAATCTCCGCTAGAGCCATCACCATCTTGGTCACTTGTGTCACCAGAGGATGTTGTTTTACTAGTTGAACCTGAGGTTCCTGCTTTCCCATTTGCATTAAGACGACTAATAGATTTAGCTCTTAGATTAACTTTTTTGCCTTTGAAGCTACGACCTAAATTAGCGATTGCTGTATCATTTATCACATCTATTATAAATGAACCTCCTAGTCCAACTCCACTACCTGCTGCAGCAGCATCCGCTGTAATCGATCTTGTCATAAGGTTATTTGCAATAATATTTATATCTCCATCATATACAATATTGTTAGCACTTGTATTATTTCCCGTATCAGCACCAACATATATCCCTGTTATATCCAATGCTAAAACCGGAACAATTGCAGTTCCTCCGGACGCTCCTGCTCTAGCTATCATTTTTTCGCTTCCTAGATAGGATGCAATAATATTCATTGAATCTAAATGCTTTTCATCCTTAGAACTTATATTAACTCTATCTGCTATTTTTGCGTAAGTATCTACTCCAATAACTGCAACTGCAATACCTGCACCTATTCCTACTGAGCCTGTAGAAGAACTATCACTAATTTTATTTGATGTGCCTGCTGCATCAGCAACAGTAACAAAGTTACTCCTAATAACATCTGCTTCAAGATTTAATCTCCCACCATCTAAACAAATATCTTCCTTAAGTTCTGCAGAATTTTTAGCTTTAACAACATGCACTGTTAAAGCTCCTGCAAGTCCTAAATTCGCTTGTGTAAAACCAGCCTTAGAAATTGCGGATGATGATATATTCATACTTTTAGCTACAATTTCAAGACCTTTAGACTCTAAATTTGAAGCTGCATTAATATATGCTTCATTAGTATAATTAACAACTGCTACAGCTACACCAACACCAAGAGCACTTGTAGAATCTTCATTACTTGTTGAATCTGAATCAGTGCTCTTAATAGGAGAACCATCTGCAATAGTTTCATTTGAAATTGATCCTATAGCATATACATTTAAGTTCCCTTCTGTATTTATCGTTCCTGTTGTATCTATAAATGCTTTATTTGTGTTTTCTGCATAAGTTACAGCTAATGCACCTACTAACTGAAAACTACTTGTATCTTGATTAACACCTGATGTGCCGTTATCAACAAGATTGTTTACTCCAGTAGGATTACTTCCCGTAGTGGAGTCACTACTATCAAGTCTAGAGGAAACACCATTAAGAGCTGAACTCCCAGAATTATCTGTACTCTCTTGGTCCATATTAGTCGCAGAACTAGTCATTAAACTCTTAACTTTATCTATCAAATTGCTAAGTGTAAATGATGTCTCACCATCATCCGAACTAGATGTAGCTTTATTCTTAATACGTTCATGAGCAATAGATTCTACTTTCAAATCTCCTCTAGTGCCTGCCATAGCATTTTCACTAATTGAGGCAGATACATTTTGAACTGCCACTGAAATTGCAAAGAAACCACCAGATGAATTAGAACTTGTATTCTCTTCACTAGGTCCAGATGCTGAATTATCTATATTAGTCCAGCCTTGCGCACAAGCAATAATATCTCCCTCAGAATTTAATGTAGAATCGCCTTTAATATTTACATGGGAATCATTTACCACTGCTGAAACTGCTAAAGCAAAGGGCAGTATTCCTGTAACAGAATTAGTTTCTAGGTTAACATCTGAATCAGCTTTTAGGAATACTCCACCTTCTAAGGCATTTATATAAGCATTACCGCTAACATTTATATTAGCTTTAGAAACAACAACCCCCACTGCCAAAGGCATTCCAAAAGCAGCTAAATTATCATTTATAGCAGAAACATTAACTAGAGAATTAGCAGCCGCACGGATAGCCGAAGCCTCAATAGCACCTTCAATATCAATAGAAGCGCTCCCAACTTTAACCGCCACAAAATTTATGTTTAAAGTATTTTCGTACTCAGGCCCAAATTTTGCTGTAAGCTCTTCTAAAGTTGGTACCAGAGGTTTAGTCTGTTGACTAATAGCTTCAAGGCTTATAGTTTGTGTAGATTTTAAACTACCAGTGCTTGCTATATTTATTACAGCATCACTAACTATATCGAAAAAGCTTGCCTCCAAAGTATAATCATCAGCCTCGTCACTTAAGTCATTGCTAATAATTTCTAAGGCATGACTATCAGTATTCTTAGACTTGATGGAAATATTCTTTCCTGTTACCTCACCATTAATATTCACTCTGCTAGATTTATTAATAGAACTGTCTAGACCTGAGATTATTATATTTAGATTAGGAGCATAAATATCTCCCGTTGTAACATCACTTCCACTAATTATTAAATTAGTTAAAAAAGTGCCGGCACCGGAATTATTAGTATAGTTTATAGTTCCAACATCACCATCTATAAGATAATCAGTAAAACTACTTTTAAATTCAATATTTGAAGATGAAACATCTTCAATATTAACTGTCTTCTTATTAACTAGCTCATCAGTCACCGCTTCAACATTTGTCATACTTACTGTCATATCCTTTGTAAACTGAGAAATAGAAGTTAAATCATTTAAAAAAGTAATTTCAGCTAGAGCACTCATTTCTACTTCACTAGAGTCTCCACTGATATTATTTGTATTATCATCATATTTCTCTAGTTTGCCTGTGAGATTTACTCTGTCATACCCAGAGTAATCTTCTACAGTTACATCTACTTTACGATAACTGCTAAAAGCAGATGTTGTATCGATATTAAAAAGATCATCGCCATCGCCACCATCTATTTTTATCTCTGTACCAGAAAGATCTAATTTTGTTTCGATATGATTAGCTACTTTTTTTTGAATTGCTCCACTTGTTACAGTAGCTGTTCCAAATTCCAAGCTACCTTTTACAATAACATCATCTGAACCAGTTCCTCCATTTACTGTAATATCATTGGCAGAAATATCTATGTTTGATTTTATCCCTGTTATAGTATTTTCATCTTGATTATTGATTTCCGAACTATTTATTAAGGTAATTGTAATCTTATCATCACCACTGCCTGAATCTATTATTGATTCAAGTCGATAATTATTGTTACTTCCATCTGTTACATCAAAAGCCGTATCAATTGCCGCAGCAATTTTGGTATTTCCATCCTCTGTTAAATTACCATCCTCGTCAAAACCAATATTTTTTGCAAGCTCAAAACTAACAGTTGGACTTTGCTTTATAGAAATATCTAGGACATCATTTCCATCCCCTGAATCAATGACTGCTTTATTCTTTACATTATTCAAATTTAATTCTATTTCATCATCTGCAGCTGTTCCGTAATATGTAATCTCATCAGCATTATTTACATTGATTGAGTTTTTCAAGGAAAGATAAATTCCAGCTATTAAAACATCCATACCGTCAAAGTTTAAATCTCCCTGTACATCTACTCCTCCAGCAGAATTTGCATTTGGTGTATTTTCATTTGTATCCTCATCAGTTGTATAGGCATCCTGTGCCATAATCTTAAATAGTACTTTACTATCAACACCGGAGGATCCTTCATCTGTGTCTACAGATGTTGATTCTGGAATAATAACATTTATGCCTCCAGTATATACACCATTATTTACAATAATTGTTACATTACTTACTGCATTAGCTTTAGCTGCATCAAGAGCCTGCTGAATTGCATTTTGAGCAACAGTGTTTTCATAAATTGTTTCTTCACTTCCAACTATATAAGCAGAGCCATCAGGAATTTCATATTCCAAAACAACTGACTCTGAAGTAGTTTTATCAGCTTCAGAAGGAGTTTCTTCACTAAGTAACGCAAAAGTTGCCATCTGTGGTATAGACTTTATTTCATCTTCATTAGATCCTGATTTAAGTGCTCCTGTTTCATCCGCTGGGGCTTCTCCTTCACCCGATGAAGTTCCTTCTTCACCCGATGAAATTCCTTCTTCACCCGATGGAGTTCCTTCTTCACCCGATGGAGTTCCTTCTTCATCCGATAGAGTTACTTCTTCACCCGATGGAGTTCCTTCTTCACCCGATGGATCTCCTTCTTCACCCGATGAATCTCCTTCTTCACCCGATGGATCTCCTTCTTCATCCGATAGAGTTCCTTCTTCACCCGATGGAGTTCCTTCTTCACCCGATGGATCTCCTTCCTCATCGGATAGAGTTACTTCTTCACCCGATGGAATTCCTTCTTCACCCATTACAAATGACTGAAATCCAAACAGTATTAAAATAACAATGAGTGCACTTAATATATAGATTAATTTCCTATTTCTAATAGATTGTATATTCCGTGTTATAATATTCATAAAATACCTACCCTCTCTTAAATATCAACATTGATTTATCTTACGGACAATTCATTTGATTTATATTCAATTATTTAAATTCTGCTCTGTCTCCAAGGGTAGTGTTACTTCGATTAATGGAGTTTTTAAGTAATCTTCATTTTCTTCAGGCTTTTCTGTATCTTGTTGTTCTTCTATCTCTTCTAGCATTACTGTTTCTTCCGGCTTTATTATTTCCTCTGGATTTGCGGTTTCTTCTACGTTTTCTATCCCCTCAGGGTTAACCGCCTGCTTTATTTGAGCCTTTTCTAGTTCCTCAATCAGCAATTGTGCTTGTTTTGTAATTTCTTCATCTTCATTTAAATTAGACGCATATTCAATGTCTAAAAATCCTTTCTCGTATTGATTATCCATCAGCAAACAAACTCCCCTAGTATAATAACTAGCTTGTTGCATGTCTTCTTTATCTATTGAGATGGTCAAATCTTCTATTGCCAATAAATATTTCTCTAGCGACATATTACAAACTCCTCTGTAATAATATATACCTTCAAAGCTATCATCTTTCAATATAGCACTTGTAAGGTAGGCTTCCGCTGTCAAAAAATTAGAATTTTTCACAGCATTCAAACCTTCTATATATTCTGTTTCTGCTATAGAAATCGTAGTTGCTGTCCCTACTTCACTCTCTACATCTGTTATTAGTTTTTCATCATTCTGTTGATCCGCAATTTGGTAATCGTCCTTTTTAAATTGTATTTGAGCAAGAAGTTCTCTAATATCATTATCTTCAGGTTTTAAATCTAGATATGCAAGTAAACATTGCTCTAGTAAAACCATATCCTGTAATTCTGAGTATATTTGAGCTTTTACTAAATAAATATCCGCCACTTCAGAATCTTCATTCAGAGCTATTTCTAGACTTTTAAGAGCCGCATCATAATCTCCAATCATAACCTGTAAAGATCCACGCTTTAATAAAAGATCCATATAAAACTCTTGTCCCTCATTTTCGTACAATCCAATGCATTTTTCTATACTTTCAAGTGCTAAATCATATTTTTCCTTAGCAATTTGTGTACCTGCTAGCTTATAATAATACTCTAGAGTCTCTTTTGTGTTGAATGTCTCTATGTAATCTATCATTCTTGATGGTCGCGATTTATTAACATATTCAGTATTATCAACTAAGTAATTTTCAGCTGTATTATAGTTATCTTCACTACGACCTATAACCACCATTGTCCCTGCTTGAAGAAAGGCAACTAAGAGCATTACCACAACCAACGTTCCAGCTGTTACTCGGAAATATATTCTATTATAATATTTTTCATTAGTTTTATTTGTAAACACAAGCCTTCCACCTTTTCTAATTTCTTTATATCAAAATGTCAATTCACTACTCCATTCCCTAATCATCAGCTATTTACAAAAATTATATTCTGAGAATATAGTATTTTCAGATAATTTATTCTAAAAATAAAATTCATCTACATAAAGCTTTTTTAAAAAATAACGCTTCCTTAAAACTAAATATAAAATCTTTAATTTAATCAACTATGTTAATATCATACCCTAATAATGAACATATATCAATAACCAATTAACTTGATACAGCACTGATTTTTTTAAATATTCTAATACTATCTTAGTCAGATATTAAAGATAAAAAATCTGAATAGCTGATATTTAAATGTGGTTATCCTATCTTATGTAGTTTCAATCTAGAATTAGGCAATATAATATATCTATAATATCCTTATAACCAGTATTAATAACATATTCATATACAATAAAATACTCATCCTTATAATCTTCAAGCATTTTGTAAACATCAAAAAACAAAGCTTTATCAATTTTTATTTTTTCAAAGTAACAACTGTTTTTTAATATGAATTTTATATTTCTGACTTACCGCTAACATTTTCATTTGTACTATGCCTAATTAGTGGGCATTTAAACTGATTCCTAAAAAAATATTAAAATCAATCTATTCTTTAATAATCAATACTTTATTTGCTATTAACAAAGTAAAGCTTCCTTCCTTTAGCTTTACCTTATAAGAAGCATAAGTTATTTACAATATACTCTTGTAACAAATTTACTTAATTAAAGTCATAGATTTTCGCATAAAAAAATGACTCTGGTCATTTTTTATTCCAAAGTCATTTTAATTATTATACTAACGATATAATTATCTTGAATATTACACTCATAATTGATAAATACTCTAATAATCTATCAATACTGGTTTATATTCATCTGGTAATTCTTCTTCACTTAAAAATTTAAAATCATCATCACTCAGTATAGGTATAAATACTTCATATGGTATCCTAGAAAACTCACAAGCATAATTACTAGCTCCGAACCACATACCTTCTTTACTACTCAAATTTAAATCTCTGGCAAATTTAGTATTATTTGAGCAATCATGCACTACTAAATCCCAGTTTTCTTCATCGGCTACTTTCATAAATTTCAGTGTTAATTCCCTACTCCAAATCGGAGATATATAGCCATGTCTAGAAATATACATATTTTCCCAATAATAATTACCTATGTTATTTTCTTTCAAATGTAATTCTGCGCAATTTATGAAATCTAATTTCGTTTCTAAGATATCTCGTTTTTTCTCAAAAAATGATTTGAAAAATTCAGGAGTCATCGGTGTTTCGATACCTACATTTTGAATATATTTTTTTGCTATTCCAATATTTTCAATAACTTTATCTGAACAATTTGAAGCCCCAAGGTTAAAACGTATCTCATTAAGACCTGCTTCTCCCAATGCTTTTAATGTCTCTTCCGTAGCTAAAGTGCCATTTGTATACAAGTGTTGATAAATTCCTGCATCTCTAAATTTCTTTATAACAACGTAATATTTTTCAATTTCCATAAATGGTTCTAAATAAACATAAGAAACTCCTGTAGGTTTCTGGTGAATGGAAAGAAGTAAATCAATATCCTTCTCATAAAATTTCGTCCCCCCAATTTCCCACATATCTTCTCCAATTGGCGGAATATCTTCTAATTCTCCATAATTATAACAGAACTTACAGTTTAAATTGCATTTATTCGTTTTCCTGATTGCACCCAATCCAGTACCCAAAAGACAAGAACGACATCCTTTGGGAAATTTACTTTCATTGCCCACAAATAAAGTTCTATTCTCCAAAGTTTTTAAACCCTCTATTTCAGAGATTAACATATTATTTCTATGATCAATCGCCGCCTCAATTTGTTTAAAGGTAGCAAAAATAATTTCTTCATGTTTTGGGCTAATCTCATCTTCTTCAGTCAATTGTGAAAAAAAATCAAACCATATCAACGCATCACTCTTTGAAATCTTCATAACGTTTCCTCCTCTATTTAATTCCTTCCGAAGACTAAATTAAATCTTCTCAATATAATTTTAATGTAAGTAGCATTCTAAATTAGAAATTTAATCTTTACAATTAAATAACCTATTTTTTTATTTTTAAAATAATTACTCCTTTTTTGCAACATACATCCCTTCATAACTAATTTATTATATCATAGATTGTGCCAAATAATCCTAATTGAGCCATTTCAAAATATTTTATTCTTATCCCCTATCTGATAAAAGTACATGGATAGGTTACACTAAGTAGGACAGTTCTTTACTTAACATGGTACAATTAAATCAGGAGGAGATTTAAATGGCCAAAAAGCGTTTCGATGAAGACTTTAAGAAACAGCTCGTAAAGATCTACAATC
>JAVERT010000054.1:0-7799 GCA_034006985.1 Gudongella sp.
ATGGTGGAACGAGCAGGGCTCTGCCTGAGATTTAGGTCCTCTATGAATACTTCGCTCACACCAATTCCTGCCGATATGTCGCTTAGGCTCTGACACTTATTGAGCTGTCCGAAAGTTAAGGCAACAAGCTGGTCGTACGTCTTGTACTTACTGCATCCTTTATCCGTTTGATAGGTTCTGGTGCAGCTATCGAATAGCCAGCGGGGAACTAAATCTATAATTTGTCGAATGAGGGGCTTTTTGTTATTTTTGTTTCGCCTGAAGAGTCCCATCATTGTAAAGTTTTTTCTCGAACTCAAAAATAGGGGATTCTGAGGGCATTTTTAAATTCCGTACTTTCGGATGCTAGTGTAGTAAGATATGAAAAAAATATATTTACTCTGTGATTACAAAAGAAATTTCGGTAGTAAACGAGATGATTTTCCTTACCGAAGTGGAATGGAAAAAGAGTTATTAAAAAAACTTTTTGTGCAAAATGATTTTGATGCTGCATTCCTGACATTTGCAGAAGCAAATACCTTAAACATTGATTGGAATAATATACCTGTTTTATACACTAGTACAGAAGATATTGGTTATAAATACAAATCGTTTATTGATGATGTGGTATTAGGGTTAGAGTTAAAAGGAGCCAATTTATTACCACCATATAAGTTTCTGCATGCTACCAATAATAAAGTTTTTATGGAAATATTGCGCACCAATATTCCCGATGAACTCTCTGGTAATGTGAACTCGTTTGTATTTGGTGGTTACGAAGAATTTATTAACAACCTGCTACCAATTGAATATCCCGCAATTATAAAAGAACCTGCCGGAGCAAAAAGTAATGGGGTTTATTTAGCCCGTAATATTGACCAAGCAAAAAGAATTGTAAAAAAAATAAGTATTACACCCAATCTGAAAGAAGACATAAAAGACTGGTTAAGAGCAAAAACACACAATGGTTATATTAAAGAATCCAGATATAGAAATAAATTTGTTATACAGAACTTTGTTCCGAATCTTGAATACGATTATAAAGTGCTGATTTACGGCAAAAAGTATTATGTGCTAAAAAGAAATAACCGCCCAAAAGATTTCAGGGCTTCGGGTAGTGGTTTGTTTGAGTTTAGGGAGGATATTCCCTTTGAAACACTCAATTACGCTGAAAAATTATTCAATTATTTTCAGGTGCCCAATTTATCCCTTGATATTGCCTTTAATAATAATCAATGTTTTTTACTGGAGTTTCAAGCTGTATTTTTTGGCTCTACCACATTGGTAAAATCACCATTCTATTTTGTTAATGAAAACGCAGTATGGAAAGTTGTTCAAGGTAAGTCCATATTGGAAGAAGAATTTGTAAATAGTGTAGTTCAGTTCCTAAACAAAGTAAAATAACAGGAAAATGAAGAGTTTTTTAATCGAAATAGATTTTGATCAAAATACATTTTTCAAAATTATTGCAGGAGAGGAAACTAACTTTAATAAAGTTATAGATGATTTGTACCAAACCGTTTATCTAAGCAAAAATATTAATTATAAAGACCTTACATCACATATAAAAAAACCTGCAATAGTTAGTCTCAGCTTTTTAGATGATCAAAAAGTAAATGATGGATTTGTCATAATTGTTAAAAAACTATGTAATACAATAACTATTTACAATGACATCTTTGGATACAATCGTGTTTTTTACAAAAAAGATAACAAAAAAATTCTTGTTTCAAATTCCTATAGTTTGTTAAATGATAATAAACAAAGCATTGCTCCATATGCCATATTAGATTTAGTTCTGTTCCATTATCTAGTAGGAGGCTCAACTCCAAGTAATATTATTAAGAAATTAAAGGGGGGGAATAAACTTCTCATTAATAAAAATGAATGCGTTGAAGTACCCACCAAACCAATTTTAGATTTTTTCAAAGACAGGTTTGAACCTCATGTACACACATTAAAAAACACAAGGGAGATACTACAAAATGAGATTACGTCTAAATTAGATAATAACAAAACCACCTATTTAACATTAACTGGTGGATTTGATTCAAGAACCTTACTAAGCGTATTACTTCAATCACGAATCCCTTTTGAAACTATAACTTGGGGCGGTAAGGGTAATTTGCAAAATAATGTTTCACAAGAAATTTCAAGTTCTTTTGGGATAAAACACAAGGATATTTATTTGTCAGATGACTTCATAAAAGAAATTTTTCTATATTCTCAGAATATTATAGAAATTAATCCAGAAAATCCAATGATTTTGGATATGCCTCAGTATTTATACATGAGTAAAAATATTCCTGAATCAAATATTATTACAGGTTTTATGGGTTCTGAGATCATACGCGGTCCATCTGTTTCTTCCCAAACAACACTAACTCAAGTAGCAGCTAAATTGGCTTTATGCAACTCACTAGATGAGTTTTACAACTTTACTTCCAAGTTTCTAGACAGACTAAACCTCTTTAACAAAGAATATATAAATCAAATTTTACCAGAATATATCGAGAAATTTTATTATCATTTCACGCAAGCATCAAGTACCCATAAAAGAGCGCTGGAATTTCTTTTCTATGAAAAATATGTGGGGTTTTTTAAGAATGCAGTACAACTTCATAAACCACATAATCTAATAAACCCATACATGAATCTGGATTTTATCACTACGATCTTAAATCAAAAAACAAGTATCTTAAATTATCCTGTTTTTAATACTTCGTCTAAAGACCATTTTGATTTTTATAAAGTATATGCACAAATAATAAAGTCTGCATATCCAAAAATGCTAAACACAAGGGTCGACAGGGGATATAAAATTAAACACTTAACAAATTTTTATGATTATCCCTTTCTTGCATATTATCACCTTAAAAATCATATTTTGAGAAGATCAAAGGTAAAATATTCAAAACCTTTGGATTACCCACTTTGGATGAAACAGATGATTCTGGATAATTTGCAAAATTCCAATTCATTAAACTCAGATTTGTTTAATCTTGAATCAATTAATGTTATCCTTGACAAATATTCAAGTGGATTATTAAACGATGAATTAATGCAAAAAAAACTTATTATCCTAGCAGGAATCAACCTTTACAATAACTCCATATCTAATTAATGAATGTACTTTTTGTGTGCAGTGGCAATAAAACTAAGGGGCCCGGAGTAGTTGTAAAGAGCCAGGCAGATACTTTGGCTCAGCAAAACATTAAAGTAAGTTACTTCCTTATTAGGGGCAGTGGTTTTATTGGCTATCTAAAAAACGTTTCACCCTTAGCCAAACACATTAAAGACAATGATTTTGACATAATCCACGCCCATTACTCCCTTTCAGCAATTGTAGCATCATTTGCAATCCTTTTATCAAAACGTAAGCCTATCGT
Organism: Gudongella sp.; assembly: GCA_034006985.1. Classification (GTDB taxonomy): domain Bacteria; phylum Bacillota; class Clostridia; order Tissierellales; family Tissierellaceae; genus Gudongella. Next base: position 3,369 of record JAVERT010000054.1, read on the forward strand.
AGTTTCATTAATGGGCAGTGATGCTCAGCTTAAGGGAGTTTATAGGATATTGGTGAAATTATTTTATCGTTTCTTTTGGTTTAAAACCATAGTTAAAGGAGAGGAAATGAAACAAAGTCTTAACCTCTCCTATGCTGTGGTTATACCTAATGGCGTTGACATAGACAAAATTATTAACATTGAAAAAGAACATTATGTATCAGAAATTGGAAATGTAACCCCAATTCTTTTTGCAGCAGACCCCTTGCGAGAATCAAAAAACTGGCAACTAGCATCTGCTGCCTTTGAAATATTAGGTACTGTAATAAAAGTTGTTTATAACGTTTCGCACGAAAAGATAATTAAAGAAATCTTTGATTCTCAAATAGTTTTACTTACCTCTAAATGGGAGGGTTCCCCAAACATTGTAAAGGAGGCTATGGCCTGTAACTGTCCTATTGTGGCAACCGATGTGGGTGATGTTCGCTGGCTCTTTGGTGATGAACCCGGGCATTTTATTACAAGCTTCGACCCTAACGATGTTGCCGAAAAGATTAAACTTGCTCTGCAATTTGCCAAAGAAAGGGGTAGAACAAATGGTAGACAACGTATTATTGAACTTGGTTTGGATTCAGAGACAGTTGCTAAAAGAATTGTTGAAGTTTATAATTCGGTTTTAAAGGATGTACAATAAGCGAGGGGCAATAATCATTGAGGGGCACGTACAGGGCCTTAGCAACACCCGTTCACTTGGCGAGGCGGGTATTCCTGTTTATGTGGTCGATAAAACCAACTGTATTGCCCGTTACTCTAAGCACTGCACCAAGTTTTTTTGTTGCCCCGATTTTGGAACTGATGATTTTGCAACGTTTCTAGTTGATCTGGCGCAAAAAGAGAATATTAAGGATTGGGTGCTTATCCCATCCAACGATCATGCGGTTTACACCATATCAAAGCATAAGGCGCAGCTTGAGAAATACTATAAGGTTATTACCCCAAGCCTTGATATAATTGAGAATATTTACGATAAATCAAAGCTGCTTACCATTTCTCAAGGGTGTGGCGTCCCCATACCCAAAACGCAGTACTTTACAAGTGTAAACGATATCATCGATAACCTTACTTTTCCCATGTTAACCAAAGGCCGTTTTGGCTTAACATTCTACAAGACCCTTGGTAAAAAAGTTTTTCTGGCAGATAACGAGGATGAACTTCGAGCACAATTAAAAGTTGTTGATAAAAAGTACGATATAAATAAAACGTTTACCCAGGAACTTATTCCCTTTGATGGTACAAATAAAACCATATCGTTTACAGCCTTCTGTGTAAACGGTGAGGTTAAAACACACTGGACTGGAGTTAAACTACGTGAACATCCCATACAGTTTGGTACTGCAACTTTTGCCAAAAGCATATACTGCGAGGAGTGCCTAAGGCAATCCATTTCGCTGCTCAAAGAGTTAAACTATACAGGTGTATGCGAGGTGGAGTACCTTTTGGATCCTCGGGATGGGAAGTACAAACTTATTGAAATTAATGCCCGAACCTGGTTATGGGTGGGATTAGCTAAGGCCTGTGGGGTTAACTATACTAAGATTATTTATGATTATGTAAATAATTACAAAATTGATTATCCCGAAACCTATTCTGTCGGTAAAATATGGATTAATCCTGTTACCGATACGGTTTTTTCGCTGTTAGGGATGCTGAAGGGTCTTGTAAAGCCTATTGATTATTTTCAGACTATTTTAAAGCACGGTAAGGCAAATGCACTTTTTGCAAAGGGTGATTTAAGACCTGGTTTTGCATATTTTTATAAAAGTTTTAACTTTATAAAAAACAGATAGTATGAAGATTTGGTTAGATATAACTAACACTCCACAGGTGCATTTCTTATTAGCGGTTTTACAGGGTCTTCAACAGAAGGGATTTAGCGAATTCTCTATAACTGCTAGGGATTTTTCAGAAACAACAAATCTATTATCAAAAAAAACGGATTTGCCATTCAATACAATTGGTCAGCATAAGGGAAAGAAGTTATCTAAAAAAGCAATGGGCCTAATCTCTAGGTTTTTTGAGATACACAAATCGGTACAAGGTTACGATATTTCTTTGTCATGTGGTAGTGAAGGTGCTATTTGGTCGTCATTTCTAAAAGGAAAAAAATCTATAGCATTTGGCGACAACGACCTAGCAAAACAATGGACATATGCATATTTTGTTTCGAAAGCACTTTTTCCTAGAAGTATACCCAAAAAAGTATTAACTCGACAAGGTTTGTGGAGCAGTAAACTTTATCAGTATGATGGTTTAAAGGAACACGTATATATAGCCAACTTTGTTCCCGACAATAGTTTTCTTGGTTCGCTGCCTTTTGATAAATATGTAGTCGTTAGACCTGAAAATATCCAGTCTAATTACGCCTCAGGTGAGAGCAATATGTCAATTACACCTAGTCTATTGAAATTGCTAAACGAGAAAGGAGAGAACATTCTATATCTTCCAAGATACGAGACAGATCGTTTGTATGCGAAAGGAATTAAAAACATTTACATTCCCAACAATCCAATCAACGGCTTAGATGCTTGCTATTTTTCTCGTGGTGTTTTCACTGGTGCAGGAACATTTGCAAGGGAAGCTGCATGCTTGGGTGTGCCTTCATTTTCTTTTTTTCTTGGCAAACAATTACTTGCTGTTGACAAGGGATTAGTTAAACAAAGTAAGATGTTTTTTTCTCGAAATCCCAATGAGTTAGTGAAGCACTTTTTATCATCTAATAGTTCAGCAGCTGATTTAAACAAAGCATTATCGGTTAAAGAAGAAGTTATATCAAAAACAATGGAATTTATAAATAGATAATTTGTAATGAAAATAATCTCTGTAGTGGGCGCCCGTCCAAATTTTATGAAGGTGTCTCCATTTATCCATTCAATAAATGCATATAATCACGAGCATCAAAATTCTATCGAGCATTTATTGGTACATACCGGTCAACATTATGATGATAGGATGTCGAAATCCTTCTTCAAGGCATTAAATATTCCCGATGCCGATATTAACCTGGGCATTGGGTCGGGCTCGCATGCAGAGCAGGTTGGCCTTTCGATGATTGAATTGGAAAAGGTGTTTATTGCTGAGAAACCCGATTGGGTAGTGGTTTTTGGCGATGTGAATGCCACCCTGGCCGCATCGGTTAGCGCAAAAAAATTGCATATTAAGGTTTGTCATGTTGAGGCTGGTTTGCGTAGCGGCGATATCACCATGCCCGAGGAGGTTAACCGATTGGTAACCGATAGGTTATCTGATTTGCTGTTAACACCCGATAGGTTGTCAATTGAGAATCTGGAAGCCGAAGGGGCTTCGGAAAACCGAATTCGCTTTGTGGGAAATATAATGATTGATACCCTTGAGGCTAACAGAGTCAAAGCAGAACAGCTATCAATCCAAAGCATTATAAACCACAACCAAATCAATCACCCAATCACCCAATCACCCAATCATTTCGCCCTAATGACCCTTCACCGTCCATCGAATGTCGATCATAAGGAGGTTCTAGAACCATTGGTTAATTTCTTGGTAGATGAGATAGCGGAAAAGCTAACCATAATATGGGCAGTTCATCCGCGCACACAGAAACAGCTAAAAGCTTTTAATCTTTGGGATAAAGTGACGGAATCTAAAAACACTTACCTTGTTCATCCACTGGATTACCACTCAATGCTAAAGCTAAATATGCAAGCAAAAATTATGCTTACCGATAGCGGAGGCCTGCAGGAGGAATGCACCGTGCTAGGTACTCCCTGCCTAACTATGCGCTGGAACACCGAGCGACCTATAACTCTGAGGGAGCATGGCGGAGCCAGCGTGCTGGTTGGTAACAATATCAAACGAATTAGGGAAGAGTTTAACCAAACTTTGAGTAAACCACGCAAGCCCGAACGTCCTGAATTATGGGATGGGCACACCGCAGAGCGCTGTTTGAAGGCCATTCTAGATTATAAGGCATAACAGGCACCAGCGCCAAGGTTATGAAAGAGAATCCCGATTATCAGTATAAGTTTGCCTACCGATACGAAGTGCAGGTAGGTTAGGTGAGTTATGAATTAAGAGTTAAGAACTAAAAACTATGTGTTAAAAGTTATGGCCTAAAAGTTTAGAGTTTGGCGCTTCGACCCTTCGACAAGGGGTACAGTGAGTACTTCGGCAAGTGGTCAGTGCGCCTGTCGAGCTGTTAAGGGCAACACAACTCAGTGGAAAGGTTGAGGGTTTAGAGTTAAGAACGGCTGGGTTTTCTTTTCGGGTTGTTAATCTTTATTGGGTCTTGGCGAGTATTAAAAAACATCAGTAATCAGAACACCTTCTTTCACCTTCTTGTATACAATTTTATAATTGTTGTTAACTAAATACCTATGTCCTTCTTCAAGTTGTAGTAAAGTTTCTTCAATTTGTCCT
>JAVERT010000055.1:0-7655 GCA_034006985.1 Gudongella sp.
TTTTTATATTGTTATTATTGCCCAATCCTTTTCAACAGGATACTAATACGGAGAATTCTCTCCGAGTAAAAGCGGAAATTATAGAAGTTGATAATCAGAATATTCATAACTCAGGTTTAGTAAAAACGGGAGATCAAGAATGTTATATTTTAATACTTGAAGGGAAGTTAATAAGCTTCTTGTAACTACTAAAAACTTATACATTGCCCTAATACTGTATTTATCTTTATTCGAAATAATTAAATTTACCTTTTGTCCTGTAGTAGTGCAGCTTGCTTTATAATATCATTTTTCATTTCAAGTTGTTTTAATTTCTTTCTAAGTTCAATGAATTTTTTTCTTCTTCAATTCTATTATCATAAATATTAAATCACTTGGAATCACTGTATCTTATGACCCAAGTTCTAATAGTAGGTGCAGATGCTCTGTATTATTTATAGCTAAGGTTACCTTGAGTATAGATATTTACTAGCTGTTTATTAAAGTCTTCATCGAAACGTTTTTTCCGTATTTAAATCTCCTCCTGATTTAATTGTACCAAGTTAAGTAAAGAACTATCCTATTTAGTGGAACTTATCCATTATAGTCATATAATAATTTGAATTATTGGAAATTTCTGTGAAATATGTTGACAACGAATATGTCAAGTGATAATATTTACCTTGTATAGTCAAGGTTATCATAGTGAAATATATTGATTAGCATACATAACAAGTTTTCAAACTATATTTTAGGAGATTGAAAAATGGAAAGATCAAAAGATATTGAAATTAAGCTTCTTAAAACAATTATAAAAAATTGTGGTGATGGTATTTTTATTGCTGATAATAATTACCAAACAATTGCCTATAGTGATGTCTACCGTCAATATCTAGGTGCTTCTTTAAAAGAAATGAAGGAATATTCTATTCTAGATTTTTATGAGAAGGGATGGTTATCAGAGATACCCTTAAAAGGAATAATCGAAACGAAAAAGGAATACTCTACAATTATACATTATTATAAAACTAATAAAAAAATACTTGTAACAGGAATACCAATAGTTTACAATGAAAAGCTAGAATATGTAATTCTTAGTTTTAGAGATATGTTAAAATTAAAAAAAATGGAAGAAGAACTCCAACAAAGTTATTTTTTGATTAATGAATATCGTTCAAAATTGAAGGAAGACGAGCTTGAAGATGTTGAAAATGGTTTATGGAAATATGGTCTAATTTATGAAAGCGATACCATGAAAAAATTATTGAATAGTATTGAAAGTATTGCTAAATATGATTCAACTATATTATTACTTGGAGAAACTGGAGTTGGGAAAACGCTTTTAGCAAGAGTTATACATAATTTAAGTAACAGAGCAAAAGATGGTAAATTCGCGAGAATAGATTGTAGCTGCCTTCCTGAACAATTAATGGAATCTGAGTTATTTGGATATGAAAAAGGTTCTTTTACAGGAGCAAATTATGGTGGTAAGAAAGGCTTAATAGAAGATGCCAATAGGGGAACACTTTTTTTGGATGAGATTTCAGAAATACCGATAAATTTACAATCCAAATTATTAACATTGTTGGAAGAAAAGAGTATAAAAAAAATAGGAGGGGTTAATTCTAAAGACCTTGATGTTAGAATTATAGCCGCCAGTAATCAAAACTTAAAAGAATTAGTTGAAAAAAAAGAATTTAGAAAAGATTTGTTTTATCGTTTAAATGTATTTTCTATTGAAATTCCTCCTTTAAGAGAGAGAAAAGAGGACATAATACCTTTGTTTAAACATTTTAAAAGACTATTTTGTGACAAATATAATATAAACAAAGAGATAGATCCGATATACTATGATTTTATTGTTAATAACAAATGGGATGGAAATGTGAGAGAATTATTAAACTTTACTGAGAGATTTGTGTTGTTTGATGATAAAACAGTTTTAAATGAAATTAGCATGTGGAAAGTAATGGGAAGTAAAGAAAATGATGATAATCTTAAGATTCTCCCAAAAATAAATTCAACGCACTGCAATGGAGATAAAAATTTAAAAAATATTTTAGATTATACTGAGAGAGAACATATTATTAGTATAATTAATGAAAGCAAAACTTTAAAAGAGAGTGCGGAAAAATTGCAAATAGATATTACTACACTTCATAGAAAAATGAAAAAATATGAGATTACATATTAATTTAAGTGGCAACATTGCAATGGTTATTGCAATGTTGCCACTTTTTTTTATTCCAATTATATGATGTTTGAATATATTATATGAAGTTTGAATATATTATATGAAAGCAAACTAACCTATAAACATCAGTGGTAGACTTCGAATAATAAATATTTAGACAATGAATAGAAATAGTAGAATTATGGAATGGTTCTTGCAATGTATATAAGTGAGAGTAATAAAACTAATCTTAACTATGTAGATTTAAATATCAAAAATATTTTATAAGAATGATAACATTTTATAGTAATGAATGAAGCTATAAAATGTATTATTATAATAAATTTCAAAAGGGGGTTAAAGGATGAATTATTGGGTTATTTTAGTTGTTGTTACACTTTATATCGGTTGGATGTTATACATTGGTTTGCGGACAAGAAAGTGGGTTACAGACTCCAGTGATTATTTAATTGCAGGTAGAGAAATAGGGATGCTAGCACTTATGATGGGTTTGTTTTCTATAATTGCTGCAGGTACTACATTCTCTGGAGCCACAGGGTTAGGTTATAGTACTGGTATGGGTGGAGCAATTTGGGGATTAAGTTGGGCTTTTGCAGCCATAGTATCTGCAATATTTTTTGTTCCATTAGTGAGGGCATGTGGTGGATATACTTTGGCGGAATGGTTGGGTATGAGGTATGGCATGAAAACACAAGTTACGATTGCAATACCTCAGATAGTTGGGTCAATATTTAGTGGAGCTGCCCAAATAGTTGGTTCTGCATTTATTCTTAGTGGATTAACTGGTTGGTCATACCTTACAGCTGTTTTAGTTTCAGGGATTATAGTACTTGTTTATACTTATCTTGGAGGTCTATGGGCAGTTGCTTATACAGAGATAGTGCAAGCTGTATTTTGTGTTGCAGCAGTAGTTATAACAGTAGCTGTATTAAATGCTAATTATGGAGGCTTTGATTTTTTGAAAGCTAATTTACCAGAAACATATTTTAAATATCCTGGTACTTTAGGATGGGGTGTTTTTGATGGCAATTGGAAACTACTTACAGCAATCGGGTGTGTTTGGGGATATATAATGATAGTAATACCAAATACATATATATGGACAAAAACTGTTTCAGCTAGATCAAGCAAAGTGGCTAGATATGGGTTTTTAGGGGCAGCTTTAATTTGTATTCTTTTTTTAACATGGCCAATCGCAATGATTGGTATGTATGGAAAGGCAATAGGCTTAGAGTTAGAAAATCCACAAATGGTTTTTGGCACACTAATAAAAGGGTTTCCATCTATAGTAGCTGCTATTGTGTTAGTAGGAATACTATCAGCGATAATGTCTACAGCTAGTGGAGCGGCTATAGGAGCGGGTTCTTCTGCATTGAGGGATTTATACAGCCCGTTTAAACCAAAAGCAACATCAAAAGATTTGATAAAACCTACTAGAGTAATAACTGCATTATGTTGGTTATTAATAATTGTGCTTGCAATTACAATGGAAAAAATAGGTACTCTTCAAATGCTGGGATTAGCTTTTGCATACTATTCAGTCACTTTCCCAGTTTATGTTGCATCGTTTTATTTTCCTAAAGTTAATCAAAAATCTGCATTCTATTCCACTTTAATTTCCCTAATTGTAACGACGATATATGTATTCTCAATGAAGTGGAACCAGCCCCCATTATTTATTCACCCTATCTGGGTTGGTTCAGGAGTTACAACTATTTTAATGATAGTAATTCAGATGTTCACAAAAGAAGATGCAAAAAAAGAAGTTAAATTTAATCAAGAAGATTATAATAGTATTTTGAGAGAAATTGCACTAGGTAGAACACAAATGGTTTATATTATGGATCATATCCACATTGAAGGTAAATACGTAATGATGTTAGTTGATAAATTAATAGAGGATGGTTTTGTTAGAAGGAAGGGTGATCGTGGTAATAATTACCAAGAATTACAAGTAACAGAACCAGGTATTAAATATTTAGGTGAATTTGATTCATATGAAAAAAACTTGGTAGAAAAGTACGGTATTTCTAAAAAAGATTTAAATCTCTTAAAAGGAATAGCAGAAATTCAAAATATTACAAAAGGGATAATACGATACGATGATGCCGATAATATGAAAAAGTTATCAACTATTTCTAATACTCCTTTGTCTGAAATTAAAAACACTATTTTATTTTTAAATTCAAAGGGACTGTTGTCTTTAACAGGATTACTTAGAATGAGATTTGGCTTATCAAAACAAGGCAGTACAATAATAGAAGATAATATTTAAGGAGGGTATTTATGATTGATTGGAAATATTCCGTAGTAGTATATGCTTGTTTTTTATTAATTGGGTATTTTGTGGTATATCAACAAAGTAAACAGAATTAAAAAAATTAAAAGGAGGAATATAATATGTCTTATAAAGTAAAACCATTAGTGTTAGGAACAATTGCAGGTGACAAATCGGGATTTACACATATGTGTTTCCCGGGGCAACCTATAAAGTTAGAGGTTGTTTCGTTTTTAATAACCGGTGCTGAAAAAAACATTTTAGTTGATACAGCTTCTTATGCTGAAATGATGAAAAGGTTTTGGCCTGGTCAAGGTATAGATTTTTGCACAATGGAAGAAGCGCTTGAAAAAGAAGGTTTAACACCTGATGATATTGATATTATTATAATAACTCACATGCACCATGATCACATAGGTTATAATTATCTCTTTAAAAATGCTGAATTTATTGTACAAAAAGCAGAGTATGAATATGCTTTTAACCCTCATCCAATCCAAGCAATGTATTATCCGAAAGCATTGATTGAAGGTTGGGAGGCAACTCTTGTAGAAGGAGATGTAGAAATTTACCCAGGAATAGACATACTATTTACACCAGGGCATACACCAGGTACACAATCCGTATCGGTTGATACAAAAGATGGCAAAGTCGTTATTGCAGGATTTTGTTCTCTTGATTATACTTTTGATAAACCTGCAGATGTTCTCCCACAAGGGCACCCTTTTGCAAACTGGGAAGTTTTTTCACCAAATATTGCTACAAATCTAGAACAGTCTTATGACAGTGTTAAGAGAGTTAAAGAAGTTGCAGATATAGTTCTAGCTTCACATGGCAGTGGTGAGGGAGATGGGTTAATAGGAAAGGTATTCGGTTAAGGACTATGATAAATATAAAAAACATATCCAAAGAAGAAAGAGACTCAATTTTAAAAGAAGCATATGATTTAGCATTTAAGTATGAGAAAGAATATGGATGTTGCTCTCAATGTGTAATTGCTCCAATTAGTAAAATATTCGATTTAGATTTAGGAGAAACATTTAAATCTTCTTATGGACTAGGAGCAGGGATAGGGCTATCGTCAGAAGGTGCTTGTGGAGCTTTAAATGCAGGAGTTATGATTATCTCATCTCTTATTGGGAGAAGTTATGATGATTTTGATAAAGGAAGAAATGACATCTGTTATAAGAAAAGCAAAGAATTGCTTGTAGATTTTAAAGAAGAGTTTGGCTCAACAATGTGCGGGGGCGTTCAAACTATATTAATGGGAAGTTCCTTTGATTTAAGCATTCAAGAAGAATTAGGTGCTTTTAATGAGGCAGGAGGACATTCTCATAAATGCCCAAATGTAGTAGGATTTGTATCCCAAAGGATTGCAAAAATGATTTTAGATGGCGATTTATCCTAATATACAATTAAACACTGTTAATATGAATAGTAATTCCTAAAAAACATAATATAACATCAATTAAATTGTGCTTGTGTTTTATATTTTTTAATATATTAAGGGGTTGCTAATCTAAATGGATAAATGAACAGATGCATAAGCCAGAAAGGTGCTAAGACTAGTACCTTTTTGGTTTATATATTGGACAACCAAGACTATATCGGTCTTTGTATAAAATAGAAGGGGCAGTGTTTATGGGTATAATAAATATATTTAAGAAAAAAGAGATTAAGGAAAATGAAGCAAAACTAGCGGAAGAAAGAATAAAAGTAAAAAAAATGTTGGAAGAAATGATGGAAAAACTAGCGGCGGAACAAATAAAATTGGTCACGATGATGGAACAGAACCGATCAGAACTAAGATAAGTGATTTATAATACTTTAAAAAAATCAACTGTTAAGAAAAGGTATTGATATTATTGTAATAGATACTAAGATGCTAAATACAAATAACAAATATAGTTTTTGAATTATTATCTTATATGGTAGAAGAAGAAAGAAATAAAATTAGACAAAGGCAATGAGATGGTATAGAGCTCGCAAAGTCAGAGGGTAAGTATTTAGGGGAGAGCCAAATATAAGCCTTAACACCCTTGATCTTAATATAAGTTTCATCAGCAGAAAGAGAATTAGAAGGATCGTAATCGAAAGTATCTACGAAAGGCTTAATAAGTACAGCAGCAGTTCTAGCGTAGCTAGCAACTATGGTGTGAGAGATATTGATATTATGAATTTCACGTATAGCTTCAGCAGTTTTGCGAAGAGACAAACCAAGGCTTACATGATAAGTAAGACATAAATCCATAATATGTGCATTGTTCTTTCTGAGCTTAAAACTAGTAACCCAAGAAGGTAACTGACTTAAGTCCATAGAAAAGAAATCCAACGTTAATTCACGGTAGACGTAATGAAGCTTGTATTTACACTTTTCACTGGGATTTAAATCTTTAGGAAGAAGTTTTAAATTATTTTTGTAGTAGGGGCACTTTTTGTTTATTTATGTATGATAAAGTGTTTTCTATCTTACTTTGGAGCCAGAACATGTCCACAATAAGGACAAAGGAGAGTTAGTGGAGCAGTTACATTTTCACCAGTAATATAGGTTTGCCCACATATTTTACATTGAAATTGGCCATTACCACCATTGTTGTCATAGATGTACTGGTGTGTAGCATCGCATAAAGGAAAAAATTATCTTCTGGGATAGTTCTATCGTTACGGCGTTGAACAGGTTTGATAATTTGACCATATTTCTAGAAATAATATTCAAGTAAAAAAAAGGAATCTTGCTTCTCAAACCTTTTAATAATTGGAAGTTTGTCTGTTTTAAACTTTTGGTAGTTAGGGCTAATAGAATCATCGAAAGCCCATTGCTTCAAGGGAATAAATTTAGCAATAAAAAAGGTTAATTAAAAAATTTGATTAAGAAGATATTGATTATGTAGTAGTAAATAGGTTATGATTGAGTTCAAGACGAGGACATCCTTTCGTGGGGATTTGTTTGTTAAGAGACTCAATTATACAACGAAATAGGGGGTCATTGTATTTTTGATATAAAAGATGATGTAACCCTTGAAAATAGAAGAGTTATAATAAAAAGTAGTAGTGCCTACTTGACACTACCTTTATATAGAAAGGGGTATAGTAATGAAAAAAGCGGTTATAGTAAGTGCAGTAAGAACTCCAGTAGGAAGTTATGGTGGGGTGTTTAAGAACTTTGATGCAGTTCAACTAGGAATTGTTGCAGTAAAAGAAGCA
>JAVERT010000056.1:0-7295 GCA_034006985.1 Gudongella sp.
TCTAAATTATCATTTATACATCTGAGTTTATCAATTTCATAATCGAAAGATGATAATATTTTGGATATCTTCAATTGCGATACCTTATCAAAATACGGTATTTCCATCAATTCGAATGATTTCAAACGAAGTGATTTCACTGTACTCCCGGTGGCAACTTGTGAAAAATGTCTTCTTTTATGCATTATTGCATAATAAAGATATCTTCCATCAATGTTTTCTTTCGGAATCACAGCATAAGCGCGTTGATGAAGATCGAATTTTCCAGAAACAAAACGAGGGATGAAATCCATCCCTTCTCCTGGAACTATAACTGCTTCTGTATCGAACAAAAACTTGTTGCTGCGTTTAACGACTTGTGATCTATCAAAGAATGGATATAATCCCTCATTCAGTGCATCAATAGTATTTGAAGACCCCGTTGTCACCGTTGAAATTTCTAAGAGGCCAATGGTTTCAGGAGGCAAAAGTGACACCTCCTAAATTATCATTTATCCAATGTCAAATTTTATTTCATCAAAGTATTTTCATATCGTGGTTATGTGAGACGTTATGATGACGAGTTAGAGATTATCAAATGGTTCCAGGGCTATTCATTGGAAGATATCATCGTTGCAGATTCCAAAGACAAATCTTCAGTTCTGGAATTATTGAATTTCGTCCTCCATTCTTCACTGGATGATGATTGGGAGGATCGTTCTGATAAGAAATCGCCTCCTCCAGATTTCGTCTCTGCACCCAATTGCATTATGATGGAAGTCATGATGGTAGATGATCGTGCATTTGAAACTGAAGATCATCATATAATCAACAAGACCAAATCCTCAGAATCTGACTTATATAAACAGGTTAAATCTGACTCGAAATTATTGAATGATTCTGTTTTTGTTGCAATTGGGGATTCAGGTCTTCCTTATACTGAAGATCATAACTATGATCGTTATCTCCAGAACTTCAAACGTGTTGTTAACAAGCACAAGGGGAAGATAGATCTTTACCAAAAGAATAATCCGGATTGTAATCGTCTTATTTTCTTCATTTTTGATGAGTCCACCCCGTATGTTTACGATAAACATAGGGGGCGGAAAAGAGGCCTATCCGATTATGTTTACACAGGCCTTCAACTTCACAGAGTCTATTTCGATAAATCGTTTCTGAGCGTTTTCGACGATCCTCGTATTGATTGTGTGATCTGGTTTGCTCCATACAAAGTATATACGTTACCTGACGGCAGTCATATTCAGTTTCCTCCTGTTTATGTGTTCTCCGGAAAGCATCATAGGGTTGGCATCAAGTATAATAAGAGCAACGTTTTCAGTGCAGAATTATAACAGTTATCGAGAATCTTCTAGCTCCACTTGTAGAGAATACAGCATTCTGCTAATACTTTGAAATGGGGTCTTTCGACCCCGGTGTTTTGATCAGTATTCTTCCGATAACAATATGGTCGTCACCGACCTATCACACTCCGTTATCACATAGATCTTCTCAAGATCAGTATCGTAGCTGCTAAAGAGATTCTCGTAAGTGTATCCCTTTTCCCTCTCCTCATCCAGCGAATTCTGGTTCAGCTGCTTGTCATCATCGCAGAGGTCTCCCCAATCCCCGGATGTATGGCGATCCAGACATCTCTGTATAAGTTCCGCAGCTTTGCTTTCCGTCTCGATGAGTTCTCTTACCCCTGGTGTCATTACCACCAGTCCAGTCTCGAAGAGGCTCATGCTATCACCTCGTTCACGGATCTGATGGATCTTTCCTTCCCATTCTCATCATACACCATGATGGTTTCCGAACCATCCCTCCAGACGAATCTCGGCACCACCATCTCCTGTCCGTTGATGTCGATGATCGCATTCATGTACTGCTTATCCACGATCCTGACGATGAATCTCGAATCCTTCTGATTGGGGGAATAGTACTTCCCGATCTCGAAAGGCCTCACTGCCTATCCGCTCTCTTCCCTCTTGAAGATCTCGTAGCTGTAATTCCAGCTGATCTGGGAGATAACCTTCCCATGATGGATGAGCCCTTCGATCATTTCCTTGCCGAGCTTCTGGGCTTCCGGCTGACTCTCGTCCAACGCTTCCAGGAATGTCATCAGAGGGTAGTCCTTCTGTTCCGGATGCTCGTTGAACTTCCTTCCTACGATCTTCCAATCCTTAATGAAGTAGGTTCCGTTGTCACCGTTGTTCACGTCCAGATTGTCGATGTCGTCTATCCCGACGGAGCATCCATCTGCTCCCATGAAGTTCCCGATGACCTGGCAGAGCCTGGCCCATCCGTAGTCGTCCCTCTCAGGAGGCCTGAAGGATCTCAGTCTGCAGTATTCGAGGAATCCCTCCACGGAGTCGTATCCTCCGTTCCAATGAAGGTATATCCCGATCCCCTTCATCTTGTTGAAGTTCTCCTCGGTCGTGATGACAGCTCTGTTGCCCATTCACATCACCCCGTTCATCTTGGCCTCTGCGAGCCACATCCTGAACTCCTGGTAGTCCTCCCTTGACATCAGCACATCCAGCACCTCCTTCTTCGGTGCGAACATGCCCTTCTCGGGATCCTCGGGGCACATTATCACGGGCTTCCTGTTGGAATGCTTCAATCTGACGACGACTTCCTGTATGGGCATCCTGTCCTTCTTGGTGCATCTGCTGATCACCAGACGGTATCCGGTCCTGCGCTGCTGCTCCACGGTCAGATGCTCCGAGTTCAGTACAGCGATCTGCCAATCCTCCATCAGAAGCACCTCCCGAACGATCCCTCGACGTAGTTGCCGTCCTCGTCCAGCGGATACACGTACGGGTCGTCCTCGACCATGAATCCGTGGCATCCGTTCCCGCATTCCCTAATCCATGCGGCGAGTATGCCGATCCCTGCATAGTCCTCCTCATCCAGCATCTTCTGGAGGTCGTTCCTGTCCCATCCGTAGCGGAGGATCTCGTAAAGATCATCCACATTCAATCTCTCGATGACTATCTCACCGACGAGAATCTTGTAATCGGTTTCCAAATCGTTTCTTAAGGAGTTTATCTTGTTTTCCAGTTCCATTTTACAGAACATTTCAACTCATTCCTGGGTGTTCGAAACCCGGAATGATTGTTCGAAGCGCAGCAATACGTTACTTTACATTGAATAAATGGAAAGGACGATATGTCTGCGCGAGTGAATGAAGGGTGGAGAACACACCAGGGATGAGTATTGATGGGTTCTAAATCGATTCTTATTAATCTGAAGTTTTCATAATTCTAATCGGAAACATGACAGAAGTACCACGTCGATTTCGTTTTGATAAGGAACAGAACCAATTGAAAGATATCAGGTAGGTTCTCGAGTCGCCCAAATTTTGCGGAATCCTGAATCTAGGGGTCCCTGATCAGGAAGGTGGCCTTTATGCTACCGCTATCCTTGATAAAGATGCCTGGGGAGATACGTCTGCGGATTCAAATCAACATCCAGACGTCTGTTCTGGAAAATACAAAGTGATGATTGAATTCATGAATGTTGATTGTGAAACAACTGATGAATATGGTCGTCCACAATGCCCAAATTCTGAAAAAGTAGGTACAATGATGCGTGAAATTGGGAATTTAATAGATTTTTCTGGCGTTCAGGAACTAAATGTGTTTACGACACCTTCAAACAAGGATTCACAAACGACAGACACCTATCAAAACTACCTCAATGGTTTCAAAAGAGTGATTTCCAAGCATTTGCAGAAAATTCCAGAGTATCGTAAAGAGCACCCGGGTTTCAAACTTGGGTTTGCAATTATGGATTATACTCTTCCATACTATTCATGTGAATCGAAAGAAGCAGTGAATGATTTCAGAATGGGCAGGCCTGTAAATACAACACTCCATAAGTGGGTTAATGACAGAGCATTCACAGGGATGTTGCTGAATGAAGATCTGGATTTTGTTATCTGGTACACACCTTTTAAAGTACAGATTGAAGATGGAAGGAATCAACTGCCCTCGTTATTCTTCATAAACCCCAAGTCTGATATTGAATTAATCGATTATAATCCTGATTTGATGATTTTTGATCCTTTTGGTGACGGTTCTGTTGAACGGATTGATCAGAACTAAGATAGTCCTCTAAATATGCTTATTCCCTCGATTATTTATATAGACCAAATCAGATGCTGAAATAGTGATAAGATGACCAATTCTGATGTCAATACAAGGTCTGCAGCCATCAAGGAGCTAGGGGACATTATAGCACCGCTTGCGGCCAGATGCAACATCACCAAGGTCTACCTCTTCGGCTCCAGAGCACGTGATGATTATACGGATGACAGCGATTACGATTTCATAATCGAAGTGAAACCCGAATACCGCTGGGGCGACCATATGGACTTCATAGAGGGTGCTAAGGAGGCCTTAGGCCACGATGTCGATGTGGTCACAAGGCGCAGTCTGACGGACGACAATTTCTCCAAGAGAGTCCTGAGAGAGATGGTATATGTCTGCTGATAACCGCATCGTCATAGAGGATACCCTCGATATGATGATCGATTACTGCAAGGATACTGCGATGATACTCCATCGCATAGGCGATATTGAGAAACTCAAAGACGATGCAATGAACCAATACGCCCTTGCCGGCCCCATCCAGCAGCTAGGCGAATGCACCAGGCGCATCGACCTCTGGCTCGATAACCATTATGAATACGAATGGTCGGATATCATCGGTCTGAGGAACATCCTCAGCCACCATTACAAGAAATTGGATCTGGATTTATTGTGGACTATTGCCAATGAGGATGTCCCCAGAGTCATGAACATCCTTCTAGAGTTGAAATCCAAACTTCAGGATTACCCTGATGGAGATTTCCTTAACATCAGGACAAACCGTTCTGATTGAATATCGATTGGCAGGTCTATTTTGGACCTGTAAATCTACTATGATCCTTCGATCACATTCCAATAATGCAATGGTGACGTCGGTCATCTGCAGGGCGCTCACAGTGAGTCTTGCGGCATATTCGATGGTCATAATGGCGATATTAATCCTGATCGTCATATTCGCGTTCACGGCCCCCATCCTGAAGAAGAAGAGGGCAGCGTGAACCTCAGGATCAGATCCGATAAGAAGAAGCCTGCAGAACCCATCTCTTCCGATAATGGTCTTGACGAGAAGGACAGGGCTATAATCCAATGCATCTTGCAGAACAGCTCATGCAATAAGCAAGAGATATCGGATATCACTTCGATACCCCTTAGCACCGTAAAATATCGTATATCGAAATTAACGGCAGCTGGATTTGTTAGAAGGGAAGGAAGCAACAAAAAAGGATTCTGGGTAGTCGATAAGGATAAGCTCTGAACTGGGTTTATCGGTTAATTTATCGGCTAACTTATTGGTCCATTTTAACCGATAAATTTGTCATGACCAAATACCTGGCTTCTTAAAAGTGTAAATGAAGGTGCATGCGGACCTCATGCACCAAAGGGTTTCATTCCTCGGACTTGCCGCCCTTCTTACTTCTGATGAGCTCAGCCCTCATCTCCTGATCGCGCTGATACTCCTCGCGGAGCTTCCTCTCCAGTTCCTCCGGTGAGAGGTCGGCATCGTCAATGAACTGTTCTGTGGCTTCCTTCTCATAGTTGCGGAGGTTGTTCCCGATCTCCTCGCCTTCGAAATCGAGACCCTGGTATGACTTGGTGTCCTTGTACATGATCGCCATCCCGTCGCCTACATACCATACGACGGAGTCGATCCCCTTCTCCAGATTCATCATCTTCGCAAGCTCTGACGGAACGGTCACCCTTCCGTAATCATCGAATTTCACTGATTTTCCAATCTTCACGTGCATATTGTCACTATTGACATTGATTGTCAAAAAATTATTTATACAATTCGGCCCCTTGTCCCAATTATGTCAAGATTGACAACGATTGACAATGACTTGCAATCGACCGAATTCAACGAGGAGTTCGAATATCTCAGGAGATTCGAGGAACTCAATGGATCGGCCATCGCAAGCTGCGCTAAGCATACGAACACTGGCTGTGAGAAGGCATGCCCGTTCAACGAGGCCGTCTCAGACTGGCAGAAAGGAGTCCGCAACCACATGAGGACCACCAAGAACCACAACAAACCCCTTACAATTGTCAATATTTACATAATATTGGGAGAGAACACAATTAATGTCAAAATAAAGGAAAAGGTGAACTAAATGTCAAAAGGAGTACACACATCGGACAGCTGCATAGCGGAATTCCTCGATGAGAAATTCATGAATGCCAAACCTTACACTCGTGACAAATGCAGATGGAGCCTTCAGCGCACGAGGGACTACCTCGAGAACGCGGACCGCTGCTCCGAGCCCCGCAAGATCACGCCCGACGACATCAGATTCCTGATGAACGGGCCCTGGAAGGACAAGACCGTCTCCTACCAGAAGAGCGAGTACAGCTACCTCAAGAGATACCTCAAGCACTACAACAACGACGCCGCCGCGAAATCCGGAGTGCAGTTCGCCCAGGACATGAGAGTCAACGTCGACTGGCTGGATGAGGTGCAGTACCAACAGCTCCTCGATTTCCCCAAGACCCCCCTGCAGGAGATCATCATCCACCTGGAGCTCTGCATGGGCCTCAGGAGCGTCGAATGCGTCAGGCTGACCTTGGACGACGTGCACGACACCGGAACGAGACCCTACCTCAACGTACGCGGCAAGGGACGCGGGAACGGGAAGTACAGGACCATCAGCTTCCACAAGGACACCAGGGCCGTCATCGAGAGATGGATGAAGGAGAGAGATCAGATGGTCAGGGACATCATGGCCTACAACCCTTCATGGAAGGATCCGGGAACGCTGCTCATCTACAAGCTCTACAAGAACAAGCCCAGGGGTGGAGCGTACACCGAGCACTCGGGCGCGATTGACGAACTCGTGCTCGATCCGATACGTGATGTGCTCGGCTTCCACTTCGCCAACCACACCCTCAGGAGGACCTTCGGAAGGAGGCTCTACCATGCGGAGGTTCCCATCGAGACCATCTCCAAGATCCTCGGCCACGAGTCGACAATCGAGACTCTGAAGTAGATCGGGATCTGCCTCGACGACATGGACGATGCCATGGTGAAATTTGCACAGTATGACCGTAAACAGAGACTTACAGGGGGTGTATACTAAGGGTATCCAGAAGCAGTGGTCCCCGTGAAATCAGGGAGTGGGGACCATTACTCTAAACTCATATTGTTCTGCCAAGATCGTTCTCACTCTACACGAGAGGCCTTTGTCGGAGGGCGCCCCTGTCTCTTGCAATCGATTATCTTGATCTGACACA
>JAVERT010000021.1:0-42760 GCA_034006985.1 Gudongella sp.
TGGATTTGAAATTACAAGCATTATTGAGCCAACACCGACAGAAGAAGCAATAGCAACTATTCCTGGAATGGCTGAGGAACTTCGCAGACCAATGATGTTACTCATATCTTCAAAGAAAAAATAATTACTTTCTGTGAGTTTGTCTTAATAGCAATTGTGACAAACTCAGATAAGTAATGGATAAATCCATCAAATATTTGTGAATATTTAGAGGTGACGAGGAGGTTTTATAATTGAAAAAAACCATTGCGAATTTTATACAATCTGATAAAGGTATTATAATTGCCTTTATAGTAATTATATTTTTTTCTACTTGGGCTTACATGTCATATACTACACCTATAGTTACAGATATAAAATATAGTTGGGAGGGTATAAAATACCAGGCTGGAAACTACGAGTATGAAGAACTGATTAATATTGAGGTTACTGGCGTCTATACTAAGATTCGTAGCTCAGGCGATAGCGTCTTCAAAGGAGAAATTGTGGTAAATGGTGAAATGAGTCAAGGGTATGGTGATGACGGGAATGAATATGCCTTTAATGATGAGACTAATCATAATATTATACATTGGGAAAGCTTCATAGGTGATTTATATATTGGAGACACATTTAAAGAAATAAGCATAGATATTTTAGAACCAATCGTTGGCTTTAATTATAATGATGGGTGGATAATTTCAGCTCCAGCAGATAATAGGAGTAAAGCTGTTGAAATCTCTAACAGGATTATACAAAAGTTACATAAGGATGTTTTGATAAAGTGATCCATAGTTTTTAGTATTATACTTGTTTAAGCATAAAATTTTACAGATTTGTCCAGTTTGTCTTAATCCCAATTGAGTAAAACTTAGGAACGAAAGCAGAAATCTACTAGAAAAGAATAATTTTAAATATACTTAGATCGTGGATTAAAATTGTAGTAAAGTAAAGGAGTGAAGAAAAATGGGAAAAGAGATTATTATATTTTTACTTGCTTATTTTACCACAGCTATAATTCGTGGATTCATTATAACTTATACTGGATTCTCTTTTATTAATATTTTCCATGATAAATTTGAATTAATACCATTTATAACAGATGTCATGCTATGGACAACCGTATATATTGGAGTTAGATTGCTTATTAATAAATTTACAAAAAAGACAGTGTAAAGACTGAACGTGAGTTTGTATTAATGACAATTGAGTAAAACTCACATTTTTAAATAAATATAAACTTATTAGTTCGAATTTATAGAATTAAGTTTAAGGCAGTAAGGGGGAATTATTTTGAATAAAAAGTTGTTTATTGTTTCCCTGGCTGTAATATTATTAGTAGCTTATGGAATATATTATTTTGGTTATAGTATGAGTATTAATAGGTTGCCAGAAGGAGAATTTATAACTGAATCAAAATCTCCCTCTGGTGAATATACAATTAAAGCATACCTTACAAATGGTGGAGCAACAACTTCATATGGAATAAGAGGTGAATTGAATTTTAATAATTCTAACAAAAATCCTAAAAATATTTACTGGGATTACCGAATAGAGAAAGCTGTAATTGAATGGCTTGATGATGATATAGTTAAAATCAATGGAATTGAATTAAAAATTCCTTATGAAAAATTTGATTGGAGAAGAGAGAAGTAATAATATTTCATTTATTGCTAAAAAAATGAGTTTGTCAAAATATCAAATGTGACAAATTCATGCAAAATGGAAAGGAGACTAGCCTTAAGATACCCTACCTTCCTGACCAATAACATCAAACTATAATACCTCCATTATTGGAATGTAAATAGAGTGAGTAGAAGGTATTGACAATATATATCAAGGGTGTTAATATCTAGTAAATATGATAAAAAAGGGAGTGTTCATTATGAAAAGAATATATTATATCCAAAGTATGGCTCCCGGCATATTTTTCAATTAGAGTTTAAATTTAGTAAGATTTTGATTACCCGGGAGAGGTCATGTTTCGTCTCTCGGGCATTTTTATGCCCAAAATACTAAAATAATGAAGGTGAGGGTAATTATGAATGAAAATAATGTACTAAATAAGACGATTGAGATTTTAAATAAAGAAGGTTCAAAAGAAGCTTATGAATTTTTAATTTCAGAAAAAGAAAATATAGATCCAAGTAGTCAATTTTATAACTTCTTATATTGCTTGGCAGCTTTAAGTGATCAATCTGAAAAGGCATTGTTTTTCTTAGAAGAAGCAATTATAAAGAAAAGAATGTGGTATCGACCAGATGTTTTATTGGATGACGATTTGATTTCAATAAAAGATTCAGAAAGGTTCCTCATTTGTAAAGACATCTCGGATGCAAGATATATGGAGGCTAAAAAAGATGCTACCACGTTATTTACATGGGAGAAAAAAACAGCGACAAATCTTGCAATAGCATTGCATGGGAACCAACAAAATATAGAAGTGTGTAGAAATGATTGGAAGTTTCTAGAGTCTTTTGGTTATCAAGTAGAATATGTACAATCTTCAGAGATAGACTCACAAGATTTATTCAGATGGGAAGACGATGCTAAAGTTCAATTGCCTTTTGCATTAAAAAAAATAGGATCAGAAGAATATCAAGAGCACATGCTATGTGGATTTTCAGCTGGTTGCAATGAACTATTAAAATCTATTTTGGAGCAAGATATTAATTGTAATAAATTGATTTTAGCATCACCATGGATACCTATAATAGAAAAAGAAATTGAGAAAGTCATTAAGGTTTTAAATGAAAAAGAAATAGAAGTAATTTTGATTTGTGGAAAAGAAGATGAGGATTGTTATTCAATGGCAGTGGAATTAGCAAAACTAATCGAAGAGAATAAAGGGATCGTAAGGACTATATTTAAAGAAAACCTAGGACATGAATTCCCAGATGATATGAGAAGTGTTTTAAAAAGCATATTGTAATAGCATTAAGTAGTGAACATTAGCGAGTTTGTCAAAATTACAATTATGACAAACTCATAAAAAGCCCCCAATCATTTGATATAAGAAGGATAGAGTGTATTTTCGACTTTATCCTTCTTAGTTTTTTGCTTTTTAGGTTGTCTAAACATATAGTACCCTTATGAAAATTTTTTTAGATTCTTTAAATCCCACTTAATAGGGGATTTTCATTCGCTAAAATGTATTTAAAGGTACACCCACAAAGGACACTGTGAATCAACGAATAAAGCTTATCTTGAATCTTCATAATTTTTTAACAGGTCATTTCTGATATAATCAAGGGGAAGATGTTATTAAATGTTTTTGAATTAAAACAAAATATTAAATAAGGCTACGTATCAAAATTAGCCAGTTTAATATAAAGTGGGGTGGAAGTATGTTAATGTTTGCTGCATTAGTTGATTCAGAAGAAGATAGATCTAAACTTGAACAGATTTATATAAAATATAAAAACCTAATGTATTATATTGCAAATGATATATTACACAATACTCATGAGTCTGAGGATGTAGTACAGAGCTCAATTATAAAAATAGCAAACTATATTGAAAAAATAGATGATATTAACTGTAACAAAACCAAGTCCTTAATCGTTACTATAGTTAAGAGCACTTCAATAGATATTTATAGAAGAAAAAAAGATAAATATTTTATAGATTTAGATGAAGTAAGCGGCAGAATAGAATCCGATGAGGTTCCCTTAGACGATGTAGTTATTAGACTTGATCAAGCAAAAGAATTAACTGAAAAACTATCTAAACTTAAAAACGAATATGCTAATATATTGACATTAAAATACTACCATCAATTTAATGATAAAGAGATAGCAGAGGTACTTAATATAACAAATGAAAATGCGAGGATTAGGCTTTATAGAGCAAAAGTAGCACTTAAACAGTTAATGCTAAAAAATCAATAAATGAAAATCCTATCGAGGGGGTGGCACTTAATGGAAAACAAGGACCAAAAAGAAAAAATATATGAAGAGTTTTATAAATATATAGGGAGTATTCATGCTGAAAATACTGCTAGAGAAGCTGATGATATAATTGAGAAATCTAAGGATTTAGATTTCCCAGAAGAATTAGATCACTGGTTTAAGGGGTATCTTGGTGAGGCTATAAAAAAAGATAAAAAGAATAAATTTAAAAGTAGTTTTATTTCAATTGCTAAACGAGCTGCTATAATATTTATCGTATTAGCAATAGGTGGATTTGCAACTACAATGAGTGTTGAAGCTTATAGAATTAGATTTTTTAATTTAGTAACCGAAGTTACAGAAAGATATACAAGTTTTAGTCTTGAAGAAGAGTCTGATAAAATAACCAGTAGTAATATTATTTTAGAAAAATCATTTTTTTATCCGACATATATACCAATAGGTTATATAGAATCAGATGCTCAAAGTTATGGAGAATTAAGGGTTGTTTATTTTGAGAATGACAATGGAGATAAGATAGAATTTTTACAATCAGGATTAAATTCAGACTTTCAATTGGATACTGAAGATGCAATTACTGAAGATATAACTATAAATGGATATAAAGGGTTTCTTGTATCTAAAGAGGGTCTTAAAACTCTACTTTGGTTTACAGATACTAATAGTTTCTTGCTAATGGGAAAACTTGACCAACAAGAAATAGTATCTATGGCAGAAAGCCTTGCGTTTATAAAATAAATAATAAAGATTTTAAAATAAGTGTAACAAATCCTCCTCTTATTTCGTTATAGATTATGATTAGCAAAAAACAGCTAAGTTATAGTCAAATCTAGTAATATAACGAGTATTGGAGGAATAAACATGAAAAGAGAAGATACAATTAAGCAAATCACAATTTGGTCAATATCACTTTTGGTATGTGTTTTTTGTATATCATACTATCGCCTTGAATTGCTTTTAACGGGAAAGACTTATTATGAGATTAAAAATCTGAGTTTATATATTCTAATTGCACTTCCTGCTTTATACTTGTCAGTAGGAGGAATTGTAGGATTAATCTTACAATATTGGTCAAATAAATATATATCTACAAAGAATCAGAGGTACTACGTGATAGCTTCTATTTCCTTTATACTTATATATATTGCTACATTAATTAGTTTCAAAATTACTACATCTCCAAACTTGAGCCTTCGGGATATTTCATATTATTCAATTATGTTTATCATACCTGGGATATTACTGTCCATGGGATTATCATCACAGACGAACTGAATTAGACCATATTTTTAGCTATTATGTTTACATAAGAATAATGGATTAACCTATAGGACTTAAAGTATAATTTTAATATTACCATATTAAAACATCTGGATATTGGTAAATATTGTAAGGAAGTGTTTTTTTGAAAACAATTGGAGCTATAATAGTGATTATAGTAGTAGTTCTATTTGCAACTAATAATGTTTTTTTAATACCATATATGTTTGTAGGTTTATTGGCCCTTGGTATTCTTGAAAGGTTAGACAATAATAATCAAAACAAAAATTATTAGATCATTGAGATTCTAAAATGTTGAGCAAGAATAATTAAAAAACTATGTTCAAAATAGGTTTAGGTAGAAGAATTATTTTGTTTATACTAGGTCTTTTTCTATTTTGATTAAGTTTTTTAATGGACGAATGGATGATAGCAAATTAAGATAGTATGTTACCATTGGAATTTATAGGGATTCTGTTTATAGTACTTTGGATATTTATAGGATTTACAACAAGTGAATTTGCAAGGACACCATTAAAATCATCTATGATACTTAATACTCCTGGTTTTTTAGTACTTTCACCTCTTTTATATCAAGAAATTATAAAAGGATATTATCGGACCAATAATTTTATTGGTATTTCTAGCCAATTTTATTTTGTACCGGTTTTTCATCAATAGATAAAAAAATAGAACTAAGATATAATGAAAATATGCTGGAATAAACAAATTATTAGACGTTCATATATTAGGAGGTTACCCATGGGGATTAAAATATTTCACACAGGAGATGTACATATAGGAATGAGGTTTAATAAGTATCCTGAAGAGATTAGCAAGATGCTACGAGAAGCCAGAATCGATGTAATAGAAAACATGATAGATATGGCAAATAAGAGTAGCTGCAACATATTTGTTATAGCAGGGGACTTATTCGATAAAACCACTGGCATTGATAAAAAGACTATCGCTACTGTTGCAAAACATCTAAACAAGTTTACAGGTAACTGTATTGGTCTTCTACCGGGCAACCATGATTTTGAAAATGAAATGGTTGACCTATGGAAAACATTCAATAATTTAGTGGATGATAAATTAATCTTTCTACAGGAAGAGAGACCCTATTCTTTAAAAGACTATGGACTTGATGCCACCATTTATCCTGCGCCATGTCATTCTAAGCATTCAGAGGTTAATAATCTAGCATGGATTGCTGGAGAAGAAATTGATGATACTATAATTAATATTGGGATAGCACATGGATCATTAACAGGTATATCTCCCGATCTTGATAATATGTATTTCAATATGGATTTAAAAGAATTAGAAGTAATCCCAGTGGATGTATGGCTTTTAGGACATTCCCATATTGTCTATCCTGATGTGCTATCTATAGATAACTGGAAAGTACATAATCCAGGGACACCAGAGCCTGATGGTATGGATTGTAAACACAATGGTAATGCTTGGATTATTGATATTGATAAAGACAAGAATATAAAATCAAAGCTAGTGGAGACAGGAAAATATAGATTCGCAGATGAAAATTATACACTTAGTAGCATAGAAGATTACAGTAGGATATATAATCTAATAAGTAAACACCCAGAAAATATTATTGCAAGAATAGGAGTTTCAGGAATAGTTGATGAAGATGCATATAAGCATAGGCAAAAAGTTTTTAAAGAAATCGAAGAAAAGATTTTGTACCTAATCTTTGAGGATTCTGATTTGAAGATAAGGATAAACAAAGAAAAGATTGAAAAGGAATTTACACAAGATTCATTTCCCGAACAATTTCTCTTCGCTTTGCAAGAAGACGAAGAAGCATTGCAGATGGCATACGAAATGATTATGGAGGTCAAAAATGATAATTAAAGAATTCTCTACTAATCAATTTGCAGGTTTAAAAAACCAGTCCTTTAAGTTTGATAATAATTTGAATATAGTTCTTGGTCCGAATGAAGCAGGGAAAAGTACTATGGTAAATGGAATTGTAGCAACCCTTTTTAATAGAATAAAACTTGGTGATAAGCTAAAGGAAGATTTGGAGTTTAAAGAAAGGTTTTTGCCATATCCAAATGGTGACAATGCTCATGGAAGAGTCGTTCTCGACTTTGAAGAAGAAGAATATATTCTAGAAAAGGAATGGGGCAGTGTACCTTCGATTAAGCTTATATGTCCAGATAGATCTACATTAAGGGATGAAAGCTCAATAGGCGAAAATCTTAGCAAATTGCTCAGATATGGAGAGGGTTCCTACAAAAGAATAATATTCTCACGACAGGAAGATTTAAAAGAAGCCTTAAGCCTAATGACATCAGATGATAGTACTGTATACGAAATTGGAGATTTACTTAGAAAATCAGTGATGGAGTTAGATGGAGTGTCACTTGATGAATTAGAAAAAAAGATAGATGAAGATATTGAATTAATGTTTAAAAGATGGGATATTGATAAGGAATATCCTGAAAACAATAGAGGCGTAAATAATCCATACACTAAAGGAATAGGAACAATTCTTGCTAGCTTCTATGAAAAAGAAAAACTAGATAAAATAAAAAGAGAAACTCAGCTGAAAGAGAAAGAGCTTGAAGATGCATATGAAAGCCTAAAGAAAATAGAGGAGAAGCTTGAAGAATTAAAGATAAGAAAAAAGGAGTTAGAAATAATAGAACCTGATTTAAGAAAAAGAAGCAAACTTGAACCTAAGTTTTTTGAATTAGAAAAAGAAAGTAAAAGCCTTAAGAAAACCTATGAAGACTGGCCATTGCTGGAACAAAGCCTTGAAGAGGTTAGAAAAAAGCTCTTGTCTATTGACAAGGAATTAAAAATTCTTGATGAAGAAAAAGAACTAGCTGCTAATTCTGAATTAAAGAAAGATATTGAGAATAAAATTGAAAAAGCTAGCATGACTAAAGAGACTATAAAAGCGGCTAAGGAAGAACTAAAGGAAATGCCTGAAATTTCGGAGGAAGATCTATCTCACTTAGAAAAAATCAACCTGGAAGCAGAGAAGTTACAAGCGACAATAAATGCAGGGTCAATTTCAGGAAAGCTTATAAGACTACCTGATGGAATGGAGATATTTGTAGATAAAGGAAATGAAGGGTCTCAAGAATTATCTGAAGGAGAAGATTTTTTTTCAGAAGGACTTATTACAATTAAAAGTAATTTAGGCCTTGAGCTAAGGCTTGCATCTGGAAAACAAAACATAGATGAAATAACGCAAATATTAGAAAAGTACTTGGAGGATATAAATAAAAAATTAGCTCTATATGGAGTGGATTCTATAGAAGAAACTAAGCACCTATATAAAAGGCTAACTAAGCTTAATAATGATATTTCAACATCCTCAGCTCAGTTAGAAATTATACTTGGTGATGAGACTCTAGAAGATTTAAGAGCTAAACTTGAAAGTCTAGATAAAGTTGGATACATTAGAAATATTCAAGAAATCAAAGATGATATAAATAACAAAACGGAGGAATTGCTGACAAGAAGAGTTGAAGAGAGTAATATTGAAAAAGGGTTAAAGGTATTAATTGAAGAATATACTACCAAGGATGTTTTATTTGATAAGATAATTGATTCAAAAGTGGAATTAAAAGAGATTACTAAAGAATTAAGTAGCCTTAAAGAAATACCATTGGAATTTGACTCCATAGAGAGTTATTTTGAGAAACTTGACGAAAGCAGATCCAAGTTTGAGGAATACAACGAAGATTATCACAAGAAAAAAGATGTTTATTTAGAGATTGAAAATGATATGCCCGATACATCATATGAGGAGTTAGAGAAAGATTACCAATATAGTAATGAGCAGTTTGAACGATTATTGAGTAGAGGGAAAAAGCTACTGAAACTAAGAGATACCTTTAATTCAGTAAAGGAGAGAATGGACCAAGACACAAACAAACCATTACTAGATTCAATGTCTAAGTATCTTAGTATTCTTACAGGCGGAAATTATAAAATTTACAATTTGGATGATTCCCTAAATATGAGATTAATAAACAGTAAAGAATCAGAGATTCCTTTGAATCTCTTATCAACAGGTACTAAAGATTCTGTGAGCCTTGCAGTAAGACTTTCACTGGCAGAGACACTACAGGAAGAAGAGACAGGATTACTTGTATTAGATGACTGCCTAGTGGACATGGATCCAGAAAGAAAGAAACTGGCTATAGATATGATAAAAGAATTTTCACAAAAACATCAGGTGATATTCACAACCTGCAATCCAGTAACAGCGGAAGAATTGGGTGGTAATGTAATTTTATTGTAAAAAATTATTGTGAAAATTGTTGACAAAGAGGTTTTTGCGTACTATAATTTCATCTAATGAAGTAAATAAATATTTATAAAAGACGTTGAAAAGAAGAGTAAGTCTGCGAATGTTTTTACAGAGAGTCCCACCAGGTGAAAAGGGATAAAAAATAGCAAGCTGAATATGGTCTTGGAGTCTAATTGTTGAAGATTTTAAATAATTACGTGTGCACACGTTATAGTGTTAGAGTATTTAGAGGTTTATACCTTGCGTACTTGATGAGTTATTCTTCGTGAGAAGAATATAAATTTAGGGTGGTAACACGGAGCTTTAGCTTTCGTCCCTTTGCATATGCAAAGGGATGAGAGCTTTTTTTTATTTAAAAATTGAGTAATGGAGGAATAATATGATTAAGTTAGATAGTGTAACAAAGGAATTCTATACAACTGCTTCTCAAATTATAGCAGTAGATAAGGTATCTCTAAATATTCAAAAAGCTGAAATCTATGGAATTATAGGCTTAAGTGGAGCTGGTAAATCAACCCTTATAAGATGTCTAAACAGACTAGAAGAACCCAGCTCTGGAAAGATTGTTATAGACAATGTAGATATAACATCTCTAGGTAAAGAAGATTTAAGAAATCAAAGGAAAGAAATTGGAATGATATTTCAACATTTCAACATCTTAGCACAAAAAACAGTATATGAAAATATTGCCTTCCCCCTCTACCTAGAAAAGTGGAGCAAAAAAGACATAGAATATCGAATAGAAGAACTTTTAACATTTGTAGAACTAGAAGACAAAAGAGATAGCTATCCCAGTCAACTAAGCGGAGGACAAAAACAAAGAGTTGCCATAGCTAGAGCGATTGCAAACAATCCAAAAGTCTTATTAAGCGATGAGGGAACTTCAGCACTAGATCCTCATACTACAAAATCTATATTAAAATTATTAAAGAAAATACGAGATGAGTTTGGATTGACAATAGTTATGATAACCCATCAAATGGAAGTGGTTAAACAAGTTTGTGACAAAGTAGCAATAATGGAAGATGGCAAAGTAATAGAAGAAAATACAGTGGAAAATTTATTTAAGAGTCCTAAAACAAAAATAGCTAAAGCCTTTATTTCATCTATAAATCCTAGCATAGATGAAGAAATACTAAATCCAAAAGACTTTAAAGGAAAGTTAATACGCTTAGCATTTATGGGAGAATCTTCAAAAAAACCTATAGTGTCCAGACTTATAAAAACCTTTGACATAGATGTAAATATATTATCGGGTTCTATAGATACCTTGCAAGCAACAAATGTTGGGCATCTCATATTAGAATTAATAGGTGGAGAAAGAGAAGTAGTAAAAGTATTAAATTATTTAGAAAATGAAAATGTAAATGTGGAGGTGATATAATGGCAGATTTAATTTTAACCCCAACCCTAGAAACTATATACATGGTTATTGCAGCTACTATTTTTTCCTTAACAATAGGATTTCCTCTTGGGATACTCTTAGTAGTAACAGAAAAAGGCAGTATCTGGGAAAAACCCTTTTTTAATAAGGTATTAAGTGGAATTATAAATGTATTGAGATCAATTCCCTTTATTATTCTAATGATTTTGGTTTTTCCCTTAGCTAAGATAATAGTAGGAAAATCTATAGGTACAACAGCTACCATAGTTCCACTTTCTATAGCTGCAGCTCCATTTGTAGCTAGGATTATGGAGTCTAGCATCAGAGAAATAGATAAGGGAGTAATTGAATCAAGCCTTGCAATGGGGGCTAGCGTATGGCAGATCATTAGAAGGGTATTAATACCAGAATCACTACCCTCTATAATATCTGGAATAACTCTAACTATAATAAATTTGATAGGCTATTCTGCCATGGCAGGAGCTATAGGTGGTGGTGGACTAGGAAACTTAGCTATCAGATTTGGCCTATATAAGTTTGATACAAAAGTTATGCTAGTATCCCTAGCAATTATAATAATTTTGGTTCAAGGAGTTCAGTTTATAGGAACTAGATTAACAATAATACTAGATAAAAGATAAATAACTAAAAAAATGGAGGAATAAAAAAATGAAAAAAATATTATCAATAGCATTAGTAGTGGTATTATCCTTGTCTTTACTTACAGGATGCGGAGGGACATCAGATGTAAATGGTGATGCATCATCAATTATAATAGGTGTATCTTCAGAACCCCACGCAAGCCTAGTAGAACTAGTAGTTGAAGAATTAAAAGAAGAAGGAGTTGAAGTGCAAATAGTAGAATTTACTGACTATGTAACACCAAACACATCCTTAGATGATGGCGATATAGATGCAAACTTCTTTCAACACAAGCCCTATTTAGAAGATTTTGTAGAAAATCAAGGAATGAAATTAAAGTCTTTAGGGGGAGTGCATATAGAACCAATGGCTCTATACTCAACTAGCATAGCTTCAATAGAAGATTTAAAAGATGGAGCAGAAATATCTATACCAAATGACAATGTAAATGGAGGAAGAGCCCTATTGCTCTTAGAAGCCAATGGTCTTATTAAATTAAGTGCAGATGCAGGCCTAAATGCAACAGAAAAGGATATAATAGAAAATCCTAAAAACTTAAAAATTAATCCACTTGAAGCAGCCTTTTTACCTAGAACTCTTGATGAAGTGGATGCAGCAATTATAAATGGTAATTACGCCTTGGAAGCGGGTCTAAACCCAGTAAATGATGGCCTAATTATAGAAGATGCAGATTCTCCTTATGTGAATGTTGTAGTTGTAAGAGATGGTGAGGAAGATGAAGAAAAATTTACAAAACTTTTAAGTGCTCTTCAATCTGATAAAGTAAAAACTTATATAGAAGATAATTACAATGGTGGGGTTGTTGCGGCGTTTAACTAGATTATTTATATAAGAGCCTATGCTAATAATTATAAGAAACGCCAACATCTAATAGGGGTTGGCGTTTTTTATAATTATACTTTCTACTAATCTTTAACTTTCTATTATTTTTAACTATAGGTACGCGAACATATTTTGTATACAACATATACCTTTTATCCCTTTAAAACAACATAGCAAACTAAGATAATCTAAGTGAAATAAACATTCTGTATAGATAATAGTAATAGGATATAATAGAAATATAGAGGCCAATACACAGTATAAATATATAAATACTGGAGGAATAAAATGATAAACAAAGAACTAATAAATATATAGAAGAGGAAATAATTCCACGTTATAAAAATAATGATAAAGCTCATAATGAAAACCATGTTAGATTCGTTATAAAAAACAGTATGCTAATTGCAGAAAACTATGATGTAGATAAAAACATCGTTTATACAGCTGCTGCCTATCATGATCTGGGCTTAGCAGTTGAAAGAGAGAGGCATGAAATTTTCTCCAAAGAGATTATGCTAAAAGATAAGAAACTAGATGAATTTTTTAACAAGGAAGAAAAAGAAATAATAGCAGATGCTATACTTGCCCATCGTGCTTCTGCTAAAGTTGAGCCAAAAACAATATACGGTAAAATAGTTGCTGATGCTGATAGAGATTTAGTGCCTATTCATATAATTGAAAGAACAGTATTGTTTGGCTTGGATAAATATCCACAACTTGATAAAGAGGAACACTTTATAAGAGCTAAAGAGCATATTGAGACTAAATATGGAAAAGTAAGCTACATGAATCTATGGTTAGACTTAAAGGTCAACAATGAAAGATTAGAAAAGCTTAGAAATATAATATATGATGAAAATAGGTTTAGAAGAATATTTGATTACTGTTTTGAAAAACATATAAAAAAATAAAAAAATAGAATCCTAATTTCAAACTAATAGTTTGAGAGTAGAGTTTTTGAGTAACCCAGTACTAATAATAGATAATGCAGTGGAAGTACGATATAATAAATATGTCTGAATAAATAGATAATTTAATATTTATTTTGATGCTTATGAATAAATACAATAGAGTTAATTAAAAAGTTTATGTAATATAAGTTACCTTTAGTAGGCTATGTTTGTATAGTGGTATTCTGTTTACAAGAATAGGAGGAAAAAGCATGGGTGATTTAACACAATCTTTAATTTCAAGAAAAAATGTTCTAAATAATGACTATGCAGTTTTTGAAATTCAGGAGCAGTTAAAAGTAGAAGGAATTCTATATGATGATGAGGTGATTTTCACAAAGCAGCAGATAGCTAGTTATTTTGAAGTGGATACAAGAACAATTGAGCGCTATATGGATAGTAATCAAGAAGAACTTAAAGAAAATGGGTATAGAGTTCTGCGTGGAGAAGCATTGAAATCACTAAAAAAACAGTCTAAAATGCTATATGGTACCGACATTAATGTCGGTACCACTATATTAGGAATTTTTTCATTTAAGGCATTTTTAAATATGGCAATGATTATATCTGAAAGTGAAAAAGCCAAAGAGATTAGAAGTGCAATTTTAAATATAGTTATAGATGTTATTAATAAAAAAGCTGGTGGAAGCACTAAGTATATAAATCAAAGAGACGAAGATTTTTTAAATTCATGGTTTAGTGAGGAAAATTATAGAAAAGAATTTACGGATGCTTTAAACTCTTATGTAGACATGGGGAATGTAAAGTATGCTATATACACAAATAGGATATATAAGGATATATTTAAAGAACATGCTCATGAATATAAGCACATTTTAAGGCTGAGTAACAATGATAGAATAAGAGATACAATGTATTCTGAGGTATTGGATTTAATAGCATCATATGAGGTTGGACTTGCTTATGAATTGAAAATAGGATTTGAACTAAAAGGTAGCAAACTTAAAAGTAGAGAAGTAGATGTAATCTTTAAAAAATTTCATGACCACCCAAGTAGAAAACCATTATTAGATAAAGCAAGAAATAAAATGGCAAGTAGAGATTTAGTCTTTAGAGATGCATTACACTTACAATTAGAAAATTATATAACACCTTTAGAGAAAGTTGAATATGAGAGATTTCTAGGTGAAAAGAGTAAAGAACTTCAAGACAGGCTAAAAGAAGCTGAAGATGTATTTAAGAGACTAAAGGAGTATTAGTATGATATATCTAGATTATGACATTCTGTATGATATATATTTAAATACTGTCGATGTTAGTGGGGGTGGAGCCAAGGGTGTTATAGACAAAGGAAAAGTAGAAGGTATATTAGAACAAGTTAAGAATGATATGTATTATCCAGAAATAGAAGACAAAGTAACATATTTATTCTTTTCTTTTAATAAATATCATTGTTTTCAAGATGGCAATAAAAGAATTGCCTTATCGGCATGTGTTCAGTTTTTAAATTTTAATGGATATATTTATATGCTAAGTAGATTTATTAGGGAAATAGAAAATATAAGTATTCATGTAGCTTCTGGAAAGATTGATAAAGAATTACTAATAGAGATAATAGCATCATTAATTTATGAAGATGAATACTCTGAAGAATTGAAATTGAAAATTATTGATAATACAATGTAAAAAGGATTGGAATATGGATATAAAAGATGTTAGCAGAAATTTTTTATATGGAAAGGTGCGGTAAGCATGTCTAAAACACAGACATATTCATATAATTTATTAAAGTCAAAAGAGATTATGGCCATTTTAGATGGAGATACGGAATATGGAAATATTGAGATAAACGATGGCAAGGACATTAGAATTGCAATGCCTTACTTAAGTGGTCCAGATATTTGTAATATTTCCACACTATTTGGGATGCATGTTTCATATAATTGGGGAGGAGTAAATCTAAGCCGTTGGAATTATCTTGAAAATTTATTTATTTATTGCATGGAAAATGATAAAACTTCTGACTTGCTTGCTTATTTATTTTCTAAGGAACAATTTAGTAAGATGTTATCTGGATACTCTGTTAATATTATTGAAGATTCTTACAAACACGTTACTCAAACAGTTATTAAGCAGATAAATGGTTTGTTATATTTTGGTGGAAATGAATTAGTTATAATCGACAAGAAATTTGTTGTTAGAGAAATTGGAAGAAAAGTAGAAATTGAGGTACCAAAGATAAATTCTATAGATAGGGAATACATTAAAGATATTTCTACCCGTGCAATGAATGATATTGAAAACGAGAATTATGATAGTGCTGTAACAAAATCAAGGACATTGTTAGAAGAGACATTTTGTTATGTAATAGAGAGAAAAAATGAAATCCCATCCAATGCTGGTGACATAGGGGCACTATACAAACAGGTGAAGGGTTTATATAATATGCATGGTGACAAAGACTTAGATAAACGAATTAACACACTATTATCCGGATTGGAAAAAATTATATCTTCAATCTCCGAAATGCGGAATAAAGATAGTGATGCACATGGTGTTGGAGCAAAACGTATTAGAATCGATGAACACCATGCAAGACTTATAGTAAATTCTTCAATGACAATGGCAGATTTTATTTTGGCAGTGGAAAACAAAAACTACTAAAAGACCAGCTGCAATGAGTTGAAAGAGAACTTAATTTTGAAAACACTTTAAGAGGGACATCGTATGATTAAGAATATAAAGATAAAAAATTCTATTTTCAGACTAGTCGTTTGAAAGTAGGATTTTTTATTCTGAGCAAAATATTATCCATAGGCATTAAATAACCATATATACCAATAGATAATAAAAAGGAAGTAGGATATAATAAAAATGTATATAAATTAACAGAAGAATTTTAAATTATTATAAATCTGGAGGAAGATAGATGGGGAAATTGACTTTACAGACTTTGGAAACGAAATTATGGGATTGTGCTGATATTTTAAGGGGAACTCTTTCTTCAACTCAATATATGGATTACATATTTGGGATGTTATTTCTTAAGAGAATTAACGATCAATTTGAGATGGAAAGAAAAGAGAAAAAGACGAAGTTTGCAAAACTTCCAGCCGAAGCGCTTGAAAAAGAGCTAGAGAATGCAAAAGCATTTAAGACATTCTTTATTCCATCAAAAGCTAGATGGGATAATTTTAAAGACCTTAATTTAAATATAGGAGCAGAGCTTGATAAGGCATTTAAGGCTATAGAAGATGAGCCCAAAAATGCTGAACTTGTTGGAGTGCTTACAACTGCAAATTACAATGATAAAGAAAGAGTGCCAGATGGCAAACTAAATCAGTTGATTCAAATATTTGATAAGCTAGATTTATCAAACGAGAATTTAGAATCTCCAGATATTCTTGGGGATGCATATATGTATCTTATCAAGATGTTTGCAGATGATGGTGGGACTAAGGGGGGAGAATTTTATACTCCAAAAGAAATTAAAGAAACCATGGTAAAACTATTAAAGCCTCAAGAAGCTATGTCAATATATGATCCCTGTGCTGGTTCTGGCGGGTTTCTAATTAGCGCTATTGAGTATATAAAAGAAAATGGTGGTAATCATAGAAATCTTCAAATATATGGTCAAGAGATAAACTTATCCACCTGGGCAATTGCTAAACTAAATATGCTCCTTCACGATGTATCGGGAGCGACAATTTGGAAAGGTGATACAATAAGAGATCCTAAAAATACAGAAGGAGCAACTCTAAAGACATTTGATATGGTGCTAAGCAATCCTCCTTTTTCACTTAAAAACTGGGGGAAAGAAGTTGCGGAGAAAAATGAATTTAATAGATTTAATTACGGTATTGCACCTACTTCATATGGAGATCTTGCATTTGTTCAACATATGCTAGCATCTACTAATTCAAAGGGGATAATGGCTACTGTAGTTCCTCATGGCATCCTTTTTAGAGGAGGAGCTGAAGGTAGAATTAGACAAGGTTTATTAGAAGATGACCTATTTGAAGCGGTTATTGGTTTCCCACAAAATTTATTTTACGGGGCATCTATTCCTGCATCTGTAATTATATTAAATAAAAACAAAAGTGAAGATAAAAAAGGGAAAGTATTATTTATTGAAGCCTCAGATGGTTTTATTAAAGATGGAAATAAGAATAGATTAAGAACTCAAGATATAGAAAAAATAGTAAGTACATATGATAATTTTAAAGATATAGAAAAATTTGCTAAGGTTG
The DNA here is from genome assembly GCA_034006985.1 of Gudongella sp. Lineage (GTDB taxonomy): Bacteria > Bacillota > Clostridia > Tissierellales > Tissierellaceae > Gudongella. Next base: position 17,481 of record JAVERT010000021.1, read on the forward strand.
TAGAAATCCAAGAGATTAAAAACAACGACTATAATTTAAATATAACCAGATATGTAGACACCTCAGAAGAAGAGGAAGAAATAGATATAAAAGAAGTAATTGCTAGAATTTCTCAAAGAGAAGAAGAATTAGAAGAATCAAGAGAAAAGATAAATACATTCCTTCAGCAACTTGGCTTTGAAAGGATTTAGGTGGATGGGATGAATAAAAATAGGGATGGATATAAAGAGACGGAAGTGGGATGGATACCTGAGGATTGGGAAGTAACTAGCATTGGTGATGTAGCTAACTTTCAAGGAGGATTTGCTTTTAAAAGCACTGACTATCAAGTAGAAGGTACAAAATTATTAAAAATAGCTAATGTTCAGCAGAATAGATTAATATGGAGAGATATTAATTATTTGCCCTCAGATTACTTAGAAAAACATTCTGATTTTAGCATTTCGGTGGGTGATGTAATAATCGCAATGACAAGACCAATAATCTCTACTGGAATAAAGGTGTGTAAAGCAAAAGAAATAGATATACCATGCTTATTGAATCAAAGGGTTGGTAGATTTATAATCAAAGGGGACCTATCAAATGAGTATCTCTATCAAAGTTGCTTTACAAGATTCTTCACAGAAAATGTAAAAAACCTTTCAAACACCACTGGTCAGCCTAATATTAGTTCTGGGCAAATAGAGTCTATAAAAATTCCTATTCCACAACTAAAAGAACAACAAGGCATAGCAGAAATCCTATCTACAACCGATAATCATATTGAGAAGCTAGATAAGATTATTGAAGATTATCAGCTTCTTAAAAAAGGGATGATGCAAAAGCTTTTAACTCAAGGTATTGGTCATAGAGAATTTAAAGATACTGAGATTGGAAGGATACCGAAGGAGTGGGAAGTTAAGAAGTTTTATGATTTATTTAAAGTTACAAGTGGTTCTTCTTTATCCCAAAAAAATATTGTTGAAGGGTCGTATCCAGTATATGGTGGCAATGGCGTTAATGGATATCACAATGAATATGAATTTGAAGAATCAAAATTAGTAATTGGTCGCGTAGGAGCATATTGTGGATGTATTCACAGAACAACTCCGAGGTCATGGATAACAGATAATGCTTTATATATAAAAGAAAAGAAATATGATTATAATGATGATTTTATGTATTATAAACTGGTATATATTGATTTGAATAAGTATGCTAATCAAAATGCTCAACCAGTAATTTCGGGAGAAAAGATATATCCATTAGTAATTGGGCTCCCAAGTGTTGAAGAACAAAAACAAATAGCTGATATCCTATCATTAATAGATATTAGAATAGAAAACCTACAACAACAACGCACCAACTTTACCCAACTTAAAAAAGCCCTAATGGAACAACTGCTTACAGGAAAAATACGAACTATAGATAACAACTGATAGGAGGAATTATATGGCTGGTCTGGGAAATGAATTTACTTTAGTTGAAAAAGCTGCTTTAGACTATCTTGTTGATATTCTAGGCTATACATATATTGAAGCTTCAAAGCTGACTCCTTCATTTGGTGAAAGGGAGTCTTTTCGTGATGTTATTTTAATTAATAGACTTAGGACTGTTATCAAAAGACTTAACCCTTGGATAAATGATGAATCCTTGGGAACTGCTCTCAAGTTCTTGGTTAACAGTGAATCATTGGGGACTTCATTACTTGAAATTAACGAGCGAATATATAAGGCTATAGTAGATTTGGATTTTACTGTTTCCCAATCCATTGATGGACAGAAAAAACCTCAGACAGTTCGATTTATAGATTTTGACAATATCGACAATAATGAGTTTATTGTAACAAATCAATATCAGGTTCAAGGGATTAATGCTACAATTTATCCTGATATAGTGCTTTTTATAAACGGTATTCCTCTTGTAGTTATAGAAGCGAAATCACCTTTTAAAGAAGGAGGACTCTTTATAAAGGCTGGGAAAAAGGATGCCTTTGATCAGCTTCAAAGGTATATGGATATCAGAGAAGGTGCTATCTTTGAAGGGGCTGAAAGACTCTTCCATACAAACTTTATACTTGGAATAATAAATAAATACCATGCCTATTGTGGGACTATCTCCTCGACCTATGATTATTTCTTAGAGTGGAAGGACCCATATCCATTTAAAAAAGAGGAGATAGAAGATATTGAAAATAATGGACAAAACTTATTTTTCCAAGGTGTCTTAGAAAAAAACAACCTACTTAAGATAATGCAGTTTTTTATTCTATTTGAAACTGATGGAGATAGGAGAATTAAAAAACTTGCACGCTACCAACAATTCAGAGCTTGTATAAAAGCATTTAAAAGAATTCAAGAAGGCAAAACTCCACTTGAACGAGGTGGGGTTATTTGGCATACCCAAGGTTCTGGCAAATCTTTATCTATGGTTATGCTTGCAAGGATGATTAGAAGAACTCCTTCTTTAAGAGATACTATGCTAGTTGTAATCACAGATAGGGTTGACCTTGATAAACAAATCTATTCGACTTTTTCAAGGGTATTTCCATCTGAGTATACTTTGGCTGAAAATAACCTGGATAAGATTTTAACCAGAGCTGAAAGTGTGGAAGAGATGAAAACTCTGCTTAGCGGTGGCCAAGCTAAAATTATTTGTACAACTATCCAAAAATTCCAATGCGAATCTGACAATCAAGCAATATTAAGTGATGAAAAAACAGAACTTAAGTTATTTTTTGATAAAGAGATTGAAGTTCTAACCAATAAATCTAATGTTATAGTTTTTACAGATGAAGCTCATAGAAGTCAGTATTCAAATCTTTCTATGAATATGAGAAAGACTCTACCGAATGCTACATTCATCGGATTTACTGGTACGCCAATTGAGAAAGATGATAAGTCTACATATAGAACTTTTGGTCAACTTATAGATAGTTATACCATTTCCCAAGCAGTTGCTGATGGAAATACAGTAGCTATAATATATGAGGGAAGAAGACAAGACCTTCATATTATCCAAGATGAGCTTGATGAAGACTTCCATAAATACTTTGACAATAAATCTGATGATGAAAAAGAAGCTATCAAATTAAGGTATTTTAATAAGATTGCACTTGCCGAGGCTGAAGACAGGGTGGATGATATTGCAAAGGATATTCTAATCCACTATAGGGACAATAGTTATAAGCTTGGCTTTAAGGCTCAGGTTGTTTGTGTTTCAAGGCATGCATGTGTAAAATACTACGATGCATTTATAAAACATATGGCAGATGTATTCGGGGATAATCCTATTGAAATAAAAGTAGTTTATTCAGCTGATAATAATGATCTTCCATATATAAAAGAACATAGAAGCTCAAAGGGCGAGCAAGATACTATTCTTAGTCGATTTAAAAGAGAAATTGAAAAGGATAGGCTTTGTATTCTAATAGTTAAGGATATGCTCTTAACTGGATTTGATGCAAAGATTGAAGATGTGATGTATCTTGATAGACCTCTTAAGGAGCATACTTTACTTCAGGCTATAGCAAGAGTTAATAGAACCTACGATAAACCATATAAAGTGGTTGAAGATGGTGAGGAAATTGAAAAGTCTAGGACCAAGGCATATGGAAGGGTTGTAGATTACTTTGGAATTACAAGACATTTAGAAGAGGCACTTAAGGTATTTGACAATGCAGATATTCAGGAGCCAATGGCCAGTATAGATAGTCTTTTTAATAAGATGCTTGATTATAAAGAGGCGGTTATGAGGATTTTTGCGGGGGTAGACAAACGGGATTTAGATGCACTTATGAATGTATTAAAAGCTGAAAATAAACGAGTGGAATTTGATATGGCATATAGAAGGTTTGCAATTGCTCTTAATGCTTTAATGCCAACCCACGTTCGAAAAATGGATTTGGATGATTTAAAATGGTTATCCTATATACGGGCTGCAGCAAAGGTTAGATTTGAGCCTGAAAATGCTATTGATATTTCTGATTGTGGAGAAAAAGCAAAAGAACTTATCTCAGAGCATCTTAAATCCAATGGGGTTTATCAGTGGATTCAACCTGTTACCCTATTTGACAATGATTTTTCTGATAAAATAAATCATGGTTCAGATGAAGCGATTGCTTCAACTATGGAGCATGCAATTAAGCATGCAATAAATGTAAAGATGAAAGATAACCCAGTACATTATCAGTCACTTTTTGAAAGACTTCAAAAGATACTTGAAGAAACAAATATGAATTGGGAAGAGAGAAGAAAGCAACTAAAAGAGTTTGTTGAAAGAGAGTTTAAAAATAGCGAAGCTGATTTAACCAAAGAACTTGGATTTAAAGAAAAAAGGCAACTTGCAATATTTGAAATGATTAAAGCAGAGATACAAAATAAAAAGGTTGCTGATGGACATATATATTATGCAGGTGATGATGAAAATACTGTATTTAAAGATATAACGTATGCAGTAATCGAAACTATAAAGGATAATTGGGTTGTTGGCTTTACCCAAAACCCTACTCGTATAAATGAGATGGAGCAGGCTATACATTCAAAGCTTCTTCTTAATTATTATGATGATATTGGAGATTATGATAAGATTGGGAAACTGACATCTAGAATTATTGAGCTTGCTAAGATTCATTATTATAAGAACGATTGGAGCAATAAGAAATGAAATTAAGCTATGAATATGGGACACAAACCATAGAATTCGAGGTAATATTTAGAAAAAGAAAGACCATGGCAATTCAGATACAGCCACCAGATATAGTTACTGTAATTTCCCCTAAAGGTGTAAAAGAAGACGAAATATTAAAAGCAGTTAAGACTAAATCAAAATGGATTACTCAAAAGCTATTTCAAATTAGAGAAATGGAGTATCTAAAAAGGAATAGAGAATATGTTAATGGAGAGAGTTTTGTTTATATGGGAAGAAACTACTCACTACAAATTATTATTGATGAATCTTACAAAGTTCCTGAAGCTAAGTTATTTAGAGGAAAGTTTTATGTATATACCCATTCAACGGATGCAGATACTATAAGGAGGGCGCTAGAGAAATGGTATAAAAAAAAGGCCCTGCAAAAAGTTTTGGAAAGAATCGATTATTACCAAAAATATTTTGATGTATCACCAAATAAGGTAATGATAAAAGAACAGAAAAAAAGATGGGGATCTTGCAGTAGTCATAGAAATCTCTACTTTAACTGGAAGTGTATTATGGCACCATCTCCAGTTCTTGATTATCTTGTGGTTCATGAAATGAGTCATATGGTTCATATGAACCATTCTCCAGAGTTTTGGAACTTGGTGAGGAGTATCATACCAGATTATGAGGAGAGAAGAAAATTGCTTAAAAACCAAGGGGTTAAATACGATTTATAGATCGTGGTTTATATTTTAACATAAGAGTATAAGAACAGAGAATATACTGCAGTTATAATACTTAGAATCCTATTTGCAAGCGTAACAGTTTGGAATAGGATTTTTATTTTTAAGTTTTATCTATAAAATGTTGCAAAATAAAATGTGAGCAAGTACATGTTATCAGTAGATATTATAAGAGAAATATTGTATAATAAATTTATCTGAATAAATAGATAATTAGAAATATATGCATGCATAGATTTACAGGAGTGAATGGGTGGCTAAGTTATCTCTGTATGATATGCAAATAAAATAAATGGTGGTATGAAAAAATATCGTTATATTAGTGTGGTAAAGGGTATCTTGTAAATATGTATAAATAATTTGTTTGTTTTGGAAGCTAAAGTAATAGCTATCAGAGGAGGGATTGTCATAATATTAAAATCTAGTAGCGATGGATTATCTAATCCTAGAACTTACGCAAAAGAAATTAGTCAAGCTTTAGAAAAAACAGATTTTGCGGTATTAGATGATATCATCAATGAAATTCTTATTAGCAAAAAAAAGGATCGAACAATATTTACTGCAGGAAATGGTGGAAGTTCAGCAACAGCAAGTCACTTTATTAATGATTTGGTTAAAGGTGCCAGAGTTAATAATCGAGAAGGATTTAGAGCACGTAGTCTTAATGACTCTACTGCCATGATGACTTGCCTAGCAAACGATTTCTCTTATGAGGAAATGTTTAGTATAATGTTGCGTACTTTCGGCAAGCCAGGAGATTTAATTGTCGTGTTTAGTGGTAGTGGTAATTCACCTAACATACTTCACGTTTGTGAAACTGCTAAAAAAATGGGCTTAACTGTTATAGGTTTTGGTGGCCGTGATGGTGGGAAAATGAAAGCATTTTGCGATCATATTCTTATTGCACCTACAGATAATATGGAACAGATTGAAGATTTCCATATGATTTATATTCATGCATTAATTTCTAGCGTGAGGGAAAAACTTAAAAATATGTGGGATATTGAAATTATAAACTATCCAAATTGTGTAAAGCCTAAAAATGCAATATTTGATTTTGATGGAACTATTAGTTTAATTCGTGAGGGTTGGCAACCGATTATGTATGAATATTTCACTCAGGAATTATTAGAATGTCCAAATATGACGGATAAGGAAATAGCTAAAAAAGTTGTCATGGACTTTGTTGACTATCTAACAGGAAAGCAAACCATATTTCAATGTATGCATTTGAGCGATGAAATAATAAAATATGGTGGAAGGCCAAAGGATCCATTGGACTATAAAATTGAATATCTAAGGCGATTAAACGAGCATATAAAGATGCGTATTGATAGGCTTAGAAATGGAGGAGACCCTTCAGAATATATGGTTCCAGGTGTTGTAGATTTTCTTGAGAAACTTAAAAATGAGGGTATGGATTGTTATCTTACCAGTGGTACAGATGAAGTAGATGTATTAGAAGAGGCAGAATTATTAAATGTTGCCCAATATTTTAAAGAAATTCATGGTGCAAGAGATGATAATAGTACTTTGTGTTCAAAAGAAGAGGTTATAAATGATTTAATAAAGAGTAAATCTTTGAAAGGCTCAGATTTTATAACTTTTGGAGATGGATATGTAGAGATAGAAATTGCAAAAAATATAGATTCTTATGCAGTAGCGGTAGCGACAAATGAAGAAGAGAAAGATAGGTCCGTAAATCAATGGAAGAGAGGAAGACTTCTTAAAGCTGGAGCTGATTGTGTTATACCAGACTTTAGTGACGCTAATCGTCTTTTAGATTTTATGAGGAGGTCTTGGGATGACATTTAAAAAATTTGATACAAGTAGGTTAAAAACTAAACCACTTAGTGAGCGTATACATGATGTAGACTTGCTTAAAGTTTTGGTTCCAGTTGATGACTCTCCTGCACCCTTGCAAAACGCTAAAATAGATGCTGTTGCAGAAGCTATGGTACAGGCTAAAAAAAACAATGCTGCATCGATGTTGATGTATGGTGGGCATGTTATAAGAACGGGTTGCTCATTATATATGATTGAACTTATGAAAAAAGGACTGGTTAACCATTTTGCCACTAATGGTTCTGGAAGTATCCATGATTTTGAATTCTCACTTATTGGACAAAGTTGTGAATCAGTTGCTAAATATGTAAGTGAAGGTCAGTTTGGACTTTGGCATGAAACAGGGTTAATAAATGATATTTTAAGGGATGGTATTAAAGATGGATTAGGTGCTGGTGAAGCAATAGGAAGGTATATTTGGGAAAATGATTTACCTTATAAACAGTATAGTGTTCTTGGAAATGCTTATCACCTAGGGATTCCATGCACAGTACACATAGGGATTGGTAGTGACATTATACATGAGCATAACAATGCCAATGGTGCAGTCTTGGGAGAAGCCTCATATATTGATTTTTTAATATATGCACAAACAATTACTAAGCTGGAAGGTGGATTATTTTTGAACTTCGGGTCAGCAGTAACTGGTCCTGAAGTGTATTTAAAAGCACTTGCTATGGCTAGGAATGTTGCTCATCAAGAAGGAAAAAAAATAACTCATTTTACAACTGCAGTTTTTGATATTCACGAAATACCGGATGTAGGACATGATTTGACACCGCCTAAATCTGATGTAAGATATTACTTCCGTCCTTGGAAGACAATACTTGCGCGTACAGTAGCGGATGGCGGCAATAGTTATTATATTCAAGGTCTACACAATCAAACGTTGCCAAGTCTAGCTAAACGTGCAATTGATTTAGAAATAAAAACAAGGATGTGATTTTTTGAATTTGAATGAAATTGTTCAAATATTAAAGAGGGAAAAACAGCCTGTGATCACTGTCTTTGGAGATTTTTGCTTAGATAAGTATTTATATGTAGATCCTAAAAAGGATGAGTTATCTCTAGAAACTGGCTTAACAGCATACCAGATTACACATAAAAAAAATCATGCGGGTGCTGGAGGTACTATAACTAATAATTTATTAGCGCTTGGAGCAAAAGTATATACTATTGGAATTGTTGGAAATGATGGTGAGGGTTTTGAACTGTTGAAATGTTTAAAAAAAGAAGGGGCAGATGTTTCTTTAATGGTTCATACTGATGAAAGAAATACAGCAACTTATATTAAACCAATGCGAGTTGTAAAAGACCAGGTAACAGAGATGAATCGTTTTGACATCAAGAATTTTACAGCTACACCAATGAATATACAAAAGCACTTGCTAGAAAATTTAGAAAAAGTGCTCCATATTAGCGATGCTATAATTATCTCTGATCAATATATTGAAAAAGATTGTGCTGCTATAACTGAGTATGTACAAAAAAATCTTTCAGAGCTTGCGGGTAAATATAAAGACATAATATGGTATGTTGATTCTCGTAGTGATATATACAAATTTAAGAATATGATTTTGAAATGTAATCATAAAGAAATAGCGCAAGTATTTAAGGTAGATGATAAAACAGTAAATACGGATGTTGCATTAGGCTACTCCAAGAAATTATACGAAAAGAACGGGGAACCAATTTATGTCACCTTAGGAGAGTTTGGATCAGTCGTTTATGATGGTCTACATTCTTACAAAATACCAGCTTTTAAAATTACTGGAGAAATTGATGTTGTTGGAGCCGGAGATGCTTTTAATGCAGGCATTATCTTTGCAATGACTAAGGGTGCAGATTATCAGCAAGCTGCATTAGTTGGGAATGCAGCATCATCAATTGTTATAAAAAAAATTGGACAAACAGGTACTGCAAACTTAGATGAAGTAATTTATCTATTAGGTGAAGGAAGCAAATAATTATATTATATACAACCAATGTAAATACAATCTTTAGGAAGGGGTCAGTATATGAAAGTAGATGCTTTATTTGTAGTGGAACCAAATAAGATTGAAATACTGCCGGTAGAACTTTCTCATCCTAAATATAATGAATTACAAGTGCAGACAAAAGCAGTGGGGATTTGCGCTTGGGATTCTTATCTTTATAGAGGAATGGATGCACCAGAACCTTGCCCTTATAGAATTGGGCACGAAGGTGTTGGTGTAGTTATAGATAAAGGTGACGAAGTTAAGGGCTTTGAAATAGGTGACAAGATTTTTGTAGGCACAGGCGGAGATGAGATGATGGCGACTCATTTTAATGTTGAGTATGACTGTGTTGCAAAATTACCTAAAAATGAAACTGATTATGTGAAGTGGGTTGGTGAACCCACCGTATGCGTTGTGAATATATTGAACAAAACAAATGTCCAGCCAGGAGATAGTGTTGCATTAATTGGGGCTGGATATATGGGGCTATTGACACTACAGGCCCTTATGAGAGGATCACAAGCTGGCAAAGTAACTGTGTTTGATATTAATGACCATGCTCTATCTATAGCAAAGGAATACACCGACAATTGCTATAATATAAACTCAGATGAGGGGCAAAACCAAATTGATAAGATTAAGTCTGAAGGTGGGGTTAACATTGTTATAGAATTTGCTGGTAATCAGCAAGCTTTAGATTTGGCAACTAGTCTTACTGCAAATGCTCAGGGGAAATTAGTTATAGGTTCGTGGCATCGTGGATTACGAACATATGATGGTACTAGATGGCACACGACAGGTTTAGAAGTATTAAATATTGCTCCAAAGAGTAACTTACACTTTCGAGAGTTAACTCAAGGAACTGCTAATCTTATAGAAAAAGGTGTATACGATACAAAACGGCTTGTTACTCATACCGCAAAATTTGGTGACATGGAAGGAATGAATTCAATCTTTGAGAAATCCATTAAAAAGACAGATGGCTATATCAAAGGTGTTATCATATTTGATTAAAATCAGAGATACACGAACAGCTAATTTGGATAGTACGGCATAGCCGATTATCATAAAAATTTAAAGGGGGACTTAAAGTGAAAAAGTTTTTAGCAATATTTTTAGCAGTAGTTATGGTTATGACATTGGGTGCTTGTTCTACAACAACTGCGCCTGAGGAACCTGAGGCACCTGCAGAAGGTGAAATGGATGGGGACATGTCTTATAAAATTGGTGTAGTTATTCCTTCAGGTGACCATGGATTTACAGGTGAGAGTGTAGCCCATGCAAAAATGGAAGCAGACGCTCTTATGGAGCAATATGATGGTCTTGAGATAGTTGTTAAGGATGGATTAGAGGCTTCGGATCAAATCACTTCTATTGAAAACTTATTAGCTGGTAATGATATTGACCTTATTATGTTATGGCCAATGGAAGGTGAAGCGCTTAGAAGTGCTGCACAAAGTATTTTGGATGCAGGCGTTGAATTAGTTATTTATGACAGATTAATCGATGATTTTGATGGCTTGGTAGGAGAAATTATGGGAGATAACTATGGTATTGCTCAAATGATGGGTGAATATCTTAATGAATATTTCAAAGATGCAAGTGATGTTCAATATCTTAGATTTGTAGGGGATAGTTCAACTGTTACGGGACAACGTAGTGATGGTATGGATGAAGTTATTGATCCTAAATTCGAGCAAGTTGCAAACACAATCGTTACTAATTGGTCAACTGAAAAAGCACAAACAGAGATGGAAAACTGGTTAAATGCTAAAACTGTAGCAGAAATAGAAGATCTTGATCTTATTGTTACTCACGATGATGAGATTGTTGATGGTCTAATGAATGCTCTAGAGGCATATTCTGGAGAAGCAAAGATTAACATTCAATTAATAACTTCTGTTGGTGGACGTGAAGGTACAATGGCTAAATTTGAAGAAACTGACACTGGAATTAAATTTGCAACATTCTATTTTGCTCCAGCTTTTATACGTGAGGCATTGAGATTATCTGTAACACATCTTTATGATGAGCCATATGACGGTGCTGTTCTTAAAGACGGACAATACTTGATTCCATCTTTCTCAATTAGTAATGCTGGTGGAGCAGATTATGACTTTGACGAATATAGAGCAAGTGATATTTACGCAGAAAGATACTCTATTGGTAATTTCTAATATGATTTGCTAAGAATAATTATATAGTTGATGAACCGACCGCATCATCGGTCGGTTTATTAAATATTCACAATACTTTTACAGATTGTTACAGGAAAGGAGTGAGTATATGCTTGTAGAAATGAAAGGAATTACAAAAGAGTTTGGTCCTGTTCGTGCTTTAGATAATGTTGATTTTAAAATAGATACTGGAGAAATTGTCGGCTTAGTTGGAGAAAATGGTGCAGGCAAGACTACGCTTATGAATATTTTAACAGGAACTTATACCGCTACTAACGGGGATGTTTTTATTGATGGGAAAAAAGTACAAATAAGTAATATAAGGGTAGCCAATCAATACGGAATTCGGTTTATACGTCAGGAACTTAACTTATGTAATGACCTAAGAGTTTTTGAAAATATGTTTCTTGCGGATGAGATAAAAAATAAGTATGGTTTATTAAATAAAAAAGAAATGATAAAACAAAGCGAAATGGTGTTTAAGCGAATGAATGTGAGGATAGATCCTGAATCAATAATGAGAGATCTTCAAGCAGCTGAAAAACAATTGGTTGAAATAGCCAAAGCCTTACTGTTTAAATGCGAATTAATAATAATGGATGAACCTACCACAGCTCTATCTACCCATGAAATTGAAGACCTGTTTAAAATAATGCGTCTTTTAGTAGAGGAAGGTGTAAGTTTTATATATATTTCTCACAAAATGCCAGAGTTATTTGATATATGTGAAAAGTATTATGTTCTTCGAGATGGTAAATTAGTCTCACAAGGCGAGTTTGAGGATATTGATGAAAATGACATTACAGAGATGATGATTGGTCGATATCTTCTAGATGAAAAGTTCTCACAGCACACTAATAGTTCAAGAGAAGAAGTAGCTATTTCAGTAAAAAACCTATCGGGCAGAGGGTTTCATAATATTAGTTTCGATGTTCAGAAAGGCGAAGTTATAGCTATCACAGGACTACAAGGCAGTGGACGTGATGAAATTGCTGATGCGTTATTTGGCGAAGAAGCATTTAGTGGTCAATTGATTGTTGGTGGGAAGCAGATAAAACCTGGTTCAAATATACGTAAATTTATGAAAAGAGGAATTGGACTTGTTCCACGTATGCGTAAAGAACGTGGGATACACAATGACTTGTCAATATATGACAATATAAACATGGCTTATCTTAATACAAAATTTAAAAATATACTAATATCCAATAAAAAAGTTCATTCAAGATATATTAATCATAAGGAAGCTCTAGATATTAGAGCAGGTAGTCCAAGAAATCCAATTACTTCTTTGTCTGGGGGGAATCAACAGAAAGTTATTTTAGGAAAGTGGTTGGAAACGGATGCAGATATTCTTCTATTTGATAATCCTACGCAAGGAATAGATGTTGGAACTAAATTTGAAATTTATCACTTAATTGCTGATCTTGCGGTAGAAGGAAAAGCGATTATCGTTTTTAGTCCCGAGTTTCCAGAAATATATAAAGTAGCAGATAGATGTATTGTACTATATAAAGGTACAATAAATGCTGTGCTTGGTAGAGAAGAACTGACAGAGAAAAATATAATGTACTATTCTACTGGCGCAAATTTGGAGGTGGAAAATGCTTAACATCAAGGGCGAAAAATATAAAGACATTACCGCGAAATTTATATTTAAAAAATTAATTACAGAATATAGCTTTATTTTATCATTTGTTTTATTAATTGTAATTGCAGGTATTGTAAATAAAAATTTTTTCACATGGACAAATATTTCTAATATATTTATACAAAGTTCCATGATTGGACTTATTGCAATGGGTATGAGCATGGTAATATCTGCTGGAGAAATTGATATTTCAGTAGGGTCTCAGGTTGCCTTAATCGGAGGATTTGGGATATTGGTTTTAAATTTAACCGGAAGTGCATTACTAATGATACTTTTTTGTGCTGTTTTCGGATTGTTTGTTGGTACAATAAATGGGTTGTTGATTACCAAAGGTGGGATGCCATCTATGATAGCAACAATGGCTATGATGGGAGCTGCTCGATCGATAATAAACCATTTTGGATCAGGAGGACCATTTACAGTATCAAAAGAATTGTTTGGGTCCTTTAGGCTTTTGGCAGTTGGAGGGGTACCACTCTGGGGAAATGTAAAAATTCCTTACCTTATGATTATTTTTGTAATAGTTGCCATAATATTTGATATTATAATGAAACAAACAAAGCTAGGCAAACATATATATGCAGTTGGTAGTAATGAAACATCAGCGAGATTATCAGGTGTAAATGTAGATTTAATTAAAATCTTGGTATTTGCAATTACTGGACTAATGTGTGGACTAGCAGCAGTTATATATGCTTCTAGATTGACGGCAGTTGCAGCTGCGAGTGCTGCGGTGGGATATGAAATGGAAACAATAGCTGCCGTAGCAATTGGTGGTACTGCAATGAGTGGTGGTCGAGGGAAAATACTTGGTACTTTTATGGGAGTATTAATGTTTAAAATGATAAGCAATATCTTAACCGCAGCGGATGTTTCCACATTCCTTAATGGTGCAATAAGTGGAGCGATTATTGTTATTGCCGTGTTAATGCAGAACTATCAAAATAGAAAGAAAATTTAATTAGCTTGTTAATATTTATTGTGAAAGGATGTGTTACTCGTGTTAAAGATAGGAATTATTGGTTGTGGGAAAATAGCTAGGGTACGTCATATTCCTGAGTATATAGAGAATCCAAATGTTGAATTAAGAGCATTCTACAATAGGACTTTTGATGTTGCTCAGTCATATGAAAAAACGACTGGTGGAAAGGCCTATGCTTCTATAGAAGAGCTATTAGCTTCGGATGTGGATGCAGTAAGCGTATTAGTTCCTAACAGAGATCATGCTGCTGTTACTATTCAGGCACTAAAAGCTGGGAAACATGTCTTATGTGAGAAACCTATGGCTACAACGCTTGAAGATTCGTTAGCGATGGTTGAAACTGCTAGAGAAACTGGGAAGGTTCTTATGATTGGGCAAAACCAAAGATTGGCAAAGTCTCACGTTAAGGCTAGAGAGATTATACAGAGTGGAGAATTAGGGGAAGTAATAGCTTTTGAAACCCATTTCGCTCACCCGGGACCTGAAGGTTGGACTGGAAAGAAGGATTCTTGGTTTTATGATAAGAAAGTAGCATCTTTTGGGGTTATGGCGGATCTTGGAGTTCATAAAACAGATGTTATCCGATATATTACAGGACAAAAAATAGTTAAAACTTTTGCAGAACTAAAAACTCTAAACAAGAAACATCCTGATGGAACTCCTATTTCAGTGGATGATAATGCATTTGCAATTTACACTTTAGAAAATGGTGCTGTTGGTACTATGCATGTGAGTTGGACTAATTATGGAGAAGAAAACAATTCAACAATAATTTATTTGGAAAAGGGTAAAATTAGGTGTTATGATGACGATAAATATTCACTTATAGTAGAGAATTCAGATGGTACTTCAATTAACTATCTTTTAGATATGCTGACTTCTAATAAGGAACAGACAACAGGTGGTCGAACATCCACTGGTGTTGTTGATGAATTCGTCAACAGAATATTAACTGGAACACCTTCTTTATTAGAAGGCGAGAGTATTATTGATTCTATGAAAGTAATATTTGCAAATGAAATATCTGCTAAGGATTCTTCAATTGTTGAAATTAAATAGAAAGGGTGGTATTTATGAAACGTCCTATAACACTTACTAGCGGTCAATTTGGGGATTTGTCATTTGAGGATCTTTGCAAACAATTATCAGAGATAGGATATGAAGGTGTAGAAGTAGCCTGTCATGCTCATGTGGATGTTCATAAGATTGTTAATGATGATAATTATTTAGAGTGGTTTAAGTCTATATTGAATAAATATGATTTAAAAATTTGGGCATTAGGAGCTCATTTGATTGGGCAGTGTGTTGGTGATAATTGGGATAGTCGTTTAAATAATTTTGCGCCTCCATCCTTAAAGGATAAGCCAGAAGAAATTCGTTTGTGGGCCATTGAGGAAATGAAAGTGGTTGCTCAAGCAGCTAGAAGATTAGATGTAAATATTGTAACCGGGTTTCTAGGTTCGCCAATTTGGGCATATTGGTATTCATTTCCACAAACACCTGAGGATATGATAGAGGAAGGTTTCTTAAAGATAAAAGAGCTATGGACTCCAATATTCGATGTTTTTGATGAATATGATATAAAATTTGCATTTGAAGTGCATCCTTCAGAGATTGCATTTGATTACTATACATCAAAAAGACTTTTAGAAGTATTTGATTTCAGACCAACATTTGGGTTTAATTTTGACCCATCTCATTTGGTATGGCAAGGAATAAATCCAAACATCTTTATTAGAGATTTTGCTGACCGTATTTATCATGTTCATATGAAGGATGCTAAAATAAATTTAGATGGACGTTCTGGGATTTTAGGCAGCCATATTGAATTTGGAGATACACGTCGGGGTTGGAATTTTGTTTCACTTGGACATGGGAATGTAGATTTTGATGGCATTATTCGAGAATTAAATCAAATTGGATATATGGGTCCTCTTTCGGTAGAGTGGGAAGACAGTGGGATGGAACGAATCTTTGGAATCACTGAAGCATATGAGTTTACAAAAAAAATAAATTTTGCACCGTCTCAGATTAGTTTTGATTCAGCCCTTAAGGGAAAAGAAGATGAGAAGTAAGATGAATAATCATGTTTTAGCAATAGATATTGGTGGCTCGAAATATATGGTTGGTATTGTAGATGAAAAAGGAAATATAATTGAATCAAGACGATATAAATGGGAAGAATTAACTACCGAAACAGTTATCCAAAGTATTATTAAGTCTTCAAGAGAGTTAATAGAGGAATATAAAGACATTCCGCTTAAAGCAATAGGAGTGACCATACCAGGACTGGCTGATCCAAGAAGAGGGATTTGGGTAGAAGCGAGTTTTTCAGGGATAAAAGGTATAAATATAAGAGATATTTTACAAAGTGAATTTCGATTACCAGTTTATATAGATAATGATGCTCAGGCATGTGCCTTAGCTGAAAAAATATTTGGAGCTTGCAAAGAGAATAAAGATTTCCTCTATATGACTATTTCAAATGGTATAGGTGGTGCTGTGTTTGTAAATGATTCATTGTATTATGGTGGGTATGGTAATGCTGGAGAAATTGGTCATTGTGTTGTGGTTGAAAATGGATTTCAATGCAAATGTGGGAATAAAGGTTGTTTAGAGGTGTATGCAGCAGGGCCAGCCATAGTGAGAAACTATATTGAACTAGGCGGAGATACTAGCTCCAAAGAAATAACAATAGATGCAAAGTATATCTCAGAACTTGCTCATGAGGGTGATATGATTGCTATTAAAACTTTTGAATTGGTTGGAGAGTATGTTGGAAAAGTGATTGGTACAATTTGTAATGTGCTTAATCCACAAAAAGTAATTATAGGAGGAGGAGTATCGTTGTCTTTCTCACTATTTGAACAATCCTTAAAGGAAACAGTAGAAGATTATATATATTCATCGGCAAATAAGGATTTGGAGATTCAACCATCATTATTTGGCTATAATGGAGGCCTTTTGGGAGCTGCTGCGGTAGCAATATGTGGGAAAGACCATAAATATAATTGGGGGAATATTAATCATTAGATTGTAATAACTTAAATATACAAGACAGGTGGAGTGATATGAATATAGAAGAAGTGTCATTTGGTATATATAACAATCAAGAAATAAAAGAATACACTCTGGATAATGGAAATTATTTAAGTTTGAAGATATTAACATTAGGAGCCATAATAAAAGAAGTTAAATTTAAGGGTAAAAATAGAGTCTTGGGATTTAATAATGTTGAGGATTATATAAATTCTAGGTTCTATTTTGGCGCTCTAGTCGGTAGAGTTGCAGGTAGAATTTCTAATGGGGAGTTTCATATTGGTGAAAAAAGCTTTAAATTAGATCAAAATGAAGGAAAAACTTGTCTACATGGTGGGAAGGAAGGTTTTACTTTTAAAGTTTGGGAGCTTGAGGATAGCGTTGTATCTGAGGAATTTGCTAGTGTAACTTTAAAATATATAAGCCAAGATTTAGATAGTGGTTTTCCTGGTGTATTTACTGTTTATGTTAAATATACTATATCCAAGGACAACTCTTTTAAAATAGAGTATAGTGGGTTTAGCTCTAAAGATACTCCAGTAACCTTAACAAATCATAGTTATTTTAATTTAAATAATGATTTAAGCAATGATATATTAGATCATTATCTAAAAATTGATGCGGATGAATATATTAGATTGGATAAAAATAATATTCCAATAGAGATTTCTAGGGTTGAAGAATCCCCTTTTGATTTTAGAAAAAGTAAAATTATAAAAAGGGATATGGATTTAAATCACGAGGAATTGAAAGTTACGAAAGGCTATGATCATCCTTTTGTTTTGAATGATGGAAGTGCAAACCAAGTTGAACTGTTTTGTAAAGAATCAGGTATTAAACTAAATCTATTTACTACAGAACCTGTTGTAGTTGTATACTGTAGTAATAATCTTGGAGGGGGCTATACCCTAATAGAAGGTGAAGAGACATTTAAATATCAAGGTGTTTGTTTAGAAACTCAGTGGTATCCCGATGCTCTTAATCAAGAATTTTTGCCTAATAATGTCTTAGATCAGGGTAAGGAATATTATAGTAAGACAAAATTTAAGTTTAGTTAGATACACAAAACTGGATAGATATGATTTGTAATTAAGTTATTACATAAGAGCCAAAGGGGAGATATTTATATAAATGAAAACTATAATAAAAGAGCTTACAAAAAAATATTTTGATGAAATAGTTGAATTACGAAGAGATATTCATATGAATCCAGAACTTGGGATGGAAGAAAAAAGAACAAGCGAGCTAGTTGCTAAAGAACTTGAAAAGCTTGGCTTGAAAGTTGAAAAAATGTTGGAAACACTGGTGTAGTAGGACTTCTTGAAGGCAAATCAGAAGGTAGGACTCTACTATTAAGGGCAGATATGGATGCTCTTCCAATTAGTGAAAACAATAATTTGCCATTTAAGTCTAGAAACCCAGGAATAATGCATGCTTGTGGTCACGATGTTCATACTTCAATACTCTTGGGGGTTGCAAAAGTTTTTTCAGAGTTAAAAGATTCTATAAAAGGAAATATTAAATTTGTATTTCAGCCTGCGGAGGAAAACAATCCTACTGGTGGAGCTAGATATATGATTGAGGATGGAGTCCTGGAAAATCCAAAGGTGGATGCAGCTATGGCATTACATGTTTGGGACATACCTTTGGGGCAAATTGCACTTAGAATTGGAACAATGATGGCTAAATCGGATAGATTATATATAACAATAAATGGAAAGTCTGCTCATGCATCTCAACCTCAAAAGGGAGCAGATGCAATTGTTGCAGCTGCACAGATAATAACTGCCTTACAATCTGTAGTAAGTAGAAATGTAGATCCTATGGAAAGTGCAGTTATTACAATAGGAACAATTAATGGGGGAAGTAGATATAATGTATTGTCAGATAAAGTTATGCTTGAAGGTACAGTTAGAATATTTGACGATGCTGTAGCTGACTTAATTCCGCAAAGAGTTAAAGCTATTGTAAATGGAATTGCTATAGCAATGGGTTGTGAGGCTGATGTCAATTATGTAAAAGGTTATGATATGACAATTAATGACAAGGTGCTTGCAAAAGAAGCGATTGAGACTTTTAAAGAACTACTAGGTAGTGATAATATCTTGATACCAGATACACCAGCATCAGGGGGAGAAGATTTCTCTGAATTTGCAAAAAGAGTTCCGTCTGTTTATTATTGGTTGGGTATGAAATCAGAAATAAATAAAGATAATGCAATTCTTCATAATCCAAATCTAATTATCGATGAAAGAGTAATTGAATACGGAATTGAAAGTCTTGCAACAGTAGCAATAGATTATCTTGAGAAGTAAAGAAATCCTCTTATGAGGATTTCTTTTCGTTTATAGCATCTATTAATTTTGTATAAGCATCATAAGCAAGTTTTAATACATTTTCATCAAAATCAAACAGATTGTTGTGATGAGGTGCTGAGAGGTTTGTTCCAAAAATCATATAGGCAGTTTTACCACCTGTATTTTCAACATCTTGAAGCATATAGGCAACATCCTCTGAACCACCCAATCTTAAACCTTGTGTGGTTCTAAACCCAGAAGATTCAAGAGAATCTTTTATAAAATAAACAAAGTCTTGATCATAAGTGTTATAGGCGGGGGCAGATCCAGCAGGCTTTATTTCAAAATCAACTCCAAAAGTCTTAGCACTTCCTTCTACTACCATATTCACTTTTTCTACTAACAATGCATTAGTTTTTTCATTATCACTTCGCGTTTCAATCTGCATTTTTGCATTAGCTGGAACTACGTTTCTTCCACTCCCAGCTACAAGTGTACCTACATTTATTCTACTTAGGCCACTAGAAAACTGAGTAAGGGTATGAAGGTTAAGAGCACATGAAGATGCAGCTAAAAGAGCATTTCTTCCTAGTTCAGGAGACGCACCAGCATGAGATGGTATACCTTTGAAAAATATATCAAACTTTGTAGTAGCCAAAAAACCAGTTGTTCCCAAAGCTACAACACCTTCCTCAACGCCCATACCAATGTGCCCAGATAGGAAATAATCAACACCCTTGAGAAAATTTTTCTCAACTATACTGTGAGCACCTCTTACACCCTCTTCAGCAGGTTGAAATATTAGAATATAATTACCCTTTAAGGTTTCCTTGTTTTTCATAATCCATTTTGCAACACCAAGACCAATTGCAGTATGACCATCATGCCCGCACGCATGCATTGAGGAAGGATTTTTAGAGCGAAAACCCCTTAACATAGGGATATGCGTTGGATCACTAGATTCCTCAACTCCATTGGAGTCAATATCAAACCTCATTGCTATTGTAGGCCCAGGTTTTCCGGTTTCTAGCTTGGCAATGGCTCCAGTATAGCCTTCAAGGATTTCTGAAATATCATAGTCTTTTTTCAGATTAAGATTTTTAGAATGTTCTACCATTTCTTCCTTAGTTGGAAGTCCCATTCTAGTTCCATGTATGGCTTTGCCATATTCGACCTTATAATCCATTTCTTTAAGGTAGTCTATAATCCGTGTAGTTGTCTCAAATTCTAACCAACCAGTTTCTGCAATTTTGTGAAACTCTCTTCTCATCGAAATAAGTGTATTTTCAATTCCCATAAAATCCCTCCTAAAATAGATTTGCTTTTATCTTTGGTATTTAGAAAAATATTAACTTTGGGTAGTTATTTTAATATATAAATAAAGTTTACAACAAATTTATAGTTAAAGGAAGGTGTTATTTAAAGATCTCTAGATACTAACTATAGATAGAGCTAATTATTAGATAAAAAATTGGAAGTGTATCATGGCACCATCTCCAGTTCTTGATTATCTAGTAGTTCATGAAATGAGTCATATGATTCATATGAACCATTCCCCAGAGTTTTGGAATTTGGTGAAAAGTATCATACCAGATTATGAAGATAGAAAAAAATTGCTTAAAAACCAAGAGATTAGATATGATTTATAATACAAAAGCAGTAGATTTTATAAAATCTACTGCTTTATTTATACAGTTTTAAATGTAATTATAGGTATTCGAAATAATTTTGCTAAAAAAGCGTGTATAAGAGCGATAGGTATATATATTATTGTAACGATAATCATGCCTATCTCATAAAGAAGGCTGCTTCTTTCATCTGCTTTTCCTTTAAATCTATTAAAGAATGAACTCAAAGGGATTCCAGATGCATTTCCAAACATAATAATCCTTATTGATGCGAGGATGCCTTTTGATTTTGGAAGACCATAGATTTCTACAATTCTCTCCCAGGATTCGTTAGAAGGATATCCTCTAGAATCAGCATAATGCTGGGCGAACATAACTGCGGACATTTCTTCCTCGGGGACATTATCACTTACTCCTGCTAACATATTTTGTATTTCCTCATTTGTCATACCAGCTTCAAGTGCCATTTTTGTGTGTGCATATGAACATACTGCACAGCCATTTACCTCTGTTACAGCAAGCATAATTCGTTCAATAAAATGATCATTTAAAAATTTATTTTTCTTGATGCTGCTAAAATCTGGCATTGAAAAAAAGGCAAGATACATTATTTTATAGTACTCTCTTAAAGAGTATAATTTTCGACCAAAATTATCTTTCATATTTTAACACTCCTATCAGTATAAGCTAATTAGTTTTTATTAGTGCTACTCTGCCATGTTTTGTCGGGACTTTTTTTAAGTACAAAGTCCATTAAAAATCCGATTAAAATAAGTGCCAAAAGTGTTAGTGTAAATCTAAGCAATGTAAATGCTAGTCCTAAAAATTTAATTTCAATCATAAGTTGTGGAATTTTTAGAGCAGCCCAAGAACCTAAAAAGAGTACCATGTTATTTACACTAGCTCCGCTACGTAGAAGCGACGCGGTCATTGGGAATGCAACATATAGAGGACCTGTGGGCAATGTGCCAAGTGCTATGGAAATTATAGCTCCTTTTATTCCTGAATCTTTTCCAAGCCACTTCTCAATTTTATTTTTAGGAATCCAAGCTTCTATAAGTCCCATTAAAATAAAAACAGGTGGCAAAATAATGGCCATTTCTTTAAAGTAATCCAATGTTACTTTAGTTGAACTTTTGGCAATTGATGGCATCCATATTGCTAAGGCAATATAGATAAGTAGTATAATAAGTGGAAGTACAAATTTCTTTAATTTTTTCATTATAATAAGACCCCCATAATTCCGGCTATTATAAGAGCAGAAATAAAACCTAATCCATTACGAAGTAGTGTAAATTTTTTGCCGAGCTCTTTTATTTCTAATGGTGCAGTTACCAATCCAACCATAACAAGAGTGGTGATAAACGCTGATATAGTCATAATAGTGGCACCTGATCTTAGTAACGAGCCCGCAAGTGGAAAAGCTATTAATGATGGGATTAAAGTTATTGCACCAAGCACAGCTGCAAAAATAGTAGCAGTAAATCCTGCTTCGGCACCTACAAGTTTTGATATTGTCTCGGGTGTTAGGATTCCTAAAGTTAATCCAACAATACCAAGAACTGCCAATAAACTTGGTGCTGACTTAACCAAAGCTCTGCCACCTATTTTAAAAGCTTTTAGTGTATTTTTTTTACTCTTTAGTAAAGAGATTATAAGGAATATTCCTAGTAATCCATATATCGTTATAATAGTTACCATTCTAAATTTCTCCTTTAATGCAAAATATGTAGCATAATATTTAATCCAGACTTGTTGTTTTATCTTCGTATTTATCTATTAGATTTTTAATCCTATTTTTTCTTCGTTTTAGTATTGTTATCCAATTATCTAATTCAGTCTTTCCTGATTCTGTAATTTTATATATTCTTCTCTTTGGACCTAAACCGCTTTCTTCCCATAGGGATGTAACTAAATCTTCATTCTCCATCTTCCTTAGTGTTCTATAAAGAGTACTTACATTTAGTTCTTCACTTGAAAATCCAAAAGGCTCGAGGTCCTCAATAAGACCATAACCATATCCAAGCTTATCGTACAAAAGAACTAATAGGCATACCTCTAAAAATCTATCCATTTTTCCATTTTTGATGTTAAGACAATTAGCTTTTCTTTCTATCATAATGAGACCTCCAAACACTATATTCACAATCACTATATACACTGTGAACATAGTATATATTTTATAATTGAAATTGTCAATACAATCGATTAAAATCAAAAGAGTAATCTAATTGTAATTATTGTGTTACCCTTTATTTTGCTTAATTAGATATACTTAAGATATAAACAAACTTAAGATACATACAGAAAAATTATAAACGAAAATATAGAGGAGGTAGCTGTTGTGAGAAAATGGAATCTGTTATTGGTCCTTATCATCTTATCTTTATCAATTCTTGTTTCTTGTAGAGAAGAACAAGAAGTTATACATATGGGAGTTAATGCTGAAATTTTAGAAATCTATGAGGATGAAAAAGCGTTTTTAGTGCGAGGCTTAGACGATAATAGTATATTGGGTGATAAAAGTTATGTTAGAACAGAAAATGCATATTATACTGAGCTTGTGGATGAGAAGCCTATTGATATTGAATTTAAGGATTTTAGCGTAGGTGATTGCATAACAGTTGATGTAGTTTATGTATCAGAATCCTATCCTACGCAGACTTCTACAGAAAGAGTTCAACTAATTGAAAGAGCAATGGCTAATTATTGTAGGATAAACGAATATATGAAACAAGAATCAATAGCTGCTTTTTCTCCATATTATGAGTTATTGGATTTTCAAATTTTAAACTATGAAGAAAAATTCGTAGATGGTAATATTGAGGCAACATTTTTCTATAAGATAATAGATAAAAATTATGATAAAGATCCAGATACGGTAGGATATATTAAAGAAGCAAAAGAGAGTGGAAATAAAAACTATCAGCAGATGTATGATGAATATTTGCAACCAAAAGAATCAAATTTTGATTTGAAGGTTGTTATTGATAAAGATGATAAAATAACTCTTTATTCAAATGTTTCTCCAAAGGGTATAAGATGGGAAGAAACTAAAATGACAGACTATATATTAAAAGATTAAAGGTAAATAACTGGAGGAGTTATAAGTGTTGGGAAGTATAAAAGATCCTTATATTAAGCTTAAAGAACACATTAATAAAGAAGACCATACTATTATTAATCGGCTCCAAAACATATGTAAAAAAACGGACAATATTGAGTTAAAGCTTGAACTAGAATATAAACTAGCTTTAGCAAAAGAGACTAAACAGATAAATAGTGTAAATGAGTTTATGTATTTTATTGGGGATGAACTTATTGGATATATTGGCATAGGTAGTTTTGGAGGAATGAGTGCAGCGGCTGAAGTAAACGGAATGGTTCATCCTGACTATAGGAGGCAGGGAATTTTCTCAACTCTGTATAAATTAGTCGTTTCTGAATTGAAAAGAAGAAATTCATCAGATATGCTATTGCTGTCAGATAGAAAGTCGATATCTGGACAAAGTTTTATTAAAAATACTAGTGCCGAATATGATCATACAGAGTATGAAATGTATTTAGATTATGAATTGGTAGCTAGTAACAAAATCTCAACAGAAATAGATTTGAGAAAAGCTACAAACAGTGATTTTGATGAGATAAATAGACAAAATAATATTTATTTTAGTGAGGAAACTCATGAAGATAGTAATGATGATTCTATAGATTTGGATTTTGCGGTAAGTCCTGAGGAAGAAGAAAAAAGGGGAGTTATCGCTTATTTGGCAATAAGTGACAATCGCGTTATAGGTAAAGTTCATCTTCAAATTTATAAAGGAGTCGGTGGAATCTTTGGTTTGGGGGTATTACCGGAATATCGTAGTAAAGGCTATGGAAGGACTATTTTACTTTTAGGGATCAAGATACTTAAAGACCAAGGAGCTGAAAAAATAATGCTACAGGTAGAATCTAAAAATTCAAATGCGCTTAATTTATACAAATCATGCGGTTTTTATGAAACATCTGTAATGGATTACTATAGATTTGTGATGGGGAAAATAAACAGGATTTAGGAGTGTTAGATAAAGTTTGAGAAGAGCTCAAAGATGAGGAAATCTATAACTATGAAGAAGTTAAAAAGAGCATGGATTATAATCTACAAGTTAGGGGACCTAGAAAGGTCCCCTTTAAATGTTAACATTTATTAAAGTTTTACAATAGTTCTACCTTTATGTTCTCCTTTAAGCATGGAATCCATTTTATCTACTAATCCACTTAAACCGACTTCATCAATATTATCTTCTAAATTGTAAAGTTTCCATTCATTAGAAAGTTTT
>JAVERT010000057.1:0-7230 GCA_034006985.1 Gudongella sp.
CAGCAGGTAATGCGTATAGCATAACCGTTTTAATGTTCTTTTCTTTAGCAAGAGCCAGTAGGAAAGCAAACCACCAGAAGAAATGAATTTGATGCACCAAGCAGGCAAATGCAGCAAAGAAACCCGATAGCACAAGGGTATACGCTTTTTTACTTTTAAGGTGTTTTAGGTAAAACAAACTGGCTAACATCGAGAAAAAAATAGGTGCAATATAGGTTTCGTTCTCAGTTGCAAAACGCATTACACCCCATGATGAGCCTACAAAGCATATCCAAACACATGCCTTATTCCAATTGTATCCTAAAATTAAGAATACCCTACCAAGTACTAGTAGTGAGGCAGAAGCAAGAATAGCATTCATAACCTTTAAGGTGGCGAGTGTATCAAAAGAACCAAAAATATTTAAAAACTTAACCCAAAAAAACCCAAAGCATTATAAAGCAGATGGTGTGAAAGGAAAAGGTTTTTGCCCTCATTGATATAATCAGCATAGCCATAGGCATCAAGTGAACTGTTACTGGTGGGTAATAGAAGATATACCATTAAAAATATGAAAGGGAGAGTAGCTGAATATACTAGTTTAGGGTTGGGTTTTAAGTGGGATTGCATATGTTCTAGGTTGTATTGTATTCCTTTTTGTGCGAGTAAATTTAAGCAGAAAAAACAACATATAAAGTTTGTGTGCATTGGCAGAAATGAAAAGTAAGTTACATGTTTCTATAAGTGTGCGTTGTTTTTATAATTGAGAAATTTCTTTCCCTTCAACCCTGCTTTTCTTTAATTTGCCAACCCTGCCTCTTGGTGTTAATTATGATAGGACCACTTTATACAACATTCATAGCTTAATTGCATTCCTGATCTCTAATTCCTGATAAAGTATTTATTTTTTTTAAACTCCAAATCCATTTTTGGTGAAGGTAACCGTCCTTTCGCCTTATGTTATATAACATACGGTTATTGAGTTAGCCACAACATATTTAAGCAGAAACAGTTGAAATTACTTATTGTGTGCAAACATATACATCTGTTAATACGATAAGATATTTATATTAAGAGAAATTATATGGTTGACATTAATGTATAAACAACATATGTTTGTAATATAAAACACACAAGAACGTATTAACCTAAAGCCTAAACTTATGAAATTAAGAGTACTCCTAACCCTTTCTTTATTGGTATGCGTTACCATATTGATTGCACAAGAAATTGAAAAGCCAATTGACTTAGGGCTTGGTCAATGGGATGGATCATCAACACTTGTTGGTAATCTATACCGCAATGGTAACGTTGGAATTGGTGTTTCAAATCCAACAGAAAAGCTTGATGTAAACGGAAATATTCGATTGTATGGAACTGATAGGTTTATTGGAACAACTAATAGTAGCAGTTTCTTCATTCGTACAAATAACATTGATAGACTTAGAATTGCAGGAAATAATGGAAATGTTCTTCTTTATTCAACAGGTTTAAATTTGCCCAATGGTGGTAATATTATTCTAGGAGTTGATGGAGGACACTCTACTGGTGCAAACTGTTTAAGTATAGGATTCCATAAGGGACATGGACATGGTTATATTGATTATAAGCAAAATCTTCATTTTAGGGTTGCTGGAGAACCTTGGTGGTGCCCTTTAATCCTACAGCCAGATGGTAATGTTGTAATTGGAGGTCATTCTTCCTACGAAAGTTATATTGACCAAGCTCACGGCTATAAGCTTGCCGTAAAAGGTAAAATTATTGCCGAGGAGGTAGTGGTAAAGCTTCACGAGAACTGGCCCGACTACGTTTTTAGCCCCAATTACACCCTACGCCCCCTTAGCGAGGTTGAGGAGCATATTAGTAATCACGGACATTTACCCGAAGTGCCAAGCGCCCAGCAAGTGCATGAGGATGGTATTAGCGTTGGCGAGATGAATGCAATTCTACTAAGGAAGGTGGAGGAACTTACGCTTTATGTTATTGAGCTGAAGAAGGAGGTTGAGGAGTTGAAAGGTAAAGATTTTTAATATTCCTAGATTCAATATCTAGCGCAACAAGGTTCAAAACCTGAAGCATGATTCATTGTGGCTAGTTGCAAAAGACTAAATCCTAAATTAAATGGTTTTGGTTGAATCGTTTTTTAGTAAAGTGCTAACCTACGCTGAGGTTGCCCGAAACATTATTTATTAAGTTAAAAATTATGAGAAAGTATTTCCTTCTTTTAGGTTTAATGACTTTGTTTATAAAACAAGTATTTCCCCAGAATTATTGTAATACATATGACTGGAACTGGTGGAATGACAATACTCAGAATAACTGGACTTTTATTTCGGCTGATCAGGGAGTAGTTGACTGGATGGGTTCAATTTGGACAGGACCATCAAGGAACTTACTATCTGTTAATAGAATGATTATGAGTGAGGATTATACGCCTCGAAATGGATGGTTGTTGCTGTATAAAGATTTTGGATGTAATGGGGGCTTGAACCATCCATATTTTCTACTTTATAATAAATATAGAGGTAAACTCAGATTATTCATGTTATTGTATAATCTGAATTTTGGTAATGGAGGCATAGCCACATTACGTTGGACAGATGGATATAAGACAACATCTTTGTTAACCCATGGTTCTGGATTGTCAAGAGTTAATTATACTTATCACTCAGGTACTCCAATAAGCGATGATGTATCAACATCTACTACAGATAAGATTAGCAATAGTTATTATTCTGACAAGTGGTTTGTTGCAGACTTTGATGTTGCTTTTGACCATTTAACGCCAATTAGCGCAAGCGACTACCAATTGACTATTGATGTTTCTGCTGTTGAAAATTCTACAGTCGAAATGTCTGGTACTTTAAAGTGGATAACAGAGCCATATTCTCCAAATGTTTCCTCTTCAAATATTATGAATAACATTGATGATGATGGTAACTCTGTCAGGGATTATTTAACCGATGCAAGAAAAATTACAAAAAATGTTCCTTCAGAGGGTGATTTAAAAAAAGTTTTTGGTGACAATAAACTAACATTACTTGATTATCAATCTAACACAAATATTTCATTTGGGAACTCAATAATCAGTGAACGTTACCAATTAACAATGGAGCAACTAAATCAAGGGTCAGATTTTGTTGATTTTTTAACTGGAGTTTCAAAGTATGCATCAGTAATTGGGAAATATATTGATGTCGCAATCGGCATTTTTGATTTTTTCTCTAGTAAACCCAACGCTGGACCTGAGCAAGTTGTCGTAATGCCAACAGTAACACATGGAAGTGTTAGTTTATCTGGTATAATAAGAACAGAAATACCCATTGATGTGGTTACTTTTGGTTTGCCAGGTACAAATCAGACAAATAGTATTTATGAACCTTATTATAATTGTCCTTTAGGTGTAATAGGTTTGGAAGAAGAACCAAGTCTATCTTTAAGAAAATGGTCTGAAATAAGAAATGATTATTGTGCTTTAAAGAAAAAGGATGATAATTCTTATTTTGTGATGTCTACATGTTCTATTACAGATAATTATAAATCTATTCGTATTGATGATGATATCAAAATTGCAATTAATGCTATGGCAAATGCAGAAGTTGTTAGTATTAAGGCAGCCTTATGTGGAAGGATTAGAAAGAAAGACACAAATAATAAGCCAATTTATCCGTTAACAAGGGATTTAACTAATAAGGATTTCTATAGTTTCACAATCGTCAATGGAAGTTATGAAAAACTTCCTAATCCATATAAGTATAAATGGACAGCCTATATAAATGATAATTATTATCAATTAACATCAATAGATAAAGATGGTTTTGCTGAGTTTAGTACTCCTTTTGTTGATATTCAAAATTTTAAAGGTGTTTCTTTTACAGTAAGAGAAGAAACAGATGTATATCTTAAGATATTTGCTACATTAAAAACCAATGATCCAGATGCATCTTCTGCCCCTATTGTATTTGCGGCTAAATATATGTTAACCGAGCCAACAACGGAAACGGACAATATTGATTCTCCTTATCCTTTTTCCCGAACTCAATTATCTTATTTAGATATTCCTGATAATAGTTCAACTAAAACAGTGTTAACAAATAGCCCTATCAGTTCTGGTACATATAATAATTGGGATATTTCTACAAATGGGAATGTTGTTGCTGATGCAGAAAATGGAAATGTAACAATTAATGCATATCATGAAATCGTGTTGTCGCCGGGGTTTTCGGCAACTCCAGCTGGGAATAATACTATTAGCATGGGTATAATAAATGGTTCAAAGATAATTCCATCAAATTTCACTGATATCTCAAATCTTGTAACAACTTATTTTAGTGATTGTAATTCTATTTCTTTAAAAAGCACACGTTTAGAAAATGAGAATTCATATCCTAATCTAATTAGTGATGCCGAGATTCAAGTGCTAAATTCTTTTATTCCTAATATATATCCAAATCCAACAGAAGGAATAGTTAATGTAGGGGGGGTACCAATAGATGCTAATCAAAAATCAGTAATTCAAGTATTTGATGTAACTGGTAAGTTAGTATTTACTGATAATATTTCATCAAACAACTATAGTTTCGATTTGTCAAGTCAACATAGAGGTATATATATCGTTAAAATATCAAATGGCAGCAATTTTAAAATACTTAAAATTATTAAAATCTAAGTAGTTATGAGGAAAGTTTTATTTTTATTGCTAGCACTTACTGCTATAAGTTGCCAAAAAGAGGAATTGTCTTATACTGGTAATGTAAAGTTTTCTTTCATTAATACTGGCAGAACGAATTATGATGAGATACACCCACAAATTTTTGTGATTGAAAATTTGAATACTCCCTTAACTTATATTCTGCCGGTAAACTCAGATGGTGAAACAGAAAGTATAGAACTAATTTATGGCAATTATTATTTGTCATATAGAAGCAAATTTGCTGAAAATCATTATTATATTAAAAGTAAAGTTTTCCAAGTAAAGGTTAACAAAACAACAAATATTATAGTGGACTTTGATAAGGACTGAATAATTACTTTTGTTAAGTCATTTATTAGGTGGGGTATGGGTATGAGTTCTCGAAAGTTTGAAACTCATTAAAATTGTGTGGTTTAAATTGATAAATATTGTTTCATTAGCCTAGTTATAAGGAAGTGGAGCAACATCAATAAATTGTATATTTGTTTTCGGTTTTAGCCTTGCTAAAAACCAGCATAAAGGCTCTTTGACACACAACTACAGCTACGATGCCTGGGGCCCCGTTGAACGGAGGCTGTGAAAAATAATATTTTAGGACTTGGGCGGTCGGCTGCGCCGCCGTCAACTTATTCTTGCGGGCTGTGCCCCCCGCTACCGCGCGTGTCCCCTCGCGTGGTAACGAAGCAAAGAAATTACTACATTTACTCCATGAGCAGAAGCTACAAGTTCCATAATCCCCCCGTTCAGCGGCGGTTGTACCGCCGTCGGTCTATAAAAAGCAGGCTTCGCCTGCGTTACCAGCACAACATGTCCATTCGCATATAACCAAGAAAGCAAATCGTAAAGTTTACAATAAAGCCAAAGATGCTTGTTTTGCGTATGGATAGTGGTAGAAAGAGATTTTGCCATGGCAAATACCACACGGCACTTACGATAAAGGTATCGCAGATAAAGAACCCCAATAGAATTTTAGTGTTCTATTGGGGTTCTGGTTAGGAACTAATCGAAAATGGCTATCGAACTGCTCTGCGGTCAGCTGATCCGTCAGGATCACTGGTTACATAACCACCTGACCTAGGAGCGCCCATTAAACGGATACCTACCACGTGAGGTGTTGCCATTGAAGTACCGCTTATGGTTTTGTATGAACTATTAATCCAGGTTGAGTAAATGCTGGTCCCTGGAGCACACCAGTCAATGGGAGGGTTGCCATAGTTCGAGAAGGTAGAGAACTTATTGTTAACATCATGAGAAGAAATGGTGTAGATATAAGTGCCGTTAACTCGTGCGGGTGAGTAATTGTTGGCATTTTTATAATCGTTGCCTGCGGCAATTACGCACCATACGCCCTTATTGGCAAGGCTTATAACTGCATTGTCGAGTGCTGTTGAAGCGGGTCCGCCAAGGCTCATGTTAGCCACATCGCCAGCCCACGCGTTGCTGCGAACATAGTCGATACCCGAGATTATTGCTGCATACGATCCGTTGCCGCTATTATCTAAAACTTTTACGGCAGCAACAGGTACACCAGCTGCTACGCCCACAACGCCAATGGTATTGTTTATTGCACCAATAGTTCCTGCTACGTGGGTGCCATGCCCATTACCATCGTTGTATGTTTGGCCTGTTACAAACGACCGGCATCCGCCAGTCCATACGTTCAAATCAGGGTGATTTGATTGTACGCCTGTGTCAATAATCCAAGCAACTTTATCGCCACTATAGTTTGTATACCCTACTCTTGAAATACCCCAAGGTACTGTTTGAGCCTTTTCGTTAGAGATGGTTTCGTCCTCAACTATATAGCTTAGCTCAACAAATCGGTTAGGTTCAATAAAATCTATCCTTTTATCCATTCTAAGGATTTCAACCTCCTCTTTGGTTAGCTTTGCCGATACTCCATAAATTGCCCCAGTATAAATTCGCTCAATTTTATCAGGTGTAATTTCCGATTCGGTAAATATTATTTCATACTCCTTACGGTAGGTTTGAGTTTTCTTGTCGTAAATTTCATCAAGGTTGTTGTTATTTACATCGAAATTCCTTATTTCGCCCTTTTTTACTTCAAAAAACATCTCGTCAATATTGCTTAATTTGCTGGTCTGTTTGTACACCACAATGTAACTATTGGGGATAATGTCTCCATGCTTAAGGGTTTGATTAGTTACATCAGAATCCGGTTTTAGTTGAGGGGTTGTTAGTTCTTCCTTTTGGCAGTTTGTAGATAGAATTCCTGTAATGAGAATTAGACCTAAAATTTTCTTTTTCATGGGTTTAAGGTTAATTAGGTTTTAAAAAATAATAAGGGTTAAATGTGTGACCAATATAAAGCGCAAAATCAATGCGTTTCAAAGAAATAGACCAAATGCTTTTATTTACCAATAAACAACCTTTAATTATAGCGATTCGTTAAAAATGGCATACGAGTGCTTATGCTTATTGCAAATAATATATTCCATTGGTTTGTTGGTCAACCAATCCTTCTGGTTTATTGAGTTCACATACTACTCGCCATTATTCGAGTTGCAATGCGAGTGTTTTTTTGTAGCCAAAAAGTG
>JAVERT010000058.1:0-6813 GCA_034006985.1 Gudongella sp.
TAAAGAAGTTATTGGAATGTGGGTTGGCGAAAATGAAAGTTCTAAATACTGGTTAATGGTTTTAAATGAACTAAAAACTCGAGGATTAGAAGATATACTAATAGTTTCAACAGATAATTTACCAGGATTTACACAAGCCATA
The DNA here is from genome assembly GCA_034006985.1 of Gudongella sp. GTDB lineage: Bacteria > Bacillota > Clostridia > Tissierellales > Tissierellaceae > Gudongella. The sequence continues at coordinate 143 of JAVERT010000058.1, forward strand.
GAAGCAGTTTTTCCAAAGACAGAAATCCAAAAATGTATAATTCATCAAATAAGACAATCAACAAAGTTTGTATCATATAAAAACATAAAAGAACTAATGAAAGACTTAAAAACAGTATATAAAGCCTCTTCAGAAGACTTAGCATTGACAAGCTTAGCCTACTTTGAAGAAAAATGGGGAGAAAAATATCCAAGCTGCATATCAAGCTGGCGAAGAAACTGGGCAGAGCTGTCCACCTACTTCAAGTACCCTCAGGAGATACGAACTCTGATATATACAACAAACTCAATTGAAGCTTTCAACAGACAATTAAGAAAAGTAACAAAGAATAAAACAATATTTCCAAATGATTTTTCATTAGTGAAAAGCCTGTATTTAGCTATGGCAGATGCCTCACTAAAATGGACAAGTAGAATGAAATCCTGGGATAAGATAATGTCACAACTAAGGATATTCTTTGAATATAGGATATAAAAAAGCTATGGAGCTTGTGGGTAAGTAAAAAACAACTTACCCACAAGCTCCACAGCTACTACTGCTACTACTAACTTGTCGTTCTGCTATTTTAAAAATATAAAAGATCTTTAAATATTAATCAAATTACTTGTAACTTGAAGGCCCATACACAAAACTATTCACACTCTCAGATTTTGATAATGTATTGTACTTTTACTAAAAAATATTTCCTTATCATAATTAATTATTACCATATATTCAGTGATTAAACATGAAACTTTTTAGTTATTTTTTTAAAGCTATCATATATTATCCCTACATCAACAGAATATGATATATATTGAACACCGTAACTGCTCCATTTATTTGCCATCTCTAAATCATCAACAAATGTCCCAACAATTTTATTTTTTCTCTTAACTTTGTCCACTACTTCTTTAATTTTGTTCTCAACTTTAATATCATTAATTTCACCTGGTATACCTAAAGATTGTGAAAGATCATAGGGTCCAATAAATATTACATCAATACCTTCTACCTCTAGGATTTCATCTAAATTTCTTATCCCCTCCATACCTTCTATATGAATTATTACTAGAGTCTCTTTATTTGCGATATTGAAATAATGACTTTTATCTAAAGATGAATATCCTGCAGCCCTTACATACTTACAAACCCCCCTCTCACCTAAGGGCATAAATTTTGAAGACTTTATAGCTTTAATTGCATCTTCTTTTGTTGAGATTTGTGGAATTTGAACAGCATCTGCTCCTATATCTAATGCTCTTGAAATCATATTAGAATTATTTTCTCCAACTCTAATTACAGCGGAGATGTTTGCTAAATGTGCTGCACGTACCATATTTTCTGCTTGTAGCATATTAAGAGGGCCATGTTCACAATCTATAATAATATAATCGAATCCTGCTAATCCTGCTATTTCTACAACCGCTGGAGATGGTAATTTCATAAATGGTCCTATTGCATTAGCTCCGTTGCTTAACTTCTCTTTTAACATATTTTTCATAAATCTAGCTCCTTTCAATATTCGTTTACTAGTCTATAAACGATAATGTAACCAATCCTTACAAAACAATCAAAACATTTCATGACAATGAATCTTAATAATTTTCAAATAAAACTATTATAGTCTAATTGTTAATTCTAGATTGTTATTATATATTTAACAATCAATGTCATAGTGTTTTTTAACTTATACCAATATTAATTAATATATAAGCTTGGCTATTACTCTCTATAACCGAGTTCTTTAGAAATTAAATATGCATATTTTTTCACTTCTTTAGCATATTTTTCAACATCTTCTCTTAAAACCCTATTTGATGGACCCGATATACTTATTGCACCTTCAATCTCTCTATTTCTATTGAATACAGGTGCTCCAATACACCTTATTCCTATTTCATTTTCCTCATCATCAATAGCATAACCAATACTCTTAATCTTTATTAATTCTCTTTTAAACTCATTAAAATCAATAATTGTCTTATCAGTTAGTTTTTCTATTTTAGTATTTTCCCATATTTTTTGTACTTCTTCATTAGGCATAAATGCTAACATTACTTTACCTACCGCTGTGCAATAAAGAGGACTTCGCTTTCCGATATTAGATGCCATACGAATTGTATTATTAGCTTCTACCTTGTCAATATAAACAATATCATTCTTATCTCTAATAACTAAATGCACAACTTCATTTAATTTTTCCATTAAAGCCTTTGTGTATGATTTTGACACATTTGATATTTGAGATTTATCTATCTTTCTCATCCCTAATTCATATAACTTCAGGCTAATTTTATATTTATTTGTTGCCATGTCTTGCAAAACAAACCCTTTATATATTAAGGTGCCTAATAACCTATGGACAGTACTCTTATGAAGTTTTACACTATCACTTATTTCAGTGATACCCATTCCATTATTAGATTCGGAAAGTAATTCCAAGATATTTAATGCTCTATCTACAGTTTGCACTACTTCAATCAACAATCTCACCCCCTCTTATTTTTATAATAACATTCTTATTAATTCTCATTTTGATTATTATAACATATGATCCTATGTTATAATTTATCTATTGTATTAATCTGTCAATACAGTGCCCTCTAAGTTTTTCAATTGTGACATTACTTGCATCTTGATAACTATCTTTTGATAGGGAAAACAATAGCCTTTATTGAAAAACATTTATAAATAAAATGAGACTAAATCGATATATGCCTCATTCATAGGACATGTAAATTTAGTAAAACACAGAAAGAATTATAACTTAGAAAAACAAATTTGAATTTGTTGTAAATAATATTTTGCTTCTGTTGCATTCCAAATTATTTAGTTAATTTTTCTCTCTATATCCTAATTCTTTAGAAATCAGATTAGCAACTTTTCGAACTTCATTTGCTATAATCTCAATTTTATCATTCGAAATTCTTTCTACTGGTCCCGATACACTTATTGCACCCCCAATTTTGCCATCTCTTATAAATACAGCTGCTCCTATGCATCTTACTCCCATCTCATTTTCTTCATTATCCACTGCAAATCCTAATTCCTTAATTTTAATTAGTTCACTCATGTATGTATTGAAATCAACTATTGTATTATCAGTTAACTTAATGATATTACTTTGTTTCCATATTATTTCAACTTCATCCTCTCCCATTAATGCCATCATTGATTTCCCCACAGATGTACAATACATTGGGCTTCTTTGTCCCACTTTCGATGCCATTCTGATATTATTATCTGCTTCTACTTTATCAATATAAACAACATCGCTATCCTCTCTTACAACTAAATGTACTGTCTCATTAAATTTATCCATTAAATTTCTAGTGTACTGCTTAGAAGCAGTTAATATATCTAAATTATCAACTTTTCTTGCACCAATTTCATATGGTTTCATTGATAACTTATAATTGTTGTTATTTTCATCTTTAATAACAAACCCTTTTAAAATCAAAGTTTTTAAAAGTCTATGTGCCGTACTTTTATTGAGATTCGCCTTACCAGTTATTTCGATCAAACTTAATCCTTCATTATACTCTGAAATTAACTCTAATATTGTCAATGCCCTGTCTAAAGATTGCACAATTTCGCTCATTCTCATATCCCTCCTTTAAATTATTTTATAATAGACTGATTAATTATAGCATAACATTTTTAAAATAACTTGCAATAAATGCTTTTTTTCCATATAATAATAGTTGAGGGTTTCACATCGTAATTTATTGTTTCATATTACGAAACATAAAGGGAGGTAAAAATTTTGAGAAAGTATCAGGTCTTAAAAAGAATTGAAGATGTTGGAGTAGTTGCTGTGGTAAGAGCAGAAAACAGTGAGCAGGCTAAAAAGATTGCACTTGCTTGTATAGATGGTGGAGTTGATTCAATAGAAATAACTTTTACAGTGCCAGGTGCACAAAGAGTTATTGAAACCTTAACTCGAGAGTTTGGCGAAGAATTATTGGTTGGAGCAGGCACTGTTTTAGATAGCGAAACTGCAAGAATTGCTATTTTAGCAGGAGCAAAGTACATAGTAAGTCCTGGATTTAGCTTAGAAACTGCTAAATTATGCAATAGATACCAAGTACTTTATATGGCTGGCTGTATGACTATAACAGAGATGATTGCAGCATTGGAAGCAGGAGTAGATGTACTCAAAATCTTCCCAGGAAGTGCTTTTGGTCCAGATTTTATAAAAGCTATTAAAGGTCCCTTACCTCAGGCAGTTTTAATGCCTACAGGAGGAGTTAGTCTTGATAATGTTGATCAATGGATTAAAAATGGTTGCATAGCTGTAGGAGTAGGTGGAAACTTAACCAAAGGGACCAGTGAAGAAATTACAAATGCTGCTAAAGAATTTGTTGAAAAAGTAATTAGCGTTAGACAAAACTAATTTTATTTTGTAAGGGAGGAGTAATATAATATGAAAAAAGTTGTTACTTTAGGTGAAATAATGCTTAGACTTACTACTCCAAGGCATGAAAGATTTGTACAATCTGAAAGCTTTGATGTAGTCTACGGTGGAGGAGAAGCTAATGTTGCTGTATCACTTTCAAACTATGGACTTAACGCGTATTTTGTATCCAAATTACCAAAGAATGAAATAGGACAAGCTGCAATTAATCATTTAAGAAGGTTTGGTGTAAATACAGAGTTCATTCAAAGAGGTGGAGATAGGGTAGGGATTTATTACTTAGAATCAGGTGCATCTATGAGACCTTCTAAAGTTATCTACGATAGAGAACATTCTTCAATCTCAGAAGCTGAATTAAGTGATTTTGACTTTGATGAGATATTTAAAGACGCTAATTGGTTTCATTTTTCTGGAATTACTCCAGCTTTAAGCGAAAAAGCAGCTTTATTGACAGAAGAAGCTTTAAAAGCAGCAAAAAAACATGGAGTTACTGTTTCTGTGGATTTGAATTATAGAAAAAATTTATGGACTCCTGAGAGAGCCCAAAAAGTAATGACTAAACTTATGAAATATGTTGATGTTTGTATAGGTAATGAAGAAGATGCTCACCTAACTCTTGGATTTAAGCCAGGAGAAACTGATGTTACTTCAGGAGACTTAGAATTATTAGGATATCATGCGATTTTTAAACAAATGAAAGAAAAGTTTGGATTTAAATACGTTATAAGCTCACTAAGAGAATCTTATTCAGCATCTGATAATGGTTGGTCAGCATGCGCTTTTGATGGAAAAGAATTTTACCATTCTAGAAAATATGATGTAAGAATAGTTGATAGAGTTGGGGGAGGAGATTCTTTTGCTTCTGGAGTTATTTATGGATTGCTTAATGGCAAGGATTTCAAAGATGCCCTTGAATTTGGAGTAGCAGCTTCTGCACTTAAACATACAATACACGGAGACTTCAATATGGTTACTGTCGATGAAGTTGAAAAACTTCTCGGTGGAGATGGCTCAGGTAGAGTTCAAAGATAATACTGTTTTACCCCTAATATATATCCCCAAGCTACTAATGAAAATCAAAAGTAGTTTGGGTATATTTTTGCTGAATGATTTAAAAGGGTCTTATCGACCCTTTTGCTCCATGTGAATATATTTAAGCATCTTAAAAAACATCTTATCTCTTGTTTTTATTGCCAATTCATCTTTTCCATCTGAGTAATCGTAAAAACCTTCTTTTGATTTTACTCCCAGTTTCCCACTTTCCATTCTACTTTTAAGCATCTCTGGAGGTTCTTTAACATCACTTAATTCATTAAATAAGTATGATGATATATAATAAAAAGTATCTAATCCCCCTAAATCAGCGGTTTGTAGTGGACCAATTACAGGATATCTAAATCCAGGCCCAAATTTCATTGCTTTATCTACATCTTCTACTGTTGCTATACCTTGATCTACTATATACATTGCTTCTCTAAAAGCTGCAAACTGAAGTCTATTTCCGATAAATCCAGGTGCATCTTTTTGGACTACTACAGGTTCTTTTCCTATTGATGCTAACAACTCTTTTAAAACTTCCACAGTAGTATCACTTGTTTTATCGCCGCGGATTAATTCAACTAGTGGAATTATATGAGGTGGATTCCAAAAATGCATCCCTATAAATCTTTCTTTTAATTCAACTAATTCCGAAATCTTATTAATGCTTAATCCAGAGGTATTTGTTGCAAGATAAGCGTCTTTTCTAGCTATACCTTCAACTTCTTTCCAAAAGACTTGCTTAATATCCATTTTTTCTACTATTGCTTCTATTATAAGATCACAATCACTAAAAACTTTTTTATCTGTAGAATAAGCAATATTAGAAATAACGATATCAATCTCATCTTTAGACATTATTTCTTCTTCAATTAAACTACTATTAAATATATCAACCAGTTTTTTAGCCTTTTGTAAGAATTCTTCAGATATATCTGTTATAACGACTTTATAACCCTGTCTTGCAAAAATTTGTGCAATCCCAGATCCCATTGTACCTGCACCAGCTATACCAATTTTTTTAATATGTTCTATTCCCATTCAAAGACCTCCTTTTGATAAAATGGCCTCAGGGTATATTCATCCTGAGGCCCTAATTTGAATTATACTAGCATTTCCTTAATATCCTCAGGGATTATTAAAGTAGGTTCTGTAGCTTCTTGAACCTGTTCAACTGTAAATTCTGGATTTATTTCTCTTAATACTATTCCCTCTTTAGTTACTTCCATAAAGC
>JAVERT010000059.1:0-6800 GCA_034006985.1 Gudongella sp.
CCCCCTTCACCCCCGCAAGATAATTCAACATATCCTACATGGACCGGTGCGTCGCCATCAACGAGTTGGAAAACTCCTTCTTTCGAGGTCATGCCGGCATCACTCCCTCGGCGATAGTAAGTATCAAATGGAAAGTAAGTATCAAATGGAAAGTAAGTATCAAATGGAAAGTTGGAACAGGTGGACCGAAAGTTGGAATTTTTTTCTCGCGGAACGGCGGCGAAATGGAGAAAAACGCATGCAACGGCGAGTAAAAAAACGAGTTCCAACTATTCCAACTTTTTCCCCGTATATTTAGGTGCATATGTTTTTTGATCATGTAGTACATATAGGGGTTTAATAGGGGCCGAAAAAGTTGGAATAGTTGGAATTTCAAAAAACCGCCGATCTGATCTCGGCGTATATCGCTCCGGTGCACCATCGCCGGCCGTATCGCGGTTTTCGTTTTTCCAAAAAGTTCCAACTTTCGGTCATGCGGTTCCAACTTTTTGATCCAGAGATCGCTCTGCGGAGTTGAACCACTCTTGCCGGCGGTCATATGAACCCCCGGTACTTCGAGTTGTAGTTCCATTCGTAGGCACCCTCGTATACCCACTCGCCGCCACGGCTGCGTGACTGCCGCCTGGTTGTAAACCCCGCAGGATAGATCATCTGCGTGAACCCAGTTATGGTGCTCGGCACCTTCCGCGGGCTGATCCCGTTGTTGTTGCACCAGTCGATGAACGCCCGGTATAGATGTGATTTTTCAAACTGCGACCGCCCGCCTACACGATGCATCTCTGCGTTCACGAACTGTAGGAACGGGTTTGCGGCCGCGTACCAGGCATGTCTCACCTCCCCGGGGTCCTGATCGTAAACAACCGTGTTGGTCTGCCGCATACGGAACACATATTCGAGAACCCGGTTAAACGAACCAGATATGTGTTCCGGTGTAAATTCGCGGTTGGTGAACGACGGATCAACCTCGAAAACGTTGTTGAACTTCAGGTAGATCCATCTCGACCAGAACGCCGTGTCGTACGATACCTGATCCGGCACCTTCGGCGGTGTGTTGGTGCTGAACACATGCACGGCAGTGATCCTACCGGAATATGGTGTGTGGAACTTCACCTCGATCGAATGGCTGAACGTCCCGGTCAGCGCCTTGAAGGGACCGATGTTTTCCAGGGGCACGTCTGATAGGTCGTCGTATCGGTTCAGTGCCTTGCCGGTCAGAGCCGAACCCACAAACCTGTCCGTCCCTATTTGCTGTAGAGAGATCCCGGCAATATTCTCTTCGCCGAAGAGCCGGTTTAACCATTCAACCACATACGTTGTTTTACCGGAATTTGTCGGTCCCTCCAGAATGTACGACTTCTTGAACGGGCCGAACCCGCAGGCATGCAGGATCGCCTGTGCCGGGATCTGATAGAGAACATCGATCTCCTCGTCTTCAACATACGAGCCGAAGACGGCATGTATGGGGTCCGGCGAGGCCTGAGGATCATATATCACCGGCCACTTGTATGTGAACATGTATTCGGGACCATAGTCGCGAAGTGTCGCGGTTTCCGAGTTCCAGTCCAGAACCAGAACGCCGTTCGCCACCGGGATCGCGTTATTGTAACGGTTGAACGGATATTCCGAGACCACGTTTTGGTGTGTGACATAACTCATCACCTCGCGTTTCGCTTTTGTGATCTCGTCCGCGAACCCAACCAGTTCCGCAATTTCCTGGATCGCCGCCTCGGCCTTACCGGCGTTTTCTGTGTAGAGTCCCGTTTCCGCGTCATACAGATACAGCGTCTTGTTGAACGTGACTGTGTGGAACCGTTCACAGAGATACCGTGCGATCTCGGAATAAACGAGTTTGATCTTGCCTTTGCCGTCGATGTAGTAGAACGCGTCCAGATCCAGTCCCTCTTCCATCTCCCCTCCTCTGGCGGCGATCGCGTCTCGTTTGTGTTGAGTCAGGACCTGATCGAGGCGGTCGGCATACCCCCGTCTGCGGAGTGCATCGAACACCTCCTTCAACCGGCCGTCAAGACAACCGTGCCGCACGTCTGCACAGTCAATGATCCCCTCGGCAACTGCCGCCGCCTCGAACGGTCCCCCACCCGTCAGGTGCCGGCGGCACCACCACGTGTTTTTGGTCTCGTTGATGGTGAGGTTTGAGCCGGTCTCACTGCCATGGATAGGATGCTCACCCTCGATCTCGTCGCCTCGGCGGCGGGGGTTGATAGGATAGAGGAAGTCGGTAACCCGCAGCCCCAGCTTGTCGGCGAGGGTGCCGCTGGTCTTCGAGGCCTCCGGCTGCCTCCGGCGGTCCGCGGTGGTAGGTGGTTCGCGCGGCGGCTCCGGTTCCTGGGGTGTCAGCGGTCTTATCACCCGGTCGTGTAGGGTTCCCCACGGTATCTCGATCAACGGCGCCGCCTCGTCTACTGGAACGTATTTTAGGCCTGATGGGTGCACCGACCAGGGACCGACACAGTATGAGGGGTGACCACTCCCGCGCAAGTCGCCCAGCTCTTCGCCGGTGAGAGGGTCGCGCAGAATAAACTTCTCGGCCGGCGCACCGGTGCACCGGAAATAGATGTGCAGGCCGTCGCCAGTTTCCCGGCCTGTCCGGACCGTGTATGTGCCGTCGAAAAGGGCGAGTATACCCAGCTCGCGTAACCGGCCGGCCTTGTCGACATCGAGAACACAGATACCGCCGGCAGGCATCACGCCGTAGTTTCCGCCGGCTGTGAGGTGAGCCAGGATCCTGGGGTCGTCGGCGGCATAGTTCGCGGTCGTCTGCCAGCCTGCCTCAAACGCCGTCTTGTCCCGCCGCCGGACCTTGACAAACCTGCACCCGTGCAGTTGTTCGGGTATGGTTGCTATGGAGGCCTGCTCCACTATCGATATGTCCGGGTGCGGTCCTCCCGGACCCGGGGCGGTCGAGGCCTCCGGTGTCTGCACCTGCACCTCGGCGTCACCAGGAGGATCGGTATCATCAGGATCAACTGCCGGGATCGGCACCTGCACCGGTCTACCGGGCGGAGTTGTGCCCGCGGCTTCGGCCTCGCGCCGCGGAACCATCTTCCCATTGAGCCAGGTCATCGGTTCCCGGCCGGCTCCCTGCCTGACATCGTCGGTCATACCGGCACCACCTCCTCCTTTGTCGCCACCGATGGTATGGCACTATTCCCGGAGTTCGTCGGCCGCGCGCGCGTATTGCGTCGGTGACCGCGGGTCTTGCCGTGTCGCCGCAGAGGGCATCCTCTCAGGGCGTATCGCCGGCAGGGACCGTCAGAGGTGAGATACGCGCCGCACCGCGTTGAGTCGGTGCAACATACCACCGGCAGATCGTCGCAGGGCACGCCGCCAGTCCACGGAACGGAAAGTATTTCGCTGTGTAGGCCAGATATGGAACGAGGAGTTCTCTCCTCGTCCGTTTTCCGGCCTGCGGCGGTGTGGCGGCCGCCGCTCATCCCACAACCTCCTCGGTTGCGGTCTTGTTCGCGGGAAGTAGGAGTTTACCTCTCCCGACGGTTCTGATCCTGATCTCTCCTCGGCGTCCTAACCGTTCCACGCGATACTTCAATGAGGTGTATGGTGCAACCTGTAGCCAGGGGCGGATCACATCAAATTGTGGTACCCCCTCGTCGCCGGACCGTTCAACCTGGTCGATCAGGTACTTGTCGAATGCCTGTAAGGCTGGTTTCGCTCTGCGTGACATGTTTGTGTGCTTCCTCTGCGTTTTCGGAGATTCGCACACACCAAAGTGGATCGCCCAGTGTTACAACCACCGGTTTTATTAACCGGTAGATCTAAAACAGATCTGTAACGTTGGAGTTACGATCCGTTTGGTGAGTTGGGAGGATCGCGGCGATCCTCCCTTTGAATCTCTGGTATATCATTGTTTTCACGATAGATAAGTCTGCCGAGCCGTTGCGCCCGGCGTTCTCTCTCCTCCTCCTCCTCGGCGGTCGGAGGCCTCGGCTGCCTGCCCGTGGTGGTGATGGTGGTCGGCGGTCATCTCACCGCACCTCCACCATACGTTACCTCGAGGCCTCCGGCGTCCAGGATCCCGGCCTTGATGTCCTCTCGCACGTGCCGGTTGTTCACGCACACCCGCAGGCCGTGCTGCCGTGCGTAGTCGAGGCCTCGCCGGACCGCCTGCCGGAGTTTCTCGCGGTCCCCCTGCACCACCACGGTCTCGCGATACCCGCCGTCGGTCGGCATGTATCCCCGTCGTTCCACGATCCGTACCGCCGCCACGAATTCGTCGCCCAGGGTGTGGTGCCGGTCGAAGTCGGCGATGAGGATGTTGTCGCCTCTCTCCGCCGGTGGTGGTGGTTGTGACCGCCGGACCACCTCAAGGCCTGTGGTATCGATCTCGCCTGACTCGAACACCTCCCAGACGTCGCGGTTTGCCACCACCACCCGCCGGATCCCCCGCTGTCGGGCGTAATAGACGGCACTCTCGGCCACCGATCGTAGGGCCGGCCGGTCGCCTACCACTACAGAGGTCTCGTATAACCGGTCGTCCACCGGCACCGTTCCGCGCAGTTCTGCCACCCGCACGGTCGCGACGGGGCTCTCCTCCCCGCGGGGCTCAACGTGCTCGTAGTCGGCGATGAGGAGGAGGGCGTCGCCACTCTCCTCCTCCGCGTTCTCCCTGCCAGTGATCTCCTCGCCGGTCTCGGCGTCATGGATGCTGATGAGCCGCTCGTACGGCGCCATCATCATCTTGATGGTCTTCTCACTCATCGAGCCGTCCACGGTATACCGGCCGTGTGTGGTGGTAACCGTTTTTCTGCCTGTCATGTCTCTTCACCCCTTCCTGTCGTCAGGGACCGGATAATACCTCACCAGGTAGGTGTCGTCGCCGATGTGGTAGTTGTACCCCTCCTCGTCCCACTCGCCGCTCCAGAAGGCCGCATCGGCGTGTTCCTCTGGAACGAGCCACGAAAGAGGATACCCACGGCCGTTCACCTCAAGGTCTTCGGCGTCCTGGATCAGGCTCGATATGATCTCCTTTCCGTTCCTGATCAGTTCCCACTTCACTTTTTCAGTCTTCTCCATGTTCTCATACCTCTTGTTTCTCCTCCCCTCGGGCCTTGCCGCCGTCGAGAGGTAACGCCGGCGAGGAGGCCTCGCACCTCCTCGGCCGCTTGGTCACGGACCGCCGGCCATCCTCACGCGAACGATGTTTCCAGGCCTTCATCGATAGGCCTGTCGTTCTGCCGCACCTGCACGCGGTCGGCATCGATAACCGGCTCGTCCACCATCCGCGACACCAACGCCGCCGTCCTGGTGCCGGCGACCACTGCCCGCACCTGTGCCATCGGTACCGTGTACCTGTCGCCGCCGGTATAGATCATGAGTGCCCGGCCGGTGGTGCTCACCCGCGCCGTGCCTGCGAGGGCGATAACCACCTCGCCGTCGCGCATCTGCACCCGGTTTAGCTCCACCATCCGGCCGGTGGGGAGGTCCCGGACTGCACGCGCACCAATTATCAGGTCGCCGCGCCCGCCTGTCTGGTCGTCGATCACAATTCGGAGCGCCTTGTATGTCTTTTCCAGTTTCCCGGCCTTTTCAAAACGTACCATTTTACTCCTCTCCATTCTTCTACAACACTTTGTGTTGTATAGTAATAGATCCCCAAAGGTTATATACGTTACTATCCAATACTGTACTATGGTAAGTGAAGGTATAGGCAGGATATTTCCGGTCGGTGGAGGGAATACGAGGTATGTCTCGGTCCCCTCACTGGTCGCAACCGACGAGAGGTTCCCGTTCGAAGACAACGAGAATGTGCGGGTGAGGATAGAGGGGTCGCGCGTGGTCATCGAAAAGGTGGACTGAGAAATGATACCGGTATCGGAGATCACTCTCGTTCGCAGGGAAGGGCCGACCACGCTCTGTGACCGGCCGTATACCGCGCGGTCGTTTGACGAGGCCACGGCGTGGTTGGTCGCGCAACACCAGACGTTCCCGTCGAGCGGGTACGACAAGGTCGATATACTGGTCGTGTGGGTAGACGGCCAGCTCTATGCCGGCCGGATGGACTGTAGGTTGCACGGACCGCTGAATGTATATCACCACATACGCGATGAAGCGATGTTCCGGTCAGGATACCGGCGGCCGCCGTACATGTCAGAAGAGGAGTACGAAACCTACCTGACACACAACGTGCGGAACGCGCCAGGAGGCACCGAGTTGTGGATGGATCTGGTCACCAACTACCTCTGAGAACCGGCCGGCGGACCGCCTCCCGGTCCTCCTCCGGCCACCATCACCGGCCGTGCCGTGCCGTGCAACTGCCGGGAGAGGCAGAACGTGCGGATATACAGGGTTGCCTGGTGCACCAGATATCCGCATTTCCGGCCGTTTTTGGTATACAGAGGCAAGATATGCCCAATTGCGCGGAATAACCATTTCCTGCAACACCGCCGGTGCACCGGAGCCGGCCGTATCGCCGGCGAGCGGAATTGTTCTGCAGTATTTTCAAATGGCAAATTATTTGACATTTGTTTTGATGCATTAACGTTCCTAATTTGTTCCCGCAGTTTTTTTTCAAGGGCAAGTTGTTTGCACTTGAAACCCGGAGACGGTCGTATCGGCGGCGGTACAAGAGATGATCGTCTAAAAGTTTTGGCGGATTTGACCCGATGTCCAAAATCGCCAAAAGTTTCCGCACTCTTTTGAGAATGAGTTTTACGCCGGCCGGAGTGTAAACATACGTGGAGTAAACACACTCACCGGTATCACCGGCCGGAGTGTAAACATACGTGGAGTAAACACACTCACCGGTATCACCGGCCGGAGTGTCA
>JAVERT010000008.1:0-95439 GCA_034006985.1 Gudongella sp.
AAGATGAATTCAAAGTAGAATATATAGCAGGAGAAAATGGAAGTATAGAAGGAACAACACCACAAACAGTGTCATATAATGGAAGCACAACAGAAGTAACAGCAACACCAGATGAAGGATACCATTTCGTAGGGTGGAGTGATGAAAGCACACTTGTAGCAAGAAGCGAAAGTAATGTAACAGCAAATGCAACATATACAGCAACATTTGAAAAAGATGAATTCAAAGTAGAATATATAGCAGGAGAAAATGGAAGTATAGAAGGAACAACACCACAAACAGTGTCATATAATGGAAGCACAACAGAAGTAACAGCAACACCAGATGAAGGATACCATTTTGTAGGGTGGAGTGATGAAAACACAGTTGCAACAAGAAGTGAAACTAATGTAAAAGCAAATGCAACATATACAGCGAATTTTGGAAAAGACCAATTTACAGTAACATTTTTAGATTATAATGAGTCTACTTTAAAATCAGAACAAGTAGCATATGGTGAAGATGCAACACCACCAGAGGACCCAGAAAGAGAAGGCTATACATTTGCAGGTTGGGATGGGAAATATACCAGTGTTACAAAAAACGAAACAGTAATAGCGACTTATACATCAAATCAGTTTCCAACAATAAATTATATTGCAGGAATAGGTGGAGCAGTAACTAATGCGAATGAAAAAATAGAAGAAATCTTAGAAGTTGCGCTAGGATCAAAAGCAATAGCAAATACAGGGTATACTTTTCAAAACTGGACTAGAGACGGAGTAATAGTAAGTACAAACGAAAACTTTATACCAGTAAGAGTAGATGGGATTTATGAAGCTGCAACTTATAAAGCAAACTTTGCAAAAAATGTATATACAGTAACATTTTTAGATTATAATGAGTCTACTTTAAAATCAGAACAAGTAGCATATGGTGAAGATGCAACTCCACCAGCGGAACCAGAAAGAGAAGGGTATACATTCGCAGGTTGGAATGGAGAATATACTAATGTAATACAAAATACAACAATAATAGCGACTTATACATCAAGTGAAGAAGAATTAAATGTAACAATAAACTATATTGCAGGTACAGGTGGAACAGTTACTAATACTATTGAAATAATAGAAGGAATATCAGAAGTTGCAAAAGGATCAATTGCAACAGCAAATACTGGATATACTTTTAAAAACTGGACTAAAAATGGAGTGGTAGTAAGTACAAGTGCTAACTTTATTCCGGTAGCAGTTGAAGGTGTTTATGAAGCAGCGACTTATACAGCAAACTTTACAGCGATAACCTCTGGCGGAGGCGGTGGTGGTTCAGGTGGCGGAAGTGGCGGAAGCTCAGAAACTATTGACGAAGAAATACCAGAAACATTACCAGAGTTAAACAGAGAAGATCATTTTCAATATATTCAAGGATATCCTGACAATACTGTAAGACCAGAAGGAAAAGTTACAAGAGAAGAAGTTGCCGCAGTATTCTACAGATTACTTGCTAATGATTACAGAGAAACTATTAAAACATCAGCACAAGGTTTTAATGATGTTAACGAGTCAAGATGGTCAGCTAAGCATATAGCAACATTAGCTAATGGTAAAATAGTAGATGGTTATTTAGATGGTAGCTTTAAACCTGGAAAGTATATAACAAGAGCTGAATTAGCAACAATAGCTTCAAGATTTGATAATTTAAGCCCATTTGAAAGCAATAGCTTCTCAGATGTAGAAGGGCATTGGGCAAATGAATATATCAACTCTGCAGCACAAAAAGGTTGGTTAAATGGATATCCAGATGGAACCTTTAAACCAAACCAAGAAATTACAAGAGCAGAATTTGTTACTTTAGTAAATAATGTTCTTGAAAGAAGAGTTCAAAAAGAAAATATTTTGGAAAATTCAAAAGTATTCCCTGATTTAGGAGAAGACAAGTGGTATTATGAAGCAATGGAAGAAGCTATTAATAGTCACTTCTACACTAGATTAGAAGACAGTTTTGAGAAATGGGAAGAAATATATTTTCCAGAAATAGATATGTAATTAATAAAGAGGTTGACTTCTATCTTAGAAGTCAACCTCTTTGTATTTGATAAGTTTAAAATATTGATTGATTATCGTAAAACAAATCACAATTTTACGATATATGATAATAAAGGTCTTAAATAATTATGAAATTAAGTTACTATTTAATCAGAATTAGGTGTTGAACATGATTTTATAAAACTTTTAAAGAGATTTAAATAAAGGGGGTACTTATCAACCATCATTTCAGGGTGCCATTGGACACCTACTACAAACCTATCACCAGGAATCTCAATTGCTTCTACAAGACCGTCGATGGAATGCATAGAAGCTATAAAATTGGGGCTTAAAGTATTGATGGCTTGATGATGGAAGCTATTTACAAATAATGTTTCCTTGTTAAATATAGAGTATATTTTTGAATTTTTATTTATTGACACTTCATGACTTGGATAATATCTAGGGTAAATATCTTTTAGCCAATGATTGATACTGTTGGGGACTTGCTTTTCTATATTTTGATATAAATTACCACCAGTCGCTACATTTAGGAGCTGCATTCCTCTACAAATGCCTAATACTGATATTTGTGTATCTGAAAGTATTTTTTTCACCAAAGATATTTCGAAATCATCTCTGTCAGGATCTACTTTTCCTAGACCGTACTGAGGATTATGACTATTATAACAATGTGGATTTATATCTGAACCTCCCGTAAATATAATACCATCTAATTTATCTATTATAGAGTTTAGAGATGAAATGCTTGCTACTCTAGAAATTGTAATTGGTGCGCCATTAGATTTTTCTATAGCCTTTATATAATCGAGTTGTGTATCTTCTGAATAAGTTGAGAGTATTCCTATAAGTGGTCTCATTTATTCCTCCTTTTTTATGTATTAAGCAAATAAGCTTATTCCCTAAGCATACGAAAAGAATAGCAAACATAAATAATTATGTCAATCAGTAAAAGTAATATGGAAATATTTTTAAATACAAAAAAAAATATGTGTGTTATATGTATTTGTTAAGTATTTAATTTAAAAATGCATGTGTTTAAATAAATATTGACAAAGGAAAGATATAATAGTACTATTTTATATATGCACGAAAGAGCATTTGTGCATATATAAAAAGGAGGTTTATATTTATGAATAGTCAACTAGTAATAGCTCTTGGGGAGTTTTGGCATGTAGGGTCTGTACTTATCATAGTAATAGCGGGTATATCTATACTTACAGGTTTTGTTAAGGAATACATACCTCAAGAAAAGTTTCAAAAAAAATTAAATAGTCAAAATACCATCATGGGTGCAATAACTGGGGCATCACTTGGTATATTAACACCTTTTTGTAGTGCCTCTATGGTTCCAGTTGCAATGGGTATGATTGAAATGTCAGCGCCATTTTCAACGGTATTACCGTTTCTAATCTCAGCGCCATTGTCAAATTTTGTTGTAGTTGGAATAATCTTTGGAGCTTTTGGTTTTAAAGTGGCATTGATCTATTTTTTATGGACATTTGGTGGGGCTATAGTAGCTGGACTTACTGTAGGACGTAGCAGAGCTAGATATCAAGTTAAAAACTTAGCAGAAATAGCTACTGCTACAAAGAATACTAAATCATGCGGTTCGCCTAAAAATTCAGCACATGCTACTGCTTTTGAAAAGCAAGAAAACTCATGTAATATTGACGCTTTAAACTTAGATATCAAATTAAGTGATGGTAGTGAAACTTGTGGGGGAGCTTCAACCAATGGTAGTCACAAGGAAAAAATTATTGGAGCATTACAATTTGCGATGTCATTATTTAAACAAATTGTACCTTATGCAATAGTGGGAGCTGCTATAAGTGGTATTGCACTAGCATATATCCCAAGTAGCATTGTTGAAAAATACGTTGGAGGCGATTCATGGTACGCAATTCCAATTGCAGCGACAATCGGAGTGCCTTTATATTTACGAATTGAAATGGCAATCCCACTTTTAAGTACTTTACTAACTAAGGGTATGTCTATGGGTGCTGCGATGGCACTTTTAATAGGTGGTACTGGCGCTAGCTTGCCAGAACTAGCAATTCTTTCATCAATGCTAAAACCAAAAGGGGTTCTTGTATTTACATTAACAGTATTGACACTTGCGACAAGTGGAGGAATTCTTTTTATGTTTATATAGGTAAATAATCAGAGTAACTTTACAAAGTGTTTTTTAAATTATATACTCTATATATGCTAGATTAGACATATGTTAAGTATATGGAGGTATAAAATGGAAAACTTTGAAATTAACTATTTTGATAGATATACAACAGTTTTCAAAGCTCTATCAGAGGTAACAAGGCTTAAAATAATGTGGTTACTGTTATCTATTGATTCTAAAATAAGTGTTTCAGAAATAATTGATGTGTTAGAGGAAAGTCAGTATAATGTTTCTAAACACTTAAAGGTTTTAAGGATAGCAGGTTTGATACATGAAAAAAAAGAAGGGAAATGGTCATTTTATTATTATCTGCCCAAGGAAAATTTATTTGATAAATGTGTTAGGCAGACAGTTATGGCCATTCCAAAAGATTTGATGACAGAAGAGATAATTCGCTGTGAGAAACGGATGTCTATGAGAATGGATGGGAAGTGTGTTATTGGAGCTGAAAGTGATGAATGGGCAGAAATAAAAAATGATTAATTATTTATACGTGTTTTATTTCTCATTTAACAGAACCATATGAATGTGATCCTCCCATTTCCCATTTAATAGTAGATACTTTTTAGCAAGTCCTTCATTATAAAAGCCTAATTTTTCAACTACCTTTATAGAAGCTATATTCCTAGGCATAATATTACCTTCAATTCTATGAAGCCCATAGCCATTAAAGGCTATTTCAATTATTTTTTTTGTCGCTTCAGTCATATAGCCTTTGTTTAACTCATCTTTGTCTAGTTTATATCCAAGGAAACCAGATTGAAATGGACCACGGATTATATTATCAATTGCTATTGAGCCTATTATTCTATCTTTATCTTCTTTTTTAAATATCCAAAACCTTAAGGCTTTTTCTAGTTTAAAGTTCTGAATATCTCTTTTTAGAGACATTCTTTGATAGGGGAGAGTATAATAGTTGTCGCTCCTTTCAATTTCCCATTCTTTAAGAAAATCTTTATTTCTTAAGATGTAATCCAATACAAGATGTGCGTAATTTTCGTCCAATACTTTTAGAATAAGTCTATCTGTTTTATATAAAGTCTTCATAATATAATCACTTCACTTTCAATTTGGTAATAGAATCATGGAACAAACTCCAAGGGTATTCATCTTTTGGATATGAAAAGTATGTTTTTTTCTTTCCATCTAGATGTCTAAATTTAAGACTATAAGCCCAAAGTGCTATTTGAGTCCAGATTTTTGTATTTGAAAAAGATGGATTGTATTTTGTATCTCCCCAAATTGGGAAACCGTGATTTGCTAGCTGAACTCTTATCTGATGGTGTCTACCTGTCTTTAGAACTACTTTCAATAAGCTTAACATTTCTCCAGTATCTAGTAAAATAGTATCTAGTAATATATATTCTAATATAGCAAGTTTAGCTCCTGAAGTATTTTTATCAACTACTCTACTAATGCTCTTTCCAGCGTCTTTTTTAAGATAGTTTATCATTTCTGTATTAGCTTTTTCAGGCTTCCCAATGACTATAGTAAGATATTCCTTATGGAATCCCCCAGAGGCTACCCCTTTAGATAAAAATGAATTTGCGTTTTTTGTCTTTGCATAGACCATAACCCCGCCAACTGGTCTATCCAATCTATGAATAACCCCAATATAATCTCGATTTAAGAGAGTTGTCACATCTGGATCGCCAGAGGGATCTTGTTGAGAAGGTACTTTTGGTGGTTTTTCTACTACTATTAAATCAAAATTTTCATATATTATTTCAATTTCCATTTTATCACCCTTTATACATTTAAATATATCATAAAAAATAGACTTTATGCTCTTTATTAGAATAAAATAGAATAGAATCTATGTGATATAATACTAAAATAGATTAATAAAGAAAAGAGGATTAAATGGATTTAGTTATCGCTAATACAAGAAAATTAAAAATGGAATTTTTAAGGTTCTATAAAAGTCAATATATAGACAATCCTTTGGCAAGAGATGGAATGTCAGGACTTTTAAAGAATATTCTATTTGAGAAATCTGTAATGTCAAAGAGTATAGATATAATTCCCTTACTAGCAGTTGAGGATAGAAAAATTTATTGTGTTTGTGTACTTGCACATGCTAAGAGGATGCCAGATATTATTCAAATAAGCTTTTTTGAATCGAGTGAATATAATAAAGAGGCATTTTCACTTTTATATAAACAAGCGTTAGAGATGGCTAAAGAATACCATGCTACAAAAATAAGTGCATCATTAAATATACATGTAAACTATGGGTTAGGATTTTTAGCAGATAAATATGAAGAAATGCAAAGTTTTGGAATGCCATATAATAAAGAATTTGTTCATAAATATTTCGAGGATTATGATTTTGATGAAATAGATTTAGTGACCTTTAAAAAAAATACAGAGGACATGGATTCTCCAATCTCACCTTTTATTAAAAAAAGACTAGCTAAAACATATACTGTTCGTGAATTGGATATAAAGAACTTAAAAGCAGAATCTATGCTTTATAGTGAATTGAATAACAATGCATTTTCAGATCATGTATTTTATTATAAAAGAGATCCAGATGAAGACCTGGAGTTATTTAAAAATTTTAAACCCTTACTTAAACCTGAAAATTTGTTATTTGTAGAAAAAGAAGGAAAAGCAGTTGGATTTATGCTATGGTATCCTGATTTTAATGAGTTAACAAAACCTGGAGAAACTGTTGGATTTAAAACATTTATAAGATATAAACTCTTAAATAGAAAAATAGATAAGTTTAAGATTGTTGAAATAGGTGTTATAAAAGCAGAGCAAGGCTTAGGTGGAATACTTGCACTTTTTGATTATTGTTATGGGAAAACCAATAATAAATTTAAAAGCTTTGAATCAAGCTGGATTCTAGACAATAATATTAAATCTAGAGGCTTTGGGGATAAATGGTCTGATGGCATTGCAAAGACCTATAAGGCATATATAAAGGATATAAAAGATGAATATTAGAGAATTAGAAACTCTAAATGATATCAATATAGATAAGGAATATACAGAATTACTCGATATTTTGGAGAAGACAAATCCTTGCGAGCAGAGATATATAAATGAAGAAGATTTATTTATAGTTCTCTACAAGCAAAGAATAAATATTTTAAATTTCACAAAGTTATTTCCGCTATATATAAATGCTACAATTGTGGGGCTTCCAATTTCACTATCAGAAAAAGGCTATTTTGGAGATGAAAAGCGAGTAGAAGACTATATAAATTCTATTAAAGGTTTAGCTATTGTCTTGAATGCAGATAAACCTTTTTCAGCTTATGGAAAGACTTTATCAACATTTAGATTTTATAATAGATTTGCTAGTTTTGATGAATATTTGGAGTGTTTAAGAAGCCCCTACAGAAGAAGGATATTATTAGCATTAAAAAGACGAAAAGAACTCCAGATAAGAAAAGCTGTTTTTACGGATAAGCATTATAGTCTATATAAAAGTGTATTAAACAGATCAAAGTATCCTCTTGAATCTATGCCTTTGCAGTTTTTTGAAAATTGGGATTCGGAGATTTATGAATTTTTGAGCTTAGAAGATGAATTGCTAGGATTTGTTCAACTTAAACAAATAGGGGATAAATTGTACTTTATATTCTGCGGTTTTGAAAAAGAGAATATAAAAAGATACGATATTTATATAAATATGTTAATTTGGATAATAGAAGTAGGTATTAAAAAAGGTGTAACAGAAATTGACTTTGGACAGACTTCAGAAGAAACTAAATTGAAGTTAGGCTGTGAAGAAAGAGAAAAGTATCTGTATATAAATCATTCTAATATAGTTTTAGACAAAATTATAAAGTTCTTTTTACCAAGATTTTCTTATAAGGGTTATGAAATAGAGCACAGAGTTTTCAAGAGGTGAAGGAAATGATCGTATTTTTAGAAAAAGTGAGAGTGAAAACTATTTTTTCGAAATTTGAGCCCATAATTACAGAGCCACTTGAGCTCCAATATTTAAAGGCTATACTTGATGAGCTCAATATTGAAAGCCATATTATAGACCCTCTCTTTAAAGTAGATGTTCCAAGAAATATTGTTCCAGATTTAGTAGTTTTAACTGGTTACAATACGGCCAAGGATAAAATTATTGAAAAAGCAGCTTATTATAAAAATAAGTTTCTTGATGTAAAGGTTATGGTAGGTGGAGTTTTTATCCAAATGAATCGAGATGAATTTAGGGATAAAAATATTGATTATATAGTTCATAGCTTGTCATTAGAAAAGTTTAAGCAATTTATTATGGATTTAAATATTATAGAAGCGCCATTTGCAGGTTTAGATATCAATAATAATGACGGTTCTTTTATAGAAGGAGAAACTCTTGTAATAAATAATATTGAAACATCACTTCCTTCAAGGGATTTTTTTTATCAGCATAAACATGAGCTTCGATATCTTGATAAAAGAGGAGTAGCTTTAATAAAAGGTTCAATAGGGTGCCCATATAATTGTTCATACTGTTATTGTACAGCTATAAATTCATCAAAATTTATAAGGGCAAATTTTGATTCTATGTTTAAAGAAATATCTAGAATAAAGGCCGAATATTTTTGGATTGTTGATGATGTTTTATTATATGATAGGAAAGAAGCGTTGGATTTTATTGAGTCTTCTAAAAAGTATAGATTTAAGGGCGAAATAATAGCATATTTAAGGCCAGATTTTTTTATTAAACATAAGGACTTACTAGCGGAACTAAAAAATGCTGGACTTAGTGAAGTGATATGTGGCTTTGAAACGCCAGATAGTCAGGAGTTAAAACATTATAATAAATCTTTAAATGGTACAGATTATCCTGAAGTGATAAGGATATTAAAGGATCATAGTATCAGCGTAACAGCACTCTTTATGGTAAACCCAGATTATGGACTTAAAGAATTTAAGAGGCTCAATCATTTTATATGGAAGAATAAAATTGAAATATATACTATATCAATTATGACTCCATTAAAAGGGACAAAGGATTACAATAATTATGTGGATAAATTAATTGATTTTGAGCCTAAACATTATGATTTTTTGCATTTGCTTCTGCCTTCAAAACTCTCCAAACCATTGTTTTACACTTTATTTTATATGCTGCATAGTAAACTACTGTTTTCAAAAAGAATATGGAGATTTGCTTTTAAAAAGAAGGTTAGTTTTAAAAAGAAGATATGGAATTTTTGGGCTAAAAAATATGACAGGTTATGGGTACAAAAACTATCGTTAAAACCAACAAGAGATAAGATTACGAATTTAATCCAAAAGCAATTAGATAGTAAAGAGCTGAATATGATAGATATAGGATGTGGTCCTGGAGAATTGATAAGTCAGATAAAGAATAAATCCAGTTCTATTTTTATAACAGGAGTGGATTTTTCCGAAGAAATGATAAAAATATCAAAGATTCATAATCCTGAGGCAGAACATTTTATTCTGGATGTTAATGATCTTGATTCCATAGATAAAAGCTATGATATTCTAACTTGCACACATTCGTTGCCATATTATAAAGATATTCGAGAGATATTAAATAAATTCTACAACAAACTCAACCCAGAGGGTAGGATATACCTTGCTTTTGCAAGCGGGGATAGTTTTTATGATAAGCTTGTGCTTTCTTTTGTAAAGCTAACCACAGGCCCAGCATATTATCCTTCTGATAGAGTCTTTAGAGAGCAATTGCCTGATTGTTTAGAGGTTGAAGCCAGAGAAGTGATTAAGAAGCGATGGTTTATGCCAACTATAGCCATTTACACGCTTAAGGGAGCTAAAATATGAAAATACTCTTAGTTAGACCAAAACCACATAAAGATACAATTGGATTGCAACATATAATGATTTGCGAGCCGTTAGAATTGGAATATCTTATAGGGAATTTGCCTGTTGAGTTAAAAGATAAAGTTGATATAGAAATTGTTGATATGATACTAGAAGAAGCTAGTTTTGAAAAGGTATTAAAAGTAAAAACACCTGATATGATATTTTTCACAGGATATATTACTCATGTGGGTGTGATTAAAGAGTGTTCTAAAATTACAAAAGAGTTTTCCAAGGATATACTAACAGGGGTAGGAGGAGTACATGCAGAGGTTGTAGCAGAGGATTTTAAGGATGTAAGTATTGACTTGATTTTCAATAAAAATGGAGTAGATGGTTTTAATAGAGCAGTTGAGTTGTATTTAAATGGAGAGAGTTTAGAATATATTAAAAATGAAGTTGAAGAAACGAATAAAGGACCTATTAGCTTTAAATTATCTTTACCAAATAGAAGATCGACAGCCGATTATAGAAGTAAATACTATTATATGTTCCATAATCCTTGTGCCTTGATTAAAACTTCATATGGTTGCCCATATAATTGTAGTTTTTGCTTTTGTAAAGAGATTACAGAAGGGACCTATTATTCAAGGCCTATGGAGGAAGTTATAGAGGAGCTTCTTGGAATTGAAGAGGAAGAAGTATATATAGTAGATGATGATTTTTTATATGGAGAAGAGAAACTTCGAGAATTTATTAGATTGTTGAGAAAACATAATATAAAGAAGAAGTATCTTGTATATGGAAGAGCAGATTTTATAGTAAATAATAAAGAACTTATGGCTGAACTAAAAGAAGTTGGTTTGGGGGCAGTAATTGTTGGTATAGAGTCAATTAGAGAGAAGGATTTACAAAGCTATAATAAAGGAACAAGTAAGACTATTAATGAAGATTGTATTACAATTCTAAAAGAATTAGACATAGAACTTTATGCAACTATGATTATACCTATTGATTTTTCAAAAGCGGACTTTAAAGCCCTTACAAAATGGTTAAATAGTTTTGAAGTTATTTTTGTAAACTTGCAACCGCTAACTCCACTTCCTGGAACTTCTATATTTGATGAGTATAAGGATAGATTGCTTGTGCGGAGAGAAAATTATCATATGTGGGATATGGCTCATGTAGTTTTAAAACCTGAGAAAATGAGTATAAGAAGTTTTTATTTCCAGATGCTAAAAAGCTATTATAAAGTTATTATAAAGCCTAAAAATGCAGTTAGATTAATAAAAAAATATGGATTCCGTGAAAATGCCAAGCTATTGTGGAGAAGTCAGAGGGTTAGTATTCAGTATTTACAAAAGATATGGAGAGGGTATTGATGAAAAAATTAGTTTTAATCCAACCAAGTCCATATGATAAAGATAAGAAACCTATAAAAAAGAATAGACTCTACTTTATTGGGCTTTCTTTGCCGATACTTGCTGCTTTAACGCCAGCGGATTGGGAAGTTGAGATTTTATTTGAAATAATCGATGATATCTCGCTAGATATTGATGCTGATTTAATAGGGATTTCCACTATGGGCCATGGTGTAATACGATCAATTGATCTTGCAAACGAGTATAGAAAAAGAGGTAAAACGGTTGTATTAGGGGGATATATGGCTAGTATTATGCCAGAAGAAGCCAAAAAACATTGCGATGCGCTTGTAGTTGGGGATGCTGAACTGGTATGGGGAAATCTTATATCTGATTTTGAAGCTGGGGAGTTAAAAGAAGTTTATGACAATGGATTAAAAGAGGATTATTTTAGCACACCACTCCCTAGATTTGATCTTATCTTAGATAAAAAGCTAGGGGACTTTCTACCCGTACAAGCTGGAAGGGGTTGTCCTAATACATGTAGTTTTTGTTCAGTGTCTTGTTTATATAAAGGACAGTATCATAAAAAACCTTTAGAAGAAGTAGTTAGGGATTTAAAACAAGTTAAGGAATTAGGCTTTAATAAAGTCTTGCTTCTGGATGATAATATATTTTCAGATAGGGATTATTTAAATAAATTACTTGATGAGATTAAGAATCTCAATATCACCTGGATGAGTCAGTGTGATATTAGAATAGGTAAAGACCTTAGATTATTGAAAAAGCTTCAGGATAGTGGCTGTAACACCCTTAGCTTTGGTCTTGAAAGTCTATCAAAAGAAAGTCTCCAAGGGATGAATAAGGGTTGGGCTAATCCAGATGACTACTCGAAATTAATAAATAATATAAAAAGTTTTGGAATTGAAGTATCTACAGAAATGGTTGTTGGTGGAGAGGGTGATACGGTAGAGTCAATCCTAGCAACAAAGGATTTTATCGAACGGAATAAAATTTCTGTGCCAAGATTCTATATTTTAACTCCATTTCCAGGAACAAGGTTTTTCAAAGAAATAGAAGCACAAAATAGATTTGTAAATCAGGATATATACAGCTATGATGGTACTTTTGCAGTTTATACTCCAAAAAATATTTCTGCGGATGAATTGACTGATAGTTACTGGGAATTATATGAATCTCTTTTTACTATAAAATCTATAATAAAAAGAAATATTTTAAAGCGAGAATTTTTAAAGAGTCCTGGAAAGTATCTTTTTTATGCTTTTGTAAATCTATATTACAAAAAGCAGATTTCTCAAAGAATTACACCTAATATTTTTTAAGAAAGGATCCATATGAATATACTTTTAGTTAGACCTCCAAGAATAAAACAAGCGATTACACTATCTAGCTTTATGTTTTCAGAGCCTATTGGACTTGAAATGATTTATGAAGTTTTATATAAAAAACATCATGTAGAAATCTTTGATATGATGATTGAAAAGACCAGTTTAACTGAAAAGCTATCCCAGTTTAAACCGAATATGGTTGGAATTACAAGTCTTTGTATAGATGTAAAAATGGTTATAGAATTAGCTGAAGAAACTAAAAAAGTTGATGAGAAAATACTTGTAATGGTTGGTGGAACCCAGGCTTTTCTAAATCCTCAGAGCTTTATTAGTAAGCATGTTGATTATATTTTCAAATACACAAATAGCGAGAATATTATCCTTGTAACGGAAAGAAAAAGTAATATTGCTGGAGTTTTACAAAAATCAGAAGGTTTTAATGACTCGAAAATTCCTGGAAGAAATGAATACTTGATTCCTAATAGAGAATCTACTCGAAAGTATAGGGAAGAGTATTCGTATTTTGGATATAAACCTGCTGCCATAATCCAATATGGTGTAGGGTGTGAAAAAGCTTGTGATTTTTGCCTAAGATGGAGAATAGAAGGTTTTAAAGAGGAGCTTATTGACAGAGAATTATTTATAAAAGATATTCTATCTATTAAAGAAGATTCTATTATGCTATTTGACAATGACTTTTTTGCAAGCCGTGAGAAATTGGAGAGCTTTATAGGAATTATAAAAGAATACGGATTAAAGAAAAATTTTATTGTATATGGTTCAGTAGAGGGAACGTTGCTTTACAAAGATCTAATTGCAGATTTTAAAAATTTAGGTTTAAAGGCAGTTTTAATTGGCTATGAAACATTTAGTGATGATGAACTCAAAAACTATAATAAAAATACTCGTTCAACTGACAATATAAAAGCAAGTGAGATACTTAAGGAACTAGAGATTGATGTATGGGCTTCATTTATGGCTCATCCTGATTGGACAAAAAAAGATTTTAAAAGTTTTAGGAATCATATTAAAAAACTAAATCCACAGATATCAAGTATAAATCCATTAACCCCATTTCCAAATCTTCCAATGTACGAGGGATACAAAGACAGACTTCTCTATGATAGAGATGATTTTGAAAAATGGAGCTTTGGACAAGTTATTATAAAACCATTAAATATGAGCTTGAGAAGTTACTATTTTGAACTTTTAAAAGCATATATAGATATTAACTTATTTATAAATAATAGCACGGAAATGATAAAAAAATATGGAGTTAAAAATATGACAAGAATAATCCTAGGTTCACTTGGAGCGTCGTTTAAGTATATAAAGTTGATGATTAAGAACTAAATTAGAGTAAACTCCTTAGAGTCGAGGGAAGGAACCCTTGATAGATAGAGAGTTTATTTTTTTTTGTAAGGGGTAGAAAATAGATACTAAGTTTGGAAAATATTAGGATGAATGGAGGATTAAGATGAAAATAAATAAAATCATGATAATGATGACTATAATGGTCTTGATTGTAGCTCTAGCAGTGGGGTGTTCTAGTCCAGGGGGAGATGCAGCAGAGACTAAAAACCCAGATAATCCAATAGTATTAGGGTCTTTTGTGGATACTGAAGGTGGAATACTAGGTAATATGATTCTATTAGCACTTGAAAAAGAAGGGTACGCAGTAACTGATAAGGTGCAATTTGGTACTCCTGATGTACACAGAAATGCTTTGCTTCAAGGGGAGTTAGATATTGGGATAGATTATACTGGAAATGGACAGTACTATTCAGATAATGTAGATGAAGAAGTATGGAGAGATGCAGAAAAAGGATACGAAACTATTAGAGTATTTGATATGGATAATAATAATTTAATTTGGCTTCAACCAGCAAAGGCTAATAACACCGAAATGCTTGCAGTAAAAAGAGAATTCGCGGAAGCGAATGATTTAAAAGATTTAAATGATTTTGCTGAATATGTTAACAATGGTGGAGAAGTTAAGTTTATAACAAGCCAATTATTTGCTGAGAAAAAATTTGGACTATTGGGTATGGAAGATGCGTATGGGTTTAAATTAAATCCGTATCAACTTATTCTACTTCCTCATGGGAACACAGCAGAGACAATAAGTGCACTTGCAAATGGAACTGATAATGTAAATGTTGCACTGGTATATGGAACTGATGGAGCATTGGTAGATTTAGACCTGGTTGCTCTAGATGATCCATTATCAATACCTCCAGTATTTGAGCCATCCGCAATAGTACGGGCAGAGGTATTAGAAAAGTATCCTGATGTTAAGGGTATTATTGAGAAAGTTTTCGCAACGCTGACTCTTGAAAATCTACAAACTATGAATAAAAATGTAATTGTTGATGGAATGTCGCCTAAAGATGTTGCTAGAGATTATATGACAAATGAGGGTTTATTAGACTAGCATAGGATATGGCGGTGAGCTTATGGACAGAATTAAAGATAAAACATTGCTGCTCTTTTCTTTAATAGGAGCAGCTACCCTTCTATTTATGCCTTTAATTACTTATAAGCCAAATAGGATTGCTCGAGGTAATCAATTTGGCAGCATAGAGTATTTAGGAGCAGCCGTAATTATTATAGCAATACTTTGGGTCATATTAGTGGCTCTGTCTTTTTATGCAAAAAACAATACAGATATGTTGGTTTTTTTAGTATCGGTGGTCTTGTTTATAGCTCTATTTTGGAGTCTTCAATTAAATGCTGGGGATTATATAGAAAACCCAGCTGCTAGAATAAGTTTATCGAGTGGGTTTTATATTCAGATGTTTTTAATGTATATGCTATTTTCTACATATACTGGAAGGATTAAGGAGCATAGAATAATAAAAATTATAGGATTTCTATCTATCGTATCTGTGTTAGGTTTTTTGTTTTATAAAGGTTTATTTAATGACTTTTCGATTATAAAAGAATTTTATTCAAAACGAACTCAGTTTTTTAATAATCTTAGAATACATGCAATTTTAACATTTTCTTCAGTTGTTACCGGCATAATTATCGCTATTCCCCTAGGCTTCTTAGCATATTCTAAAAAACGACTCGAGGGAAAGATAATGCTACCTCTAAGTATAATTGAAACTATTCCGAGTCTTTCGCTTTTCGCAATATTTTTAGTGCCGTTATCAGGGCTAGGCAAGCTCGCTTTTTTTGATTCAATTGGTGTTAGTGGAATAGGATGGGCTCCAGCTTATTTAGCCTTAACACTCTATACATTACTCCCAATTGGAAGAAATACTCTAACTGGTTTTTATTCAGTAGATAGGAATATAATTGAAGCTGCAAAGGGGATGGGAATGAGTAAATCACAAGTTTTAAGGAAAATTGAACTTCCCCTTGCATTTCCAGTAATATTTACAGGAATAAGAATTGCATTTATCCAAACCATTGGAGGAGCAGTATTAGCAGGATTAGTTGGTGGTGGAGGGATGGGAACTTTTGTATTCCTCGGGCTTGGAGAAGCTTCGCCAGATTTAATACTACTTGGAGTGTTACCAATAGTATTTTTCACAATCATACTCGATTATTTCTTGAAGAAGTTTGAAAAAACCATAAGGAGGGTTATTTATGATTAAGATAAAAGATGCTGTAAAAAAATATGGAGAGTTTACTGCAGTAAATAACCTTTCATTAATAGTTAATAAATCAGAATTTCTTGTAATTCTTGGTCCTTCAGGGTGTGGTAAGTCTACACTTCTTAGGTTAATAAATAAGATGACAAAGAGGACAAGTGGAGAAATAGAAGTTGAAGGAGATAATATAGATGATTTAAAAGATGAAGAGCTTAGAAAATCTATAGGCTATGTTATCCAAAGTATTGGACTATTTCCGCATATGAATGTTAAAAAGAATATAGC
This sequence comes from Gudongella sp., assembly GCA_034006985.1. GTDB lineage: Bacteria > Bacillota > Clostridia > Tissierellales > Tissierellaceae > Gudongella. Next base: position 16,549 of record JAVERT010000008.1, read on the forward strand.
TACAGTACCACAACTTCTTAAGTGGGATGAAAAGAAAATTGATAAAAGGGTAGATGAAATGCTCTTATTAGTAGGACTTGATCCAAAACAGTATAAGTTGAAAAAACCATCTCAACTTTCTGGAGGGGAAGCACAAAGAGTGGGGGTAGCAAGAGCTTTAGCATCTGATCCGGATATACTCCTTATGGATGAGCCATTTGGTGCAGTTGACCCAATAAGTAGATTAAGATTGCAAAAAGAATTTCGCCAGATTCAAAGACGTCTAAAAAAAACAGTTGTATTTGTAACTCATGATACTGATGAGGCTCTTCTTCTTGCAGATAGGATATGTATTATGAATGAAGGAAAAGTTGTTCAGATAGATACACCGGAGCATATTATATTACATCCAAAGGATGACTTTGTTAGGAGTTTTTTTAAAGGGGAAGGTATTTTAACAATTCTATCTAGAAAAGATGCCATAGATTATGCTGAGCCAATTCCATCTGAAGAAAAGGGATTGGATGAAAATTCGACTTTAAGAGAAGCCTTAACAGTGATGCTAATGAGTGGGAAAGAGAGATTGTCAGTGGGCGAAGGGAGCATTACGTGGGAAAATATACTGAAAATAGCTGGGAGTGAGATAAATGGAGAAGAATAGGCGAGGAATAATTGTAGCTTTTATTTTATCTGCTATCTTGGCTATTATGGTGATATATTCTAAAGGCTTTGAATCAATACTATATCAACTTGTTAGTTCAAAAAGTGAAGTGGGTTCCAGAACTCTTCTTAGAGTGTATTTTATTCAACACATATGGATGGTTCTTTTATCAAGTTTAATTGCAGTTTTTGTGGGAGTAGTTCTTGGAGTATTTGTAACAACAAGTTATGGACATGAATTTAAAGAACCGCTGTTAAAGGCAGTTAGTTTAGGTCAAGCTTTTCCATCACCAGCACTATTAGCGTTAACAGTACCTCTACTTGGTTATGGGATTGAAGGTGCTTTAATTGCCCTGGTTATTTATGCATTAATGCCAATAATCTATAATGTGGTAGTTGGAATTGAAGAGGTACCAAAAGATATTGTGGATGCAGCTAAAGGGATGGGAATGACAGAATTTGAAATTTATATAAAAATAAAAATCCCATTAGCATTAAATGTAATGCTTGGTGGGATTAGAACCGCGCTTGTTATAAATATAAGTGCAACTACTCTAGCAGCAGCAGTAGGAGCAGGAGGCCTCGGTGTTTTAGTAGTAAATGGAGTTCGAACTTTTGATATGGTTCTTATACTTGAAGGTGCAATTCCTGTAACAATTCTTGCTATTATAGTAGAGTTGTTTTTAAAAGAATTACAACAAGAACTTATTTGGGAATACTAGAGAGGAGTCTTATATGTTTAACTAAAGATGTGGCAATAACAACTCCGCAAGCAATTGATATAGCTATAAATAAGGACTTGAATCCTGAAATTGTTGCATTTGAAAAGTCGTTTTCAATTACGAATAGCATTGTATTGTATATCTCATAACCTGGAACAAATGGTATAATCCCTGGGATTATAAATATTGTTGCAGGTTGTTTTTTATATATAGCACAAAATTCTCCGAAAATCCCAACAACTAATGATCCTATTAAAGGTGGGATTATAAATGCAAAACTAGTCTGCTGAAGAAGTGCATAGACAATCCAGCCAAGCATACCATTTATACTGGCAAGGAAAATTAATCTCTTAGGGAGATTAAATATTATAGAAAAACCAACGACACATAAAAATGAATAAATACCTTGAGTTAAAATAGTCATAATTCCTCCTACGATAAACTAAGTACGATTTGTAATACAATACCAACCCCAAAGGCGAGAGCTATGGCAATAAAAAGGGCTTCCATCATCTTGGCACTTCCTGCGATAAGTTCACCAGAAATAAGGTCTCTTATTCCATTTGTAAGGGCAACCCCTGGGACTAATGTCATAAGTGGACCAAGAATTACTTTATTATAATCTGCATACTGATTAAAAGACCCCATAAAAAGAACAAGTAATATTCCAAGCCCTCCTGCAATAAATCCACCTATAATATTTTTTATAAAAAAGTTAAAGCCCATTTTAGAAAGTTTATCAGTAAAAAACACTGTAAAACTTGAAGCTATGTAAGCTAGGATAAATTCTATAAAGCTACCATTAAAAAGAAGGACAACAAATCCTCCGGCCATTCCACTAAAAAAGAATCTAACTTTTTTTGGGAATCGAGGTGGTGATTTTAACTGTTTAAGCATTATATTAGCTTCTTCTAGTGACATTCTTCCTTCAGTAAAAACTCTAGAAAAGCTATTTGCTCTAGCTATATACTCCATATCGATACCACTTGAGGCGATTCTAGATACAGTAGTGAAAGGAGTATCTTCGGATTCAACACTTATTATAATGCCTGTAGACATAACAAATACTTCTACATGAGAATCAATTCTTGAAGAAATCATCTTTTCAATCGTTTCCTCAACACGGTAAGTTTCAGCTCCGTTTTGAAGCATTATTTTCCCAGTTTCTAAAGCTATATTTATAATTTTTTTAATTGTCATATCGCTCATATTAACCTCTTCTTTAAACTATTACAGTTCCTTCAGCCACAATTTCTATTTCTCCACCTAATTCTATATGATGAATTTTATTATCTCTACATTCAACAGAAACTTCTAAGCTTCCGCCAGGTTGACCTATTTTCAGGGTTTGGCTTTGAGAACTTTCAAATGCTAAGCTCACTCCAAGTGCTGCTGTTCCAGATGCACAGCTTCTTTCAAAGCAGGTTGTATCTGTATCTCTAACATACACTAGAGGTTCAATATAATTCGTGTTTTTATTGTAGAACATGACACCAAAAGCTTCTAGATTTGCGTCTTGAATACTTGCCTTTAATTGATTAAAAAAATTGAGTTTATCATTAATAGATTGTGCATCAACAATAAAATGGCTTATGCCTTCGAAATTGACTCTAAATAATGATAATTCTCTATCCTTGTAGTTTATTTTAGTAGACTTGTGGTCAATAGGCAAAGGCATTTCAATTTTCGCAAAAAAAGTATTGGGACTTAATCCTTCACTAACTTTACAATTTAATATTTTTTCTAAGCCTGAAACTTCGAGTGGAACATTATATACTGTATCTGTTTTTTTAATGCCAGGGTAGTTTTTGTAGACCATATATGATGCAAATCCTCTACTTGCATTACCACAAAACTCACCACCCATCATTTGGACTCTATATATATCTTCCGATTTTTCTATAAATCCAACTTGTTCCGCATAGATACTTCCATATCCCATTAGTTTTTTTGCAACTTTGGAATGCATATCTCTAGGAATTTCATCTAAGATAAATACAGTCATATTTTCACAAGGATTAATTTTTACGAATTTTAGTTGCATAAAGACCTTCCTTTCATTATTCTATTAGTATAGCAAAAAAAGGGTAGATATACAGTATAGCTTCTAAAGAAAACTTAAAAAAACAAAAAATATATTAATATGGAGGGATATTATGGCTGAAAAAAGATTTGAAATTGTATTTAAGGAAGGAATGCTTTCTAATTGTAAAGTTATTGTAGATAATGTAACGGGAGTAAATTATCTTTATATGTCCGAAGGTTATGGTGGAGGAATAACCCCGCTTCTAGATAAAGATGGGAAAGTGGTAGTTTCTGAAGTTGGAAGACGACAATACTAATGAAGAAAATACTTTATATAGCAATACCAGCTATTGTTTTAATGACTATAGTTGACGGATTGATTAAGCCGGGTTATATTTCAAAGTCTCTAATTAAAATCGCTTTATTTTTAGTTATTCCATTTATAATAGCTTATCTTAGAGAAAATAAAAATATATTTGAATATTTGAAACCAAAAGATAAAAAGTCATTATTTATATCAATAGCTTTAGGCTTAGGAGTCTACGTATTAATAATTGGAGCTTATTTTTTAATTAGTCCATTTATAGATTCTACTTCTATTAAAAAAATTCTATCAGAAGATCTAGGAGTTAATAGAGATAATTTCATTTTTGTAGCGATTTATATTTCATTTATAAATTCTCTGCTAGAAGAGTTCTTTTTTCGAGGATTTTTATTCTTGAAATTACTTGGGAAAACCACAAGGAAAACAGCATATATAATCAGTGCAGGACTCTTTGCAATGTATCATGTAGCAATTATGGGAGGATGGTTTACACCATATTTGTTTATACTAGCAATGATAGGCCTGTTTGTTGGTGGAATTCTATTTAATTATTTAAATGAAAAAAATAATACAATTTTAAATTCTTGGTTAGTTCATATGATGGCAAATTTTGCTATAAATCATATTGGGCTAATGATGTTCGGTATTGTGTAAAAAGATTTGTGGAGGAAACATATGGAAACTATTATGAAATCAGTAGAAGCTTATACAGGGATACCTGAGAGTATACAAGGGCAATTATTTAGATCAATCTTAATCCTTATTTTAGTAATTATCCTTCATCAAATTATAAAAAGGGTATTATATAAAACTATTCAAGATAGAAAGACCTATTATAGATTTAAGAAAGGAGTAGGTTATGCATTTATTATTATAGGTTTTGTATTGATAGCTAGGGTATGGTTTAAGGGAGTAACATCACTTACAACATTTATAGGATTATTTTCAGCTGGTCTTGCAATTGCTTTGAAGGATATTATTATGAATATTGCAGGTTGGTTTTATATTGTATGGAAAGGCTCATTTAGAGTTGGAGATAGAATAGAGATAGATGGAACCGCTGGAGATGTTATAGGAATTCAATTATTTGAATTTACTATGATGGAAATAGGAAACTGGGTCCCCGCTGATCAGAGTACTGGTAGAATTACTTATGTCCCTAATTACCTAGTTTTTAAAGAACCTGTATTTAATTATAGCAGTGGGATACCTTTTGTTTGGCAAGAAATCCCAATATATCTTACTTTTGAAAGCAATTGGAAAAAGGCTAAATCTATTTTAGAAGAGATTGCGCTTAAACATGGAGAGACAATTGAGGGTGCAGCTGAAGAGAGTATGGCAGATATGTCAAGAAAATTTATGATATATAATGCTAAGCTTGAACCAAAAGTGTATACATCAATAAATCATGAAGATGGAATTAGACTAACAATAAGGTATATGTGTGCCTATAGAAATAGGAGAGACAGTGCTGAAGAAGTTTATGAAGAAGTTTTAAACAGATTTGAAGATCACAAAGATATTGAGTTTGCTTACCCTACTCAAAGAGTATACGAAAGACCTAGAGAAAAAAATGAATCATAGACCATTGGGGAAAAATGAAAATGCACTTGACAGGATAGCTTTATCGCTGTAAAATAATAAAAAGCATGGAAGAGGAAAAGTAAGTTTAATTGGTTCAAAAAGAGAGAGAAGTTCACCGACTGAAAGACTTCTTATGAAACAATAGGCCCAAAACCACCTCGGAGCACAATCCTGAAACAATAGTAGGGAATTGCGTTAGCTACGTTACAGCTTTCTATTATTAATTTAGGTGGAAACGAGATTATAACACTTGTCCTTTTTTGGATGAGTGTTTTTTTATTTTATAAAAATTGGGAGTGATAGAGTGAAAGATAAAATTGTAGCAAAATTTGGAGGAAGTTCTCTAGCAGAAAGCAATCAATTTAGGAAAGTAAAAAAAATCGTAAAAGAAAACCAGGAAAGAACCATTATTGTGCCTTCTGCACCTGGGAAGAGATTTAAAAAAGATCATAAAGTCACGGACTTACTATATATGTGTCATCAGTTGGCTTCTCATGGACTTAACTTTGAAGATGTATTTAAGTTAGTAAGGAATAGATATATGGATATTTGCAAAGATTTAGATTCAAGCATTGAGATACAAGATATTTTAGAGGAGGTTTTTGTAAATATAGCAAATGGAGCTAGTAGAGATTATTGTGCAAGTAGAGGGGAACATATTAATGCTAGAATACTTGCAGCATTTCTAGACTATAATTTTATTGATTCTACGGAAATTATTCGTTTTAACCATAAGGGTAAATTCGATGCGAAAAAGACAAAAGAACTTATTGAACAAAATATGGATAGATTAATTAACTCTGTAGTCCCAGGATTTTACGGTGCTAATGAAGTGGGAGAAATAGTTTGCTTTTCAAGAGGTGGTTCTGATATAACGGGTTCAATTTTAGCAGATGCAATAGATGCGAAGCTCTATGAAAACTGGACTGATGTTTCAGGTTTTTTAATGGCTGATCCAAAGCTTGTTCCTAATCCTGAACAAATTAGATCAGTTACATACAGAGAACTCAGGGAATTATCATATATGGGTGCACCAGTGCTACATGAAGAGGCGATTTTCCCAGTAAGAGAAAAAGGGATACCAATTCATATAAAAAATACAAACAATCCAGATGATATGGGAACACTTATTGTACCTGATAGTTGGCCTGTGGATAATAAAAATATTATTACTGGAATTGCGGGTAAAAAAGATTTTACAGTTATATCTGTAGAAAAAACTTTGATGAACACTGATAAAGGTTTTTTAAGAAAAATAATTTCAGTATTTGAGACCAATGATATACAAATAGAACATATGCCATCTAGCATTGATTCAATTTCTATAATCGTATCTGATAAAGAATTAAATTCAAAAATAAACAAGGTAATGGAAGAGATAAATATTTACTGTAACCCTGACAATATAGTTACTTATCCACAGATGTCTTTAATCGCAGTAGTTGGGCGAGGAATGATACAGACCAAGGGTATTTCTGCAAGAGTGTTTAGCGCACTATCAGAAAATGGAGTAAATATTAGAATGATATCACAGGGATCAAGCGAGCTTAATATAATAATAGGTGTTGAAAATAAAGATTTTGAAAGAGCTATTTCAGCAATATACTATGCATTCCAGAACAAGGAGGATAAAAATGAAAAAATATAATATAGCAGTTGTTGGAGCAACTGGATTAGTAGGAAGAAAAATTTTAGAAATTTTACAGGAAAGGGAATTTCCTATCCAAAAATTACACTTACTAGCATCAAAAAAATCGGAGAACGAAAAGGTCCTTTATAACAACCAAGAGTATAGGGTGAAAGTATTATCAGAGGATTCATTTAATGAAGATATAGATATAGCATTTTTTGCAGCGGGTGGAGCAGTAAGTGAAAAATATGTACCAATAGCTGCAGAAAAAGGAATGGTTGTAGTAGATAATAGTTCAGTCTTTAGAATGAACCCAGAAGTTCCACTGATTGTTCCAGAGGTTAATCCAGAAGCTATCAAGAATCACAAAAACATAATTGCAAATCCAAATTGTTCTACTATACAATGTATGCCTGTTTTAAAGCCTATCTTAGAGAAATATGGTATCAAGAGAATAGTATTCTCTACTTATCAGAGTGTATCGGGTTCTGGAACAAAAGGACTGAGAGATCTTGATGAAGGCTTGGTAGAGTTTTATCCACATTCAATAAGAGGGAATGTATTGCCACATATAGATGTATTCTTAGAGAATGGATATACAAAAGAAGAAATGAAGATGGTTAATGAAACTAGAAAGATTCTAGGGAATGAAGATCTTAAAATAACAGCTACTGCAGTAAGAGTTCCAGTTAGATTCGCACATAGTGTTTCGGTAAATTTAGAGCTTTTATCAGAATTTAAAGTAGAGGATATAAAAGAATTACTCCGAAATTCAAAAGGGGTAGTATTAAAAGATGATATTAAAAATGGGCAATATCCAATCACAGAAGATGCAGAAGGTGAGGATGAAGTATTTGTAGGTAGAATCAGAAGAGATTATAGCTTAGATAGTGGTTTGAACCTTTGGATAGTTGCTGATAATATTAGGAAAGGGGCAGCTCTAAATGCAGTTCAAATCGCGGAGATTTTAATCGATAAGGAGGAGTCGAAATGATTAATATCGGTTTATTAGGGCTTGGAACAGTAGGACAAGGTGTAGTAAATATTCTTTCTAAAAAAAGAGATGAATTGGAAATAGTACTAGGTGACGAGATTTCAATTAAGAGAATTCTCGTTCGAGATTTAGAAAAAAACAGAGATGTTGAAGTTGAACCAGAAATATTGACTCTTAATCCATTATTTATTACTGAAGATGAAGATATTGATGTGGTTGTTGAAGTAACTGGGGATGTGGAGTTAAGCTATAAGCTAATTAAAAGAGCAATGGAAAATGGGAAACATGTTGTAACAGCTAATAAAGCTGTGGTGTCAGCATACTTTGAGGAACTATCATATCTTGCTGAAAAGAATGAAGTTTATTTTCTTTATGAGGCCAGTGTTGGTGGTGGAATCCCAGTATTAAAACCACTTAAAGATCAAATTCAGTTTAATAGTATCAATAAAGTTCAGGGGATTTTAAATGGGACATGTAATTTTATTTTAACTAAGATGTCTGATGAAGGTTTAGGATATGATGAGGTGCTAAAAGAAGCCCAAGAACTTGGCTATGCAGAAGCAGATCCAGCAGCTGATGTAGAAGGATTAGATACAATGAGAAAGTTAAGAATTCTTTCAACACTTGCGCTTGGAGCATCTATTACTGAAGATGATATAGTTTATAGTGGAATAGATAAGATTACAGCATATGATATTTCTTTATTAGCTAAGAAGAATCGAAGAGTAAAGCTTATTGGGGAAGCTGTTAAGAATGAGAATGGCTATAGCGCTGTCGTATGGCCAAAAGCAGTGTCTGGATCAAGCCCTTTAAAAAATGTAGATGGAGCATTTAATTCGGTGCTTATTGAGGGTGACATATCAAATACACTGAATTTTTATGGACCAGGGGCAGGAATGTATCCAACAGCAAATGCAATCTGGACTGATATTATAGATTGTGTGCTAGAGAAGGGTTCAAAATTGAGTCCTCTTAAGAATAATAAAATTGAAAAGGACGGACAGGTTTTTAGCAGATTTTATTTAAGAGTTTCAGATTATAAGGCACAGGATTGGCTTGATTTTAGTGACATTATCGATGAAGAATTAGAAAACAATAAGGACCTAGCAATAATTACAAAAAAGGTAACACTAGATAAAATTGTAGAGAAACTTGCGGAACTACGAGATGATAGATTTGCATTAATAGCATATGAAGACTAGGAGGTAGCTATGAATTATAGAAGTACTAGGGATAATACTATAAATATTTCTTCAATGGATGCAATAATTAAGGGTATCTCAGATGAGGGTGGACTTTTTGTTCCAAAATCACTGCCGAAGTTTGGAAATATGGAAGCTTTTATTGGTTCTCCATTTTCAGATATTGCTTACAAAGTTTTAAGTTGTTTTTTAACTGATTATAGTGAAGCAGAATTAAAATTTGCTGTTAAAAATGCTTATGACGATAAATTTTCATCTCGAGATATTGTAAATATAAAAAAAACAAACGATGCTTTTTTTCTAGAATTGTTTCATGGTCCAACATCTGCATTTAAGGATATTGCACTTCAAATTATGCCACATCTACTTCAGATAGCATTGCGGAACAAAGAGATAAAAGAAAAAATAGTAATTCTAGTAGCAACATCTGGAGATACTGGGAAAGCTGCTTTAGAGGGCTTTAAAGATATAGAAGGGATTGAAGTAGTTGTTTTGTACCCTAATAAAGGAGTTAGCGATATTCAACGTGCACAGATGCAGACACAAACAGGTGATAATTTACATGTAATAGCCATAAATGGGAACTTTGATGATGCTCAAAATGAGGTTAAAAATATATTCTCTGATAAAAAGTACAATAAGGAGCTTTTAGATAAGGGTTTTAGACTATCTTCAGCTAATTCAATAAATATCGGAAGATTGATTCCACAAATTACTTATTATTTTTATGGCTATTTAAAAATGCTAGAAAATGGAGAAATAGAAAAGGATGAAAAGATAAATGTTGTAGTTCCTACAGGTAATTTTGGGAATATTTTAGCGGCCTATTATGCCAAAGAAATGGGTTTGCCTGTTAATCATTTCATTTGTGCTTCAAATGATAATAATGTCTTAACAGACTTCTTTAATCAAGGTGAATACAATAGAAATAGAGAGCTGCTACTTACTTCATCGCCATCTATGGATATATTAATTTCAAGTAATCTAGAGAGATTTATATATCATATATTGGGTGAGGATGAAAGGCTAGTTAATCAGAAAATGAAAGAGCTAAAAGAAAATGGAAAGTATTGCATGGATAAAATCTCTGATGAATTAATTTCAGGGGAATATATAAATGAAAAAGAGGTTTCATTTTGGATAGGAAAAGTTTACAAAGAAGAAAATTATGTAATGGATCCACATACAGCGGTTGCTTATGGAGCTTATCAAAAATATATACAAAGAACTAAAGATCAGCATAAGACATTAATAGCATCCACTGCAAGTCCATATAAGTTTCCTAAAAAGGTCCTAAATTCAATGGGAATAAAAGTTCCAGATAATGATTTTTTAGCAATGGAAGTGCTAGAGAAAAATAGCCTTGCAAAGTTTCCTAAAAAACTTAGAGAATTAAAGGAACTTCCAATTATTCATGATATTGTCGTAGAAAAAAATGATATTAAAAAGACTATAGAGGAACTTTTAGAAGGGAGGAATAGCTGTGATTCAAATTAATGTACCTGCGACAAGTGCAAATCTTGGAGCAGGATTTGATACATTAGGAATTGCTTTAAATAGATATAATAAATTTTATATTAAAGAAATAGAAAAGGTAGACTTTATAAATGAAAATCTAGTTTACAAATCTTATAGGAAGGTTTTTGAAATTCTTGATAAACCAATTGTAGAAGTAGAAATTATCATAGATACGGATATTCCGTTGTCTCGTGGATTAGGTTCTTCAGCGGCATGTATAGTTGGAGGAGTAATGGGAGCAAATGAAATTCTAGGAAATCTCCTTTCAAAGGAAGAAATATTAGAAATTTCAACTATGATAGAAACCCACCCTGATAATGTAGCACCTGCTATATATGGTGGTATGGTTACAAGTGTTATGGAAGGAGATAAGGTATACTACTGTCAAATACCAATTAAAAATAAATTAGAATTTATTGCATTGGTTCCAGACTTTAAACTTTCCACAAAAATGGCTAGAGGAGTGTTACCAGAAATTATTCCCTACAAAGATGGAGTTTTTAATGTGGGAAGAGTGGGATTGTTGTTAGGTGCACTTACAACCGGTAGGGATGATTTATTAAAGCATGCATTTAAAGATAAACTTCACCAGCCATATAGGGGTGATTTAATACCAGGTTTTAATGAGATAATGGATTTTGCAAACTATTCAGGTGCACTTGGATGTTATCTAAGTGGTGCAGGTCCAACTATTATGTGTATTTCAAACGAAGGCAATTTAGGATTTAAAGATAGTATAAAAGTCTTTATGGAAAATAATTATCCTGGATGGATGATATATTCACATTTAGTAGATGAAATTGGTGCAACTGTTAGAGCAGACTGATAGTACATCATGAAAAAACCAGTTAGGAACATTTTTGTTCCTAACTGGTTTTTATTAGTTTATTTGTCTACTTCTACTGGTTCTTCTATGCTTATATGACCCATAAGACTTTCGGCTTCTTGACCATCGACAAGAAATTGAACTCTATCAACATAATCTAGTTGACCTAGTGATTCTACTGTTTGGCTAATAATATAACTTTCTTCCATTGAACCTCCATTTAGACCTTCTCCTTTAAAATTTACATAAGAAGTTCCATCTAGTGTATCAACACCTATCAATGCTACACTTTGTGGGAATCCTGTACTCATTTTTTCAGTATCTACTGGTCCAGCCATTAATTCTCTTATTATCGCTTCTTCAAGGCACATTTCTGGACCATATACTATAGTCCTTTCCTCAGGAAGCATCCAGTCGAATTTTTCGTCACCACTAAGGATATATTCATTATTTCCAAAATACAAAACAACATCCTGTGACTTCTCTATAGGTTCCTCTGGACCCATTGGTTCTTCAACAGGTTCTTCTACTACAGGTTCTTCAGGTTCCACCGGCTCATTTTTTGGAGTACAACCAATTAATGAGAAGATAAGTAGAAGAGATATAATTAATAAAATTGTTTTTTTCATTTAAAATCCTCCTTTCAAATAGAATCGTTAAAAGCCTTCTATATCTTTATATTAGCACTTTAAGCCTATATAGGCAATTTACAATTTGATGACAAGAATGAGAAAATTATGCTAAAATAAACTAAAGAGATTATTCAAGGAGGATGCTATGATTCTAATATTTGCGGTAGATGGTAATTGGAAAATAGGTGTTGATGGACAAATGCTAGTAGAAATAGAAGAGGATTTGCATAGATTTAAGGAGATTACTGATGGACATATTGTAGTGATGGGTAGAAAAACCATGGAAGCACTTCCTGGGCAAAATCCACTCCCTAATAGAATTAATATAATTATAACTAGACAAGAAGATTTTAAAAAAGAGGGTTTCTTAGTCGTGAATTCGATGGAAGATTTGTTCCCTTTATTAAAGCAAATAAATCCAGATAAAGAAAAGAAGGTATTTGTTACAGGCGGTGGAACAATAGCAAGACAACTTCTACTGTTTTGCAATAAGGCTTATATAACAAAGGTATTTAAGGATTTTAAAAATACTGACACTTTTATACCGAATCTTGATTTAGACGATGCTTGGGAAGTTGCAAGTGAATCAGAGGTACAAAGACAAGATGATATTTACTATAGATATGTAGACTACGAAAGGGTGAAGTGGTAAATGAAGATTAAAGAATTGATTACATTTGATGATTTTTTAAAATTGGATATTAGGGTTGGAACAATAATTGAAGCAAAAATGTTTGAAAAAGCTAGGAATCCATCATACAAATTAGTGGTTGATCTGGGTGAAGAAATTGGTAAAAAGAATTCTAGTGCTCAAATTACAGAGCACTATTCAACAGAAGATTTAGTTGGAAAACAAGTACTTGCAGTTGTGAATTTTCCACCTAGAAATATTGCTGGGTTTCTATCAGAGGTTCTTGTTATGGGAACATACTCTGAAGGAGGGGTTGTACTTATAAGCCCGGACAAACTAGTACAACCTGGAGACATATTAGGATAGAAAATTATTTGCACCTGTTTTTAGGTGCAATATTTTTTTAGAAAACAATGAACCTTTTGGTCATCCAAATACTCTTACTATTGAAATGAGGTGATATGGTGGAATTAAAATACCTTGTAAAGAAGGCTAAAAAGGGAGATAAGGGAGCACTTTTACAGCTTATTCTCCAAGAAAAAGACAATTATTACAAACTAGCTTACGTATATATGCGGAATCAGCAAGATGCAGAGGACATGGTGCAGGATATGATCATAAGCCTTTATGACAATATTAAAAGCCTTCACAAGGAAGATATGTTTTACTCTTGGAGTAAGACAATTCTAGTAAATTTGTGCAAAAAAAATCTTGGAAATAGAAATAGACTTATTCCAGTTGAATCCTTGGAAGATGAAGCCATAGATTTCCTTGGAGAAGAGGAGAGGATGGATTTAGATTACTATCTTAGCAGTTTAGGAGAAAATTATCAGGAGATAATTAGGTTAAGATATTATCTGGACATGGAATATTCGACAATTTCTGACATCCTCCAAATTCCCTTGGGGACAGTGAAGTCAAGGCTTAATACTGCCATGAATAAACTAAGGAGTGCAATGGGAGAGGAGAATTTAGATGAGTAAGCTTGATAGGATGCTTGAAGAAAAAAGAAAAGAATATATGAATATCCAAGCCCCTGACTCATTAGAGGAAAAATTGAATAAAACCCTCCATGGGAAGAAGAGGAAAATGAGTCTTTCCTTAAGCAAGGTGGCTGCAATACTTCTAATAGGGACAATACTAACCTATAACAGTTCAACTCTTGCCTATTACGGTAAGAAAATTATTGGATATGAGGGTGTTACAGAAGGCACAATTAATGAGCTTAGTAAAATGGGTCAAGGGCAAATTATTGACAAAGATTATATTTTTAGTGATGGTATTAAAGTTCAGTTGGATGGAGCTATGCTTGATGGTAATGGAATGGTTCTTTTTTACTCAATTGAGGACACTAAAAAATCTAGAAATATTGAGGATGTAAATATCCAAGTTTCGCCCAAGCTAGCTTATATGAATTCAGGCTGGAGTGGAGTAGGTGAAATTATTCAAGATCAGTATATAGAAAAATGGATATTAACAACTGATGAAGCACCACCATTTTATATTAGCACTGTCATGCTGGAAATTGCTTATATAAAAGATGATGGCACCTGGGAAAATGGAGAGATAAAATTCAAATTGGATAGAAACCAAGCAGTTGGAGATACAATTAAAGTATCAATTGACAAAAAAATTGAGCTGTTAGGCAGGACTATGACAATAGAGGAGATAAGCATGTCTCCAATATCAACAATAGTAAAAGGTGAAATTCAGAATATACTTTCACTTGCACTAGATAGAGCAAGTGAGGAGAATTTGATGCCACAAAATCTAGAAATGAGTCTATATGCTGATGGCAAGGAAATAATAAGAAAAGGTTCTGGTATGAGCACTGATATGAGAGGCACAAGATTTGATATGAGATTTGATACAATTCCAAAAGAAACTAAAGAAATTGAACTAGTTATGGATAGTGTCAGTGTTTCTGAGGAGGTAGATAAGGAGTTTCCAGTTATAGAAGGTGAGAGTATTGAAGTTCTTGGGAATACAATCCAAATAGATGCAATTGAAGAAATGGATGATAGAACCTATATCACAATTACTAGCGATGAGGGAACAAGAATTCCAGGTCTTAGACTCTTAGCAGATGGAGAATATTACCAACTTGTAAAAACATTAGAAGATCAACAAGAAACAGTACAGGATGGGAAATTCATCCATACAAGGACCCTTGAATTTGAGGGAAGTGGAGAGAGTTTAAAATTATCTATAGACAATATTCGTTACACAAAGCAGTATGGATTAACTGTATATAAAGAATCAATAGAATAGAATAAGGACTGGCTAAATGCCGGTCTTTATTCTATTCTGCTTACTACTATCTAGAAATATTCCAGATTTTTATCTGAGATTTTAGTTCTTGGCACTTGTTCCAAAGATGGAGTGGTCTAAATAGCGTCAGACAAAAATATATAGGCAGGAGATATTTGGGGATAAAGAAAAAAGATAGCATTTTGCTATCTTTTACTTTAAACTAAAAGGATCATAATCAGGATTATCATTCCATATATATTCAATATATTTTGCTGCCTTATCAGCTTTTTCTCTGCTAAAAATATCTCTTATAAATCCAAGAGCCATATCCATTCCAGCAGAAACGCCGGAAGAAGTGTAGTATTTGTCGTCAACGGACCACCTAGCATTTTCTTGCCAGTCAACAGCTGGAGCAATACTTTTCACCCAGTCAAAGGCTATTTTATTGGAAGTAGCTGCTTTATGATTTAAAAGTCCTGTTTTGCCAAGTAGTGCAGAACCAGTACATACTGTTAGAATATACTTAGATGCATTTGAAAAATCTCTTAATAAATCAACATAAGTCTTATTTTCAACAAGCCCTCTTACACCCATTCCACCAGGGATAAATAGAATTTCATTGCTTTTGAAAGAAGAAAATGGCTCAGTAAGGATTTTAACTCCATGTACACTTTTTACCTCCCCTCCTGATTCTGAAATAAATCTTAAATCGAATTCATCTCTTAAGGTTCCGAAAATCTCAATAGGACCAAAAGCATCCAACGTTTCAAAGTCATTAAATAATACTATATTAACAGTCATTTTATTCATCAGTGGCCCTCTCCTCTAATAGATTTCTTAGAGCAACCTCGTAGCTTTTATTATTGGACTTCACTCTTTTTTTTGCCTTGCCTACATAAACACCACGTTGCCTCAATTCTCTATTGATATGTCTTGTAGATAACATTGCATCAATATTAGTATTATTTATTAGGTATCCATTTTGGTTGAGTATAATGCCTTCTTTTGCGAGAGCCATTGCAGCAAGACCATTATCCTGAGTGACAACAATATCATTTTTTCCCATATGATTAACAATATAGTAATCTGCGCTGTCGGAGGATACATCTACAGTTACAACTTCTGCATAATCATTATTTATTACATGCGCATAGTTTTTAACTATGGTTACAGGAATATTGAAGATTTTAGCTATACTAACCGTTTCATCAACAACAGGGCATCCATCTGCATCAATAAAAATTCGCATTTTAACACTTCCTTTAATCTTATTTCCCTACAGGTGAAAGATATACGGTAAATTCATCTTCGGTATCTAATTCCAATAGCTCATCTATTAAATCTTGATCGTAATTTCCTATAGCACAGCATCCATAATCTATAGCTTCAGCTGCAAGGTATAGGTTTTGGCATATATGGCCAGCGTCTAATAGAATAGACTTGTGAGCAGCCAGAGTGTATTTCCACTCCATTCTATATGGCACGGCAACCCAAATAAAGGTCACAGACCCATTTGATACAAAACTCTGATCTTTGCAAGCTTTTGATATCTTATATTCTAAGTTTTCTTCCGTTTTTTGAAATACAATTTGATGTGATTTTGGAAGATATCTATAAATTCCTTTTTCTAAACCATCTACATTAAAAATAGCAATATAAGTATCAAATGCATGTCTATTCCCAGCTGAAGGAACTGTTCTAAAATAGTTTTGCCCTGAATGTGCTCTTACTCCTTGTGTAGAAAAGAGTAGCCAAGATAATTCTATTAAACTCATGACATTTCCATGTTCGTATTTTCTTTTGGTTTTCCTATTTAGGATTGAATAAACGGTGCTTTTGTCAGAGATGTTAAGAAAACTATCTATAGATGGTAAATCGATAATAATTTCCCCATCAGTAGGATTCTTTTGAATGTCTGGCATTGGAATACCTTTGTTCATATCATTGTCATTAATATCGATTTTCTTTCTTATATCTGTTTTAAGTAAGTATCTTTGTTTATTATAAATATCCTTATCCATATAGACCTCCAATAAAATTTAATTATAATTATTATACCCTATGTAAAGGACAATTCACAATTCACAATGTACAAATCACAATTGAAAAGATTGAAGAATAGATTAAAAAGCAAAAAGCGTAGTGGTAGTGTTCAATCCTTGCGTATTTTAAAATCTTGCTATTCTCTTTCTTTGTTTTATTGCATTAACTTAAGAAAAACCATATAATAAGTAATATTATATTTTTTTGAAATGAGGTTAAATTATGAGTGTTTTTAAAAACAAATCTATAAAAGAAGGTATTGTATATGGTAGTCCCCTTGTGTTGGGATATTTACCAGTGGCCATGGCTTTTGGATTGCTTGCGAAAAATACCGGACTCAGCTTTTTTGGAACTTCGGCTAGCTCGATATTTGTATTTGCAGGGTCAAGTCAATTTATGTTTTTAGATTTAATAAGGGTAGGAGTAAGTCCAGGTAGTATAATACTTGCAACATTTCTGCTAAATCTAAGGCATTTAATTATGAGTGCATCTCTTTCAACAAAACTTGATGATAATATGAAGCCTTTCGTTCCTATAATTGGTTTTGGTATAACCGATGAGACATTTTCAGTATTATCATTTTATAAAGAAAAATTGAGTTTGCCATTTATTCTCACAGTAAATGGGATGGCTTATTTAGCTTGGGTAGGCGGAACAATTTTTGGATATTTAGTGGGTGAAATTATTCCTCAAGCACTACAAACTAGTTTGGGTTTGGGCTTATACGCACTTTTCGCAGCACTTTTATTTCCATCATTTAAAACGAATAAGAGTTCAATATTTGTATCCTTAATCGCTGTAGCTGTTTATACAATAATCTATTATAGCAATATTTTATCATCTGGGTGGGATATTATAGCGGGGATAATAATATCAACATGGATTGCAACAATAATTCTCGAGAGAAAGGAGCTTAGAAATGAATAGTTATCTAGGTATTACATTTGGAATGATGTTTGTAACATATATACCAAGGGTCTTTCCACTTTTGTTTTTAAGTAATAAAAAAATAAATCCTAAACTTGAGAGATTCTTAAAATTAATTCCATACACTTCTCTTAGCATTCTAATTATAAGGGGAATTTTGACTTTGGATTTTTCATTAATTCCAGCGGCTATCATAGGGATAGGCACTTCTGGGTTTTTATCATATAGGTTTAACAATCTAGTTTTATCTGTATTCATAGGTATAATGTTATCTTTTTTGGTCATTAATTTTTTATAAGCCAGATTTTGGAAAGAAAATATTTATGGGCATATTTCCGAAATGAGTTATATTTAAGTAAAATAGGGTATTTACTTAAGAGGTGGGGTATGTTATTATAATGATTACAATGTTGTAGTAAATACAATTTTAGGAGGTGTCTAGATGACAGAAGAAATAAAAGCAGCTTGTGCAAGACCGGTAAGTAAAAGAGAAAAGCCTGTAACTAATGAAAGCAGACCAGTTGAACTGGGGATAAAGGAGGAAAAATCTATGGTAAAATTAGGAAAACCAGCACCGTTGTTTGAAGCACCAGCATTTTATAAAGGTGAATTTACTAATATTAATTTGGAAGATTATAAAGGCAAATGGGTAGTACTTTGCTTCTATCCTGGCGACTTTACTTTTGTCTGAGCTACTGAAGTTTCAGCAGTTGCTGAAAAATATGATGAGTTCCAAAAGCTTGGTGTAGAAGTGCTTTCAATGAGCGTTGATAGTCAATTTGTGCATAAAGTATGGAATGACAATGAGCTTTCAAAAATGGTTGGAAAAGACATTCCATTCCCAATGTTATCAGATGGTGGAGGACATATTGGAACAATGTATGGAATCTATGATGAAGATAGTGGAGTCAATACAAGAGGAAGATTTCTTATAGATCCAGATGGAATAGTTCAAGGTTTCGAGGTGCTTTCTCCTCCAGTTGGAAGAAATGTAGCAGAAACTCTTAGACAAGTTCAAGCATTCCAATTAGTAAGGGAAACAAAAGGTGCTGAGGTATGTCCATCAGGTTGGAAACCAGGCAAGACAACATTAAAACCAGGACCAGAATTAGTAGGGAATGTATGGAAAGCATGGAAAGTAAGCGAAGCTTTTGAAGATTAATCCATACTATTGACCAGAGTATCAATCTGATATATCATATATATATATTGAATAGATGGAGCTGAATATATGAAAAAATATCAAGAAGCGATGCAAGAATTAAAAAAAGAAGGCATACGACCTTCATATATAAGAGTTAGAATTTTGGATTATCTTATAGAGTCACGAATTCACCCAACAGTTGAGGAAATATATGAAAATTTGGGTAAGGAAATAGCGACTCTTTCAAAGACTACTGTATATAATTCATTAAAGATTTTGCAGGAAAAATCCTTGATTCAAGGTTTAAATATTGAGGGTAACGAAATGCGCTATGAAGCGGTAAGAGGTTTTCATGGGCATTTTAAATGCGATTCTTGTAAAAGTATTTATGATATTAAAGTATCAGAATTGAATTTTATTGATGATGTAGAAGGTTTTGTAATAAAGGATGAACAAATTCTAATAACTGGACTTTGTCCAAAATGTAGCAATTAAAATACCCCTTTGGGGTATTTTTGTTTTAATCAAAACTTAACGGGTATAATTGCTTTGATGGTTATTTCAGGTAAATTTTAGGAGGATATAGATGGATAAGATTAAATTAGCAGTGATTTTTTATAGTAGTTATGGCACAAATTATCAGCTTGCAAAATGGGCGCAAGAAGGTGCAGAAGCTGTAGGAGCAGATGTTAGACTTCTTAAGGTACTAGAACTTATACCAGAGGAAGTTATAAACACAAATCCTGGAATGAAGGGGTGTGTAGAGATGACAAAAGATGTTCCTATAGCTACTTCAAGTGATCTTGAGTGGGCTGATGCATATATCTTTAGTACAGGAACAAAATTTGGTAATGTATCCTCTCAAATGAAAAATTTTCTAGATATGCAAGGTGGATTGTGGGCAGAGGGTAAGTTGTCTAATAAAGCAGTTTCTGCTATGTCTTCAGCACAAAATCCACATGGTGGTCAAGAAAGTACCATTAAAGCTTTATATGGCACAATGATGCATTGGGGTGCTATTATAGTAGCGCCAGGATATACAGATCAATCATTATTTAAAGCTGGTGGGAATCCATATGGAACTAGCGTATCGGTTGGACCAAATGGTGAAATGATAGAAGATGTAGAGGATGCAGTCAAACATCAAGCAAAAAGAACGGTAGAAGTAGCAAGTTGGATTAAAAAGGGTCAAGAATAAAGAAATCCTAGGCAAAATGCCTAGGATTTTTCATCGTCTTCTGGTTCTTCTTTTTTTATAACAGTTTTCTTTTCTTTTTCTTTTTTTCTAGGACTTATAATTTTTCTAATTATTTTATAAGCTATTAATAAGACTAATAAAAGAACTAGAATAAATGGTAAGTTGTAAACAATAAAAACTGCAAAATTTTCTGCAGACCGTCTAAATTGATACAATGAATTATTAAAAGCATTCGTCATCCTATCAATAAATGTAGTTTCTGTAGTTTCAGTAGTACTAACTTTTCTAACTTCTGCTAGTGATAGATTTATAGTCGAGTAATCTATTTTATCATCCAGATTTACTAAAGTTTTTTTAAGTTCTTCCTTTTCAGAGATTACCTGACTTAATTGATTTTCAATTGCAAGAATATCCTCAATTTTTTCAGCTTTTTCAAGTAGACTAAGTAGCCTTGACTCTTTTATTTCAAGAACGTTAAGCCTAGATTCAGTATCTGTGTAATAGGTAGTAACATCTTCTTTAGAAGAGGATTCATTTACTAGATTTCCAATTTCAGGGATTTGACTTTTAAACTGATTGACCTTATCTCTAGGAATTCTGATTGCGAATTCTCCACTTCGCATTCTTTGGGTATCATAGTAGTTTCTAAAGTATATATTTGATGAGGAGATATAACCTTTATTTTCTTCAATTAAAGCATACATTCGATCCAGAGAATTTTCAAATTCTGTGGTTTCAAAACCTAAGAAAATAGTAGTTATAACTTTATCTGGTTCGATACCACCTACATAACCTGAGCCCAAACCATAGTCTTTACCATCCTCACTCCGTGCTTCCTCAGTAACAGATTCCATTGGACTTTCCGGAGCAGGAGAATAATCGGTTTCTCCGGCTGCCATATCATTGGCAGATTTTGAACTACAACCAGAAATTACTGACAGGATTAGCACCAGTACTAATAACAATCTTATATGTTTAAAACGGGATTTCATATGACTCATCGCCTCCTTTAATAGTATTATACAGCATCTTATAAATTAATATACTACAAATAAGTTACAACAATACTACAATACTCCTATAAATCGCCACCATGGAATAAAGAAGAAGAAGATGCCTATAAGAGTTATAAATGTCGCAACAAATCCAAAACGGATTACAGGTTTTGAGTCAAAGAAACCGTAGCCTTCACCAATAACGAGTATAACATTATGAAATGGAAGTATAAAATGTGCAAAGATAGCTACAAATACTAGGAGAGCCATAGGCAGCTCAGGGATAACTCCAGATGTAATAATGGCTAAGCCTGGAATTACAACTGACAGTGTTGTAACTAAGCTACCTAAAAACATATGAATTACGATAGTTGATAAGACTATCGCTAATAATAAAAAGAAGGACATTGTATTTGGAAATAGTGGAGTAATATATCCAAATAGGATGTTTGCGATACCACTGCCACTCATAGCAGGGCCAATAGCAAATGTAGCAGTTAAAAAAACCATAAGACCCCAGTCAATATTCTTTAAATCTTGAAATTTCAAAAATCTTCTTATATATAGAATAAAAACCCCTAGTAAAATAATAAAAACTCCAGGAATTTTTAGGACTCCTTCTAGTGACCATAGTACAAAGACAATTGAAATTAGGAATAAACTCCATTTTTCAGATGTATTAAAGTATTCTCGTGTTATTTTATTTGAGGTTTTTTCAATCTTAATATCATTTTTATATAAGAATAAGAATATAATTAATGTTAGTACAAGCATAGCAAAAGTTGGGACAAAGAAATACTCGATCCACTGAGATTCTGAAATGGAAATTCCTGAAATTTGTATAAGAGCTTTATTAAGTACAATATCTCCTTTTACAAAGAAATTATTTGTAAACATTGAAATTATATATGTTGAAAATAAAAATAGTCCCTTTTTTTTCTTTTCAAATTCTAAGTCAGTCATAACTTCGTTTAAGAGAATACTTATAAAGATAAGTCGAGCAAATGGCTGAGGAATTATAAAAATCATTATAGTTGTTAGAAAGACAATTAAAAATAAAAATTTAAGCGCGCTGGTTACAAATAAATTTATATATGGTTTTATTAGTTTTTGTATAAGTCCAGATTTTATAACACCATCAGAAAACAGAAAAGCTAGTAGTATTAAAAAGAAATCTGATGACAATGGAAAGAAAAGGATTCTTTCTACTGGTGTGTTTCCAAAGATTATAAAGATAACAATCAATATAAATGAAGTATATGCTTTGCTGAACAAATTAAATGTCCAAACAGTTAGCGTAAAAATAAGGGTGGATAATACTATTGCCTGACTGAATGAGATGCCAAAAGGAAGCGCTAAAACTATTAATAATGGTAAAAATAGACTTGCTATCCTTTTTTTTAATTTTGTATTCATTATGTCACCTACCTAAAAGATTAGATTGAGTTTATTTCTAGACAAAATTAGAAAACAATCCTATAATTAATATAATATATTAAAAGAAGAATTAAATGAAGACAAAAGTTATAAATAGAAGCAAACAAGTATTAATAGAAGTAACTATTATAAATTTTTTTACTGGAATGATGTATGCTTGGAGTTTAATTTCAAAAGCTTTAGCAGAAAACCACGGATGGTCAAGTAAAGAAGCTTCTATTCTATTGCTTTTGTTATTAGCTTTATATTACTTGTAATAGATATTTTAATTACTTTTATTTACAATCGTTCGAAATAAATTGCAAAATAAAGGAGACGATTATGAAACCTATTAGTTTAGTATTGATAATGAGCTTATTATTGCTTATTTTCCCCTATTCGAAAAAATCCTATGGAATGAGTGATTCTATGAAAAAACAGAAATTCTTTATTGTAGATAGTCATAATGATACTATGATGAAAATAGTGGATGAAGAAACATGGCTTCCAATAATTGATATAAGAGAAAACACATCACTTCAGGTAGATATACCGAAGATGAAAAAAGGAAATTTTGATGTTGCATACTTTGCCGCATATTCATCAGCATTCTATGGGAATCCAAATAGGAGTGTAAGTAGGACCCTTGCACTAATTAATGGTCTATATTACACACAAAAAAGAAATCAAGATCAATTCAGTATCTCTCCATCAGTAGAAAAAATAAAGTACACTTTGGATAATAAAAAAATAGCAGGAGTACCTGCAATAGAAGGAGCTTACTTTATTACAAGTGAAAATGGAGAAGAAATTCTAAACCAGTATTATGATTTAGGGGTAAGGTCAATAGGATTTACTTGGAATTATTCAAATGCACTAGGAGAAGGACTACATAAAGCTTTTGGAGATAAAAATGGAACTAGGTCACCAGTAGGTTTAACGCCACTTGGGATTAAAACCATAGAAAGAATGAATAATCTTGGAATAATTGTGGATGTAAGTCATCTTTCTCCAGCGTCATTTTGGGATGTTATAAAGAATTCAAAAACACCTATAATAGCTTCGCATTCAGGAGCATATTCTGTGAATCCCCATGTTAGAAACCTATATGATGACCAAATCAAAGCAGTAGGAGAAAATGGAGGCGTAATCGGAGTTGTTTATCACGATGAGTTTGTGAAAACCATAGAAACAGCAAGTGTAGCATATATAGTTGATCATATAGATTATATCGTCAATTTAATCGGTATAGACCATGTGGGTTTAGGTTCAGACTTTGATGGAGCAAATTTACCAAAAGATTTGCCAGATGCGTCAAAGTTGGGGCTTATTGTTGATGAATTAGTCCTCAGAGGATACTCAGACGAAGATATAGAAAAAATATGTTCTAAAAATCATTTAAGAGTTCTTCAGGAAGTAGAAGCCTTAAGTGAAAAGAAGATTTCAATAGATAATCATAATATCTATCCTTACTTTATAATGGGAGAAAAATTCGATACTAAAACACCTTTATTTAGGGCAAGAATTACAGGAGATAAAAAAGATATTCAATATAAATTTATAATAAATGGTATAGCTTATAATATAGAACCAAATGGCGAAATGCTAGAATTTCAGATTAATGAGCCACTTAAGGAAAAATTTTATGTAGTGAGCTTTGAAGGGAAAGCTGAAGATGGTGAGGTTACTAGAACGACAAAAATAGTTTATATTAAGTAAGGAATTTTGCTTACATTCCATATTCTTGACAATTGAGCATTGAAAATACTATACTTAAGTTGATTAAATATAACAAAGGGGCATTTGATAATGAAAATAGATAATAGAACTTTAAGTGATCAAGTTAAGCAAGTCTTGATTGAAATGATAAAAGATATGGAATTTATGGACAAATTACCTTCTGAACAAAAATTAGCAAAACAGTTTGGAGTAAGCAGAAACACGGTACATGAGGCACTAAAAGCCATGGAATATCAAGGCATGGTAATTTTCAGAAGAGGTACAGGCACCTTTGTTACAAGATATAGTAGTAATGACAGTATTAGATATAACATTGCATCACTCGATAGTACTACTAAAATAATTTCTGAGCATGGATATAAACCAGGAACCATAAATTTAAACTATGAGATGAAATATGCACCAATAAATATTTCAAATAAACTTGGAAGTAAAGATGAAATAGAAGTATTGTATATTGAACGAGTTCGTACAGCAAATGAGATGCCTATTATATATGTTGAAGATTATATAATTTCCCGTGAAGGTATGTTGGATGATTTCAATCGAGAAAAAGGAGGGTCTTTATTAAGCTATATGAATAAGTACAATCCAATCTCTTTTTCTAACTGCTCAATTCATACAGTAATCAGTGATGAAAGGCTTATGGGTAAGTTGAGCTTAGATGAACCAAAGGCGTTGCTGCTTTTAGAACAAATTCACTACTCATCTAAAGGGGAAGCATTATTTTATTCAGATAGTTATTTTTTAACTGAAAAATTAGAATTTAATATTATTAGAAGATATAATGAATAAATAACTGTGAATTAACACTATGAAAAAATTCTCTTGTGGCCTGAAAAATCTATTTTTGCTACAAGAGAATTTTTTATGCTTTTATAAAGTTGAAGAATAGATTTAGAAAATGAGTTTAGAGTATTCAGAAAACTTGATTGACAGCAGATAATTTATTTGATATTTTGGTTGTAGGATGTTCAACAACTGCAAGACAACTATTATTAAAAAACAGAAAGGTGAGAAAAACTATGAAATATGTATATTTACAAAGTAGTTTGCATAATGACTCCACTCTTAAAAGAAAAGCAGAGACTCTATTTAATGCCATAGGAGAAAAAATAGGGGTTGAATTTAAGGATGCTTCACTTGGGGAACTTTCAAAAGAACCATTTTCGATTTTATACATAGCTACTGGTGGTACGGCTGGTCTGTTTAAGGATTCACTAAAATTTCTTAAAGAGCCAATAATTCTTGTTACAAGTGGAACTGATAATTCTTTGTCCGCTTCTATGGAAATGGTAACATATCTTAAAAACAATCGCCTAAAAGGGCAACTGTTATATGGCACTAGTGATGAGATTGCAGGGAAACTTGATAAAATAGCTAAAGCTATTAGAACCAAAGATTCTCTAAATGGAATGAGATTAGGTTTATTTGGCAAACCTTCAGATTGGCTTATTACAACAGATGCAGATTATGACAAAATAAAAGAGAAGCTAGGAATTGAAGTTGTTGATATAGAGATGGAAGAATTACTGGAGGAAATAGCTAAAGAAGAATATATAGAAAATGAGACTACAAGATTGCTATTAACTCAGAATTTTGACAAAGAACAAATTGAAGGAGCTTTGTATATTTATGGTGCTTTTAAGAGGCTTGTAAATAAATACAACTTGCAAGGCTTTAGTGTAAGATGCTTCGATTTATTGACTTCTGTAAAAAATACGGGTTGTCTTGGTTTGGCAATTTTAAATCAAGAAGGAATTTATAGTGGATGTGAAGGTGATCTACCATCTTTAATTTCGATGGCTATTTTAGGAGAAATTTCAAACCAACCTGTTTTCCAATGCAATCCATCTAGAATAAATAAAAGTGAAAATGAAATTATATTTGCACTTTGCACACTTCCTTTAAACATGCCAACTAGCTATAAATTGGATACACATTTTGAGTCGGGCATAGGAGTTGCTATCACAGGTGAGATACCACAAGAGAGAGCAACTATTTTTAAATCTACAAATATGCTGGATAGAAAGTTTTTGTCAGGTTGTGTTATAAAGAAAAATTTACATGAGCGTAATTTATGTAGAAGCCAAATTCTCGTAAATTGTGATGAAGGTATAGATAATTTTTTAGGGACGCCTGTAGGAAATCATTATTTAATAACACTTGGAGATTATACAGGTTATCTTGAAGAATTCTTTTCATTGATATAGGGGAGAGTAAAAGATGCTAGTAAAAAATGGCAATATACTTGTAGTAGATGATTTAGAATTTAAATTCAAAAAAAGAGATATTAGATTATCAGGGGATTCTATAGCTGAAATAGGCCTTGATATAAAATCTGAAGGCGAAGAAGAAGTATTAGATGTCAAAGGTGATTTTATTATACCAGGAATGGTTAATAGTCATTATCATTCATACACCAATATTCTTAGAGGAAGCTCTTATGGAGAACCACTTGAAATTTGGTCTCTAGATACCATATCTCTTGGAAAATTAATTGAAGAGCAGGATGCAAGAATGAGTGCACAACTTGGGATTTGTGAAATGCTACGTTCAGGAGTAACATCTTGTATTGATCATTTACCACATCTTTCTACAGCAAATACTATTGCAAAAGTCTACCAGGAATCTGGGTTTAAGGTAGCACTTGCACCTATGCTTCATAATCTAAGAGATAGTGATGTATTATATGGAATGATGAGAGGCGATAAAAGCTCTTTTGGATTATTCCCATCTAATTATGAATTTGAAGATTTCTATCACAAATTTATTAAGGATTTTCATAATCTAGATTTAAATACACAAGTTATGATAGGGATAAATTCTCCACAAAGGATAGATGGAGAATTATTAGAGATTGCTGCGGATATTCAATATAGATACAAATTAAAAATTCATAGTCATTTATTAGAAACTAAATGGCAACGAGTTACAGCTGATAATGATATCTCTCCAGTATTAAAGTTAGATGCTGCTGGTTTGCTGGGGGATAATACATCTCTTGCACATGGAATATGGGTAAATGAGGAAGAATTGGATTTAATCGCAAAGAGAAAAGCGACAATCGTATCTAATCCAACTAGCAATGCATTTTTAGGGAGTGGGATATTTCCGTTGAAAAAATATTTGGAAAGGAAAATTCCTATTGTACTCGGATCAGACGGCTCTAATTGTGGGACATCTCATAATATGCTTGAAATATTGAGATTTTTTTTATTAATGCAAAGAGTCAATAATTCAAATTATACTGATTGGATATCTATTGAGGAAGGATTCAATATGATAACTAAAAATAGCAATCAGATTTTGAATTTTAAAAATTCATTAGGTGAAATAAAAATAGGTTCTTCTGCCGACTTGGCAATTATTGATAAGACAGATTTTATTGATATTCTAGATTCTTCATTGCTAATTCAACTAATTTTTAACATGTCAAATATGCATGTTAAACATGTTATTATAAATGGAGAATTTGCAATGAAAGATAGTAAAATACTTTTTGTAGATGAGGATAGCCTTAGGCAAAAGATTAGGGAAAGAAAAAGAAAACTAAAGCCTGTAATGGAAATTGAACTTCAACAAGCTTTAGGAAATAAGGAGATTGTTAAAAAGGCCTTAAAACAGATCGATGAATAAAAACATGTATAAAAAAATATTTATTTTGTGGATAATTTAATTGACTAAACTGATGATGAATGGTATTATTTTTTTATAATCAGTGGTTAGACAACCTACTGGATATGATGATAAAAATTTAATTTGGGAAGCTTTAAAACTATAATAGGGGGAATTTAAATGATGAAGCGTACAATTGGTATTTTGCTTGTAGTATTGATGATGGTTTCAGTACTTACAGCTTGCGGACAGCCTGCGCCTGCTGAGCCAGAAGAACCTGCAATGGAAAATGGTGAAGCTGTGGATGATAATGTTCATTTTGCAATTCTTTTTGGAACTGGTGGACTAGGAGATAACGGTTATAATGATGAAGTTAATAAAGGTTGTGAAATGGCAGTAGAACAGCTAGGTGCTACATATGATTACGCGGAACCTAGAGATATAAGTGAATTTGAAACACAATTGAGAATGTTTGCTGATACGGGAGAGTACGATACAATTATTGCTATTAGCTCAGAACAAGCTGATGCACTAAAGATGGTTGCTGAGGATTATCCTGAACAAAGATTTACAATGCTAGATACAATAATCGAAGGATATGACAATATTAAATGTATTACTGCTTCACATCCTGAGCAACATTTTCTTTCAGGAATGTTAGCAGGAATTGCAACTCAAGATGATAGATTTGAACTTAGCAACCCAGAAAATATAGTTGGATTTTGCATTGCAATGGATACACCAACATCTAGAGGACAAGCTTCTGGATTTTTAGCAGGAGCTAAATATGTAAATCCAGATATTGAAATATTTACAAATTTCATTGGAAGTTATACTGATCCTGTTACTGCAAAAGAACTTGCGCTAGTAATGTATGAACGAGGAGCAGATATAGTTAGTGTAAATGCAGGAAGTTCTTCACAAGGAGTATTTGCTGCAGCTCAAGAAGTAAATAGATATGTAATTGGAACTTCTCTTGAGATGGTAGAGCCTGAAGTAACGCTTAGTACATCTGTAAAAAAAGTATGGAATTTCATAGTACAAGAAGTAGATTCGCTTGACAAAGGAACTTGGGAGCCTGGATTTGTAGTGCTCGGTATAGCTCAAGGTGTTTGCGACTATGATGTAGAGGGACTTGATGTTGTAATACCAGATGATGTTATAGCAATTTTGGACGGAGCAAAACAAAGCATAGCTAGTGGAGATCTTGTATTACCAACTGATTTAGATCAAGTTGATGAATGGGCAGCAAACAATCAATTAAATAAATAAGCTATTTAATAAAACACATAATAGCAATACTCATATTAATAATAAATAGCCGGGGAACCGGCTATTTTCAATAGAAATGTGAAAACGTCTATGCAAACTTTATTAGGATGTATTTGGAGGGGAATAATATGGATTTAATCAGGATGGAAAAGATTACAAAAACATACCCTGGTACAGTTGCCTTGAATAGAGTGGATTTCCATCTTGAAAAACAGGAAATAGTTTCTCTTTTAGGTGAGAATGGAGCTGGAAAGTCTACATTGATGAAAATTCTTTATGGTATGACTGCACCAGATTCGGGTGATATATATTATCGTGGAGAAAAGGTTTCATTTAAGAAACCTATGGATGCTATAAAAAATGGTATATGTATGGTTCATCAGCATTTTATGTTAGTTCAAGCATTTACCGTAACAGAAAACATAATTGCCGGAAGTGAACCAGTTAACAGTGGGTTTGTTGATATAAAAAAAGCTCGTAAAGAAGTAAATGAATTGATTGAAAAATTTCACTTTAATATAGACCCAGATATAAGGGTTGAAGAACTATCCGTTGGAGAACAGCAAAGGGTTGAAATTTTAAAGGTGCTATATAGAAAAGCGGGAATCATTATACTTGACGAACCAACAGCTGTGTTGACTCCACAAGAAGTAAATGATTTATTTGTTATATTAAAACAGTTACGTGATGATGGGAAAAGTATAATCATAATTACTCACAAACTAAAAGAGACAAAGGTTCTTGCGGATAGAGTAGTTATACTAAGAGATGGGAAATTGATTAGCGATAATACAAAACCATCAGAGGTTACAACTAAGCAATTATCCGAAATGATGGTAGGACGAGAAATTAATTTGCAAACTCGTAGACCGACTTCTTCTAAAGGGGATGTTTCTCTTAGAGTTTCAAATTTAACAGTAATAGTAGATGGAAGGCCAAGGGTGAAGGATGTATCATTTAATGTTCATTCAGGAGAGATATTAGGAGTAGCCGGAGTTGAAGGAAATGGGCAGACGCAATTAATTGAAGCTCTTACAGGCCTTTGTAAACCTGAATCCATGGAGCTTATGCTTAAAGACAAGCAGATCTCTGGAACAAGTGATAATTTTCTTAAAGCCGGTATAGCTCATATCCCTGAGGATAGGTTATCTATGGGATTGGTTAAAGAGATGTCGATACAGGACAATATAATACTGGGATATCATCGAGAAAGTGATTTTTGTTTAAATAATGGACTTTTAAAGAAAAAAGAAATACACGAGTATGCAGAAAATCTTAAAGATAAATTTGGAATAAAAGCTCCTAATACTGAAGTAGCTGTAAGTTCGCTATCGGGTGGGAACCAACAGAAGATAATAATAGCGCGTGCATTTAGCAGAAATCCAGAAGCAATAATAATTGCACATCCTACTCGTGGAGTAGATGTTGGAGCGATGGAGTATATTCATCAGCAACTTATTGAATTAAGAGACAATGGTGCAGCAATCTTGTTGATATCCGCTGATTTAGATGAAGTTCGTACTTTAAGCGATAGATTATTGGTGCTTTTTGAAGGGGAAATAGTTTCAGAAAGCATGCCAGGTGAATTAAATGAAATTGAAATGGGTCTATTAATGACCGGAGGGCGAACAATGATTGAAGTGGGGGATAAATCATGACTGATAATATGAAAAGTGTTAAAAAAATTCAGAGAAGACAATCCTTTGCAAATTCGATAGGTGCCTTGATTTTTTCTTTGCTACTTGGGATGGTTTTTATATATGTGATTGGATATTCGCCTATAGAAAGCTACAAAGCAATATTTGGAGTTTCGCTTGGTACAGTTAAGGGTTTTGCTCTTTCTTTGAGTCAAGCTACTCCTCTTATGTTTACTGGAATGTCGTTTGCTTTGGCTTACAGGGTTAAAATGATAAATACTGGTGCAGAGGGGCAGTTGTATATTGGCGCATTGTGTGCAGCGTTAGTGGGTGTTTATGTAACCAGTTTGCCTGGGATTGTTCATGTATCCTTGGCATTGATAGTAGCCTTTATTGCAGGGGGGCTGATTGCTGGCGCTGTAGCACTTGCTAAGGCATATACTGGAGCTAATGAAATAATACTAACTTTGATGCTTAACTCTGTAATAATATTTTTTACAAGCTATCTTGTAAATGGTCCATTAAAACCACCTTCAAGTGGAGTAGGACAAACTGAGAGAATCGCAGAATCGGCACAGTTAACAAGATTAATACCACAAACTCAATTGACAACAGCTATAATTTTAGCAATAGTTGTAGCATTGTTAGTACAATTTTTATTAGATAGAACTGTATTTGGTTATGAAGTCAAAGTAACAGGACAGAACTTTAAGGCGGCAAAAGTCGCAGGTATCAATGTTTCTAAAATATCTATACTTACTTTTGCATTAAGTGGTGCAATAGCTGGATTAGGTGGTGCAGCAATGGTACTTGGAGTAAATTATAGATTTGTTGAGGGTTTTTCCCCAGGATATGGATTTGCAGGTATTTCTATAGCTGCTTTGGCAGCTTATAGCCCATTGGCAGTTATTCCTTCTGCCCTACTTATTGGAGTCCTTAGGGCAGGTACAATTACCCTTAGTAGAACAACCTCGATTCCTGTGGAATTAGTCGATCTGATTCAAGTATTAGTTATTATATTTGTAGCGGCACCAACCATGATTAAACCTATTTATAAGATAAAAGACAAAATTGTAGAAAAGTTTAAAACTAGAGGAAAAACCCATGGGGGTGAGGAACTATGATATTCACCACAGATTTGATACTTTCAATTTTAGCATCTACTTTGCGTAGAGCAGTTCCACTTTTATTGGCATCTCTAGGAGGAACTTTTTCAATGAGAGCAGGAGTAATTGACCTTGGACTTGAAGGAATGATGCTTGCAGGGGCTTTCTTTGGTGTAATGGGAGCTAATATAACAGGAAGTGCTTGGATGGGATTATTAATCGGAGTTTTATTTGGCATGATATTTTCTCTTTTACATGCTGTATTGCATGTAAGCTATAAGGTTAATGGCTCAATTAGCGGTATGGTAATAAATCTACTTGCAGCTGCAGTAACGCCACTTATGCTAAATGAATATTTTGGAATGAGTGGAAAATCCTCAATGGTAGAAAGCTTTACCAATCCTCATTGGGAATGGTTGGATAATATACCGATTATAGGCCCAATACTTGGAGGACAGAATATATTATTTTATTTATCAATAATTCTAGTAGCGATCAGTTGGGTATTTTTATATAAATCTAAATTTGGGCTTAGAATGAGAATGGTTGGCGAAAATCCGGAGGCAGCAAGTGCTGTTGGATTAAATGTAAAAGCATATAAGTACTTTGGGGTTCTTATGAGTGGTTGTTTTGCTGGACTAGGTGGAGTTTATCTTTCTCTAGGACAGATGAATTTGTTTGTTGAGAATATGACAGCAGGTAGAGGATATATAGCAGTAGTAATAAATGCGTTTGGACGATTTAATCCACTAGGTTCTTTTATAGGGAGTATATTCTTTGGATTTTTTGATGCAGTTCAAACCGTATTCCAAAGCTTCTTCCCATCCCAACTAGTAATGATGACACCTTACTTGGTGACTATTATTGTTATTCTATTTGGATTAAAAAGTGGTAGATCACCGGCAGGTACTGGAAAACATATTGAGAATTAGTATGGAAGAAAAAGATGGATTAAAGCTATAAATATATGATAAGGGGAATCTAAATGAGTAAATTTGAACAGTTAAATGCTCTGTGGAAAGAGGAGAAGTTAATTCTTCCTATTTGGTATGATAATGGAAATATTTTGATTATAGATCAAAAAAAATTACCGTTTAAAGAAGAAATATATAGACTAGATAAAGTAAGTGATTTGGCTATTGCCATTAAGGATATGACAATACGAGGTTCAGGTGCGATAGGGATAGCAGGAGCTTATGGAATACTTCTATCTGCAATTGAGAATAAAGGGGATAGACAAAGTATAATAACAGCAGGGAAGCTACTTAAAGCTACAAGACCAACAGCAGTAAATTTAATGAAAACTGTAGATGAAATGATTTATGCTTTAGAAAGCTATACCGGAAATGATGTTATAGAATTTTTAGAAGAAAAGGCTATTGAAATAATTACTAGGCAGCTAAAATATGAGAGAGTTTTAGGTAGATTTGGAGCAGAATTAATTGAAGATGGAGATAATATCTTAACGCATTGCCATTCAGGAGCTTTTGCTGGAGCAGGATTTGGTGGAAGAGCACTTTCAGTTATTAGAACAGCTCATGAGATGGGAAAAAAAATTCACGTGTACACAAGTGAAACTAGGCCATATCTTCAAGGTGCGAGAATAACAGCATATGAGTTAATGAAGTGGGGGATACCGCATACACTTATAACAGATGGTATGAGTGGGTATTTAATGCGTTTAGGTAAAATACAAAAGATAGTTGTTGGATCAGATAGAATTGCCGCAAATGGAGATCTTTTAAATAAGGTTGGAACTTATATGCATGCTCTTGCAGCTAAAGCAAATAATGTCCCATTTTATACAGCAACTTCAAGTCACACAATTGACTATAATCTTAAAAATGGAATGGAAGCAAAAGTAGAATTTAGGGATGAAAATGAGGTAACAAGTTTAAATGGAAATAGGATAGCTTTAGAAGGTACAAGAGCTCTTTATCCATCATTTGATGTAACACCAAATGAACTAATAGCAGGGATAATTACTGAAAAAGGTGTTATGAGAGCACCTTATACAGAAAGTCTATTAAAAGTTAAATAGCAAGGAGGAGTAACTATGGATTTAAAAGCACCGACTCATCATATATCAGCACAAAAAGGAGAAATTGCAAAAACAGTTTTAATGCCAGGAGACCCGTTAAGAGCAAAATTTATTGCAGAGAGCTTTCTAGAAGATGTGGTTCAGGTAAATGCAATCAGATGTATGTATGCTTATACAGGAACCTACAAAGGTAAAAAAGTATCTGTTATGGCAAGTGGTATAGGAGCGCCAACAATGGGAGTTCATGCTTGGGAGCTTTATCACTTATATGATGTTGAGAATATAATAAGAGTGGGTACAACTGGTGGAATTCATCCAGATTTGGAAATAGGAGATTTGGTATTTGCCATGGGTGCTTGCTATAATACCCCCTATGCAGATCAACATAAATTAGCTGGGACATTTTCTGCGATAGCTGATTATAAGCTTATGAGAAAAGGGATTGATAAAGCTGAGGAAATGGGCGTAAAACATATGGTTGGCAATGTATACTCAAGTGATGTATTTTATCCTGAATTCGGGATGGAAGATAATCAAAATTGGGCTAACATGGGTGTCTTATCTGTTGAAATGGAAACTGCTGCACTTTACATAGTTGCAGCAAGAGCGGGTAAAAAAGCTATGTCTATTTTAACAGTATCAGACCATGTGATAAGAGGAGAAAAAGCATCAGCAGAGATAAGAGAAAAGAAGTTTACAAATATGATGGAAATTGCTCTTCATATTGCGGAATAGAGAGGAGAAATAAATGAATAATTTAGAGGTATTAAAACAAGAATTAGTACATTATTCAAGACGTTGCTACGAGAGAAATATGATTTCTGCTACAGGAGGAAATATTAGTATAAGAGTGCCCGGAGAAAATGCAATGTTAATTAAGGCATCAGGATGTGCTTTTAGCGATATGACAGTAGATGATGTTATACTAGCCGATTTTGAGGGGAATATAATAGAAGGAGATAAGCAAATTTCTAAAGAATGGAGATTTCATTCTGGAATATATAAGGAAAGAGAAGATATAAATTCAGTTGTCCATATACATCCACCGTATGCAACAGCAGTTGCAAATACTATGGATCATTTGCCTTTAGTTACAAATCACGCAAAGGTTTATCTTAAAGATGTTCCTACAATTGGGATTGCATCATCAGGTTCAGAAGAATTAGGTGAAAATGCAGTTGCTCCATTTAAAGGTAGTGATAGAATTGCAGTATTAATGGAAGAACATGGAATTATTTCTGCGAATATTAATATTAGAAAGGCTTTTTTCTTAGCAGAGATGCTAGAAGATACTGCTAAAATATATTTATTTAGCCTTTTAAATAAGAAAGGGGCAAAAGATGAAAGATAACAAGACTTGGTCATCAAAGGCAGATAGACCTGAATTAGATGGAGGGATTCAATATCATATAAGATGTGCACCTGGGGATATAGCAAAGATAGTCTTACTTCCAGGAGATCCTGATAGAGTCCCAAAGATTTCAGCTGATTGGGATAGTTTTGAAGAAAAAGGAAGAAATAGAGAGCATGTTACACATACAGGTATTTTTGAAGGAGTCGCTATATCAGCTTGTTCTACAGGAGCTGGCGGTGGATCTACAGCAAGTGCTATGGAGGGATTGGCAAGTATAGGTGCTGAAACCTTTATACGAGTTGGAACAACATCTGGGATCCAAGAAGGGATAAAGCCAGGAGATTTAATTATATCAACTGGAGCTGTAAGATATGATGGAACCTCCGAAAACTATGTAGCAATAAATTATCCAGCAGTAGCAGACTATGAAGTCAATTTAGCATTAATCGAAGCATGTGAAAAATTGGGATTTACCTATCATTTAGGTATAACAGCAACTACTGCATCCTTTTTCTGTGGACAAAACAGAGATGGCTTTGGAGGATATAGACAAAGTTGGTTTGAGACAAGATACGAGGATTTAAGAAGAGCTAATGTTATAAACTATGAAATGGAAGCTGCAACGGTATTAACCTTAGCAAATCTATTTAAATTAAGAGCAGGTGCAGTATTTACTGCAATAGGGAATAGAGTAACAAATGAATTTTCTTATGAAGGAATTGACAAGAGCATTCAAGTAGCGAGTTTAGCTGCAGTTATCTTAGATGGTTGGGATAAAAAGAAAAAAGAAAAAGGGAAAAAGTATTATTACCCATCTTTATAAAAAAGTGTTGACCCTTTGTTATTAATAACAAAGGGTCAGTTATTATTTTTGCGCTTCCATGCTCTTATCGTGAATTTTTCTAAACAATGTCAAGGCAGTTGCAGCTCCGATAATAGCCATTATCATATCCCACTGAGTATCCCATTCATCACCTTGTAAAGATAAAATGAATGCTTTTGTACAGCCGGATATTTTACAGGCTGCAAATTCCGTTAATTCGTAGGTCGCGCTTATAGCTAGTACAATACTAAAAACTATAAAATAAAACATCTTTGACTTCTCTAAATATCCTTTCTTTAAAAGTATTTCTTTAGCCATTAAAGCCGGAGTGAATCCTTGCGCTAAGTGACCCAATCTATCATAATAGTTTCTATTTAAATCAAATTGTTTCATTAAAAAATCAAAGAATGGATTAAAAGTATATGTATATTTTGCTCCAATTAGCAATATAATTGCATGAATTAGAATTACTAGATATACAAATGATGAAAAACGAAATTTTTTATAAGTTAGTAATATTGGTATACCAAAAATAAGAGTTGGTGCGGCAAGTGGTAGCCAAGTCATATATGAAAAGGGTTTGATGGCGGACCAGATAAATACTGCAAAAAAGATAAATAGCATAAGTTTGTGGCTAATTTTTACTTCTGAATATTGAATATCTTCTTTTGAAATCATACTTTTCACCTCTTTAAGGACCTAAAAGATTTTGCTATTGAACTTATACCCTAATATAGAAATTATCTGTCAATTGTTAAACAGTTAAATTTAAAAGTTTTAATTTAAATTATCTTAATTATACGGTACACTATAAGCAATACAAATAAAACCATGGGGGAATTATAATGATTAAGATTATGGCTGACTCAACTTGTGATCTATCAGAGGAATTTATTAACAAATATAGTATTGGGATAGCGCCACTTAATATTATGATTGAGGATAGAGTTTACAGAGATAGAATAGATTTAAGTTCAGACGAGTTTTTTGAGATGCTACCTACACTAGATGAATTGCCAACAACTTCTATGCCTAGCCCTGAAGAGTATGTAAAGATTATAGACCAGGGTATATTAGAAGGAGTGACAGAATTTTTATGTATTTGTATGTCCAGTGGTACTAGCGCTTCGTACACTTCTGCTGAGTTAGCAAAAAAGTATTTTTATGAAAGAAATCCGGATTCTATTGCAAAGATTCATGTAGTAGATTCTTTATCTATGAGTCATGGTAGTGGATGGTTAATTATAAAAAGCGCTCAACTATTAGAAGCAGGTTGGACTTTTGAACAACTAGTTGAATTCAATGAAACCTATAAAATTAAAACAAAGCATCTTTTATGTGTAGATGATTTAAGTAACCTGATTAAAAGCGGAAGGCTTTCAAATACAAGCGCATTTATTGGGAGACTATTAAGAGTTAAACCAATAATGACAATGAAAAAAAGCCGTGGAGCTATAGTAGCTAAAGAAAGAGGCTGGAATAAGGTTCTGAAATATTATATAAAAGAGTTTTTATCTCGAGTTAATCTTGAAATAACTAATTTTTTAATAGTTGGTTATACATCAGACATTTATATTGCATATGCTTTAAGAGATAAATTGTTGGTAGACACTGATTTTAGTGGAGATATTTATATAATGCAAATGGGTGTAGCAGTTGGAACACATGTTGGTCTTGGGGGACTATCTATGTATTTTATAGATAAGTAGCTTTAGCAAGAGTATATTGATAAATAAAGATTAGAGGAGAAAAAATGTATAGAATATCTAAACTTTTTAATCCAGAGGTATTCCAAGGTAAATATAAGTCAAAGAATTATTTCGAAGGTTGGTATTATAAATTGGTCGATAAAAATGAGACTAATTCCTTTGCTCTTATTCCAGGGATAGCCTATGATAAGGATAAAAATGTCCATGCTTTTATTCAGTTAATAGATTCTTTGAAATATAATACGGAGTATTTTAGGTTTGCTTTTGATGAATTTAATTATGATAATGAGGGATTAGATATAAGCATTGGTAATAATAAATTTAGCAGAGATGGCATAAGTATTGATATTAAAGATAAAGAATACACAGTAAAGGGCACATTGAAATTTTTCGATATTGAACCATTTCCAAAGAAATTGACTAGCCCAGGTATTATGGGCCCATTTTCATTTGTGCCATTTATGGAATGCTATCATGGAGTTGTAAATATTCATCATAAAATAAGCGGTGGCCTTTGTATTAATAACTCAGATGTTGATTTTACAGATGGCTATGGATATATTGAGAAGGATTGGGGAAGGTCTTTTCCTAAATGGTGGGTATGGATACAATGTAATCATTTTAGCGAAGAAGGAAATTCATTAATGTTTTCAATTGCTGAGATTCCTTGGCTTAAGAATTATTTTACTGGATTTATATCATTTTTAAAAATCAAGAATAAAATATACCGTTTTGCAACATATACAGGGGCAAAGATAAAACAACTAGATTATAAGGATGGAAATATTGAGATAGTAGTTCAAGATAAAGAATATACTCTTTCGATTAAGGGGAAATACAATGAGAGTGGAATATTAAAAGCGCCGAAGAATGGTTTAATGGAGCGCTTGATTTCCGAAAGTATTTCTTCTAATATTTGGGTTGTGTTAAAAGATAAAAAAGAGAATATTATCTTTGAAGATGCTGGTAAAAATGCTGGCCTAGAGGTTGTTGGAAGGCATATGAAGAGTGAAAGGTAGAGATATATATAAAAAACAACTGCAGTCTGAGTATAATTCAACCCTGCTCTGCAGTTATAGCGTTTTTTAAACATATTTTTTTCGAAAAATTTAACAATTATAATATGTGTATCAATCCTCTACCCTAGTAAGAAATGGGATTAGATGTTCGTGCTGTTTAAGAGAACCTAGAGTTTCATAGCGAAAGTGTCTTAGACACTTTTTTATTTGCTTTCAAATACCTCACTAAGAGCTCGAGGAATTTGTTTTATGATATCATAGATTTGTGTTGCAGGAGTTGGTTTAGCATAAAATCCAGCTAGTCTGTTAACCATAGCAGCTTTAGCTGATGCTGTCTTAATATCTAGACCTGAAGAAATCAAGGCGGATACAATTCCTGTTAATGTATCACCAGTACCTCCAATTGGTTCAAGAGCTTCTACAGTTGGATTTTCTATAATCGAGAGGATACCATCTTTGTCGGCTACATAGTCTCTAGCTCCTTTGACTAAGAGATATGATGCAGCATTATTATATTGGTATGCTCTTTTTATAAGATCTGGTATTTGGTTATCTTCATGTAGTATAAATCCTCTAGTATAAAAAGGATGAGGAGCTTTTTCATCAGCTAAATATGCAAGTTCACCAACATCGGGTGTAAATAAATCGAAAAATGGAGCGTCTCCTCCCATTTTAGCAACATACATAAAACCTGCATCGGCTATTAAAATTGGACGTTTAGGCATTTTTGAAATTTCTTTAATAACTTTTTCAAATAAATTTACATCAGGTTGAAAATAGTGAAATGCTAAAGTTTCAAAAGATGTATTGATGATATTTTCTTCTAATTCTTTATAAAGAAGTTTGCAGCCATTGCCATTGCCAATATCTCCTACTAAATAGCAGAAAGGGTTAGGCATATCCATATATTTTAAAGTTTCAATTGCTGCTGCTATCATTGCTGGTGTTCCACGATTAACACTAATACGATTCTCATCCACAATAATATTGTCACCTTCTAAGGAAACTGTACCGCAAACAAGTGGAAAATTTTCTTCTGGAATAGTGCCTACTATACCTAACATAATGCTACCATCCGATCATAAGCAATTTGAAGAGCATAAGCGCATAAAGTGTGCCCGATATCCTTTGGTTGGGGAGCTTCATCCAAGTGCCTATTTACCATTTGTCCAGCTAGATAGGGAACATCAGGACATCCACCGCCTGATACATTAACTATTATCTTAGTATCTCTATCAACAGTTATTTTCATATTAGCAGCTCTTATCATAAGATATTTACCGTATTCCTTTTCATGAATTAGATTAACAGGATCTAGTAAATCATCATTGACAGGGACTACCTGTAATGGTTTTATATTTAACTCAGATAGACTTCTTACTATAGACAATTCTTCTATCAGTGGGAATTCTATAACTAGGTCGCAGCCACTTCGTATATTTGGAGGTGGACCCATTACTTTTATTTCCCATCCTTTGGATTTTAATATGTTTTCTGCTCTTATGACTTCTGTGGTATTTTCAAAAACTAATATACCTCTACCATGTTTGTTAGGAATGATTTCAAGCTTCTTTTTTTTAAAACGATTAAACATGCTAATTTTCCTTTCTTAAGATAATTTTGTATGAATCGTTTACTGCTTGAACTTCTTCTACCTTCCAACCTTTAGCCGTGGCAGCACGACTTACATTTTCTTTTGAGGTTTGTGTGTCAACCAAAACAATTAATTCACCTGTTTTTGCTTTTTTAATTGCATTTAGCGTTAATATAACAGGTTGTGGGCATGAGAGCCCCTTAGCATCAATAGTATTATTCATTTTCAAATCCCTCCTAAAAACTTTCTTTCATTGTAAAACCAATTAATAGACAAGATACTAAACCAATGAAAAGAGCAATTATACCTGCCATTGTAGCACCAGCACCAGAACTTGCTAGTCCGAAATTGTGAGCAAAACCAGCACCAACAAGCATCCCTATTACAAATACTGCGGCATCTCCATCTCCTTCACCAGATAAGAAAAGTTGACGTCCGGGGCATCCACCTGCTAGGGTAAAAGCTAATCCTGCTAGTACCATACCCGAAAAGTTCCAGACTTGCATGGTATGTGCTATCGGTTGATTTTCAAATCCCGGATTAAATTGATTAAGTATTAGATTCATTACAAAAGCTGCAACTGCCATACTTACTAACCCCATAAAAAGGTGTGTTTGTTTAAATAGGATTACATCACGTATAGC
The DNA here is from genome assembly GCA_034006985.1 of Gudongella sp. Classification (GTDB taxonomy): domain Bacteria; phylum Bacillota; class Clostridia; order Tissierellales; family Tissierellaceae; genus Gudongella. The sequence goes on from JAVERT010000008.1 coordinate 57,810, forward strand.
TCCCATTGTACAAAATCGACTTCTTTGTGCTAAAAATCCTATTATTAAGCCTATGCCTAAAGAGATAAATAGAGGTGCATGCATAGAACCTGGCCCTTCAACACTATAAAAGAGAACGCCACTTTTAGCTTCTCCTGTAATTATTGGATTAAAGAACATTAAGATTAAAAAACTCAACATAATTACTGGGAAAATCCAACCTACAGATGTGTAAGTTTTGTGACTGGAGCCTAGATTATAACCATTCTTAAGAAATAGTGTGCCAATCCAGATACCTACAGCAAGACCAAACAATCCAAAGATAGCATTAAAGTCTCCGCCAGATAGGCGAAGAACTGCTCGCCAAGGGCAACCAAGGAATATTAGTGCACCAATCATTGCAAAAAATCCCAGAATAAATCTTACTAGCGGTGCAGATCCAACACGTGACTTAAACTCTTTAAAAGCATATGCTGCTATGAAAGATCCTAAAACAAAACCCATTATTTCTGGGCGTAAGTACTGAACAACTGCTGCTCGATGTAAACCTAGAGCACCAGTCATATCCCTTACAAAACAGGCTACACAAATGCCCATATTTGCTGGATTGCCCCATAATTGTAGAAGTGAAGCTAAAATTCCGATTGTAACTCCAACTCCAACAATCCCTCGTTTAGTTGCTAATAAATTTTTCATATTACTAAAAAAGCCCCCTTATTTGATTAAATTTAGTATAATACTAGTATGAGTAAAGGATAACACTAAATTAGTTCTTATTGCTATTAGATAAAAGTTATATCCAAAGGATTAACTATTACTAAAGTAAATAGAAGAATTAATAAAAGTACATTAGAGATTTTGTAATTTTATAGACTTAAGGAGGCTAACAATTGATAACAAAAAAGATGACATTATTAGAAATAGTTGAAAAGCATCCAGAAACAGAACAGATATTTAGAGATTATGATGAATTTGCAGGGGAATGTTTGCTTTGTAATGGCTTGTTTGATTCAATCGAAAATATTTCAATTAAGTATGGTATAAATTCAGATGAGATAATATCTAGATTAAATATTCTAATCACTGAGGACTAGAAATTTTATTTATAGATTTTATGATAGAGGAGGCGAAATGAATGGAGTTTAAACAAGTGGAGTGTTTTGTTGCGGTTGCACGGAAAAATAGTTTTTCTAAGGCAGCAGATGTGCTATTTCTGTCACAGCCAGCCATCACTAGCAATATTCAGAAATTAGAAAGAGAACTTGGAATCATATTATTTGATAGAAAAAATAAAAATACAACTTTAACAAAAGGAGGAGAAGAATTTTTTCCTTATGCTGTAGAGATACTTAATGTTCGTGCTAAAGCTGAGATAGCACTCAATCAACATAAAAATAGTATTGAAGGAATACTGGAAATATGTGCGAGTACTATACCAGAACAGTATCTTCTTCCACATATTATTAAGGCATTTAAGGAAGATTATCCCCAAGTTTTGTTTTCCATTCGGCATAAAGATTCGAAGGAAGTAGCAGAGGAGATTCTTTCAGGGAAGACTAATTTTGGATTTATTGGAGCAAAGTATCCTTTTGAAGGGATTAAGTATATAGATTTTTTTGATGATAGCTTGGTATTAATAACTTCTCCCGAAAAGATATTTGATAGTGATTCTATTAGTATTAAAAGTTTGATTGGAGAAGAAATTGTATTAAGGGAAGAAGGTTCTGGGACAAGACTTCTTATTGAAAAAGCATTGAAAGAAAAGAAACTTGATATGAATATATTTCGATCACGTACAATTAATTATAGTTTGGAAGCGATAAAAAAAATGGTAGCATTAAATGTTGGTATTAGTTTTGCGTCTGATATCTCAGTAAAGTGTGAAGTTGCCTCAGGACGGTTGAAGCAATATAAAATTGAAGACTTAAATCTTAAAAGACATTTTAGTTTGGTATATTGTAACAATAGATATCTTTCTCCTGTAGAAGAAAAATTCAAGGATTTTGTTGCTAATTGGAAATGGGACAACATAGATATTTAAGAAAATTGAATATTTAAACTTACTTATGGTGCCGTGGATTCAGTATATGAAATTTATAGGTGTATGATGATATCATAAATAAATATCATCATACACCTATAATAGTTTTTGATTCATGATAAAGTTATGCTCCACTTAAAGGTTTGAATAAAGACTTTAACCCAATAAATACCATAATGCATTTGGGAACAATAGATGCAAAAGTAAAAATGCGACTACTAGAAAAGCCATTCTTTTATGCCAAATAAAGAAGGGCCTTTTTTTAAGTTTGTAAAAGATCCAACCAAGTAATGCAGTAATAAAGATAACTAGATACAAAAGACTTCCCGTATGCAAAGAAATCCTCCCTAATGCAAGTAATCCATGAATTGGAGCTATTACCAGTAATATAATCCCTAATGGTTTATGAAAGCTTCTTAAAAGCTTTAAAAATTCTCTGAATCTAGTGTTTTTTGTCTTTATAAAATGTTTGTTTATAGCATTTAAAAGATATGGCGAAGCAATTATTCCCAATAATACTACATTAAGCCAACCTAAAAATGAATACATAATCTACCCCCGAGAAATCATTATTTTGCTAAAGTTCCTACTTCTACTACATTTGCTAATTTGGATATACCGTGTGGAGACACTTCCTTTATTTCTTTAGTTAAATCATTTCCGGCTGTAAAACCATTGTGAGTTCCATCTTTCCATGGAGCTGCATCTGTAACATCATAAATTACTCCATCAACTGCAATATAAGCTCTATTACCATTTTGACCATCAAATGCTGAGAGTTCTTCCAGAGTTAATATAAGTTCCTCTTCCTGTGGTTCTTCTACAGGAGTTTCAGGAGTTTCTTCTGCAGGACTAGTTGGAGAGCAAGCTGTTACTAAAACTAAAGCAAGTAATACTACAATTATAGTCAGTATTGAATTTTTTTTCATTGTTAACACCCCTTATCTATTTTAGTATTTTACCCGTAATATAATAAAATATACAAAATTTATGAAAAAAGAAGTGGGTAAAGTAATTCTCCCACTTCTCAAATTCGGTACAATCAATAGTGAAGTTTTGTTTTTTTGATTACAAAAGCCATGGATCATTTTCAGGCTCTATATAATCATGTGTATTTGTGTCTATCTCGTTTCCTGGGTCTACTGCTTCAGTTGGTTTATTTAACTCTGGATGCAAATTATTAGCACGGATTTGATTAGCATGAGAATCTCGTTTTGGTAAGTTTAAATCAACATCATCTAATGTTATATTCATTGCCATTGCTACACCTTCACCATAAGCTGGATCAGCCTTAAAGCAATGATAAATATGTCTGTGTTTTATTTGAAGGGTAGAGTCTCCCATATTTCGAGCAGTGTTATAGAAGAGAACCCTTTTTTGGTCTTTAGTCATAGCACGGAATAGAAGGCCTGGTTGAGTGAAATAGTCATTATCATCTTCTCTAAAGTCATATCGGTAAACATCTCCACCTTTTTCACTTGGAAGATTATCCTCAGGCTTGTCTGTCCAGTTTCCATAACTATTTGGTTCATAATGTAATTCACTACCTAGATTCCCATCCACACGCATCTGTCCATCTCTATGGAAACTATGTGGGTTTGCAACATTCTTAGGCATATTTACAGGTATTTGGTGATGATTCACGCCTAAACGGTATCTTTGTGCATCTCCATAGGAAAACAAACGACCTTGTAACATTCTGTCGGGAGAAAAGCTTATCCCAGGAACTACATTAGCAGGATTAAAGGCTGCTTGTTCTATTTCTGCGAAATAATTATCTGGATTTTTGTTTAATTCAAATTCTCCCACCGGGATAAGTGGAAAATCTTTTTTTAGCCACATTTTAGTTAAATCAAAAGGATTATTCTCCATTGCATCAGCTTGTTCTTCAGTCATAACTTGTATATACATTTTCCATTTTGGATACATATTCTGTTCAATTGCCTGATAGAGGTCCCTTTGATGTGATTCTCTATCCATTCCAACTACTTTTGCTGCTTCTTGATCAGTTAAATTCTTAATGCCTTGTTGAGATCTAAAATGAAATTTTACCCATATTCTTTTATTTTCTGCATTTATAAAGCTATATGCATGAGAACTAAAACCATGCATATGTCTATAGGAAGAAGGTAGACCTCTATCACCCATTATAATTGTAAGTTGTAAAAGTGCTTCCGGTAAAGAGCTCCAGAAATCCCAATTACTATTTGGACTTCTCATATTAGTACGAGGGTCTCTTTTTATTGCATGATTTAAATCTATAAACTTCTTCGGATCTCTAAAGAAAAAAACAGGAGTGTTATTTCCAACTAAGTCCCAATTACCAGCTTCTGTGTAAAATTTTAATGCGAATCCACGAATGTCTCTTTCTGCATCAGCAGCGCCTCTTTCACCAGCAACTGTTGAGAAACGAGCTAGCATCTGAGTTTTTTTGCCAATTTCAGAAAATATATTAGCTTTAGTGTATTTTGTAATATCATGAGTCACAGTAAAAGTTCCAAATGCACCTGATCCTTTTGCATGCATTCTTCGTTCAGGTATAACCTCACGATCGAAATGAGCTAGTTTTTCTAAAAACCAAGTATCTTGTAAGGAAACAGGACCGCGCCTACCAGCTGTCATAGTATCTTGATTGTCAGTTACAGGAGATCCAGCTGCTGTTTTTAATTGCTTGGTATTACCTACATTTTGATTTCTGCTAGGAATTGGGTCACCTAGACCATTTTTAGCCATAGGATTTTTTTTAGAATCATTCATTTTATCCATAAGTATTCCTCCTTTTGAGCTTAATTCGTAGAGTTGAAAAGTATTCAATTAACCATTATATATATACCCAAATTAGTGTAATAAAGTATACATTATTATTTCAATTATTCAAATTTATCTAAATTTCTATTATTTATTGGTTTAATTTGATAATATAATAAATAGGAAAGATAAATCTTGATTTTGGAATAGAGGAGGTTTTTAATGAAAACACATATAAAATTTATAAAAGATCCAAATTTTCATATAGATAATGTAGAAGTTAGAAGGGCGAGACTTGGAGATGAAGAGGGTGTTTACAGGATTGCTTGTAGTGTCTCAGAAGGAGAGAGAGATTCGTACGAAGGCTTTTTAATTGACGACTATCCACTAGACCGGGACTATTATATCTCCATGTTTAGAGATAGGATAGAGCATCTTACATATTTCTATGTGGCAATAGCCGGAGACAAGATAATTGGATTTTCGCTTGCATATAAAAAAGAAATGTGGTTAAAGTACAATCCAGATTGGATTGAAAGCATATCATGGCATCCAGAATTTGATAAAAGTCTCTCTGATAGCTTTGTTATTATTGATAAAACTGCAGTTGAAGCAGAACATACTGGGGAGGGAATAGGAAGTTTAATATACAAGAAAATCATACAAGATATGCGTTCAAATGGAATAGATTATATTTTTTCTGAGACTGTATTAAATCCAATACCAAACTTTGCATCTCTGGCATTTAGGCAAAAACAAAACTATATTTTAGCAGGAACTCGCTATGAATATCATAAAGGAAAGATATATACAGATTTAGTATATTACAAAAAAATATAACCCCATTTGGGGTTATTTTAAACTATCAAGGTCAAAATCGGATGACCCGTCAATAAATTCTTCTCCATCACCAACGACAATAGTTGGTATTCCTACACTACCTTTCTTCTTTATATTATCAAAGTAGGGTGTATTATCTCTAATTGCTAAAAATATTTTCAAATTTTTAATGCTTTCAGTAATATCAATATACTCAAATTTAATCTCGTTTTTTAAGAGTAACTCTCTTAATGGATCACATTCAGGTCACAGTGGACTTCCAAAAACCGTTAATGCTTTTTTCATTTGATACACCTCCAAAATATTATAGCTTAATTATAGCATATTATAGGAAGATGTTGTAATTGACATATGTTAGCTATAGGGATAATATTTAATTATACAAACTTATTAATTTGAGATTGAGGGTAGGTTTACTTATTGCTTATAGCTCAAAGTTAGGAAGTTTAATAAGTAACACAAAATTGAGAAGGCCAGACAATGTCTCTTCATTTTTAGTGGGTACTATAGGACTTTTTTCCTATCTTAATAGAATTAAGGCAGGAGTTCAGTAATTGTGGCTATTAAATAGAAAGCTTTAATTGGATAGCTTAGTGAGAGAAGATGTTGTTGCACTTACTCTAATAGCTAAAGAATCGCTTGGATTGAAAAGCTTTGAAGACATGGTAAAGGATAGTCTTAAGCTGTTTTAGTTAAGGAAATATGTCAGTTATATTATTGACATATCTCCTTAAAATGCTATACTAAAATTATGGTACTTATTAAACGATATAGTGCTAAGACAATAAGTTAATTTATTAACTAACTAACAAGGAGGAATTTAAATGCAAAAAAAGACAAAGTTTTTAAGCATGTTGCTAGTGCTTGTTATGATGCTAACTCTACTTACAGCATGTACACCAGCAGCACCAGCAGAACCAGAAGCACCAGTTGAGGAACCAGCAGTAGAAGAACCAGCAGTAGAAGAACCAGCTCTTGTTCCAGAAGAGGTACTTAAAGAAGCAGCAGTTGAATTTTTAAATAACATACCAGAGAGCAACTATATTATGCTATCAGATGAAGCTCTAGCTTTAAATGAAGAGAATCCTGATGCAATATTATGGGTAGACTTAAGATCACCAGAAGATTATGCACTTGGCCATATAACTGGTGCAGTAAATATTCCATATGCAAAAGTTGGAGAAAATTTAGAAGTACTTCCAATGAATAAGCAAATTATTTTCCAATGCTATTCAGGTCAAACATCAGCACAAGTTACATCAGTAGCTACAATGTTAGGCTTTAATGCAATGTCATTTAGAGGTGGAATGAACTTTGGTTGGGCTCCACTTGAACTAGGTGAAGATACTCTTGAAATGGAAGCAAATGAGTTACCAGAAGCAAAAATGCCAGAATTAGATGAAAAAGGTCAAATACTTTGGGATGCAGCTAAAGCTTACTTCTCAGATAGCGACAATTACATTATTGCACCAGCTGATTTACTTGCAATTGTTGAAGAAAATCCAGAGGCAGTAACTGTTCTTTCTATCAGAACTGATGAAGATTACGCATTAGGACATATTCCAACAGCAATGCATATTAATTTTAAAGAAGTTGGAGCTAATATTGATACAGTTCCTATGAATAGACCAGTATATGTATATTGCTATACAGGACAAACAGCAGGAATTACTATTGGCGCAATGAGAATGATGGGATACAATGCAATATCATTAAACAGAGGATCAACAGGTTGGACTGAAGCAGGATTTGAATTAGTAACAGATTAATCACATTACTCATTACTTGGAATAAATAGACACGAGAAACCTAAGTGATAGGAGGTGAGGTCTGTGTCAAAGCCGAAAATATTTAATAAATGGATAACAAGTTTAGTAATAGTAGCTGTTGTCGGAATAGCAGCTTTAGGTATCTATCAATTTGGAATTGCTCCTGGGTTACCAGAAGAGGAATATGCAGTAGTAGGTGGAGAAGACAAACCGTTTGAATTTGAAACAGTTGATAGCTCAAGTTGTATTGCTTGTCATACTAATGAAGCTATTATCGCAGCCTCCACTGTGGGTCAAGAAGTAGAAGAAGTAGCAAGCGCTGGTGGTTGAGGCGCTGCAGGACCACAGCTGGAAGCTGTAGAAATGTTTTTAGTATCACAAGAATTTGTTGATTCAACACATGGTGGATTAGGTTGTATTGCTTGTCATGGAGGAGAAAATGCACCTGATCAAGCAGTAGCACATGCAGATATGAATCCATATCCTTCAAGAGAGTTTGATGCTAATTGCTCAACTTGTCATGCGGATGTAACAGAGCAGTATGAAACATCAATCCATTACAACTTACATGGAATGGCAAATGGATTATCTGAATTTGCTGATGTGTCATCTTTATCTGAGTCGCCACATCATGAAGAAGCATTTGATAATGACTGTTATAAGTGCCATGCAACTTGTGGAGATTGTCATGTCAGTAGAGCAAAGAACTTTTCAGAAGGTTTAGTAGATCAACATAATTTCTTAGGGACTCCTTCAATGGAAGAAAACTGTTATGCTTGTCATAATGCAAGAAATGCAGGAGAATATATGGGATCAGTTGGTTTTGGATCTGATGTTCACTTTGAAGCGGGTATGACATGTATGGATTGTCATCCTAAGAGTAATTTCCATGGTAGTGAAGGCATTACCAAGGATATGTGGGAAGAAGATTTACCATCTTGTTTAGATTGCCATGAGGATAAGGATCCTGCGGTAGCAACGGATGTAGAACATAAGGTTCACGGAGATTCACTTTCTTGTCAAGTTTGCCATGCACAAGCGAATAACAATTGCTTCGAATGTCACCTTGATGAAAAAGAGGATGGGAGTGGACTTGCGAGTTCATCAGAAATGAAGATTATGTTTAGGGTTGGTTATAATCCAATGGTATCTGAAGAGAGACCATATAAATATGTAACACTTAGACATGTACCAGCACAAGCGAATATGCTTGAAGTAGTTGGAGATGATATGATGCCAGCATTAAATACAAAAACAAACTGGAATTACTCACCAACACATAATATACAAAAAAGCACATTCCAAAATGAAAGCTGTGAATCGTGTCACGAAAATACTAAAATTTGGTTAAGCGAAGAAGACTTTAGAGAAACTGATAGTACTTTGAATGAAACACTTATACCAGATTTACCACCAGCATTAGAGTAATAATAAAAAGGGGAGAATTTTCTCCCCTTTTATTTAATATACAAATAGGCTATAATCAATACATACATATATATATATTTTTACGAAGGAGGTAGGAGACAATAGATAAATTCATTAAACAATTAACCAGCCTGAAAACGGCTATAGTGCTATTTATATTAATAGCAATTTACTCAATTATAGGAACGGTTCTACCTCAGGGTTTAGCAATAGAATTCTACATAGAAAATTATCCTAAGATAGGCAACTTAATAGGAACACTTCAATTTGATCAGGTGTATAGTTCTTGGATTTTCAGAATATTACTGGGTCTTTTTATGATTAATTTAATTGGTTGTACAATAAAAATTTTACCTGTTCAACTAAAGAGGATGCAGAAAAATTATTTTATGAAACCTAAAGTAGACTCTGAAAATCTATATACAGAAGATATGGATATTGAAGAATTTAAATCACAGTTAAAGAAACAGAAGTTCTACATAGAAGAAACTAAAGATGGATTTCGTGCAGCGAAACACAGAATTGGTAATATTGGGTCATCTGTAACTCATTTGGGAATAATAATTATAGTACTTGGAAGCTTTTTGGGGAATTTATTCGCAGAAGAAGGATTCTTTAATTTATTGCCTGGAGATGTAAAAGGATTTCCTGAATATGGGTTCTCAATTCAGCTGGATGATTTTAGACTAGGATATAGAGAAAATAAAACTGTAGATCAGTATTATAGTGATATTTCAATATTAAGGCCTAACAAAGAAGCGGAAAAAGAAACTGTATGGGTAAACAAACCCCTAAAAATTGGGGATCTAAATTTTTATCAAACAACATATGGTTGGGCGAGTGATCTTTTAATAGAAGATTCACAAGGTTTGGAATTGGAAAAGAAACTCCTGAGAAATGGAGAGTCGTTTTTTTATGAACCTGAACAGCTAACAGTTTTTTTATATGGATTTTATCCTGATTTTATGTTAACTAATCCAGGAGAGCCAATTTCGATGTCAGAAAAGGAAGATAATCCTCATTATGCTGTTATTCTATATCAGCTTGATGAAAATGTGGGCTCATATATTGTAGAACCCGGAGAAGCTATTAAATATAATGATGTCAATATATCTTTTGAAGATTCAACCTTATACACAGGTTTAACTTATAGAAAAGACTTCGGCTACTTTTTTGTAATATTAGGCAGCTTTTTGCTAATTTTGGGTTTGATTTTTTCATTCTATTTCTATTCAAAGCATGTAATAGTTGAAGAAAAAAGTATAAAAACAGCTACGAGACAAAATCCGTGGGGTTTTGATTATGCAATAAAACGACTAGTTGAGAAATCTACAAAGAGAGGTGAGAAACAATGACAAATTTAGTTCAAATGGAAGAACTCTTTTTTATGATAGCGTTTATAGCATATACAATTTCGGCAATTGCTTTCTTTATATATGTAGCACTTAAAAAAGACAAAGTTGGAAATGCAGCAGTTATGTTAACAATAGCAGGATTTTTATTCCATAATGTTGCAATGGTACTTCGTGTAATAGAATCAGGGAGGCTTCCTTTTACAAATCAATTTGAATTTGCAAGTAGCTTTACTTGGGGGATAGTATTATGTTATATAGTGATACATTTTGTATATAAATTTACAGCAGTAGGAGCTTTTGTAATGCCGATAGCATTCTTAGTAATGGGATATGCATCCGTTTTACCAAAAAATATAAAACCTCTAATGCCAGCACTTCAAAGTTCTTGGTTATATCTACATGTAGGAACAGCCATAATTAGCTATGGTTCATTTGCTGTGGCGGCAGGCCTTGCTTGTATGTATCTTATAAGTATAAAAAGAGAAAAAGCTGGAATAGTACAGCAAAAAGGATTACCAGATTCAGAAGCTTGTGATTATATGAGTTATAGAGTTATAGCATTTGGTTATTTAATGCTAACCTTAGTAATTATAACTGGAGCGATATGGGCAAAAGCAGCTTGGTCAAGGTATTGGGCGTGGGATCCAAAGGAGACATGGTCTTTGATAACGTGGTTAATTTATTCAGTATATATACACCTTAGATTTAATAGAGGTTGGAAAGGTAAGCCTGCTGCATGGTTTGCAGTTATAGGATTTCTTTGTGTAATATTTACATTTATTGGGGTAAACAATATACTTCCTAGTGTTCACAGCTATAAATAGTAAAGAGCATAATTGAATCTAGAGATTTAACTAATAGGTACAGGGTAAATAATACTTGGGAGTGAGGATATGGATAACTTTACAAAACACCAATTAAAAAAACCTAAAGAGATAATTCAAGATGTAAAAGAAGGAGATTTTTCTTTAACTAAGAGAAAAATTAGTATTAAAAAAAGCAAAAAAACAATTAATAAACTTTCAAAAGATGGCAAAAATATTAAGAAAAAAGTAGATAAACTTAAAGAAATCCAGTCAAAACTTACAGATAAAGATAACCCAGCCAAAAAAGAATTTATCAAAAAAAAGAAACCAAATATTTTCAAATGAGAAGACCAGAGAGCTGGTCTTCTCATTTATATAGAGAGGAGGATTGTTAAGGTATTAAAGATTAATATAAAGAGAGAGGTTAACCAGCTGAGGTGAAAAATGTAGAAATTGTAATATTTGAGACAAATAAAACTTGTTTTTCTTAATATGCAGATATAATTGGCAACTTAGATTGTAAACTTGTCGAAAACGCAATTTTTACGAAAATTATAAAAATAGTTGATGTTAGTGTGAATGACTATATAGAGCCATCTATATAAAAATGTAGCAAACACCTATAAAAAATATATGAATTAATTTGATAAATATTTCTCAAATTGTTGATTTATCTGACAAATTGATATAAAATTGATTAGTATAGGTATTGTGAATTTTATAAAAAAACACATAAAATTTTAGGAGGTGAAGCGATGGCAACAGAAGCTATATTAGCAGTAAAAAAAGCTGAAGAAACGGCTAAAGTGATGTTAGAAGAAGTAGCACAATTTAGCAAAAAAACTATTGAACAAGCTACAATAAAAGCTGAAGAAGAATATAAACAGATTGTTTTAGAAGCCAATAAAGAAGCAGAAAAGATTAAGAAAACTGCAGTAAGTGAAGGCGAAGCCATAGCAAAGCCCATCCTTGAAAAAGGAAAAGCTGAAGCTGAAACTTTAGGCAATATTGAGGAACAAAAGCTTAAAGAGGTGACTAATGTAATTACCGAGAGGATTGTGAATAAAAATGGCAATAGTTAAAATGACTGAATTCAGTTTATTTGCCTTTGATTCAGAAAAAGAAAATCTTCTCCATGAACTTCAAAAGTTTGAATATGTTCATTTTCAAAATCTTGAACAAGATAAAACTCTTTCCGAAATGGGATTAAGAAACATTAGGGTGCCTGAAAATTTGGTAGCCATTGATGAAGATCTTAGTAGAGTAAACACAAGCATAGAAACACTTACTAAGTATCATCAAAAAGAAAGTGGAATTAAAGCCATGAAAAAAGGTTTAGATACTTACACTTTCAAAGAGTTAGAACAAAAGGCTTCGGAAATTGATTACATGCCTATTTATGAAAATGTCCGTGAGCTATGGAAAGAAAGGGAATCTTTGAAAACAGCAAAGGAAAAAGCGAAACTAACTATAGATGAGCTAATTCCTTGGAAGTCTTTAGATATTCCTATAGCCTATTTAAATGAGATAGATAAAGCGGTTTTATTTACAGGTACAATTCCTAAAAATTTAAAGGATATGCTTGTAGAAGAGTTAAAAGATTTTGAGATTACACATTACGAAGTAGTTGGAGAAGACAAGGATAATCTATATCTGATAGTGATGTCCTATGGCGATGAAGCTGAGAAGACAAAAGAAAGTCTTAGAAATACTAGTTTCTCTAAAATCACTATAACAAGTGAAGAAACGCCAAGTGAAGAAATTCGCTTGTTAGAAGAAAAAATATTAAAATTAGACAAAGAAATTTTAACAATTGACGAAGAACTTTTAGTAAAATCATCAAAATTGTCAGAGTTAGAAGTGACTTATGAGTACTTGCATAATAAAAAATTAAGAGTAGTTGCAGCTGAAAACTTCTTGGGAACTGATCAGGTAGATGTTATCAAGGGATTTGTGCCTACAGAAAGATTTGAAGAGTTTGAAAAAAGAATAAAAGCCACACTGGGTAATGCGTATTACCTCGAAATGAAAGATGCGGATAAGGAAGGTAGAGATGTTCCTATTTTGCTCCAGAATTCAGGCTTTGTAACACCATTTGAATCACTTACGGAGATGTTTGCACTACCTAGATATAATGAAATAGATCCAACTCCATTATTAGCACCATTCTATCTTATATTCTTTGGCATGATGGCTGCGGATGTTGGATATGGGGTTATTATGCTATTAGGTACATTTCTAGTTCTTAAATATTTTAATTTAAGTGAAAAAACAAAAGGTTTTATTAAATTTTTCTACTACCTAAGTTTTTCTGTTATTATATGGGGATTTTTATATGGATCTCTATTTGGTGGGATAATCCCATTAAAAGGTTTATTTGAACCTGCTACAGATTACAACACATTATTAATTTTATCGATAATATTTGGTTTTATACACATCTATTTTGGGCTAGCTTTAAAAGCCTATATAGCTATTAGAGATAAAAAATATAAAGAAGCATTATTTGATGTTGGATTTTGGTATATAGCTCTAACAGGAGCAATTGTTTATTTATTAAACATGGTTATTGATTTACCAGAAATCGTTAAGACAATTTCTTTTTGGGCAATGATAGCAGGAATGGTAGGAATTGTGGTAACTGGAGGTAGAGAAGCAAGTGGAGCTGTTGGAAAAGTTGGTGGCGGGCTCTATTCATTGTACGGGATTACAGGTTATGTAGGAGACTTTGTATCATATTCTAGACTTATGGCATTAGGACTTGCAGGAGGTTTTATTGCAGGCGCTGTAAATATGATGGCGGGAATGGTAGCTGGAAAGGGTCCTATAGGATTTGTGGCTGCGATTGTAATCTTTATATTTGGGCAGACATTTAACCTTGGATTAAGCTTTTTAGGAGCTTATGTCCACTCAATAAGACTAATATTTGTAGAATTCTTTTCAAAATTCTATGAAGGTGGCGGTAAAAAATTCCGTGATTTTAAAAGTAAACCGAAGTATATAAACTTAAGATAAGTTAGGGGGAAATGTAAATGGGAGCAACAGAATTTATGATTTCATTAACGCAAGCTGATGGTGGAGTCGTTTTTGCAGGGCTTGGAGCAGCAATAGCAGTTTTTCTTTCTGGAATGGGTTCAGCGGTAGGTATAGGTATTGTAGGTCAAGCAGCAGCAGGTTTAGTTATTGAAGAACCAGAAAAATTTGGACGATCATTAGTACTACAGTTACTACCTGGTACTCAAGGATTGTATGGATTTGTAATTGGCCTTTTAGTACTTGGAAGACTTGATATAGGTATGAGTATGGTAGAAGGAATGTATATATTTGCAGCATGTTTACCAATAGGGTTTGTAGGATGGATTTCAGGGATAGCTCAAGGTAAAACTGCAGCAGCAGGTATTTCAATACTCGCACGGAATGAAGAACAATCAACTAAAGGTATAATCTATGCTGTAATGGTTGAGACATATGCATTGCTTGCATTTGTTGTATCATTGATACTACTAAACGCTGTAAGTTTCTAGTAAAAGTAAGGATGTGAATCTATGTCAAATTTAGAGAACCTTACCCAGAAAATTGTCGATGATGCGAAAGAAAAAGCGGATGAAATTAAAACTAATGCTGACAAAAAGGCTTTAGTATTGGTAGCTAATAGGGTAAAGGAAGCAAATGAGAGAAAAGAAAAAATAATTAGTAAAGCAACGCAAGAAGCAGCGATGATGAAAGAAAGAGTTGTTTCTAGTGCAGAGTTGAAAATTAGAGATGAAAAACTTGTTGTAAAAAATATTATATTAGATAAGGTTTTTGAAGTTGCGAAAAAAGAACTCTTAAGTATAAATGATAAGGACTATTTAAATTTTGTGAAATCTTCATTAAAAGAAATAGAATACTCAAGTGATGCAGTGCTAAATGTTCCTAAAGGTAAAATGGAGTCATTAAAAGATTTAGGAGAAACTATAAAAGTAGTTGAAAATGATTCTGTAGAATCTGGATTTATGATTTTTGATGAAGATATAATATACAATTATACATTTAGATCTCTTGTCGATGATATAAGAGAAGAAATGGAAGCATTGATAGCACAGAAACTCTTTGAAGAATAGGAGTGAGTTCATGGATAGAATGGAGTTTACCCAAGCGGTAACAAGTACCAGAGTCCTTGAAAACAGGCTTCTAAAAGCACCTACAATTGAAAGAATGGTAGAGGCTAAGGATGTTGAAGAGGTGCTACGTATACTTGGGGATACAGAATATGCAGAGGCTGTTTCGGCTGGTGCAAAAGACAACAATTATGAAGACATTCTCACTTTCGAGCATATAAGAATTTATAAGCTTATGAGAGAGATATCACCTGATAATGAAGCTGTAGATTTAATGGCTTTGAAATATGACTTTCACAATATCAAAGTAATGTTAAAAGAAAAAATTATGGGGGAAGATTTATCTCATCTTTACATCCCATTTGGAACTGTAAATTTAAAACGACTAAAGATGTTTTTTGCAGCAGGAGATATAAAATCTATTGAACCAAAATTCAGGAAACCGATAGAAGCGGTTCTTGCTGATTATGAAGAGAATAGAGATCCTCAAAGAATAGACATATTAGTAGATAGATATTATTTTAGGGTGCTTTATAACTTGGCAGAAGAGTCAGGGATAGAGTTGTTTATAAATTATATTAAAGATGGTATAGACTTTTTAAATGTTACTACAGCTATTAGGTTAAAAAAACAAGGTAAAGACGCTAAGTTTTTCAAAGATGTAGTTTTATTTAACGGCAATATAGATAAAGATGATATAATCGCGAGCTTAAATGACACCTTAGATGTAATGATTACTAAGTTTAAGAATGTTAGAATTAGCTCAGACCTAATAAAAGGCTTAGAAGAATATCAACAAACAGGTCAATTGTCAAAGATTGATAAACACATGGAGAATCATCTTATGAAGCTTAACAAACCTTCAAAATCAATAGTTTTTGGACCAGAACCTATTTTTTCATATCTGGTTGCGAAAGAAGCGGAGATAAAAACTATTCGTCTTATTATAGTTTCTAAAAACAATAATATCTCCCCACAAGCTATTAGAGAAAGGCTGCGTGATCTATATGTTTAAAGTAGCAGTAATAGGAGATAAGGATAGTGTTTTGACATTTAAAGCTTTGGGAATTGATGTATTTATAGTATCTGAAGCAGATGAAGCGAGAAGAACCGTAGATACTATTGCAAGAGATCAATACGGAGTTATATTTATAACTGAGCAAATAGCTAAGCTTATACCAGATACGATAATCAGATATGATAAAGAGATAATACCTGCGGTTATTTTAATACCAAGTAATCAAGGAAGCTTAAATATCGGAATGGACAAAATAAATAAGAATGTTGAAAAAGCCATAGGGTCAAATATTTTATAGAAAGCGAGGGCTTATCTTGAAAGTAGGGAAAATAGTAAAAGTATCTGGACCTTTAGTTGTTGCTGAAGGAATGGACGAGGCAAATATGTATGATGTTGTAGAAGTTTCCGACTTTAAATTAGTCGGTGAGATTATAGAGATGAGAGGGGATAGAGCATCTATCCAAGTTTACGAAGAGACTACAGGTATTGGGCCTGGAGACCCAGTTTATACAACTGGAGAACCACTTTCAGTAGAATTAGGACCTGGCCTTATAGAGGCGATGTTTGATGGTATACAAAGACCCCTTGAAGAGTTTAGAAAAAAATCTGGAGACTTTATGACCAGAGGAACAAAGGTGGAAAATCTTGATAGAATAAAAAAATGGGATTTTAAACCGACGGTTAAAGTTGGAGATAAAGTAATAGGTGGAGATATTATAGGTACAGTGCAAGAGACTCCAATTGTAGTTCATAAGGTAATGGTACCAATTGGTTTATCTGGAGAGATAACAGATATAAAATCTGGAGAATTTACTATTGTAGAGGATATAGCTACAATAGATAATGAAACAAAAGTTCAAATGATGCAAAAATGGCCTGTAAGAAAGAGTAGACCATACAAACAAAAACTAGATCCTAGTGTACCCTTACTAACCGGGCAAAGAGTAATTGATACATTTTTCCCAGTTGCAAAAGGTGGAACTGCAGCTATCCCTGGACCATTTGGTTCTGGTAAAACAGTAGTACAACATCAGCTTGCAAAATGGGCAGATACAGAAATAGTTGTTTATGTAGGTTGTGGAGAACGTGGTAATGAGATGACAGATGTACTAATGGAGTTCCCTGAAATTATTGACCCCGCAACAGGTGAGTCTTTGATGAAGAGGACTGTGCTTATTGCAAATACATCCAATATGCCAGTTGCTGCAAGAGAGGCTTCAATTTATACAGGAATTACAATAGCCGAGTATTTTAGAGATATGGGCTATTCTGTAGCTATAATGGCAGATTCTACATCTAGATGGGCAGAGGCTCTTAGAGAGATGTCAGGTCGTCTTGAGGAGATGCCAGGAGATGAAGGATATCCAGCATATCTTGGATCAAGGGCTGCAGCATTTTATGAAAGATCAGGAAAAGTAATTTGTAATGGTTCAGATGATAGAGAAGGAGCAATCACAGTTATAGGGGCAGTATCCCCGCCTGGTGGAGATATTTCTGAGCCAGTTTCACAGGCTACACTTAGAATAGTAAAAGTATTTTGGGGACTTGACCATACGCTTTCATATAAGAGACATTTCCCAGCAATTAACTGGTTAAATTCATACACACTATATCAAGCGAAGATGGACATTTGGATGGCTGCGAATATAGACCCAGAATTTGCAAAAAATAGGGCGAAAGCAATGAATTTATTGCAAGAAGAGTCAGCGCTACAAGAAATTGTTAGACTTGTTGGTAGAGACTCTCTTTCATACGAAGATCAGCTTAAGCTAGAGGCGACAAAGTCAATTAGAGAAGATTATTTACAGCAAAATGCATTTCATGATGTAGATACATTCTGCTCACTAGAAAAACAGAATAAAATGTTGAAGCTTGTTTTAGATTTTTATGATCTAGGAATGAAAGCTCTTGAAAAGGGAGTATATCTTAAGTCTATTGAGAATATGCCTATTAGAGAGAGAATAGCAAGGTCAAAATATATTGAAGAAGAAAAAATGGGAGAAATAGATATAATTATTCAGGATTTAGAATCAGAAATAAATAAATTAATTGAGGAAGGGGGGATCCTAGATGCGTAAAGAGTACAATACAGTAAGAGAAGTTGTTGGGCCACTTATGATTGTTGATGGTGTAGAAGGCGTTAAGTATGAAGAGTTGGTTGATATAGAGCTTCGTACTGGAGAAAAAAGAAGAGGTAGAGTTCTTGAAATAAATGGTGACAGAGCGATGGTACAGCTATTTGAAGGATCCTCGGGAATCAATCTTAAAACTACAAAAGTTAAATTTCTTGGAAAACCTCTTGAATTAGGAGTTTCAGAAGATATGATAGGTCGTATATTTGATGGTCTTGGAAGACCTAAAGATGGCGGTCCAAATATTATTCCAGATAAAAAAGTAGATATTAATGGCGTACCAATAAATCCTGTATCTAGAGATTATCCTGAAGAGTTTATTCAGACTGGGATTTCTTGTATAGATGGACTTAACACACTGGTAAGAGGACAAAAGTTGCCTATATTCTCAGGGGCAGGACTTCCTCATGGGGAAGTTGCGGCACAGATAGCAAGACAAGCAAAGGTACTTGGATCTCAAGAAAAATTTGCGGTAGTATTTGGTGCAATGGGTATTACATTTGAAGAAGCACAATTCTTTATTGACGACTTTACAAAAACGGGTTCTATAGATAGAGCAGTATTGTTTGTAAATCTTGCAGATGACCCTGCAGTAGAGAGAATAGCAACTCCAAGGATGGCACTTACTTGTGCAGAGTATCTAGCATATGAAAAAGATATGCATGTTCTTGTAATCTTAACAGATATGACAAACTACGCTGAGGCTCTTCGTGAGACATCAGCAGCTAGAAAAGAAGTACCAGGTCGTAGAGGATATCCAGGATATCTTTACACTGACCTTTCAACAATTTATGAAAGAGCAGGTAGAATTAGGGGTAGGAAGGGTTCAATTACACAAATTCCAATATTGACCATGCCTGAGGATGATATAACACATCCAATTCCTGACTTAACAGGATATATAACAGAGGGACAGATTATACTTTCTCGTCAATTATATAAAAGAGGAATAGAACCCCCAATAAATGTAGTACCTTCACTATCTAGGCTTAAAGACAAGGGTATTGGCGATGACAAGACTAGAGAAGACCATGCTGATACAATGAACCAGATATATGCTGCATATACATCAGGAATAGAGGCTAGGGAACTTGCAACCATACTTGGTGATTCAGCTCTATCTGAAGCAGATAAGGCTTTTGCTAAATTTGCAGAAGCATTTGACCTACAGTATGTAAATCAAGGATATAATAATAATAGGACAATATCTGACACTCTTGATTTAGGATGGGAGTTGTTAAAGATAATTCCAAGAGGGGAGCTTAAGAGAATCCGCCAAGAATATATTGATAAATATCTTCCAGTGGAAGTTGAAGGGGAAGTAGAAATTGAAGTGGAAGTCGAAGGGGATGAGTAGATGGCTGTATTAAATGTGAACCCTACTCGTATGGAGTTAACTCTTCTTAAGGCCAGATTAAAGACAGCCATTCGAGGACACAAGCTCCTTAAAGACAAGCAAGATGAGCTTATGAGAAGGTTTATTGCGCTGATCAAGAAAAATAAAAAGCTTCGTATCGAGGTTGAAGAAAATTTAAAGAATGCTTTTGATGAATTTCTTTTAACTAGTGCGGTACTTTCTCCTGAGATTTTAGAGGCAGCTGTAGCTTTTCCAAAAGAAAGAATAAGCGTTGATATTAAGAAGAAAAATGTTATGAGTGTTCATGTTCCTATAATGACTTTTATAAGGAAATTAGAAGGTGACGAAGGAAGTATTTATCCTTATGGATTTGCTCAAACAACTGGTGAACTAGATGATGCTATATCAATGTTATATGGGATAATGCCACAGCTATTAGAATTGGCTCAAGTTGAGAAATCTGCTCAGTTGATGGCCGATGAAATCGAAAAGACCAGAAGAAGGGTAAATGCGCTTGAATATAGAACTATACCAGAGTTAACGGAAACCATAAGGTTTATAAGAATGAAGCTAGATGAAAATGAAAGAAGTACAATTACAAGACTTATGAAAGTAAAAGATATAATTAATAAAGAAGCGTAATCAATTCACAGTTCACATATCACATTTTACAATTGAAAAGATTGTAAAAACAATAAAAATCAATGCGAAAAAAAGATTCCTCAAAGAGGAATCTTTTTTACTTTTTGTATATGTCCGCTATATCATCTGCCACTATTGGAAGCTTAGAATTATACATTGGAATAGGCAGAAATTTGAATCTAGAGATAAGATGCATTTTATCTATTTTTTCTTTAATTGTTAGATCATCTATGATTCCTTCTCGAATATACTTATTTAAAACTTCATAAGTAAATCCAAACACATCTTCATCAGTTTTACCGGTTAAACCATCACTAGGTGCTTTAGATAGGAACTTATCAGGTAGTCCTAAGACTTCACCAAGTTGTACAACTTCATCAGAGGTAAGCATTCCTAAAGGTGAAAAAGCTCCCGTAGCATCCCCATAAAGGGTAGCAAACCCAACCCAATCTTCAGAAAGGTTACTGGTATTTATTACTCTGCTATTATCAATAGACTGTGAAATAGCATAGAGAACAGTCATTCTAATGCGAGGAGGAATATTTAATCCGGTTTGCCTAGATACGGTAGGTACAATATCATTTTTTATTGAATCAACAGCTAATAATACTGAATCAGTAATATTTTTTATATTTGTTTCAATGGAAGGGATTCCTAGATATTCAACTAATTCATTAGAATAAGAGATATCGTTTTGAATTCCATTGGGCATTAAAATGCCTATTACATTTTCTTTTCCAAGTGCTTTCACAAGTAATGCGGCAACAACAGAACTGTCTTTGCCTCCAGAAATACCTAAAACAGCTTTTTCTCCACCTGTTTGTTTCATCATAATTTTTGTCCATTCTATAATTTCATTTTGTAAAGCTATTAGGTCAAGTTTTTTTAATATCATTTTATCAACTCCTTATTTTCATTTTTACAAAATTCGCAAGAGATGGTTATTTTTGTTTTTAATATAAATAAGCACTTCATTAAAAGTATAAATTTAAATATAAAAGGACCATTCTATTTATAAGATAGGTTAGTCCTTTTTTAATAAGCAAATGGTGAGCGATATTGGACTCGAACCAACGACCTCTACGATGTCAACGTAGCGTTCTACCAGCTGAACTAACCGCTCGTGCTTATATTTTAGCATAAGTTATTATAAAACTCAATCTATGATTTTTCAATGTTTTCTTTACATTATCTTCCTTTAATATTAAACTAAAAAGAAAGGGGTTGAAAGGAGGGCAAAGCTTTGATTACATTTATAGAAATTGTAGGCTCTTTGATTTATCTTGCTCTTATTTTGTATATGGGTTTTTATATTGATAGAAACAACAAAGGGGAATCAGATCATGCTTTTTTTGGACTTATGACCATGGTGCTTGCAATATCAGAATCAGCATATATTATTCCTAGGTCTTATGCTATTCTTACAACTGGAGTAGAAAACAATCTAAAGTTATTAGGATGGGCAAAGCTTGTTCAATTTATAGGATTAAGTTTGTTTTTTATTATGTTTATCCACCTATATAGATTAAGATTCAATATAAAAAGATCTCCTTCTGTTAATAAATTATTATATGGTATAATGCTATTTAGAATAGTTATTGGTGTATTACCACAGAACAATTGGTTTGATATTACTTTTGATAGAACATTTCTAATAGTAAGAACAGTTATTCTAGCACTATACATATTTGCTTTATCAACTACTATCTATATGCATAGTATAAAGCCACATAATAGATCTTTGCTACCAATAATTGCAGTTTTAATACCACTTTTTGCATTTATAGAACCGCAATTTTTAAATCCAGTTAATATTTGGTTAAATTTTTTTATAGTTATATTAAGGGGTTTAATCTTACTAGGAATAGTTGCATTCTATTATAAAGAAGTTAGAAAAGAGGATGAGCTAAGCAGATTTTAAATATTTGTTTTTTTATTTGAAAGGAGAATAAATTGAGAAAGATATTAGCACCAATTATAATATTGTTAATTTTGGCTATTAGTGGGATTGCTTTTGGTCAAGAAATGGATATAGATCAAGAATTAGATTTTGAGATCTTTAATCAAAGAGGAACAGTTTTAGACGCTTCAGAAATAATAGACGACCCAGAGGGATTTTTTTCTTTTCAAGATGTTACACTTAAAATAGATACTGGAGAAAGAAAAGGAACAGAAGTAACTATCCAAAATGTACTAACAGGGCAGGTAAACTATGATATAATAGTAGAGAAAGGTCAGAAAGTTTCTCTAATGGTTGAAGAGTATGAGGATGGTTCCTATAAGGCTTATATAGAAGATTATTATCGAATAAATAGTTTAATCTATATAATTATAGCATTTATATTGTTAGTTATTGTAATAGGGAAATGGAAGGGTATAAAATCTCTAATATCCTTAGCTGTAACAATAGGAACTATATTGTTTATAATGCTACCTTTAATCTTAAAAGGCTGGGATCCTATTTTTGTGAGCGTAGCGACAGCCGTATTTGTAACAGTAGTAACAATATTTTTAGTTGGAGGAGTAAACGAGAAGACAATTTCAGCAATTATTGGGACCTCGTTTGGAGTCATAAGTGCAGGTATCATAGCTTTTGTTTTTAGTAACACCGCCATATTAACTGGATTATCTGCAGAAGAGGCTTCTATGCTTTTGTATATCCCACAAGCAATTGAGTTTAACTTTAGACATCTTTTATTTGCAGGAATTATTATGGGGGCATTGGGAGCTGCGATGGATGTTGGTATATCAATATCTTCAAGTATCTATGAGATTAACAAGGCAAATCCAGAACTATCAAAGAGTCGTTTGTTTAAATCAGGTATGAACGTTGGTAGAGATGTTATGGGTACAATGGTAAATACGTTGATTTTAGCATATGTTGGCACATCAATTCCTATGTTGCTAGTATTTATGGCCTATAATACGGACTTGAAAAAGGTGTTTAACTTAGATATAATAGCTACTGAAGTTGTGAGATCTTTATCGGGAAGTATAGGACTTATACTAACAATACCCATAACAGCTTTAATAGCGAGCAATTTAATTAAAAGGAATAAAAGCATTCAAGATAAAAAAAAGAGCAAAGAGGTGAGAAATTGAATTTAAATTTGTCAAAAGAAGCAAACGAGTATATAATAGATAAGTCAAGCGGAAAAAACTCGCTTACTATAGAATTAATTGACATAAAATCAGGCTGATGTACTGTAAAGAAACTATCAGTTGAGATAGGAGAGCCTGAGCATAAAGAAGCTTATATTATTTTAAAGGAAAAGGATACAACAGTTTATCTAGATAAGGCCTTACGGGTAATAAAAAACGATGTAAATGTATCATTATCTAATTTCTTAGGTAAAAAGAGTTTAAAAGTTAAGGGTATAAGTTACTAGATAACAGAGTTAGTTTTATTACCGACAGGGTATTAAATATTCAGTAAAAAATAAGAAAATAGGAGGGATCCGATATGAGCGATAAAAGATTATTGGCTAATCAGAGGGATGAAATCGGGAAAAATAAGGTAAAAGATGTTAGAAAAGAAAAAATGGTACCAGGGGTAATTTATAGTAAGGGTTTAGAAACTAAACAAGTTAAAGTTGATACTATCGATTTTGTAAAATTATTTAAAGTAGTTGGAACATCTTCAATAATGGAATTGGACTTAGAAGGAGAAATAGTTCCAGTAATAGTAAAACAAGTACAAAGACATCCAGTTAAGAGAAATGTAATTCATATAGATTTCCAAAGAATTGATATGAAACAAAAACTTAGGATTACAGTGCCTGTACATCTATTAAATAGAGATAGCATTGCATTACAACCATCTGTGTTGATGCAAATGATAGATGAAATTGAAATAGAATGTTTACCTGGTGACATTCCAGATAAAGTAGGCATAGATGTTTCAGAAATGGACTTTACTACTCCTTTATTTGTTAAAGATTTAGAAGTTATGAATAGTGAGAATGTTCTAGTATTAACTGAACATGAGTCAATTATATGTACATTGAATGAGCCAAGTCTTGAAGAAGTAGATGAGGATGAAGAAGAAACAGAAGAGCCAAGAGAAGTTAAAGTTATTGGCGAGGAAGATGAAGAATAGTAAAAAAGATAAGTAAGTGGAAGTGCACCCCAAAAGTTAGATGATAAATTTAACTTATGGAGGTGTATTTTTGTTTGAATTGATTTTATATAGAATAAAGAAAGAGTTGGTGTGCCGAGTTTTATTAATAAAGAGGGTATAAGGGTTATAGGAGTAATATATATGAAAAATTTATTTTTAAATTGGATAATTCTAAATTCTATTTATAAATAATTAATTGAAATTTTAATAATAAACATTTAGTAATACAATAATTAGGAGACAGAGGTGTATAATTGATAAGACAGTAATGAATTTGAATATTCTAATCTACTGATATAAAAAATAGTAATTAGGTGGCGATAGCTATTAAAAATTTTATCAAAAAACATTTAGGCAGTACGCTTAAAATAATCTTTTTTATTTTTATTATAGTTTTTATCTTCTTTAGCTTGAAAAAAGAGGTAACATCAATTGATTTTGCAGAAACAATCTTATTAATACGGGGATTTTCAATATTTTCAATATTGTTCTTAAGTATAGTAGGGCTTATTGCTGTATCAGCAACTACCTTATATGATTTTATTATTATCAAATATTTAAAATTAGATTTAAAGTCTATAATAATTTTCAATGTATCATTTATAGCTAGTAGTATAAATAATATTTCAGGATTAGGCGGTTTTACTGGAGCATCTATTAGAAGTATCTTCTTCAAAAAAGAAGATGATAATGCGGATATATTTGATTACAATTTATTGCTATTGCCAGCAACAGCTGTTGGTTTATCTGTATTAATTTTAATTTCTCTAATAAATTATAGATATATGGCTCCTATTATAACTCAGTATAAGTTTTTGCTGTTCATGCTAATAGGTTTTATGATTTACATGGGTCTATATTTTTTTATTGATATAATTATTTATAAGTTTAAAAAAAATGATAAAGATTTACATGATAAAAACAGGTTTATTACTAAATTGAAACTATTAATAGCATCAATTTTAGAATGGTCATTAGCTTATATTCTATTTGCAATTATAATAAGATATTTTAATCAAGATATGAACCTTTATATAATATTATCTATATTTGCTTTGAGCTCAATAGCTGGGGTTGTAAGTATGCTTCCAGGAGGTGTTGGATCCTTTGACTTAGTCGCATTGGTGGGATTTCAATATTATGGAATTAGTTCAGAGAATATATTAGCATCACTCATTCTATTCAGGGTATTTTATTATTTTATACCTTTGATAGCTAGCATAATAATTACCTTGATTGCTCAATCTCTAAACAAGAATTCAGCAATAAAATTATTTAATACAGGAGAGTTAAAGGTTTTTGTAAATAAAACTTCTAACTTTACAAATTACTTATTAAGTATACTAATCTTTGCAAGTGGTGTGATATTGCTTTTTTCAGCATTGATACCTGGAATTACTGAAAGAATTGAATTTGTAACAGAGTTTTTATCATTTCCCATTCTTAGACTTTCGCATCAGCTATCTATAGTTATTGGAATAATTCTAATTATGATTTCAAGAGATATAAGTATGAAGGTGAAAAAAGCTTATGAAATTACATGGTTACTTTTATTATTGGGAGCAATATTTACATTTTTAAAAGGTTTCGATTATGAAGAAGCTACTTTTTTATTGGTAGTACTAATTTTATTGAGAGCATCTAAAGATAGCTTTCATAGAAATAGTTTGCCTTTTGATTGGTACAGTACAATTATATTTTCAGTAATAGCTTTTATTGGTGTAGGCGTATATTTTAGGTTATCACATTTGATTTTAGTAGATTTTCTTCAATTGAAAAATTATAAATTAATATTTACCAAAGGTTTTTATAGATTACTGCCAAATGGAATATATATATATAGTTTAGTTATACTATATTTAATAATTAAAGAAGTAACAAAAGATAGAATTACTAAAAACAGCAGATACGAAGAAGTAGATGAGGATAGAATTGCTAAGCTTTTTGGAAAAAATGGTGGTAGCTATTTAGCACATCTAGTTTATCTAAAAGACAAACATTTGTTTTGGTCAATAAATAATACGGTGGTTATAGCATTTGAAAAGAGCCATAACATCATTGTAGTTTTGGGAGACCCTATAGGTAATTCTGAGAACTTTGGGGATGCAATCGAGGAGTTTCATGAGTTTATAGATAGTTACGGTTTTAAAACCGCATATTATGAAATTAGTGAGAAAAATTTAGCACTATATCACGAGCATGGTTATAATTTTTTCAAATTAGGAGAAACAGCACTAGTTGATCTGGAAGACTTTGATATTAATAGTTCTAAAAGCAGGGATTTTAGAAATGTTCTTAGTAGATTTAAAAAAGATGGATACCATTTTGAGATAATTGATGGAAGCAATTTAGATGATTCTATGTATCTTGAATTATTAGCAATCTCAGATGAGTGGCTAAAGGGTAGAAATGAAATGGGATTTTCAGTCGGCTTTATGGACAAAAGCTATATAAAAAAAGCGCCAATTGCGCTAGTCAGAAAAACTTGTACTGGTGAAATAATTGCATTTTCATCACTGATGCCCAAATATGATAACAATAAATCAATTTCTATTGATTTAATGAGATTTGCAAATAATGTACCGAGCAATGCTATGACATTTTTAATAATAAATCTAATGAGTAGCTTTAAAGAGCAAAATTATGAAATTTTAAACCTAGGAGTGGCACCTTTGTCGAATGTTGGGTTGAATCAAAATGCACACTTAAGAGAAAAAATTGCTCATTTAGTTTTTAAGTATGGTAAAGAAATATATAGTTTTGGGGGGTTAAGACAATATAAAGAAAAATTTAGCCCGAGATGGGAAAGTAGATATTTGGCTTATGAAGATTTAACTTTACTACCTGCTTCTATAATAGAAGCAACAATTCTTATACGAGCTAAAAGGTAGTTAAGAATCAAATGTTATTGTGGGAACTACTATTTTATTTTGAGAAAGGAGAGTATTATGGGTAAAATATTATCTGCTTATCTAACACCGCATCCTCCTATTATTATAAAAGAAATTGGAATGGGAGAGGAATTAAAGGCAGCAGCCACTATATCTGGGATGGAATCTATTGCATTGGATATCAAAGAAAAAGCTCCGGATACTATTATTATAATAACGCCACATGGACCCTTGTTTTCAGATGCAAATTCAATTGCAGTTGAAGAATCATTAAAAGGAGATTTTGGGCAGTTTGGGCATAGAGAATTGAGCTATAAATTTCATAATGATTTGGATCTAAGCTATCAGATTGTTAAAAATAGCTTAAAAGATGGAATCAATTTAGCTCAGATGACTAAAGAAATGTATAAGAGCTATGGGATAGCTGATAAATTAGATCATGGTGTGCTTGTTCCACTCCATTTTGTAGACCGATTATACAGTCAGTTCGATGTAGTGCCAATAACATATGGACTCTTATCCTCAAAGGAACTCTATAAATTTGGACGATTAATAAATGAGGCTATAAAATTACAAAAAGGTGATGTATCAATTATTGCAAGTGGAGATTTTTCACATAAACTTCTAGATAGTGGCCCTTATAGTTATGTCAAAGAAGGACCTGAGTTTGACAAAGAACTAGTTAATATCTTGAGGGATGGGAAATTATCTAAAATAGTGACATTTGATCTTGCGTTGGCACAAAAAGCTGGAGAATGTGGATTAAAATCTTTAATTATTCTAGCTGGAATTTTAAGCGATTACAAGATAGAAACTGATGTGCTTTCATACGAAGGACCATTTGGAGTTGGTTATGCAACAGCTATTTTTAATATCTTAGGAGAAGAAGCAAAAGACTATATAGAGGATATTGAGATAGATCAAAAAAACAAGTTAGATAAAATTAAAAATATGGAAAGCTCTTATGTAAAGCTTGCTAGAAATAGCTTAACTCATTTTCTAGAATATAAAGAGTATTTAGAGATACCAGAAGATATTGATCGTGAACTTCTAGATATAAAAAAACCTGTTTTTGTAACTTTAAAGAAGAATGGAGCACTAAGAGGTTGCATTGGCTCGACTAGTTCGAGAGAGGAAAATCTTGCTATGGAGATTATTAAGTATGCTGTTGAAGCCGGTCTTAACGATCCAAGATTTCCTGAAGTAGAATTAAATGAGCTTGCTGAGATTACATTTTCTGTAGATGTTTTAGAAAAACCTGAACCCATCGATTCCATCGATAGTTTAGATACACAGGAATTTGGGGTAATAGTAACAAAAGGGTATAAAAAAGGATTACTACTCCCAAGAATTGAAGGCGTGGATACAAAAGAAGAACAAGTTAGAATAGCTTTAAATAAAGCAGGTATAGGTGAGAATGAAGATTATAAAATGGAAAGATTTCGGGTAACTAGACATTACTAGGAGTTGATTTTATGATAGAGGCTAGGTACTATACAAAAGAAGACGATTATATAAATTGTTTTTTATGTCCACATAATTGTAAAATTCCAGAAGAAAAAACTGGAGTATGTAAAGTTAGAAAAAATATTAAAGGAGAGCTTTATACTCTTAATTACGAGACTATGACGTCTTATGGCTATGATCCTATAGAGAAAAAACCATTATTTCATTTCTATCCAGGAGCGGATATTTTTTCATTTGGTACATTTGGATGTAATTTTAATTGTGACTTTTGTCAAAATATTTCAATCGTTGAGAATGTTGATATGTATCTAAATATAGAAGTTGATGAAATTTTGGAATTAGCAAAGGCAAAAGGTTCGATAGGAATAGCATATACTTATAATGAACCTACGATTTTCTATGAATTTATGTATGATATCGCAAAGAGAGCAAGAAAGTTAGGACTTAAAAATGTAATGGTAACTAATGGATATATAAATCAGGAACCTCTAAAAGATATTCTGCCATATATTGATGCAATGAATATAGATTTAAAGTCTATAGAAAATAGCTATTATAAGAGATTTTGTAGAGGAAGTTTGCAGCCAGTTATAGATACAATTAAAACAGCCTATAATAATACTCATATAGAGATAACAACACTTGTTATAGATGGAGAAAATTCTGATGAAGATGAGATATACAGACTATCAAAGCTTATTTCAGATATCAGCCCAGAAATACCACTTCACCTTAGTAAGTATTACCCTAGCAATAGGATGACAAATCCGCCAACGAAGACAGAAACTCTTATTAATTTAAGAAATATTGCTAAGAAAAATCTACACTATGTATATATTGGAAATGTATGGGGAGTAGATAACGATACTTATTGTCCGAATTGTAAAAATTTATTAATTAAAAGATTTCCAGAAATAGAGGTTCTAGGCTTGGATAATGGCCATTGTGATAATTGTGGTGCGAAAATAAAAGTCATATATTAAATAAAAAGTTTAGATATAGTAAAATAATTGTTTATTTATAATTATATTTGAGTTATAATTATTTTGTTATTATAGAAAACAGAAGGGGAGTTGATAGAGCAATATGAAAACACCTGTATTTGAAGCATTAAAAAATTTAAAAGAAGAAAATAGTATATCATTTCATTTTCCTGGCCACAAGGGTAAGAAAACACTAATAGACTGGGGAGAGTATATGCCCCAAATTGATACTACCGAATTAGATGGGATGGATAATTTACTCGAACCAAGAGGAATAATAGAAGAATCACAAAAAAATGCAGCGAGTGTTTTTGGTGCTAAAGCAACCTATTATGCAGTAAATGGCTCTACAGGAAGTTTATATATAGGATTGGCTACAATAACAAAGCCTGGAGATAAAATTTTAGTACAAAGGAATTGTCATAAAGCTGTTTATAATGCATTAATTTTAAATAGAATTCAACCGGTGTATATTTATCCAAATTATAATGAAAACCATAATGTTCTAACAGGACTATACCCTGAGGATATTGAAGATGCGTTAACAGAAAACCCTGATATAAAAGCTGTTGTAGTAACTTATCCAAATTATTATGGGGTATGCTCAGATATAAAAGAAATAGCAAAAATAGTACACAAACATGGTAAAATATTGATGGTCGATGAGGCCCATGGTCCACATATGACTTTTTCTGATAAATTGCCTATTTCAGCAATTGAAGGTGGAGCAGATATTGTAATTCAAAGTACACATAAAACTCTTCCAAGCTTGACGCAGACATCTATGATTCACGTTGGTACGGATAGAATAGATTTAAATAAACTTAGAGATAGATATCAGCTTTATACTACAACTAGTCCTTCGTATTTGTTTACTGTGTCAAATGAACTTGCAGTTGCTTATATGGATAGTGAAGAAGGTAGAGAACGTTTAGAGTGGAGCATAAATAAGGTAAATGAAACCATTGAAAGATTAAATAAAATCCCAAGGGTTGAAGTATTTACTGGCGATCCTGAGGATAGTACCATATATTCAAAGGATAATACTAAGATATTAATTAGTATAGATGGAGTAAGGGGTACAACAGTTAAAAAACTATTATTGACAGATTATAATATTAGAGTAGAGATGGCTGATTTTTATTACGCTCTTATCTTAACTAGCCTTATGAATGAGGAGGAAGAATTTGAAAAAGTAATAGAAGCTATAACTGATATAGCAGCAAAAACTCCTCATGAAGAGATAAACTGGGTTAATGTAAAAATGCCGGTACCTAAGATTATAACAAGACCATCTGACGCTTACTATGGCAAAAAAGAACAAATAAAATTAAAAGACGCAATAGGTAGAGTTTCTGCCGCACCTATAATTCCTTATCCACCTGGAATACCTTTAATTGTCCCAGGAGAAGAGATAACTCAGGAAATATACGAGCATGTTTTGTTCTTAATGGACAATGGTATAGAAATAGTCGGACTAATGGGTTATAATAAGGATTATGTAGTAGTTACAGAATAAGGAGAGGGTGTCTATGAAAGGTAGATTTATAACACTAGAGGGGCCAGATGGTTCAGGCAAATCTACAATGATTAATTTAATTGGACAGTATCTTGAAGAAAAAGATATTCCTCATGTTCTAACAAGAGAACCAGGTGGGACTGAAATTGGAGAGAAAATAAGAAGAATAATCATTGATGTTGATAATAAGAATATGGGGCCAGAAACGGAAGCACTTCTATTTGCTGCATCTCGTTCTCAGCATGTTCATGAAAAAATCGTGCCAGCTATAAAAGATGGGAAAGTTGTAGTTTGTGATAGATTTTTACTTTCGAGTCTTGCATATCAAGGTGTTGGCAGAAATTTAGGGATAGAGAATGTAAAAGCAATAAACGATTTTGGATTAAGAGGAATTGTTCCAGATTTGATTCTTTTCTTTCATGTTGACCCAGAAGTAACACTTCTTAGGAAGACAAAAGAAGGTGGAGATAGGCTTGAAGAGGAAGGATATTTGTTCCACAGAGATGTTTATAAAGGATATATGGAGCTGTTAGAAATATACCCTGACAACATTGTAATGATAGACGCTACAAAATCGATAGATGAAGTTTATGCTCAGACAATAAAAGCAATAGAAGAATTACTAAAATAGAGGAGGTTCCTAAGATGAAACTCATTGTAGCTATTGTTCAAGACCAAGATGCATCAAGTTTAGTAGAAGATTTAACGGAGAAGGATTTTCGTGTAACAAAACTTGCTTCTACGGGTGGGTTTTTAAAAGCGGGGAATACTACTCTTTTAAGTGGAGTAGAAGATGATAAAGTAGACGAAGTTATAAAAGTTATTGAAGATAATTGCCGTACAAGAGAAATCACAACTTCTCTTTTAACTGTTACTATGCCAGGCGACACTTATATACCATATCCACTAGAAGTAAAAGTAGGTGGCGCAACAGTATTTGTTCTGGATGTAGAACAGTATGTGAGAATTTAGGAGGACGCTTTTATGAAATTAATTATTGCCGTTTTAGATAATGAGAATTCAAAAAAAATAACAAAAATGCTGTTAACAAAAAATTTGAGAGCCACAAAATTAGCATCTAGTGGAGGATTCTTAAGTCTAGGCAATACAACTCTTTTAATTGGTGCTGAAGCTGAAAGAGTAGACGAAATAATTTCATTAATCAAGAATGAACATATGAATAGAGATAAAAAAAACGAAAATGAAGATTCTAAAATTCATATATTTGTTATGCCAATTAAAGATTATGTAAGAATTTAGATTTGGAGGAAATATGGAGTATAAGGATATTATTGGGCACGATTTAATTATTAAGAGCCTAAAAAAAGCTTGTGAAAATGATAAGATAAGCCATTTTTATATATTTGAAGGAATGGATGGTCTTGGTAAAAGATCCTTAGCTAAGTCTTTTGCCAAGACTCTATTATGTGAAAAAAAAGAAGTTGAAGCTTGTAATATGTGCAATTCATGCTATAAATTTGATATTGCAACTCACCCTGATTTTAAAGAAGTGTATCCAGAAAAGGATATAATAAAAAAAGGTCAAATTGATGAATTAATAAAATTTATAAATAGCTCGCCTTTTGAGAGCAATAAAAAACTTATTATTATAGATCAAGCTCACTTAATGAATAAAGAAGCTCAAAATGGACTACTTAAAAGCTTAGAGGAACCACCAAAATATATACATATTATTTTGATATCATCAGATGCTAAGAATTTACTTCCAACTATAAGATCTAGAGGGCAAACAATTAGATTTTACCCCATAGAAGTGGATAAAATAAAATATTATCTTGTAAATAATCTTCAAGTAAAAGAAGAGCTCGCTATATTTTTGTCAAGGCTATCTAATGGTTCTTTAGGTAAGGCTATACTTTTATCAGAGTCAGAAGATTTTTTTAATAGGAGAGATTGGGTTTTAGAATTAATAGATGCTCTTTGTAATAAAGAAGGTTTTAGAATATTTTCAGCTGTAGATTACTTTTATTCAAATAAAGACTTTACTGAAGAAATGCTTCAAATTTTATTATTATGGTTTCGAGATTTAGCTGTGTATAAAGCGACAGGAGATATTAATTTTGTCATAAATAAGGATAAGGAAGAATTCTTATTAAAACAAAGTTTTATGGATTTTGAGCGGATAAATGATATAATAGAGAAAATAGAAAAAACATCGTTGAATATACAGATGAATGTGAACTTTCAATTGTCGATAGAAACTATGCTTTTGAAAATTCAGGGGGAGGTATAATGGTAAAAGTTGTAGGAGTTAGGTTTAAAAAAGCAGGAAAAATATATTATTTTGATCCTGATAAAATAGATGTAAAGCAAAATGACTTTGTTATAGTGGAAACTGCAAGAGGTTTGGAGTTTGGTGTTGTAGCAGTAGGGCCAAGAGACGTTGAAGAAGAAGAGATAATATCTCCATTAAAGCCAGTTCTTAGAATAGCATTGGATGAAGATTTTAAATTACACAAAGAAAATAAGGAAAAAGCAAAAGAAGCTATGAGTATTTGTGCAGAAAAAGTAAAGGAACACGGGCTAGATATGAATTTGGTTGATGTAGAGTATACTTTTGATAATAATAAAGTGATATTCTATTTTACTGCGGATAACAGAGTAGACTTTAGAGACTTGGTTAAAGATTTGGCATCAATATTTAAAACAAGGATAGAACTAAGACAAATTGGTGTAAGAGATGAAGCTAAAATAATCGGTGGAATAGGACCATGTGGACAAATAACATGTTGCACCAGATTTTTAGGTGAGTTTGCCCCTGTATCTATAAAAATGGCAAAAGAACAGAGTTTGTCACTAAACCCAACAAAAATATCTGGGCTTTGTGGTAGATTGATGTGTTGCTTAAAGTATGAACAAGACACATATGAAGAACTATTAGTTAATATGCCATCAGTTGGAGCGATAATAAAAGCACCAGATGGAACGGGTGTGGTTATATCATCATATACACTACTTGAGCGAGTAAGGGCTAAAATTAAACTTGCAGATGGAACAGAAGATATATTTAATTACGGTATAGATGAGATTGAGTTGACAGGGAAATATGACCCTAATTACCAACGATATGGCTCAAATAAGGACCACACAAATGCAGATTGATGAATAAATATTTCATTTAAATAATGGATATTTCTGCTAGAATAAATCACATTTTTGATTATTGTATGATAATAAACTCTGATAAACTTTGTAAATTAAGTTTATCAGAGTTTTTATATTTATATAATAGTGTTTCTTATAGTGTAGCTTGCTATCAAATATTTCATCATTATCTGAAGTATTCTAAGCGGCAGGTACTGAATAGGATGTTGCCCATTTAACTTTTTCTAATTCTTTAACAATTCCTGATTTTTCAGTAATTTTAGTGGTATGTTTATTTATTTCAGCTACATCTTCAATAGCATAAAGAGAAGTAGAATTTTTAGGCTTTGAAAATGATAATTTAATTAAAATAATCCCCCCAATCCGTTAAATTATAGAAATTGCGAAATGTTGGATAATACATATTTGCGAAAGCTTCAGCGATTATTATATTCTGCAAGTTCAAAAGACCCTCCACCGTATCACAGTAGGACATTGCATTTAATATATATTTGGATATAATATACATATATGGAATCTAATTCCAGGGAATTTAATTCCTGGAAAACGATTCCATGAAATCAACTACATCTAAGGGAGGTTTTATTATGCAAAAAAAGGGATTAGCATTAATTTTATCCCTAGCAATGATTGTATCAATGTTTCCAGTAACGGCATTTGGATCAGATTTTACGGATATGCCAAATAACTGGTCAACGGAAGCATTAGAAAAAGCTGTATCAAATGGTTTGTTAAAAGGAGACAATGGTAAAATTAGAGCAGAAGAGAGTTTAACAAGAGCGGAAATGGCAACAATTGTAAACCGCGCATTTAATTCTACTGACAAAGCACCGCTAACAAAATTTAGCGATGTATCAGCGAATAAATGGTATTATGAAGAAATGGCAAAAGCGATTCAAATGAGAACTTTTGTAGGAAGTAGCGATAGATTAAATCCAGAACAAAAAATCACAAGAGAAGAAGCATTTGTTGTTTTAGCTCGTGCGTTTAAAATATCAGAAAAAGAAAGCACAGCTCTAGATAGTTTTACTGATAAAAATAGTATAAGCGATTGGGCAATTGATGAAGTAGGAGCATTAGTATCAGCAGGATATGTAGCAGGATCAAATGGGAAGATTAATCCGAAAAACAACATTACAAGAGCAGAATTTGCTCAAATAATGGATAATTTAGTTAAGACATATATTACACAAGCAGGAGAGTACACAACAGACTTAAATGGAAATGTTATGGTTAATAAAGCAGGAGTTACTTTAAAAGGGATGACCATAACTGGAGATTTAATCATAGGTGATGGTGTTGGAGATGGAGATGTAATAATTGATGACACGATAGTAGCAGGAAGAATGGTAGTAAGAGGTGGAGGAGAAGATTCCATCAAAATTCTTGGTAATTCAAATATTAAGAATTTAATAATTGCAAGGGTAGACGGAAAAGTAAGAGTTTACACTGAAGATGGAGTAGAAATAGGAGAAGTAACCATAGATGGTAATGACGATGTAATCCTTGAAGGTGATTTTGATTCAGTAATTGTATTATCAGCTGATGTAACTGTATTTGCAACTAATGTAAATATTAAATCAGTATTGGTAACTGGAGTAAACTCAAAAGTGATTGTGGATAAAGATTCTACTATAGATAAAATAGTAGTTAACACTAAGGATGTAACAGTTGAAGGAAAAGGTAAAGTAAAAGAAGTAGCTGCAAATGGAGATAATATAGTAGTTACTGTTATAGGGGCAAAAGTAACTGCTGGTGATAATGCAAAAGATGTTATGGCAGGAGAAAAAGAAGTAGTACCTGGCAAAACAGAACCAGTTGAAGAAGAAGCTACAGTATCTTCAAGTAGTGGAGGATCGAGCGGTGGTGGAAGTAGTTCTGGTGGAGGAAGTACTAGCATTGCAGTAACAGGTATTAGTCTTAATAAAGAAATAGTAAAATTGCCAGTAAGCGCAAAGGATAAACTGATAGCTACAGTGGCACCTGCTAATGCTACTGACAAGACTGTAACTTGGACTTCAAGCGATTCAAAAGTAGTAACAGTTAATAATGGAGAAATAGAAGCGATAGCAGCTGGTAAAGCGATGATTACTGCAAAAGTTGGAACAAAAACTGCTACAGCTGAAGTTACAGTAATAACTTTAGAAAAACCAGTAATAAAACCTTTGGAAGATCAGACCGAAATGATTTGGAATGATGGAATCATCACACAAGAAGAATTAGATTCGATAAAGGCAGAATTAGAAATAGATAGAGATATTTTTATAGATCTTATTTTACCAACAGATATAGGAACTGGGGAATATTATAAGGATGAAAGTGACAATTTTGTTTTTACTGGCTTTCATGTACAGTTAGGATTTGATAAAGCTGAAGGAACATTTGATGAGGAAAATGATAATTCTACGTATTGGACTCAAAGTAATATAGACGAATATGATTTAGGAAAAGACTTCAGTAAATCTATTCCGATAGACGATTTTGAAGAATATTTCCCTAAAAATGTAGAGCGTGAAATTTTTGCAAACGTAGTTTATTTCTATCAACTTGATGGCGAAGATTATAGGATAAAAAGTGAATTATCCGAAACTGTTAAGGTTATATATGAAGTACCTATGGTTACCACAGTAAGTGCTATTAACATCACTGGAAATGCTGTTGTTGGAGAAACATTAACGGCAAAAACAACACCAGCTGAAGCTACAGGAAGTTATCAGTGGATGAGCGCTGAATCTGCAGATGGAACGTATGAAGCTATCGACGGTGCAACAGCAAGAATATATACAGTTCGAGAAGGCGATAAATTTATAAAAGTTAAATTTACAGCTACAGGTAATTACACTGGTGCACCAGTAAGTGAAGTTATAGAAGTAGTTGAAGAACCAGTAGGATTAAATTTAATATCAGTAGACAAAGCGGAAACTGAAGAAGGCTATACCTTTACTGTTAAAGGTGAAGGAGACGATTTAGGTAGACTTCATATCTTACTGCATACTGGACTGGAGGCTAGTTATGATGCAATTGACGGTACTACAGGTAAAATTGAATATCTGGTATTAAACGCCTCAGCAAATGAACTTGAAGTATATGGTGATGAAGCGTCTAAAACTAAAGTTACTGGTTTCGGAGTAACAGCCTCATATGTTGAAGCAACTCAGACTTGGACAGTAACTGTTAATGGTGAAACGCTTAAAGGAGTGTTAGGTACAAGTATTGATCTTGAAGATATAGGATTATTATTCTATCTTTCAAATGAAGCTGACAGAAATGTTAGATCAAATATTATAGCAAGTGACTTCTCAACAACAG